>NZ_JAMQOQ010000003.1 GCF_031624635.1 Halogeometricum sp. S3BR5-2 | reverse complement strand
GTTGTGTCGGCTTCTTTCCGTCCACGTTGTCGAGAGCGTCTTGCAATTCCTCGACGGAGATCTCGTCGAGATGATTCACTAGCTACTGCAACTATCTCTGAGTAAAAAGTTCTACCGGTTACTATAGTGGGCGCTCTATCACGCTCACGCTACTTCCGTCTCGTCACAACATTCGTAGTTCCTCAACTGGAATTCGATGGCTCGCTCTCGGCGAGCGCCGAGACCGCACCCTCAGTGAGACCACGGGGTTCGTCCTCCTTACCCAGGTAGTCGAGACACTCTATGACTCTCGTGATATCTTGGGTGATGAAACGTGCGTCTTGATTGACGGTGCGTCTCCTCGTGAGTTTGGTGAGGAGTTCGACGAGCTGCCGGAGTAGCGAACGGTTCTCTGTGGACTGATTGGTGTCTTCTGTGTCTTCGCTCTCGAGTGCGTGCAGTTTTCGAGCGCCGATTCGAGCGCGACGGGTTAGGTACCGATTCTGTCACTGTTCGGCGATGATATCATCGTACACCCCTCTGGGAACGCGTTCCGACGGCACGAGACCACTGAATTCGGTCTACGGAATCGTACAGCGACACCCGTTCCCGGAGGGAGTAGCGTGTGAACGGTGTCAAATCGGGCCGGCAATTGACAGCCACGACCCTCCGAATGTCTCAGACGTGACGCAGCCCGTACTTCGGAGAAACCAGCGCACAGCCCCTCTAAACGTCATTCTCGATTCGCTCTAGAATGGGTCCCTCGACGAGATGGGGGCTTCGATCCCTCTCGAAGAACGCTCAGAACCCGGTACATCCCTCTCTCGAGGGGGTGTATCGACCGAAGTCGGATTCTTGATGTCGTCGACGACAGCCGAACTGGAACACTGTGTCGTGGCCACCGGTGCTACACACACGCGAGAATCCCTGAAACTCCCGAATTCGCTGTTCCGGAACCTCCGGTTCGAGTCGAGAGCCGACATCCGATCGGAAGCCACGATGCGACCTTCTACATCGCACAGTGGAGGTCACAGTCCGGTGAATCTGGGGGTGTACGCCGTTTTTCGCCCTCAAAACTATGACCAGCATATAACATATCAGAATTTCGTACCTGCATTTCCACTCGAAAATCCTCTTGAGACGGCGCCGCGACCGACGCGGTCTGGAATCGTGTGCGGGCGAGACGAACGCCCCGTCAGCGCCACCAGTGAACGTCCGGAGAGTATTCGCGAGACGGCTCAACTCGTCGACCGCGATTACAAAGAGGTTCACCGGAACCTCAAAGAACTCGAAGCGCTCGGTGTCATCGAGTTCATTACAGATGGCAACAGCAAACGCCCGATTCTCCGCGACGGAACCGAAGCAATCGACCTCTCGATTACGTTTCCTATCGACACCGACACGTCGAACCCCACTTCTAACCAAGAGACATCAGCGTGAGAACGAAACAGTGCTCAGGACGTCTGCTGGCACATTGGGTCCGTTGATATCCATAGCTCATGATAGTGCCTTGGAAATATGCTGAATAGAGGAAATAAATAGCAGTTTGAGTGGAATCTGATATGTCCCATGCTTTTTCCGTTCCATCCGTTCTGTCACAGCATGAATCGTAATCTGAGTATTGTACTCGGAATAATTTCCTCGTTCCTCTACTTCGCATTCCAGTACGCTCAAGGCGAACTGACGATAGAATTTGCAGCTCTAGGAGCGAGTGCTGCGACAGTTACAGAGATTCAAGGAGAAAGCCCGCGGCGTTAGCCGTGAACTGAATCTGACAATCCCGCAATAACTATCTCGGTTCACTTCGTGGGTTGTGCTACCGAGTCCGAGGGTCAGATCGGGCGGTCTGTCCTAACCGTCTCGGTCCCGAATACACTACCACGACGAGGGTCGCCGCGACGAGGAGCCCGACCATCGCGAGGCTCGCGGGATCGGAGTCGAGAATAGGGAACATTCCCTGAGCCCAGTTCCACGAGGTGTGCATAAGGAGCGCCGGGAGGAGGCTTCCGTTCGTACTGTTGTACACCCACGTCATGAGCACGGAAAGCAAGGTGATGGAGACAGCGAACCCGAGGAACGGATTGTCGTAGTAGATCGTCTCGCTCCGGATGTAGAACAACGGTAGATGCCAGACTGCCCAAACGAGTCCGACAGCGAGACCCCCACCGAGCGGCGTAAGTCGCTCTTGGAGCGGATCGAGGAGGTAGCCACGCCACCCGAACTCCTCTTGGATCGGTCCTCCCAGTACCAAAATCCAGCCGAACGCGACGAGGAGGACAATCGGTTGGTCCGCCCAGGGAAACGTCGGTGTCGTGCCGGTGGCGATGGCCACTGTGAGCGCGCCACCGACAATCGCCAGTGGGAGCAGCAGGGCCACGAGAATCCATTGCTTGGGATAGTCGAGCTGGATTGCCCGACCAGCGAGTCGACGCGCTCCCGCGAACCCGTTCGCGTAAGCGACGAGGAGAAACGCAGCAACTGTCGGACCGAACGCGCCGAGATTCGGCAGGACCGGAACACCCTCGGTGACACCCATTTCGAGAAGGATCTTCGATCCCCAGAACCCCCATGACCACGCGAACGTCAGAACAAGAAACATAACGATGCCGGCACTGCCGACATCTTTGTCGTCCGATTTTGAGATAGCGTGAGTCATATTGCCCGTATAGTGTGTGCTTCGATGAGACCGACGCGGAGTCGGTCAGTACAGGGTACGTCTCGGTCAGGCGGAATCAGGGCGCTTCGGGGCGTCCGTATGGCCGGAGTTTCCCCCACGAGCGAAGGTGACGCCTATAGCCGTCCCGAGCGCTGAGCCGAGACCGATTCCCATTCCCAACCAGAAAGGAAAGTCGCCAGTGATCGCCCCGATGGCAGTTCCCGTGCCAGCCCCGAGTGCGCTTCCGAGGCCGAAACCGAGGGCAATCGTACCGTTCGAGTCGGAGTCCATGCTCTCTGTTGTCTTCGAGTAACATAAAAGCAAATCCTGAAAACGAGGGAAATCCTGTTCACACGCGTCTCAATGCTGATGTAACTAGTCGGTCGTGGTTGCTGCATACACCCTCTGAGTCGGTCACGACGCTTCTGACAGCGTTCGGTGAGGGTGCTGTGGGCGTGCTGAATAGCGGGCGCGTATCGGTCAGGATTAGCTCTCAGCTTAATGGAATCGAATCGCTCAGTGCAGAGAGACGCTGTGTCGGCTAGTACAAAACGCCTCTCTACAGATGAGCAGGACGAGTTTTCGAGGCCTGTCTCGGAGGTACTTCACGACGGTGAGTCAGCAAACGTTTGTATCTGAGAGACGGATCCTCAAACGAGTACCAATGAGAGGATCATCCCATTGGTTGGTATTTTCCTCGTTAAGTGCTGTAGTCTGTGTGATAGTCGTGTACGTTTTCGGGCCAGTTGATATAAGGACCGTCTCGTCTCTGGTCGCTGGCGCTGTCGTGTTCGTTATGTTTACTATCGGCGCTACAGTCTCCAACGAGAAAGTGAAGCAAACTCTCCTCGATATTCTCTCACTGTTTCCATGACGAACTACGCACGTCTCTACTGCACAACTGTTCTGCAACCAAAGCTGTGAAACGAATCGCAGTACCGTGCTGAATACAGAACGCGTATTCAGCATGGTGAGCGCGTTCTATTCTCCCGGGTACGACTGAAGCTACCCTTCGCTGAAAAGGTTAGATGTAGTCCTCCTCAAATTTCCAAATATGCGGTGTACGTGCAGCGGCGTAGTTACAGACTGGCCGAACTCTATCAGAAACCGTGTGTCTGATCCGGCAGATTCACCCGTGAATCGTCAGCAGTCGTGACGGACCCTCCTCAAGAATACACCCGGTTGACAGGAGTGAGTTCGAATAGATCACCGCGCTCAGTTGATGAGGAGTTCGGGTGTGATGATCATAATTACGAGCATGCTCACCAGCACGACGAGTGCTGTGAGCCGCAAGACGCCGGCTGCACGTCGTCGAGGTTCGGCAGGGACTCGGCAATGCTGGAGAGGGCTATCCCGGCGATCAGGAACAGTACAGCATAGAACGGTGTCGCCCATTTGACAATGACGTAGTATCCTTGCTGTCCGGCCATCAGAAGTGCGCCACAGAGGTAAACCAGTGCAAGACTCCTGGAAGGTTCGCCAAACACGGTTTTATCGATGATGGAGGGCATCGAACGTATCGTCTCCCGCGACGTTCAAATACTGCGGGGACTCGCGTACCCCCCGCCGAGACGGGAATAGTTCGATCGTGAAACGGTGCTGATGGCGCTAATCGACTCGCGCTCTGTGGTCAGCATGCGACTTCTACAGTAGCTGGCGAAATTTCTGCGGGAATGCTGAATAGAGGGCGCGAATCGGTCATCGACACAGACCCGGAGAAAGTGAATTGAATCACTCAGGACGGGGCGTATTGTAATATGTCTCTCCCTCGATGTGCTCAATACTCGGAGTAATTATTTCAGCAGCCCAACACTCTGGTCACTATGGTCACGGCTACTCGATCCGAACAAGAGACGCTGCTCGCAGATCTTGAACTGACCCGAGGGCTTACGATCCAGATGACGTGTCTCGGAACGCTCGGATTGATCGTCGGAGCAACTCTTCTCAGTGGACTCTACCAGACTGTTACCGGCCATGCAGTGACCTTCCAGTTCGCACCCTCCGGGGTGGCATGGTGGACGAGTGCACTGGATGTGCTCGTGATTTTGGTTCTTGGCACTGTCTTCATCATTCCTCACGAGTGGCTGCATGGTCTCGCCATCCGCTACTACGGCGGTAAGCCGAAGTATGGAGTCGGGCTCGCTCATTTTATCCTACCGTACGCTTACGCAACGACCGATCACGAGTTCACTCGTAACCAGTTCATCGTCTTACTCATGACACCGCTGGTCGTGATGACTACCGTCGGGGTACCGGTAATGCTCATCTTTGAGTGGGACTGGCTCATCGTGCCGTTAGCGGCGAACGCCGCCGGGGCAATCGCTGACCTCTGGATGACGATGACGCTTCTCAGTGTTCCCGCCGACGCCAGGCTACAAGACCATCCGAACGGCGTCCGGATTTACGGACGGGCGAGTGATCGACCACGTCGAATCTCGGTGACTGCGCTCGTCTGGGACGCTTTCTCGGGTGCTGCTGTCGCCGCCGTCGCGGTGTTCATCCTACTGGCTGTTGGTGGTCCACTCATCCTGGCTCTCCTCGGTGTGGGATCGCTTACGGTCGGAACCGAGGGGACGATCATCTATCTCTTCTCATTCGTCTCAACGCCGACCGAAATATCTCTCAGTGTCGGTCCAGGCGTCCTAAGTATCGGAGCAGTACTCGGACTAGCCTATGCATTCATCCGGAGTTATCGACGAGCGAAAGAGCGCGTTGATGAGGCGACAACAGACACGGCAACCAAGCACTGACTGTACTCATATCACAGGATCTGAATTCGAGTGTAACCTCGCAAACAATTGGTGAGTGATTAGTGGGTCCGCAAACTCTACTGAATGACTATTTCGCAACCAAGGGCCTGAAACGAATCGCAGTGGCGTGCTGCATACACCCTCTCCATTCAGCACGTCGCTCCTGACAGTGTTCGGTGAGGTTGCTGTGACCATGCTGAATAGAGGGCGCGAGTGTGTCACGAGTGCGGGTTCGCAACGGGCCGATTTGAGCAGTCGATACAGGGAAGCGAGTTACCGCATCGAAACCTGTCCTGCCTGCATCCTGTCAGCAGTGACTTGCGAGATATAGAGGGTGTATTCAGCAAAAACCACCTTAGCGGCTTATGCTGTGAGGAGACGTAATGGACATATGGAAACGGACGAACAGCCGCAAGCGTGGATGCTCGACTCCCAAGAAGGTGATGCGTACTGGTCCCTCGGGTCGCTCACCGTCCTGAAGGCCACAGCGGAAAATACCAACGGCTCGTTCTCGATGATCGAAGAGCACGTCCCTGCAGGATAGTCGCCGCCAATGCACGTACACCAATCTGATGATGAGATGTGGTACATCATCGACGGGACAGTGACGTTCGAAGTCGATGGCGAGCGCTTTATCGCGACGAGTGGCTCGACAGTCTTTGTACCTCACGGACGGCCACACAGCTACCTCACTGAAGATGAGACACGGTGGCTCATGTTCGTCCACGACCCCGGCCTCGAACAGCTCTGGGCGTCGGTCGGGAGCCCAGCCGACTCATGGACGATTCCAGATGATTCAGAGGTGGACGCACAGATGAACCGCGTTGCCGAGCAGCTCGACCAGTACGGGATCGAGATCGTCGGCGATCCTCTCGCCGTTGACGCCAGCTCGTCACAATAACTCCCGTTTTCGTACCAACAACTCCGCCGGAAAATGAATCGGAGAGCGGTGTGGCTCCGTCAGTCCGATTCACGAACGAACGTGAGCACCTCGTCGACGAAGCGGTCTGGCGTGGTGTTCATCGGCTCGTGGGCGTGCCCGTCGAAGATGACGAGTCGGCTGTGCGGAAGCGCGTCGGTGACCGCTTGCGTTGCATCGGTGTAGAATGGGGCGCTCTCACCGCCGGACAACACCAGGGTCGGCGTGGTCATCTCTACGAACCGGGTAGCATCAAACTCGTACTCAGCAATCGCTCGCAACTCGCGGGGCAGTGTATTGGCAGCGTCAACCATATCCGTCCAGATTGGGGCCGAGCGAACCGCGTCGAGTTCCTCCGGCGTGAGCTGGGCGACTTCTTGCAGGAACAGAACGAGCGCCTGCTCGCGCTCACCGCCGTCCAGCAGTCTCCGCATTTCAGTGACGGCCTCTTCGACGTCGAGTTCGTGGTCGCCGACCGCAACGGGAGGTTCGTTCAGAATGAGTTTGCGCAGATTGTCGGTACGCAGGGCCGCCTCCAGTGAGTAGAGAGCTCCACTGGAGTGACCGAGCAGCGTTACTGGGTCCTCGATCGAATTGACGACGGCTGCCACGTCCTCGGCCTCTCGTTCTAGTTCGTACTCGACAGCGTCACCACTCTCGCCACGTCCACGCCTGTCGATCGCGTACACCGTACAGTGTTCTGCGAAGGCCGAACGCGTCCCGGTCAAATCCCAGAACGTGTGGAGGTCGGCGCTCCCGTGCACGAGGACGAGCGGTGGCCCGTTCCCGGATCGTTCGTACGCAATGGGCGTGCCGTCTGCTGATACGACGGTCTCCATGATACCTCAACTGTACCTATACACTGTCTGATGGCCTTATTCTTCCGCACGATCACCCTAGACGACGGGCTTTCCGCGACGAACGGCTGCGAGATACGCGCTCTCTATTCAGCACGTCCACAGAAACCTCGCCGAACACTGTCTGGAGTGGCGTAGCCGATACAGAGGGTGTATGCATCACTTCGACGGAACCATTAATGTCATTAGATGCACTGATTTGCTATAGATGAAGGTACCGCAGTGATTGTGAGCAGTTTGGGTATGCTGATAACTGCGGGCTATCAATTGTACGCCTACACGACCGGAAGTCCCGATACAGAGCGACTCTGGCTCGCAGGAGTGGCACTTGTAGTGATGCTGGGTGGCATCTACTTCGGAATAAAAACGAGAGCAAAACAAAATCCTCGCTGACTTCTCTGACACTGCGAAATGCAACACACGCGCTCTCTATTCAGCGCCACGAGAAGCTATCTGATCGCAGCCAGAGGGTGTTAATTTCCCTCTCGTTGCTGTTGCAGTGTCGATTTCGCGCGTGCGACGTAGGAGTTTGACGACCAACATCGAGCCTCACTCATCATCTCGAGAAACTGCTCCGCAGAATCCGGAGAGAGCACGTCGTTCCGCACGAAAGCAGTGAGCAGGATTGGGGTCGTCACGAGGCGAGTGTCAGCGAGTGATGCATGGATCAGTGCTAGCCGGTTGAATTCGTCGCAGAGGAACTGAACCGCGTTTACTTCGTTCGCCAACGTAACTGCCGAGTTCTCGCCATCGTCGAGTGGAAACGTTTCGTCCAGTTCGATGAGTCGAACCTCGAACCCGTTCTTACGGTCAAGCACGGCTTGGGCTGCCTCTCCAGAAGCATCTTCGTAAGAAGCCGTCTCAGCTAACTCTTCGAGAACTTGCTCGGGGAGTAAGAGTTCGTGCGACTCGAGGAGTATATCGAGTGGGTGTGTCGTGGTGTCCGAAACGGTTCCCAAACTAACGAGGGCAGAGGTATCAGCGACGATGCGCACCATCTATGTGTCGGCCAACTCCTCAGCTACGTCGTCAACGAATGTCTCGCTCAACTGCTGTTTCAGGAGGCGGAAATTTGCGGCCTCTTCGTGACCGACGAGAGACTTTAACTCCTCGAAGGTGATCTCATCGTTGTAGTACGCCTCTGCGACCTCTTGCTTCACTTCGTCAGAGTGTGCTGCGTCGCGGAGGTACTCACGGAGGGCGGTGATGAGAATGTCCGTCCGATCTGTCTCGAACACCGCTGCAAGCGTGTCAGCCCGATCCACTAACCCTCTCGGCGCTCGGAACTGAACGCGCTTCTTTTCCGATTCGGAGCTCACGTGTGTACATTGTGAGTCCGGTGGTAAAATACTTGCCTCAGGCGGTCACCGAACCATTCGCAACTCACCGAAGTGTTCCGGCTGATACGCATCCCGTGCCGACCGGTTCGGTTTTGTCACTATGAGAGTTGAGTCCCTTGACCGATTCGCGCCCTCTATTTAGCACAACCGCAGAAACATCACCGAACGCTGTCAGAAGCGTCGTGACCGATACAGAGGCTGGGTTCAGCAGTCGGGCATGCACGGGTGGTTATCCGCCATCGCCTGTTGGAAAGGTCTTGCGTAGGGGGACACTGGTACGTCAGAGTGAGAACCCCACTCCTTACGTCCCTTCGGTCAGGAACGCGAGTAGTTCCTCAGCGAAGCGTTCGGGTGCCATTCGATAGGCGAGGTGTTGCTGATTCTCTAGAATGGCGATTCGGCTCTCGTGAACCGCCTCATGTATGGTTTCGGCGTTTTTGTGCATGAGCGGCGGGCTTTCCTCACCGACGAGTAGGAGCGTTGGCGTGGTCATCCCGTGAAACCGCTCCGGCTCGAAGTCGTATGCGTACTCCGCCTCGAGTTCCCGTAAGACGGTGTGAACGGCGTCGACCCGCTGTGACCACGTCGGCAGGGACTGGAGATGCTCGATTTCCGCTGCCGAGAGGCGAGCGATCTCGCGATAGAACACCACGAGTGCTTCGTCTTGGTCGCCCGCGTCGATTGCGTTCCGAATCTCCGCAAGCGCCCGTTCGTCATCGGGAGTTGCCTCGGCAGTGACTTCCGGCTCGTACAGGACGAGCCTGCGGAGACCATCGGTACGCAACGCTGCCTCCAAGGCGCAGAGACCCCCGTACGAATGGCCAAGCAGGTCCACGGGTTCGTCGATCGAGTCGACGACCGAGACCACGTCTTCGGCCTCACATTCGAGTGCGTACGCTTCGGCGTCACCACTCTTGCCGCGACCACGGCGGTCCATCGCGTACACGGTAAAATGGTCTGTGAGGAACGGACGGACATCGGCCCACGTCGAGTGGTCAGCCGTCGTGCCGTGGACGAGCACGAGCGGTGGCCCGCCCCCCGTTCGGTCGTAGGCAATCGCCGTGCTATCTGTGGAGGTGATCGTTTCCATCCTTGCTCAACTCTACGAGTACGCTATCGAACCCTGTCACTGTTCCGCATACAACGCGTTGAACGAGTAAGGGATCTGCACTCCCTCTGCAGTGACCGAGATCGTTCGTCTCGTCGCGAACTTTCGACTGCTGAATACGCACTCTGTATGCACCACGACTCTCGAGCGACGACTGACGGCTGAAGTACTTCTTCCCGGGAACTACACCCGGGAGTTCTACCGGAAATGAAACTGTGGCACACACCACTGGCTGTTGCTGAATACATCCTCTGAGCCTTGTTTAGTCGCTCCAGATCAGATCGACAAACACTGCGTCTCTTGGAGCGACACCTTTCGTCGGATCTACTCGTCGCGGAGACCGTGTTCGATCCAGATTCATACGAACCCCGACTACCTTGTGGACTGCTCGACGCGGGATGATATCCTGACACAGTGACAGCAGCTCGTCTCGACATCCGATGGTTCACGACTGGCGATTTCTCAGTCCACTACATCGGAGAGTACGAGGGCGGGGAACGGTGGGAGTGCCGTTGGGACCGGCACCCAAATACGCACAATACCCGATTGCACTTCCATGAGTCACCATTTGCCATCGAAATCACCGATCTTGAACTCCCGTCGCTCTATCCGCTCGAAGTGTACTCGACGGTTCTCACAGCAATCGAACAACGGATAGAGACACTGTAGTCGTCACAGTGAGTTCGTGATGGCGCAGGGACGAAGTGAGATCTCGGTGTTGTAGTCGAAGTAACGCACAGAGTACCAGCTTCAATGAGAGCTTGTCGGCAGCCTGATCACCAATACGATGGGAAAAGAATAGTTTCCTTAGGAAATTATTTGCAGCTACAGGACGTAGCATCCAGTATGACCGAAACGTGGGATAACGTCAACGAGCAGGTCAAAGCGGACTGGAAAGGCGACACCACGCCGTTCGAGCGGGTGTACGAAATCGTCGAACAGACCCACGACGGGCAGTCGGCCGCCGAGATCGCCGACCGCGCCCTCGTGAGCGAGCCGACGGCACGCCGCCACTGTAAGACCCTCGTGAACACTGGGTTCGCCGAGACGGAACAGGACGGCCAAACAACGCTGTACAAGCGAAACAGCGACCGGATTCTGATGTCCCGGATTCGGGAACTCCGCGGGGAGACGAACCGGACAGAGCTGCTTGAGGGTATCAAGGAGATGAAAGCCGAGATCCGGCGCTACGAGAATCGTTACGACGTAGTGTCACCCGAGGAGCTCGCCCAGCAACTCGATGCCGACGAAACGGAGGGATGGGACGATCTTACTGCATGGAGGACGACACGGCAGAATCTCGCGGTCGCCCACGCAGCACTCGCCTACGATGAGGCCAGTCATCAGCTCACTGTATGAGCGAGAGCGACCGAGCCGGTGAGTTCGGGCCGATCTATCTCCCGGTGCTCCAACGGATTCGTGATCTCTGGCTCGAACTTGAACCGTTAGTTGAGGAAACGTCGTACGATAACGTTGTCGCACCCACAGAACTGCAGATCAGTCTCACTGACGGGCTTGGAGATGCCGACAGCGCTCGGCTCGATATCCAGTGGAGCGAACTGGGGATGTATTCGTTCCATTACATCGATAGCGAAGACCGAAACTGGCGATTCGACCGCCACCCGAATACGCACTCACCAGAAATTCATTTTCATCCGCCATCCGACGAGGCCGCCACAGCGGCTGAACCATCCTGTATCGACGTGACTGAGGTGTCACTCGTGACCCGGGCGGTCCACGCAATGTGGCGGGCAGCGTACGAAAACAACGACGTTGAGCGTCTGAATAGCGCATCAAACCCACCATAACGGCTCTGTTGAAACCCTCTGGAGCTGACAGCACCGGCATGCGAGATACAGAGGGTGTACGCAGCAGGCGGGTTTCGTTCGTTTCACGGCTTGAGCGGTGACGCAGTCGGTCGGTAGCGATACGAACGTATTTTTCTACTTGACGGGATACAACTGAGCTGGCGATCGGCTCGGCCTGTTCTGGTAGAGCTCTCGACGTCTCCAACGTCGGTTCGGTGGGCACGACTCGTCAGAGGGTCGGCGGGTTAATCGATTGTAACCACGGCCGTCCCGCGCTTGTGCCCGGTGTCGACGTAGCGGTGTGCCTCAACGATCTCCGCTACCGGGTATCGCCGTCCTATTACCGAGCGGATCTCCCCTACGTCGAGGAGGTCTCTTAGCTCCCCGAGGTATTTTTTCCGGATGCCCGTCGGCTTCATACCCGTAGCCGCGAAAACGGCCCGTCTGTCTCCGACCAGCCTCGTTCGGGCCATGTCGAGGAGGACCTCTACCGAAGGAACGGTCGTCATATACAGGCCACCCGGGCTCAGCGCGCCCTCGAACTGCGTGAACGACCCCCTGCCCACGGCGTCGAAGATCACATCGTACGTCTCGCCTGTCTCGGCGACGTCGGTGGTCGTGTAGTCGACGATCTTGCCGGCGCCGAGCGACTGCACGAGATCGACGTTCCTGGTGCCGCAGACGCCAGTGACCTCCGCGCCGACGTGGGTGGCGAGCTGGACGGCGAACGTCCCGATGCCGCCCGAGGCGCCGTTGACGAGGAGGGACTGGCCGGGCCGGAGGTCGGCCACGTCTCGGAGGAACAGCATCGCCGTGAGTCCGTTGTCGGCGACGGCAGCGGCTTCAGCGTCGCTCACGCCGGCGGGCGTCAGTTCAAGCGTGCCGTTTTCGGGGACGCAGACGTACTCAGCGTGCGCGCCCGACTCGGGGGCGGTCGTCCCGAATACCCGGTCGCCGACGGCGAACCGCGTGACGTCCCTGCCGACGGCCGCGACTTCCCCGGCGAAGGCATCGCCCGGGATGGACGTGGGTCGTCGGAGGCCGCTGAAGAAGCGGACGGGAAGCGGTCGTCCCTCGCGCATGGCTGAGTTGGCCGGTCCGACGGTGGACGCGCGGACACGGATCTGGACCTCGTCGGGCTCCGGGGTGGGTTTCGGTGCCGAGTAGAGTCGGAGGACGTCCGGGCCGCCGTACTCATTGGCCACTACGGCTTTCATTCGCGTGTCGGTCCCGGTCGGTCGTTCGTTGGCAGTCGTCGACATTTCGAGGGAGGAGTAGGGCGGCGAATGTCGTAAGCTGAGTGCTCGGTAGAAATTCTCTATTCAGCACGGCCACAGCAACCTCACCGAACACTGTCAGAAAGAGCGTGCTGACTACAGAGGATGTATTCAGCACCGGTCTCAAACGACGCTACTCAATTTCCCATGGATCTCTCGAACCCGAAGTGATAAACAAGGCACAATTCAGGTGTACTGTATGCAGTGGCCCCTCCTAGCTCGTACTGAATTCCAACTCTTGGTCCGCTCTAAGGGACAATGGCTGTTGTTCCCGGCTATACTGTTGCTCGGACTTCTTATTGGGACCCCTCAACCAGAAGTGGCAGAAGCAATTGGTGCAACAGCAGTAATCGCGGGATTCCAAATCCCAGTAGCAGTCTTTGGAGGGTTTGGAGGGCTATTAGTGTCGTACCGTGCCGTATCGCATGGGCGTGAGTCCGGCCGTATCTTGCTTATTGGCTCACTCCCCTTTGCTCGGTGGGAAATCGTCGTTGGGAAAGTAGTGGGTCGTGCAGTGGCAGTTGCAGTACCGACGCTACTTGCAGTTGTTGTTGGGTATGGCATTGGTGCGCTTAGTGGACGTGTAGCCTCACCAGTTGTGTTAGTTGGATTTCTTGCTCTCTCTTTCTGCTATCTTCTGGTTACAGTTGGGATTGGAGTCAGTCTCTCGACGGTCTCAAAATCTAGTCGACCTGCCGTTGCTGGTATCATCGTTTACTTTCTCACGCTGACGATAGCATGGGTTGATCTCGTCTCACCTGTACTCTACCGCGAACTCACCGGGCGTTCAATTACTCCAATACATCCTCCGGCAGATGTTGGTCTGTTTTTGTTACAGCGTTCAACCCCGTATGGCGCATTTTCTGTCGCTTCGAATTGGCTATTTGATGTCGGGAACTCGAGTGCGAGTTTTAATTCAGTGGTATTACAGTCACTTCCTAGAATCAATACGAACGCACTTCTGGTAAGCGATGCATTCGGCCCCGCTGTACCGTCGATTCTTACAGAACCAATCGCAGTACTGATTTTGAGCATCTGGTTAATTCTTCCCCTCCTCAGCGGGATCGTCTTGTTCAGCCGTGTCGATTTTGTTTGAAATGTCTAAAACCCCAGTCAGGCAGGATTTCCTATGACTCAAATGCTGTGCTACACTTGCGCCCTACATTCAGCACGGCCTCAGCAACTATCAGCGGCTGAGGATTTCAACAGAACCACTCAGATAGATTCTCGGTTGAGTTCGAAGCCGACTACGAGAGCGGGGACTCGGCGATCAACGTTGAGAGGACTGCTAGTCGGAGTTCGAAGACACCTAGTCAGCGTTGTCAAGACTGTTTTTGAGCGCCGGCGATGGGTGCCGGCGCAAGCCGGGGCGAAAGAGAACACCCGGAGCGTTGGCATAGCGAGGTATTTGAGATGCACATGGTCACTTACGCACTGGTAGAAGCATCGACACATGACGACGCATTGGTCACCGGAAGGACGGTGTTCGACCGGCTGGTCGGCTCGGACCCGCATTCCTGCGCCGTATTCGACTACTACGTCACGTTTGACGAGAGAGACATGACAGTCGCAGGCAAAGCGCGGTGGGGCGACCTTCCGACCGCAGCCCCCGTCAACTCCGACGACGGCCAAGACTTGCTCAACCGTGGCTGGGAGGCGACGAAGGAGGAATTCGAGCGCAATCTCGACCGAGTAAAGGAAGCCATCGACGAACTCTCCGACGAGGAGATCATGCGCGATGAGGACCTCGCCCGGCATGCGGTCCATCAGGTCGGCGCCTACGACGGGCCTTCGGTATTCCTGTACGATGAGGACGGGTGCGGATTCGCCACCGAGAGCAGTTGGATCGCATCGTCGACGAAAGCAACGACCTCTGGATCGTTCCGGCGGACGTCCACTTCTAACAGATGACGCCAATCACAGAACGATTGGTGCGGTAATAGGCAATTTCTGCCGTAATGTTGTTAGGAGAGATCGAATGATTGATCTACTGATTAGAGCCTAAGATATTATAGTCCAAACTATTATAGTCTGAGTTCTAACTTCGGAGCACATATGTTCCTCCCACAATGATGGGGGGCATGGACCAGTTCGTCAATCGTATCGATGAGCTCGATCGGTTGCAGACCCTGTATGAAAGTGACGCTGCAGAACTCGCAATAATTTATGGGCGTCGTCAGATCGGGAAGAGCGAACTCGTCCGCCAGTCGGTTGCTAACCGCGACGATGCCGTGTACTACCAGGCAGTCCAAGGAACAGCGACGACACAGCTTCGGCGATTCGTCGAGGCAGCAGCGACGACCTATCCTGACATCACAGCCGTCAAGGAAGAATGGGAACCGCTCTTGACGTATCTCACCGACGGAGACGCCATCATTGTCATCGACGAATTTCCGTACCTCACCGACTCGAACGAGGGACTTTCCTCAGTCATTCAACACCTGTGGGATACGGCTGTCGACGAGAGCCAAGCGACGCTCGTACTCACAGGCTCCGCAATCGGCATGATTCATACCCACGTTCTTGATGGCGGTGCACCACTCTACGGCCGGGTATCCCAGACACCGAATGGTCGCCTCGAACTCACCCAGTTGCCGTTTCGCTCTATCCAAGAGTTCGTGCCGACATACGATCCCGAAGAACGGATATTCATCTATGGCGTCTTCGGCGGCACACCCCGATATCTGAGTCCTCTCGATTCATCACAGAGCCTCGGAGAGAACATCACGCGCCTACTGTGTGACCCGAACGGCCCGCTCCATGACGAGCCCGAAACCGTCCTCCAGATGGAGCTCAACGAGGTGAACACGTATTTCTCCGTACTGGAATCGATGGCCAGCGGGAACCGCAGTCGAAACGAGATCGCCCAGGGAGCCGGCATCGAAAGCACCAACACGTCGTACTACTTCGACCGACTGGAAACGCTCCAAATTATCGAGAAACACCATCCGGCACTCGCCGATCCGACGCGTAGCAAGCGGACTCGGTACCGGATTCGGGATCCGGTATTCCGGTTTTACTTCCGGTATCTCTACGGCCGCGAGGGACAGTACGAACTCTACGGCGAGAACGCCTACGCGGACCTCATCGAACCCGAACTGCCTGACTTTGTCAGCGAAACATTTGAATCGCTCTGTCACCAGGCGGTGCCGGCGCTCTATGCAGACTACCAAATTACACAGGTGCCAAGCCAGTGGTGGCACAAGGGTCGTGAAATAGATGTCGTCGCACCAACTGACGAGTCAGCGCTGATTGCTGGCGAAGCGAAATTTACCAACACCCCGCTCGGCTATACCGTGCTCGCGGACCTCGAAGACGACGTGGAACACATCGACTGGACCCCCACCACTGGTGGTGAGCCGACGTACGAATTGGCCTTATTCAGCCGCTCTGGGTTCAAGCGCTCTGTTGAGGAAGCTGCAGACGAACGTGATGATATCCGTCTCTTCGATTTACCCGATATCGTTGCTGTTCTCGAGAATGGAGCATGACTCTGGCACAGTCGAAATCTCACGCGCGCCGTCAACAGCTGGTTGCTCGTCCGACACGGATAGCACGCCATTCATCCTGTTTGCTCTCCCCGTGGGAGTGTGACCGAGGCAATTCACAGCGAGGTCCTGCACGTCGTTCCACCATCCGAGTTGGACGAGCACGATCTGACGTCCAGTCTGCAGCAGTTGGCCGAGTCGCGTTACGTCATCGTCGTCCGGAAAGGTAGTCACCCCTCGCTCTTGCAACTTCTCTGGGCGTTTCTCCGTCGCCAGCCTCTCGAGGCGGTGACCATCGTCACTGCGGACCCCTACGAAGAGGGTGACGAGGTGACGTTGCGTGTTGAAGAAACGGAGCTGACTGGCGTCTACGTCGTGGCTGATTTATTTGACTTCAGAAGCCTGCACCCCGCTGAGATCAGTTTTCAGTGAGGAATAGGCTCCGTGTCAGCGGAGAGAGTTCGGAGAGAACGGCACCCCCGAATGGGGGAGCCATGAGCGATGACAAACTACTCTGCCTGCCGCACGGTAAGTCATCCAGCTCCCGAGCGACATTCAGTCTCTGTCCTATTCATAATAATATCTTCTTACCAGATATATCCTTAAATCAATATATCGTATGAATCATGAAAATAGTGTTCCGACGCTCTATGTGACGACAGTTTGAGAGATATCGAATCCGATCATACTGCAGGCTGTTTTCATTCCGTACTCATAAGGACACATTTGTATGGATGTACTCAATTTATCTTGAGAGCATTCCTCCTCCCTTACTCTCTTGCTTCCCAAGAGTCCAACCACGCGCACGGCGTTGATGCGCTCGCACTCCATAGCTATCTCTGTGTGTGAGTAACGGGCAGAACGTTTGATGAGCGAGGTGTCACGTCCGCCGAGGCGTATCAGTCGCAGGGGAGTGACTCGGAAGATTCGCGTGAATGCCCCCGTGTGACGCTCCTCGGAATTAATCTCGTTTAGTTAGTGAGGAAAGTTTATCCGTGCGGCATGCTTGTAAGAAGGTAGAGGGAGCGCATCTTCCCCCCCACCCTCTCCCCGCGTTCCTTCTAGCACATTCTCCCGCGCCCACTTATGGGATAGCTACCGGTACTATCTCCTCAGACTGATATGAATTCTGCAAGAACAGTCATATGACTATGCGAATATCGGTAAGATGGTGTTTGGATGGGAGAGCATGACTCCTCACTACGGACACCAGATAGGGGGGAGGGTGTGGGGATTCCGACGCCGGGATCTTTCACATTCACCCCGCCCCTGTCTTTCAGACGCGTTCTACAGTGGTTGTTCGATCAGACAGCGCTCACAGTGGATTCTAACGTGGTCAGTGACCGGGACTTTTTCTTCGGAAAATAGCCACCAATATACTCACACTGCTTCGCGGAAACATCTATCTCTACCCGTAGAATAATTAAATTCGAGTGACACCAGCCGCTGGGTGTCGGCGCACTGCGAACGTGCGGAAACCGGACCCCCTACCGGCACCTGTTAATGGGGTCGGACTTCTGTGGCGACTCCATCCCTACATCAGCCGTTATTCTGGTGTAACCTCGGCGAACCGCTCTCGGAGCAGCGCTCTTCTGACGAATTCCCCTCGTTTCACCACGTGTATACCGTTTCTGACCCTGATGAGATCGCGAACGAGTTCCAACGCATGCTCAACCAGTGGTACGCCGAGACCGGCCAACTCATTCAGGAGTCCCGGGATACGTATGCTGGGGATCGCTCTTAGTAGCGCAATTGTTTTTTCTCGACATTTGGCAGTCGAGCAACTGATGTACGAGCGGGGTCGCCGATCGACTAACGCAGTTGTCATCGAAACTTCCAGTGTGTCGGAGTGAACGGTGTCAGCCGTGAGCGAGTAGGATAGGGTGGTTCACCCACAGTCTCGCATTTTGTAGGAATACGCATCCCCATTTGAACCAGTATAGATTGAGCTAGAGATCGAAATATTGCTTTCGAACTCAAAGCTAAGAGTATGAGCGAAACCTGGATTGAACAGACATCTGCGTTTGATCGGGTGAAGAGCATTGCTCTTACACTGTCAACCCCACGTACCGCTGCTTGGATCGCCGAGGAAGCGCACGTCTCGGAGAACACTGCTCGGAGTCACCTCTCACGGCTTGCTGAACTTGGCGTGCTCGCAACAACCACGACTGACCACGGGACTGGGTACAGTCCTGATGCCATCTACACGCGCTCACAAGATATTCGCGAACTCATCCAAGCACACACCGAAGACCAACTCGCCACACAAGCGGTTGAGCTCCAAGAAGAACTGGCGCTGTACTCGACCACGTACGACGTTGAGTCACCAACTGCACTCAGGACGTCGATTGCAGCGACCAGTCTCTCTCCGGAAAAAGCACGTGAGCGTCTCGAAGCCGTCTCTGATTGGGAATACGCACAGTATCGACTGTCAGTGGTGCGGGACGCACTCGAACACTACGACACCTACAGTTCGTCACACCCAGCGTCTGCGTGACTGGCGAACCCCCGTCTGGTGATCGTGACCCCGGTGCTGAGCGTCACCGTATTCTTCGCCACCTTCGTCAGCAGCTCGAACAGCACCCCGCTATCGATGCGGCATGGGGTGAGCCAGACGGGACGTATTCCGAAGTCGGTGCGTCAGTTTTGCCAGCGTACTTCGGACGTGACGCTGAGACTGCAACTCTCCGACTCATGTGGTACCCATCACCCCCTATCAACTGGTAGTTCCCTTGTGTGGGACGCCTCGCCGTGTACGCCGAGGAGGATGTCACCTACCCGTGCCCGATTGGCGGAGGCGGCATAATCGCTAAGCGGAGCGACACCGATAGGACGACTATGAAGGAAGACGTGAATCGGTACCACGGCACAGACATCGACGTCACGTACGACTCCAACCGTTGCATCCACGTTCGAGCGTGCGTCGACGGGCTGCCGGGGGTCTTCGATCCGACCGACCGACCGTGGATCGACCTGGACGGTGCGAATCCCGACGAGGTCGCCGAGGTCATCGAGCGGTGTCCGACCGGCGCGCTCCACTACGAGCGACGCGACGGAGCCGCCGACGAACGCCCGCCGTCACGGAACACCGTGACTCCCGTCGCTAACGGACCGCTGTATCTACACGGCGACGTGACGCTGGAAACGCCGGCCGGCGAAACGCTACTGGAAGACACGCGTATCGCGCTCTGCCGCTGTGGTCACTCCGAGAACAAGCCCCTGTGCGATAACAGTCACGCGAGAGTCTTCGACGTCGACGGAGTCGCGCCGGAGGACGTTTCCACGACCGGGGTGGGGGAGCCAGCCGAGTCTGACAGCCAGTGGGAAGATCGAGACGCAGAGACTCCCCGGAAGCTCACTGTCACGCTCACGAAGAACGGACCGTTTCGGTTCGACGGGACGTTTGCTCTCCACGGCAGTGACGAGCACCACCGCTACGATGACGCTACGCTCTGTCGGTGTGGTGGGTCCGCAAACAAGCCGTTCTGCGACGGGACACACAGCGAGATCGGATTTTCGACCGGCGACGAAGAGCGGTGATGCAGGAACGATTTCCCGTTCGACCGCGCGAACGAGGTCTTCGAGGGATTCGATGCGGCCTACCGAGAGCAGTTCGGCGACGTGATCGACGAAGCTCCGATGGCGTACAAGCCGGCCGATGCGATCGCAGACGCGATCGAACCGACCGCCGAGAATCGTCGACCGGCTTGACGTCAGCCGCTGCAACACTGTGCACACGGACTCGATCCAGACCAAATAGGGTCACAGCTACTGAGACGACATGTAATGGTCTCAGATCACCGACCACTTCTTTTATTTCCTTGAACACTTTGTATGGGTGGCGCGTATCGCGCAGAAACACCGACGTATCATGACGACTCGACGTTCAACAGAAGATGTACTATCTACCGATGATAAGGACCGCGCAGTCGAGCATCTCCTCGAGGCGTTGTGTGAGAGAGACATAACCAATAAAAACTACCATATTCGGCAAGCACTCCAAATCTTAGCTACAGATTGAAGATGAAGCGTTAGTTAGTATTTCTGTTATGAATCCTTTGATAACAGAACTATACTCGCTTCTATGCCAACTGTCCCGGCGGTCACGTGTCTGGTCAGTGTCGGTATGGGTTAGGGGTTCAGTGGGTATTCGACTCCTGCTCGGCATCGTGGAAGGCGGCGAGTGGATCACCGGCCTCGCCGCCCCTGTAGAGCAGAGTCACGATGTCGTCAGGTTGAACGACGGTGTCGCCGTGAGGAGTGAGTTCACGGTCGCCGCGCTCGATGGCGATGACGAGCGTGTCCGCGTTGAGGATACCCTCCCGAACGGCCGTCTCCAGCGTTCGGTTCGCGATAGGCGAGTCGGGCTGGACGGTTACCTCGACGACGCTGGCATCACCGGTGAGGCTGATGAAGTCGTTCGGTTCGGGCGCTCGGTCGCCATCTTCGGGGTGGAACGGAGCGTAGGGAGCGAACAGTTCCTCCTCGACGAGGTCTTCGTCCTCGATGTGGATGCCGAGGTCGGAGAGCCGACGAGCGACGCGACGGAGTTCATCCGTACTCCCACCGACGGCCATCACGTGGAGATTGCGCCTGCCGGTCATCAGCGACCGAACGTTGATGACTCCCGGGATGGAGCGCGCCTCGTGTGCGAGCGCCTCGCGTTCGGTGACCGGCACGTCACAGAGATAGAGATTGGTGAGCTTACCGTCGGCCAGCTCAAAGTCAATCTGGGTGTGGTAGCCCCGCACGATGTCCGCGTCTTCCAGTTTGTGGATACGGTTTCGGATGGTCGCCCCCGAGACACCAGTCTGCTCGGCTAGCGTACTGGCGGAGGTGTTCCGAGCGTTCGCCATGAGTGCGTGAAGGATTCGACGGTCGATTTCGTCGAGCCGATGGTCTGAATTGGGGTACGGCATGGGTGTAGCGTATGGTATTTCGATTCCGCAAACTGAATACTATTCTTATCGACATAACACTTACTCGAGCCCGTTTCGGTTTCGGATGTCGAATATAACGGCCGGGTGACGACCGGTAGATGGGTTGAGGCCGTTGGGCCTACGTAGCCGTGGGGTGGGAAGCGCCAGTTCGAGAGTGTCGGAACGCGAACGAACGCACCCTCATTTTTGAATCCGAACTTAGAGGCCCAGTAGCAACTCTTGTAAAAATCTGACCCCGTATATTATGCTATATCGAAAGAATGGTAGAATAGCTTATGTAGCGGCAATACGGAGGGGCGGTGTGAACCGTCAATCATCTCGGTTGGATTCGTCGCAGGGCCGACGGCAGAAGACGTCGCTCCCAGTTCGGCAGCGTATCCCCGATTGGCCGTCGATCACTCTCTCGCCGGTCGCGTGTGAGTACACACCTACGAGGGCGGTCTGGGGTGGCTGATCGGATGCATCTCTTCGACCATCTGCTGGTCCCCGTCGCAGACGAACGAGACGCGGTCGCGACAGCGGATGCGCTGACTCCACACCTGGAAGCTGTCGACCGGATCACGGCCGTCCACGTCGTCCAGAAGGCTGGTGGTGCGGTCGACAAGGCACCGCTCGTGAAACGACAGCAGGACGGGATCGAGTTGCTCGCGGCCGTCGAGCGAGCGCTGTGGGACGAGGACGTAGTGGTTCGGACGCGTATCGCCTACGGGAGGAACGTGGCTGCGACCATCGTCGACGCGGCACTCGAGACTGATGCCACGGCCATCGCGTTCCGGTCGCGCGGTGGGAACCGACTCGTCCGCTGGCTCTCCGGTGATACCGCCGTCAGGCTGGTCTCGAACCCGGACATCCCCGTCGTCTCGCTCGGAACGTCGGACGGGTCCACGACCGGAGCAGCCCCAAACAACCGTGCTCGCGGTGACGAGGTTCGCGGATGAGTGAGAGCGATACGGAGCTGGCGAAAGACCTCGGGTTGCTCTCGGCGCTGACCATCGGTATCGGCACGATGATCGGTGCGGGCATCTTCGTCCTTCCCGGGGTAGCGGCCAGTACCGCAGGGCCCGTCGTGGTGGTTTCGTTTCTCATCGGTGGCGCTATCGCGCTGGTGAACGCCCTCTCCGTCTCGGAACTCGGCACGGCGATGCCGAAGGCCGGTGGCGGGTACTACTACGTCAACCGGGCGCTCGGCCCACTGTTCGGTTCCATCGCTGGGCTCGGAGACTGGGTCGGCCTCGCCTTCGCATCGGCGTTTTACAGTATCGGCTTCGGCCAATACCTCGCCACGCTGGTACCGATCCCGGGCCTCCTCTTCCTCAGTGAAGTACAGGTCGGGGCACTCGTCGCCGGCGCCGTCTTCGTCGGTGTGAACTACGTCGGTGCGAAGGAGACCGGCGGTGTCCAGACGGTCATCGTCACCCTTCTACTGGCGATCCTCACGCTGTTCGCCGTACAGGGTTGGCTCTCGTTCGACTTCGCGACCCTGCTCGGAGACGGCGGGGTGGCACCGCTCGGCTACGGTGCCATCCTCCCGGGGACGGCACTCGTGTTCGTCTCCTTCCTCGGGTACGCGAAAATCGCCACTGTCGCCGAGGAGCTAAAGAATCCGGGGCGGAACCTCCCGCTCGCTATCGTCGGGAGCGTTCTCATCGTGACGGTTCTCTATGCCATCCTCGTCAGTATCATGCTCGGCGTGGTTCCGTGGCCGGAGCTGAGCCAGTCGGCTCCGCTGACGCAGGCCACACAGGTCGCCTTCCCCGGTGGATTCGCGGGCATCGCCGTCACGGTGGTGACGTTGGGCGCGCTGTTGGCGACCGCTTCCAGCGCGAATGCTTCTATCCTCGCCTCGGCGCGCATCAACTTCGCGATGGGGCGTGACCGTATCGTCACCAACTGGCTCAACGAGATTCACCCCTCCTACGCGACTCCGTACCGCTCCATCCTCGTGACGGGTGGTATCATCGTCGTGTTCATCGCAGCGCTGGGGCGGGACATCGAGGTACTGGCGAAGGCCGCGAGCGTTCTCCACCTCGTGGTGTACGCGCTGATGAACGCCGCGCTCATCGTCTTCCGCGAGACGGATCCCGAGTACGACCCGGCGTTCCGCGTTCCGCTGTACCCACTCACGCCCGCATTGGGCATCGTGCTGTCGCTGGGGCTCCTCGCGTTCGTCGGGCAGGAAGAGTTGCTCCTGTCGGCCGTGTTCGTCGTCGGTGCGATCGTCTGGTACCTCGTCTACGCACGCCGGAATACCGAGCGCCGCGGTCTGCTCGGTCAGTTCATCCTCGACCGCGGTGGCGACCTCCCCGACCCGGTCGTCGGTGCCGCGGCGGCGGTCTCTCCCAACGGATCGGGACGCTCCGAAGACCGGCCGACTACGATGGTTGCAGTATCGAACCCCCGTACGGAACAAGCACTCGTCACACTCGGTGCCGCGTTGGCGAAACACGAAGGGGGCCGTTTACTCGCGACGCACGTCGTTCAGATTCCCGATCAGACCTCACTGGAAGCAGCCGCCGCACAGCGTGGCCGCATCTCGCAGACGTCTGACCGGCTGTTGGCCGACGCCCGTACCGACGCGGAGCAGTTCGATGTCCCGATCGAGACCCAGACAGTTCTCTCACACGAGGGGTTTGCGGAGGTATTCGACGTCGCCCGCGAACACGGGGTCGACAGGCTCGTGATCGGTCACGGTGGGGCGAAACTCGCTGGAGGACGTGTCAGGAGTCGGCTCGACGAACTGACGCACGACCTGCCCTGCGATGTCCTCGTCTTCGATGGGCAGGAGTTCGATCCCAGTGAGATACTCCTGCCGACGGCCGGCGGCCACTCCTCTGATCTCTCCGCGGAGGTCGCGCGAGCGTTGCAGGCGACGGTCGGCGCTACCGTCTCCGTATTGCACGTTGCAGACGATCGGGACGAAGGTCGTGTGTTCCTCGAGGAGTGGGCTTCCGACCACGAGTTAGACGACGTGGAACTGCTCGTCGAAACGGGTGACGTAGAGACGGCGATCGGAGAGGCGGCGGCGAATCGGTCGCTCGTTCTCGTCGGCGCGACCGAACGAGGGTTGCTGTCGCGAGTTGTCGGTGAGTCGCTGACCCTTTCGGTCCTCGATGAAATGGAGACGAGCGTGTTGCTGGCGGAGCGACCACGGCCACGGTCGCTTCGCGAACGGCTCTTCGGCCGGGCGAAGTCAGCGAACTAACAGGGGCCGAACTCCTGCGCGTCTCGCAATCGAGGCGCCAGCGAGTATCCGAGAGACCCCCGTTTCATCGATCGAGATGTCGACCCGTTCACGAACTTCGGAGAACTCGCAGAGCGGGACCTCACCGAGGTCAAGAGCGACGGTCCTGAGAAATTGAAGCCTCCGGTCGTCTGGTACGACGAGATTCCAACCATCCACCTGCCGAATAGGTATGCCACCACCGAAGACGGGGACTCATTGATGCTCATTTGCAGAATACACCCTCTGTACTCAGCACGCCACTCTTGACACGGACGCCTTCAGAGCTGACAGGGTCGGCCGAGTTCTCGTTCGTACTCCGATGTAATTCGCTCGAACAGGTCCTCGCCGAGCGCGGTCTGGAAGCGCGGCGCGGCGGTCGCAAAAAACTCGTCTAAATTCTCGAACTCGACGAAATGGTCGTTCGTCTCGGTTTCATCGTACCGATCTTGCCGCTCGTATTTGAGCGCTTGGAGACAGTTGTCGATCAGATCCATGTCCTTGACGAACTGCGCCGTCGGGGTGTCACGGGCCTCATACTCTTCCCAGAGCGACAGGAGTTCGGTGTGGTTGAATGGTCCGACGAGGTCAGTAACCGCGCTCCGTTCGGCCGCCTCCTTCTCGGCGGCGGAGATGGTCTGGCGTCCGTCCTCCGCGCGAGTTGGGATATCGCCCGTCCGAGCTTCACCGAGATCGTGGATGAGTGCCATCGTCACCGCCTTCTGGCGGTCGACATTCTCTTGTTCGGCATAGAGCAGACACAGCACTGCCGTCCCCCACGTGTGGGCTGCGACTGATTCCGGTGCGTCGATGTTCCGGAGCACCCATCCCGTCCGGAGTTCGTCCTTCAGGTCGAACCACTCGAGTAACGAGTCGAGGTCGTCAGTCATCATCTCAGGGAGACGAAAAGCGACCCATTCAACGTACCGAGTCCTCCCCCGAGTCGTTCTCGGTTTTACGCGCGCCGTTGACGGCAGGATGCTCGTCTTCGGAAAGATAGTCGGCATTTCATCCTGTTTGCTCCCCTCGTGAACGTGTGACCGAGACAATTCAGGATGCGGCCTGCACGTCGTCTCGCCACCCGAAGTGACGAGCACGAGTCGACGCTTAGTCTGCAGCAGTTGGCCGAGCCGCGCTCTGTCGTCGTGTTCGGAACGATGGTCACCCCTCGCTGCTGCAACTTCTCTGGGCGTTCGTTCGTCGCCAGCCTCTCGAGGCAGTGACTGTCGTCACTGCGCACCCTTACGATGAGGGTGACGAGGTGACGGTGCAGATCTCGGAAATAGAGCTGGCTAGTGTCTACAGATGAAGCAAGGCGAGTGCCTCGGGGCTTGACGAGGGTGAAGCCGACAATGAGACGTGTTCTGCTCGTTCGATATACCGTTCAATTGTCTCCATTGAGACTGTTCCTGCTGTTCCAATGTAGTACGACCGGTCGAGCGAGCGTTCATTTGACGCGTGAGAAGGAGAACAATTGTCGACAGCGGCGGTATTCGTGGGGCAGTTGAGTATCTGGCAGTCGTGAATTCAAGTAGTAGATTTTCTGACGTGATTCCGCAGGCAGTACTATCTCCTGATAAGGAACGTATAAATCGGTTTTAAAGAGGTATGGCTCCAATTGACATTCACTATACAGAGAATTTATGTGGAAGGAGAATAGAAGAGGAGGTAGACACGATGGGGACGGGTACAGGGGATGCACCAACTCTGCGAGAGTTGTGAAGGGGGAAACCGAACCCGCGCATCAACCGGACCTCGATGTGTCACAACAACAACCATGAAACTGAAACAACTGTTCACGGACGACTCCGCTGTTTCACCGGTGATCGGCGTGATCCTGATGGTCGCCATCACGGTCATCCTCGCCGCAGTGATCGGCACGTTCGTCCTGAATCTGGGGGGAAGCGTTAGCCAGACGACGCCGCAGGCATCGTTCGGGTTTGAGTACGACAACAGCAACGGCGGCGGATGGAATGACAGCGACACAATCAGTGTTGTCCACGAAACGGGCGCTTCCATCGATGCTGACCGTCTCACGGTCGTCGTTGGTGGCAGTGCTGCTGATGAGAATGATATTACCGGCTGGTCGAACACTGTCTCGGCCGGCAGCACGGCAACCATCACGTACAGCACGGATTCAACGGACTGGGACACTGGTGACTCCGTGCGAGTCGTCTGGAATTCGGAGAACAACGAAAACTCGGCCACTCTCAGCGAATCCACGGTTCCGGAAGCATGAAGCTAAAGCAACTACTCGCTGACGACGACGCAGTCAGCCCCGTCATCGGTGTGATCCTGATGGTCGCCATTACGGTCATCCTCGCCGCAGTGATTGGGACGTTCGTCCTGAATCTTGGTGGGAGTGTCTCCCAGACGACCCCGCAGGCGTCATTCGGATTCGACTTCGCAGATGATGTCGGTGACAGTTCTACCTACGACAACGTCACCATTACCCATGAGACTGGCGCGACGATCGACGCTGCTCGACTCAACGTTACGGGCCCGACTGACTTCGGCTTCGCAGATGCAGACGGGAACTACGCTGGAGGAGACAACAGCTCCATCTCGTTCGCGGACATGGGTCACGGTGACTCCGTGAGTGCGGGTGAAAGCGTCACCATCTCGAAGCAAGGGACGGATGATGACTTCAACGGCGAGACCATTCGTGTCGTCTGGAGTGCAGAATCCGGTGAGAACTCCGCGACGCTTAGCGAGTGGACCGCCCCCGACAACTAACTGCGTCTACACTTTTCGGTATTTTCGTTCGCTGAGATACGTCTGTATCTCATAGATGGATTTATAACATATACTGACAATCAGTACTCACACCCGTTTTGGTGGGTGTGATGGTTCAGGGTGTACGTTTAGTTTCGACGGCACCCGACATCGGGGGTCTGTGAACCGGCTGGTTCCCGGTCACAGAACCCATCCCTATTCACGTATCGAACTGGAGCTACTGCTCAGAGCTGCTGGGGGTCACGTTGTGCCCTGCCCAGTGCCACTGCTCGACGAGCATCTGATACAACGCATCTGGCCACTGCTGAGCGAGCTGGTTGTTTCGTTCTTTTGTGAGACATTGCTTGACGTAGCTGTGATTCGCTTCGATGAAGACATCGACTGCGCGACGCTCGTCTCCCGGGAGATAGTAGACGGTAAGGCCCTCCCCGCTTCCATCGTTTCCGGGTGGGCGAAGCTTCTGAACGACATCTCTAATCTTGTCTGTTGGTTCAGTGTGCAGCTCACGGGACGTCTTCGGTCCCGCAGCTAGTGCTCGGACGAACTGGTTCTCACCGTACGCCGAGATGCGTGCCCGCCAGACAAGCACGTTTTTCTCGCAGTTCGGACACCGAGTTCGGGTAGCGTCACCGCTAAAGTAGAATCCCGACCCACATTTGTAGCATGTCAGTTTCTCCTTCCCGGTGGAGCTATGCCGTCGGTCTGGGAGGTCGGGTGCGTCCGTCACGAGATCTTCTCTGGTGGTTGATTCTCTTGGTATCTCAATGTTTCTTCGACGCTCTCGCGGTGCCCGCTCAATTTCTCACGTATGTCGACGCTGTGTCCGTGTTCGTATTTCTACACACGTCATATACACGCTCGACGAGGATGTGACGTTCACGTCGGTCAACACGGTACTATCGAAGTTCATCGGACTGCCGGACGAATACGCTCATCGGCGAGTCGCTCTCGGCCGCACTCGGAGACGAACACGCCGACGCACTGGCGGATGCGACGACCTCCTCGACGATGAGACAACGGCGCCAAGCCGTGCACGAACGACAGGCAGTCACTCGCTGGGAGTGACCCCGAGTCGTTAATCACACCCGTTGTGATTCGTATCGGCGCGGACGACGGCCGACACTCGTGTCTTTTGCTTCTATTTCACTCTGTACAAATGGGGAGTTTCCGGGTGCTGCTGCTAGCGAGAGTGCGGACAGCACCGTGTCCGCTGTTCTTCACCGTGTTCGGAGGCGCGCTATCACACCGGCTCTATGTCCACCCCATCACCACGTCTGTGATGCCACGCGGTGAGGAGTCGGTTTCAGCGAGTTCCGAGACCGCACCCTCGGTGAAGATCACGCGTTTCGTCCCGCGGCGTTTGATTACCCGGACGTCGTCTTTGCCGAGTCGGTCGAGAAACTCCATGACTCGAGTGACGGTCTGGGTGTGGGGCGTCTGACCCTCCCTGGCGTTGAGGATGCGACGGATGCACGCGGAGTCGATCGCGAAGCCGGCGGGGACTTTGGTGGCATATTCACGGATGTCCTGGGCGATGAAACGCGCGCGCTCTTGGTTGGCGGTGAGTTTTTCGGTGAGTTTCGCGGGGAGGCCGACGAGCTGTTGGAGGGGTGAGCGGGTTTTTATGGACTGGTCGGTGTCCTCGGTGTCTTTGTTTTCGCTCTCGAGTGCGTGCAGGCGTTGCTGGAGGTGTTTTCTGTGGTCGGCCGCGGCGTCGCGTTTGGTAGTTTGAGTGTCGAGCTTTTCGCGGTACTCGGTGAGTTCTTCGCGTTGGGATTCGACTGTCTGTCTGAGTTCCTCGTTTTCTTCTTCGAGGGTCGAGACGCGTTCTTCGAGTTCGTTCAAGCGTGCTTCGAGTGCTTCGAGGGCGGGCTCACTCATGCGGTCGCCTCCTGAATGTGAGGTGGCTGTGCGACGAGAGCTTTTTGCGTGTATGGGGTGTTCTGTAGCATGCGGTTGGACGAAACCACCCTGGATCCGTGCTCTAACACGGGTCCTTTCTCAAGAACCAGATGACCCGATGAGTGGTATCTATCCAGAGTAGTAGTCGGCACACTAATAAAATTAGCACATATACGCTACTACTGCATCACATATATGACAAACAGACTGTTCATCGGCTCTTCTATTGCACTGGAAACTTGTTCGCTCGATAGATGCGTCCCCGCCCAGACTGGATGTCGCTGAAAGATGGGCTCATCCTGGAGTTTCTCGCAGAGCACGATTTGGAGCTCCCTCCGAAACCTCTCTACAGAAACCTCAACCGTCATGGACACCAGATCGGCTACTCTACGGTACGCCTCCGCTTAGCTGAGCTAGAGACACATGGATTGGTCGAGGAAGTTGGCGATGGTGGATACTACGAACTGAGTGAGTTGGGACACGACTATCTGGAGGGAAAGGTCGAACCCGAGCAGCTCGAGACACAAGAGTAGCTACTCTTCAACCCACCACACGACTGCACGAGCACCGACATCCATCTTTCCCACCTTTCCTTCATCGTGTAGTTGATGTAGTTTCTGTCGAGCAGACTCACTCGAGCAATCGAGCGCGTCCGCGACTTGCTTAGCAGTCAGCACGGGAGTGTCTGCACTTGAGAGCACGTCAAGTACGTCTTCGAGCGTGATTTGTGAAGAATAGCGTCCGTGTTTGTCTCGTTCACGTTCCATGTATTGCGGTCTGAGACAAACGCGTATATTCCTGTTGCCAAGAGGCAAATGGAAAGCTATATACCCAATTGCCACCAAGCAACTGGTAAGGAAGACCTGTCCGTAGGTACGTAGAATGCCCGCGTGCTAGAACACGCGGGACGGGTCTTCCGATAGGTGCTAGAAGACCAATGTCCACTACGAAAGCAGACGCACAAGAACCTACTGTCTCGATTGCTGGCTCCCTCGCCGACGCGATGGCCCGGTCGTTCACGCTTGGAACGGATACAGACGGCTACAGCCACCACTACTACCGACCCGCCGACGCAGTCGTCGTCTACGACGGTCGCGAGCTCGATCACTACCAGCCGCTCGCTGGTCGCTCGCTAGAAGAGTGGCGTGCGTTCGTTGAGCTGAAGCGTGGGTGGGCTTCGATGGGGCCGCTTTCAGCACTCGGTCTCAGAATGAACGCAGAGCGCATAGAATCTGATCGATGAGCGTACGGGCGGAACTACGGATGCATCTCGTACAGGCGCTGACACGGACAGCAGACCCCGATGTCCAGGCGCATCTGCAGGCGGCGATCGAAGCGACGGACGAGTTGCCACCGACGCCCTTGGTTGAGTGTCCCGTCTGTGAAGTAATCGGACTTTCAGAGCGGATTGAAGTCCACGAGTGTCACATAGAGTAGCGACGTTCGATAGCAGCGATACTGCAGCATTCCGTTTGCTATCTACGTGCTCGATATCTCACAAAAGAGCACAGGCCCTGGAGTTGGTCTGTTCTTCGATCGATGTCCTCGTCCGAAATAGAGAGTACAGTTCCGCAGAACTATTTGTAGTCTCAGTCGTCAGCGGTGTTGTCGATCCTCTGGTGAATCGTAAGCCCGCTCTGCGTCCCTTCGTTCGGCGACCAAGACGCCCACTTGGTCGTGCACGCGCTCGACCGCCGTGACCGCGAACCCGACATCAGTCAGTACGTCCACGAGCATCCCCACGGTTGCTCCGTCGACCCCGTGACCGAAGAGCGGTTCGTCAGGCTCGGACGACCCGAAGAACATCGCGTCACCGAGGACGAATCGCTTTGGGTTCAAATCGGCGATGGCCTCGATAGCCTCGCGTTTCTCCTCGTCGGGGAGGTGGTGCAGCGCGAAGTTCGAGACGACGATGTCGACGCGAGCATCACGAGTGTCGGTTCGGGGCGTCTCCGAGGACCCGGTGTCGACGTCCCCGTCGTAGCGTGGGTCGCGAAACTCGCCGTAGCCGAACTCCACGTTCTCGATTCCCGCCTCGGCGGCTTTCGACCGCGCCTGCTCGATCATCCCGTCGCTGATATCGCGACCGACGACGCGGCCGGCGTCCTCGGCTAACGCGAGCGCAATTAGGCCCGTCCCCGTCCCGAGGTCGAGGACGACGTCGTCGGGGCGCGGGTCGGCGTGTTCGACGACGAGTGAAGCGTACGCATTGTAAATCGGGTTCTCGCCGCTGCCGTGTTTCTCATTGTACCGATCGGCGATCTGCGAGAAGCGATCGGCGAGCTCCCCGAGCGATTCGTCCATTACTGCTCTCCTTCGAAGTCTTCCTTGGAGAGTTCCATGTTGACGGTCGCACCGATCGCGTGGCCATCGGCGACGGCGGATGGGATGGACGGCGGACCCCCGCTCGAGGCGTCACCAGCGACGAACAGTCCCTCGACCGACGTGAACCCCATCCCATGCTGGGACCGTGTCGTCTCGACGAGTCCGACGTCGCTCACGTCGAGACCGAGTCGCTCCGGGAGGTCGCTGTGTTGCTCCATCGGCGGCGGGTAAAACAGTGCGTGGCAGACGACCTCGCGACCGTCCGCGAGGGAGATGCTCTCGAGGTCGCCATCGGAGCCATTGAGTGCAGTAATCGGTTCGGCTTCGATGTCGACGCCTCGCTCGACAAACAGCGACCGCGATTCGTCATCGAAGACGTCCTGCCCATCGGTGAATGCGACGAGGTCGTCGCTCAGGTTGTAGATGAGCGTCGCGTAGTCGAGCATGTGCTCGTTCGTGACCACGACACCGAGGGGTTCATCACGAACTTCGTAGCCGTGACAGTAGGGGCAGTGATGCACACCGCTCCCCCAGAACTCCTCGAAGCCGTCGGTATCTGGAAGAGTGTCCCTGATGCCAGTCGCGAGGACGACCTTCCGGCTCGTGACGGTCTCGCCGGACTCCAGCGTACTGGTGAATCCGTCGTCGTCTTTCCTGACGTCCGTCACTTTCTCATCTCGGAACTCACCGCCGTACGTGAGGACGTCCTCACGCCCGAGTCGACGGAGCTCCGTCGGTGAGATACCGTCTCTCGTTAGGTATCCGTGTGATTCTGCTGCTGGCCCGTTACGCGGTTCGTCGTTGTCACAGACCAAGACACTGCGGAGCGAGCGCCCTAACTGGAGGGCTGCACTCAACCCCGCAGGCCCGCCGCCGACGATGAGAACGTCGTACTCCGAATCACCATTCGCTGTTTGCATCGCTACTGCAATTAGGATGGGAGGTGATAAGATTGCTGCTGCTGAGCGCGAATTGCTCAGAGAGGTATATCGGACTTTTCTGGTCCCAAACGGCTACGAAAGCCGATACAGTGAATTGGTTCGTTCTATTCAATTGCTCTACATCGATTCCGTAGTTGTAGACACTTGCAGAGTGAGTGCAATCTTTATGTGGTAATAGTACGACCCTTCGGTAACGATGCCAGACGCCGTACAAAAGCAACTCCGGACTGGGCGGGAGTGCGAGGGTCTTCTCGAGTGTATGTTCGGACTGAACGAGATCGACAGAGCCGTCTTTCGACTGTTAGCGGAATCGTCTGAACCGCTTACCGTGGATCACGTTGCGAAATTCATCGGCAAAGAGCGGACGACTGCGTACCGCTCAGTCAAACGACTCGAAGAGGCAGGCGTCGCTGTGCAAGGACAAGAAAGCTGTCCGAAGGGCGGCTACCATCACGTGTATACTGTTTCCGATCCTGATGAAATCGCGAACGAACTTCAACGCATGCTCAACCAGTGGTACGCCGAGACCGGCCAACTCATTCAGGAGTTCCGGGATACGTATGTCGGGGATTGTTCTTTCGAGTAGAATAGTGGTTTCATTCTCGATGTTTGACTGGTGTTTTCTGTGTCTTCGCTCTTGAGTGCGTGCAATTGGGGAACGCCGATTTGGACGCAATGGTTTGGGTATCGGTTTTGTCACTGTCGTCCACGAGCCAAGCGACGAAGCAGCCGACTCGATCCTCCAACTTGCGGTCTTCCATCAAGGCTGGACCGCCGCTCGCGACACCGACAAGAGAGGAGAGTGTTACAAGACGGAAGAAACGACTATTGGCTAGCACGAGAGAATCGCAACTGTGACAGACGACGTCGCCTATCCTTCGGTCGAGCTCATTCTCGATCTCCACGAGCAGATCGTTGACGAGGGTGACGCCACAGAACCCGGAGTTCGATCGGAGGACGCAATCGAATCTGCAGTGCAGTACATCTCTGAAGGATACTTTGGGGAGGTGCCACAGACGCTGCACGAAAAAGCGGTCCATCTGATGCGGCTGCTTGTTGCAGACCATCCGTTCGTCGACGGGAACAAGCGAACGGCGCTCCGAACGGTGGTTGTCTTTTATATGCTAAATGGACACACGTTCGACTACGGCGACGAAATTCGCGCCTTACTGCACCGCTTTGCGACCAACGAAGCTGCCGTCGACATCGACACAGCAGTCATCTACTTCCGAGCGTGCGCTCGTCGCAACTGATAAAGGGACACACAGAGTATGTTCGACACAGAGATGGCGTCCAGCACCGATTCCTCGGCGACGGTCGATGAAGAAGTTCGCCGACTATACGAGCGATATCAGGCGGCCGAGAGTGACGCCGAACGCCACCAGATCGCCCTCGAGATGGGGAAACTTGACGGACGCCGCCATACGGAGATCTACGCTGCACTCGAAGACGAGTGAGCTAACAGAACTCTTCGCACTCCCGTCGGTATCGACACCTGTTTTGAGTCTGCAAAATGCCATGACCCACCGTCAATCACACCCGTTGTGATTGGCATTGACGCAGCCGACGGTCGAAACTCGTGTCTCTTCCCCTCGTTACTCGACAAACTCGATGAAATCGTCTCCTCGCCGTGGCGGCGCGTACACCGCTAACGACGACTAAGTGACGAAAGGCTCTCGATACGGCGAGATACGAGTGAAGGATTCAGTGGATTTGACCCCGGTAGTCGTCAGTCGTGAGCCACGTCATCGAGAGAACTGTTCTTTCTGCCCCCCGATGTGTTGAGTAGCTTCGGTAAGTTCGGAGGAAATGCTCCACAATCATTATCGGCGGTGCAGGGCGCTAAAACCTCGCCGTTTACGTCGGGGATACAGCGCCCGTCCTCGTTCACTTTCACCGAGTGGCAAAGGTCTGAGTGCCCTCGGATGGGTGTCGAGCCGAATGGTGAAGCCGTTCGGTCCTCGGCAGTCCACAAACCGGCAGTTGACTCGGTGTTTGCCTCATCAAAACGTAAGCCCGTGGACAGCAGAATCGAGATAAAACAATCAGGTAACTCCGAGTCGCCGTGTCCGTCTTGGACACTCGATAGATTCCAGCGAGCTATTTTTGGGGAATGACCGTTCTCATTTATCATCTAATGAGTCCGTTAGCATATCTTATTTAAAAAAAGAGTGGTAGACGAGTAATCGGTCAATTCGCACGTCTCTACTCAGCGGTTGGTTCACCGTCGATATGATGGAACAAATGAACTCTCCGTGCTGCATACATCCTCTATATTCAGCACGCCACTCTTGACAGTGTTCGGTTAGTCGCTGACATAGTATCTCATCTTGAAGGATTCCGTCCCCCTATTCATGATTGTTTGTCATGCGTGCAAGTATATTACGGCTCAAAATATATGGTGTAGTGAATACACATAAGAATATGGAACAGTTAAATTATGTTCAGAATCTGGTGCAGAGAGGAGTTGAATGAGTGGGGAAACAACAGCACCGGGTGTTTCAGAGACGGTACTGATTGATTGTACTGAATGCAGCGGTGTACACGAACATCGCGTCACAGTTGTCATTGAGTCAGCACTAACTCGGGGCGGAATCTTGGAAGACAGCGATGAACCTCCCAAGCAACAGATGAGGGTACTGAAGTGTTCTGACTGTGGAAATTTCATACGAATAAACGCAGTCTAAATCAGACTTCGCTACAAAAAGGACCCGCAGTACTCGAGTAGACGGGACCTGTTTGTAGAAGACGAAATAACACAGGGGCAGTTCGTGCGGAATGTCCACTGACCGAGGACAGTTCCGGGTGAGAAGAACGTATTTAGAGTTGGCAGGATCGCCCGAGTTCTCGTTCGTACTCCGATGTAATTCGCTCGAACAGGTCCTCGCCGAGCGCGGTCTGGAAGCGCGGCGCGGCGGTCGCAAAGAACTCGTCTAAGTTCTCGAACTCGGCGAAATGGTCGTTCGTCTCGGTTTCATCGTACCGATTTTGCCGCTCGTATTTGAGCGCTTGGAGACAGTTGTTGATCAGATCCATGTCCTTGACGAACTGCGCCGTCGGGGTGTCACGAGCCTCGTACTCTTCCCAGAGCGACAGGAGTTCGGTGTGGTTGAATGGTCCGACGAGGTCAGTGACCGCGCTCCGTTCGGCCGCCTCCTTCTCGGCGGCGGGGACGGTCTGGCGTCCGTCCTCCGCGCGAGTTGGGATATCGCCCGTCCGAGCTTCACCGAGGTCGTGGATGAGTGCCATCGCCACCGCCTTCTGGCGGTCGACATTCTCTTGTTCGGCATAGAGCAGACACAGCACCGCAGTCCCCCACGTGTGGGCTGCGACTGATTCCGGTGCGTCGATGTTCCGGAGCACCCATCCCGTGCCGAAGTTCGTCCTTCAGGTCGAACCACTCGAGCAAGGAGTTGAGGTCGTCAGTCATCATCTCAGGGAGACGAAAAGCGACCCATTCAACGTACCGAGTCCTCCTCCGAGTCGTTCTCGGTTTTACGTGCGCCGTTGACGGCTGGATGCTCGTTGTAGAACGATAGTAGGCATTTCATCCTACTCGCTCCCCTCGTGAACGTGTGACCGAGACAATTCAGGATGCGGCCTGCACGTCGTTCCGCCATCCGAACTGGGCGAGCATGATCTGACGCCCCGTCTGCAGCAGTTGGCCGAGTCGCGGTACGCCGTCGTGCTCCGGAAAGTCGGTCTCCTCTCGCAGCTTCTCTGGGCGTTCATCCGTCGTCAGCTCCTTGAGCGGTGATTGTCGTAATTCGCCTTCTGTCCCCGACCTATTGACCTCCTCCCGCGCCTGAAGACGCGAGAATCCCACCACGGGATTTCAGGCTGGTCGTGGCCCTATGGTTTCAAGACGCATACGTTCCAAGCGTCTCTTGCTGGGTGTTAGCATCGGCTTGGGTGTCTTGTGAGGCGGTCAAACGCCCCCCATCCTCGGCCGAGTCATCGCCATCCGTGTGTTCTCTTGAATGGCTCTCTCCACTAAGGTAGCGGTCTGCGATATTTCTGGCTCTGTTGAAATCCTCAGCCGCGGATAGTTTGCTGAGGCCGTGCTGGATAGAGCGCGCGTCTCGGCCATCGATTCGGCACTCAATATGGACAAATCGGAATTTCGCACTCGATAGCAAAAGCCAAACATCCCTTCCCTGTACCATCAGTTAATGAGTGAGTCAAAAGACGCGAACACGAGGCCAAAAATATCAGTTGCAGTTGTAGACAAGGCGCATGCGAACGAGATCCCCGACAATATCGACTCTGAACTATATACGACAACAAGGCCTGAGTCATCGTTGGTTAAGTTTGTGGCTGACCCTGATGGAGAGCTGGCAGAGGCACTCAGGCGAAACGGATTCGACATCTGACCTAATCCTCTCGCATATCCACTTAGCGGTCCGATCAGAGCCAATGAGGCGGAATTAACGAGGCCTCCATAAGAGATTCAACCGCTGTACGCAGCACGTCGCTCTTGACAGCGTTCGGTGAGGTTGCTGCGGCCGTACTGCACAGAGGGCGCAAGTCGGTCAGACCAGTTTGATAGGATGAGTATCGTTCGACGACCGCGCGAGGCAAGCATTTTGCTGTCGCACTCACAATGTACACACATGGGTTCCGAATCGGAGAAGAAGCGCGTTCAGTTCCGAGCGCCGAAAGGGCTAGTGGAACGGGCTGACACTCTCGCAGCGGTGTTCGAGACAGACAAGACAGACATTCTCATCACCGCCCTCCGAGAGTACCTTCGGGACGCATCGCACTCTGATGAAGTAAAGCAAGAGGTCGCAGAAGCGTACTATGACGACGACATCACCTTCGAGGAATTAAAGTCTCTCGTCGGCCACGAGGAGGCCGCAAATTTCCGTCTCCTGAAGCGGCAACTAAGCGAGACATTCGTTGACGATGTGGCGGAGGAGTTGGCTGACACATAGATGGTTCGCATCGTCGCTGATACTTCCGCTCTCGTTAGTTTGGGAACGGTTGTCGATGCCACAACGAACCCACTGGATACCCTCCTGGAGTCGCACGAATTACTACTCCCCGAGCAAGTCCTCGAAGAGTTAGCTGGAACGGCCTCTTACGATGACGCCTCTGGAGCGGCGGCACGGGCCGTGCTCGACCGTAAGAATGGTTCGAAGTCCGTCCCGTCGAACTGGACGAAACGTTTCCACTTGACGATGCCGAGAACGCGGCAGTCACGCTGGCGAACGGAGTGAACGCGGTTCAACTCCTCTGCGACGAATTCAACCGGCTAGCACTTATCCACGCATCACTGGTCGAAACTCGCCTCGTGACGACGCCGATCCTACTCACTGCCCTCGTGCGGAACGACGTGCTCTTACCTGGTTCTGCGCACCGATTCCTTGAGAGGATGAGTGAGGCCCGAAGTTGGTCAGCGAACTCCTACGTCGCACGCGCAAGAGCGACACTGCAACAGCAACGAGAGGGATATTGATACTTCCTGCAGATTTCAGATAGCTTCTCGCATCTCTGCTGAATAGAGTGTGCAAGTCGGTCACTCGACGGTGCCAGTCTCGGTGTTACGTGTACGGTGGACTTACTACCTCCAAAAGTCCACGAGAGTACATGAGTGAGGAAAGCGAGACAACATCAAGCGGGAAAGACGTGGGGGCAGGAATGGCGATTGGACTTGCACTCGGTGTCGCTATCGGTTCTGCGACAGATAATCTTGGATTGTGGCTCGCTATCGGAGTGGCACTTGGTGCTGCAATTGGAGCTGGACTGAGCAACCGAGAATAGAGATATATAAACGAACATCGAAGTCTTGCTGAATGCACCCTCTGAATCGGTCACGACGCTTCTGACAGGTTTTGGTGAGGCCTCGACGAGTGTGCTGAATAGAGGTGAGACACTCATAGTTCATCACAGACCGAAGTGAAATCAGCTGTTTACGAAAGCAACACGCTCGTCAGTGATTACGATTCCGCAGTGAGGACGGCAACCGAATTTCGCTGTTCCGGAGGGTCCAACAGTATCTCTGTCCCGGTATCGGTAATCTCGTCGTTCGCCCACGTTGCCGTTTCGGCGTTGAGATATCGAAGTCGGTACGACTCGTCTTCGAGACGGAGCGTGACATCGCCCCCCGTCGGGAAGTACACGATGTACGACTCACCCGGCGCAGCGGCGCAGTATGCTTCGTTGGCGGCAGCGTCGACTAACAGGTCCTGTCGCGGTGTCAGACTGCACAGGTCGACCGTCTCCTCGATCATCCGAACCGATCGGACGTGTGTGAGCGCTCGCTCGCTCGCGCCGATTCCCCACCCTTCGTCGCCCTCGGCGACCTGTCTGTGGAATCGGCAGGCAGCGCAGCCGCCGATAACGTTCCGCCAGAACCACTGGACCGCCTGCTCGGCGTCGCCGGCGGCGTCGTTTCCGCCGTTGAAGCCGCCGTAGATCTTCACGTTGTTGAACGGACGGGGACCGATAGCGTCCCGCACGTCCCCACGCCAGGTCTGGAGGGTATCCCAGTGATCCTGGCCGCTCGCCCCCGCGAAGTGCTGGTTGTGTTGGGAGAGTTCGACGTACGAGAACGTCTCGGGATGGTCGATTACTTTCCTGACTGAGTCCTCCGGCGTCATATTCATGTTGGCGATCTCGACGCTCACACCGCGCTCCTCGGCCCGGTCGAGCACATGGTCAGCCCAGTGCAGCTCCCACTTGATCCCGGCCCACCCCTCGTTGGTGACGTTGTAGATGACATTCTCGTAGTCGAGCGAGTGACTGAGAACCTCGTCGACGAATCGCTCTTGGTGGGCGAGAACGGTGTCGTTGTCCTCCTCGATCGTGCGGAAGAAGGCGATCCGGTCCTGCCAGTGGTCACCGCCGGTCGCGGGAAGCGCGTCTTCGGGAAGCGTGTTGTTGACCGGGTTCCAAGCGTGGTTGTCCCACCTGTCGCCGACGAAGTCGTGCTGGTCCCAGAGCGTCAACTTGACGACGATGTCACGCTTGGCTGCCGTGTCGAGAAACTCGGAGAGTCGGTTCCAGTACGTATCGTTCCACTTCTGGAGGTCGTACGTCCCGTCGTCCCGTCCGAACGGCGAAACGTCCTCCTCCTTCCGGTCGGAGAGAGTGTTACGAACGAAGTTCCCACCCGCTTCCACGAGCTGGTCGAGATGGTCGTGTAGTCGGTCGCCGGTCCACTGAAAGAGGTTGTCTTTGTCCGTTCCTCCCAGGAGAAGAGTCGGTGTATCATCGTACAACCAGTACCACGGATTCTCAGAACTCCGACGGACCCGCTCAGTCATATCTCGTTGGTGCCGGGTAATGAGCATAAATCACATGGTAACTCACGACAGAGGAAGAGTCTGAGAGTATAATTTGGGATTGGTAGACCGATACCAAACGAATTCAGTTCGGAACGAAACGATAGATAAGCAGGCGCTACTCAGCAGTTAGTTCAGCGTCGGTGAGATGGAACAAACGAACCCTCCGTGCTGAATACATCCTCTCGGCCTTGTTTAGACGCGGTCCAGTTCGTCCGCTACGGCTGTTTGCTCACCAATGAAATCGGGGAGAGCAACTCTTAGGAATGAATTCTGATCACCTAACAGCGTCATCAACCGAGGCTATCTGGGGTGCCTAAACAAGGCTCATCCTCTCTATTCAGCACGCCGGCTCTATCAACTGCTGAGGGTTTTGACAAAGCCGTATTCAGTGACTGAATATGTATTAGTCGGGTCGTTTGGATACGTACTCAACGAGTGTCGGAACAACCGAGAGGCCGCAATCCAGTAATTACCCCTGGCTTTCTACGATATACCGCTCGTAGCCGTATCCCACAAACGCACCGAGTGGGGTGACGACGGGGGCGGTAATGAGGCCGCCGAATACAGCGATTAGAACAGTCAAGAACAGGAACTCAAAAATCGCCCCAATGAATGGGCCAGCGGAAAATTCACTCAGAGAGAACACGAAACCTATCGAAGCCGCAAATACGAACAGCGTACCGAACGCTGAAACGACGCCTGCGATGGCGCCGTAGAGTGGGTTCGGCTCGTCCGGCATCAGCACGCGCCAGACGACGGTCCCGACGAACACAGCGATAATCGGTGCGAAGATACCCCCGAGAAAGATGATCTCACTTCCTCGTCGGTACTCCGCTATGCTAGCGGAGTTGAATCCGCGGGCTCTGAATGTCTGAACGAAGTTCCAGAGGTTAATCAGGACGGCACCAAGGAAAGCCGACCCGCCTGCGGCGAGGCCTGCCCCGACGTCCCGCCGAGAGACGCCCAGATAGCTGGTCATGTTCTAATCGCTGAAGAACGTGGTTGCTCAATAATAAAACGGATGTGTCTCTGTTACTGACGTTTGTACACCAGCCAGTAGGAAAGTGGGAGTGTAATCGTGAGGATCACGAACGTCCCGAGTAGTTGGCTATAGATGTCTGGGGGCGCGATCTGAGCGGCGATTGCGAATCCGAGGATAATAAACAGAGACTCGTAGATGACGAACCGGGAACGGCGTGATAAGTCCATACCGTGGAATTAGACAGTCCTACTCATACTTCCACCGACAAATTCGCACGCTCGTCTAATCGGTTCGTTTGACCCATCCACTGTGAAATGAAGGGTAACGCTCTGCTGCATACTCCCTCTGTACTCAGTACCTAGTTACTGACAACGTTCGACGAGGTCTCTGCGAGCGTGCTGAATAGAGGGCGCGAATCGGTCAACGGACTCGGCACTGGTGTTAGAGAATGGAATCGCTCAGAACAGCGGTGTGAATTGACCGTTGACTAATCACCATCCGACCGCTTCTTAGAGCAATTGATCAGATGAGTATACCGGCTAAATACGCCGAAATATGCACTAATCAGCTATTCTGTAATAACAGGCTATACTTGTCGGCTCTTCCTTCGCCAGCATACGCATGGGAGAAGCCACAGGAGATGGCATCCGGGAGGCTGTCTCTGGAAACATCCTACAGTATTACATATACAAGTCGACGAAAGCGGTCGAATTCTATCGGCCCATCATGTACCTCTTCTTTTTGGCTCAGGGGCTTTCGTTCACTCAGATTTCCATTCTGGAGGTGCTCTACAATCTGACGACGTTGTTCGGAGAGATACCGACTGGCTACATCGGCGACCGCGTTGGACGACGCAACAGCCTCCTCATCGGGACGTCACTCATATCACTGACACTCCTCGGTATCGGTCTGTCGAACTCGTTTCTTCCGCTGGCAGGCCTCTACGTCTGCTGGTCACTGGGCTACAACTTCCGCTCCGGGAGCGAAGACGCGTGGCTCTACGACACACTCACCGACGACCTCTCCGAAGACGAGTTTGCCCACGTTCGGGGGCGAGGAGAATCGGCGGCGTTGGCCGTTGGAGCCGGTGCGGCGATTCTCGGTGGGTATCTCGGCAGCATCGACCTCTCGTATCCCTGGTTCGTCGCAGCGGGCGTGACGAGTCTCGGGGTCGTGGTACTGCTCACGCTTGACGAACCCCAGACGTACAAGGAAACCGCGACTGAGGAGTTGAGCCTCCGTCGAACGGTCCGTATCGTGAGAACGGTCCTCGGTCGTCGCCGTTTGCGGTCGTTCCTGCTCTACTACTATGTTCTGTACGCCGCGGTCACGTACCTCGTATTCGTCTTCCTCCAGCCGATCTTCGAGACCGTCGTTCTCGACCTCGGAATCCAGCAATCACAGGTCGAAACCCTGTTAGGGTGGTTCTATGCGGCGTACAGTCTCGTCGGCGCGGTACTCAACTACTACACGGGGGCAATCAGAGAGACGATCGGACTACAAACGTGGTTTCTCGTCCTCCCGTTCGCCGTTGGTGGCGCGCTGATCGGGATGTACTTCCTCCCGGTGCTTGCCCTTCCGACGTTCCTTCTGATTCGAGGAGTCTCGGATGTCACCCGTTCGTTCGCCGGGCAGTACATCAATGACCGTGTGGAGACGCTCGCTCGCGCCACCGTTCTAAGTGCGATGGCGATGGTCAGCGGCCTCGCAGTCGTCCCGTTTCAACTCGGAAGCGGCGTCATATCCGACGCCGTCTCTCCGCTGTTTGCACTGGGTGTCGGTGGTATCGTTCTCGTCGTTGGGGCAACGGCCATCCTTCTCTGGGAGGCTCCTATCGGCGATGAATCAATCCAACACTAAGCTCCGCGGCACTGTCTAGATAAGGACGAGCAGGTTGAAGAGCTAGTGATTCATGCTACTCTCAGACCTGCTCAAAGAGAGTTTAGACACTGCAACGCTTGAATGTTGGCAGCGGGAGCGGACGGCGACGTCCCAAACTCGCGAAGCGAGTTTGTGGGCCCGAAAGACGCATCGCGTCTTTCGAACGTTGACGAGACGCTTCACGTCTCGTTCGCACACCAGAACCCGAAGGGTTCTGGGGACGCCCGTCAGGGCGTTCGCCGTCCGCCTCCACGCTGCCGGTCTCTCGCTCAGGGAAACAGAGGCGATTCTGCATCTACTCGGCGTAGATCGCTCGTTTCAGGCGATTTTCCAGTGGGTACATCGACTGGCTGACAGCGTCTCAGACCCGCCTTCGGCGCAGCCGTCGCGGGTCGCCGTCGACGAAACCGCTGTCAAAATCAATGGCGAGTGGTCTTGGTTGTACGCTGCAATAGACATCGACACCAAGTTACTTCTCGACGTACAGCTGTTCAAAAGACATGGCACCGATTCGGCGGCTGCGTTCCTTCACGGAGTCGTCGAGAAACACAATTGCGAAGACACGGTGTTTCTGGTCGATCAATTCGGTTATCGGACTGCACTCTCTCGATTAGGGCTGAGCGGTCGGGTCGACTATACGGACCGAAATCTGATCGAAAAGTGGTTTCACACCCTCAAAATGCGAGTTGACCGCTTCCATAATTCGTGGGTGGGCAGTCGGCTGAGCGTCCGCCAGTGGCTTGCACTGTTCGCTCATTACTATAACGTTCAACGACCGCATCAAGCGCTCAATGGACGAACGCCGGCTGAAGAGGTTAACTAGACAGTGCCGACGAGACCATCCCATCGTGGAACTTCTCGCGCTCGGATTCGGCCAGGGGAACACGTTCCTCTCGGAACGAGTCGACGAGGCCTGCCTTGGACTCAATGGCATGCTCAACGAGCCGTGCGAGGATGTCCTGTGGGGTTACTCGTTTGCCTGTCTTCAGCCGAATTTCGGCCTGTAACAGTTTGAGCCGAGACTTAGTGTCGTCTTCCATCTTCACCGACGTGACCCTGTTCTTCAGTAGAGCATTCTACTGGGTAAAGTTTGCTACCAGAGAGATGGTACTCCTGAGATTGATGAATACAGAAGTTAACTTGAGCAATTGAGTCTATCCGAGGTTGCAACCCAGATATCCACGAGTATACAGATGGCTTTAAGACCTCGGAAGAATATCTATCCGCGTTCGAGAAAAGTATATTCTGAAAGAATCCCGAAGAACCAGAATCCGAGTGTCTTTTGTGGCTAAATAAACCCGAGCAGACCGACGATAAACACTAGCACTCCCACGAGGGGGCTTATAACTCAGGTATTGAATATCGGTCTATGAGGTTTCTATCGATAACTTCGCACGCGCTACTCAGGACGTAGTCCCCTTCACTCCGAATGACTGCTTCGCGCTGGTAATTCTGTTCATCGTTGAGTGGGTCGTACCCTCGAAATCTACCGATGTAGGCGGTGAGCGACTCTTTCTCGACAACTCTGGGAAGGAGTCGCGCGGTCGATTCGTCGTCGAACTTCGCTGGAACGACAAACCACTGGTCGCTGACGTAATTAACGAGTGTGACCTCGGGCTTGCCCTCAGCATACGTTCCGCGACTATGTGTCAAGGGGCCACGCGAGTGCCACCGAGAGTTCGCGCTCGCGACCTTTCAGCCTTCGCAGTCACGTAGACTTCATCGATCTCAACTGATAGATCGGTGTGACTTCCCTCTCACCGAAGATACAGACCGCGTTCTCGGAGCGAGTGAATTGGGACGACAGCGTAGCGGGGGCGAACAGAATGGACCGTCTCACAGGTTGTAGTGATGTTCTTATTGTTGGTATTTACAACCTTGTATACCTATCTTCGACCGTGGCTTTACTTAACTGTCCGTCGAAAGCATTACAATACTAGTTTCGTAATCCGTAATCTAGATAGATTGTAGAATAATACAATATAAACATCACACAAGGGCAATCTTCCCTCGGGTGGCACTCACTGGCCTCCGGAGGCACTACCGCACAAGAACGCTTCTCTTCGGACTCTGGGGGGTTCAGTACGCGTAAATAGGAGTACCACTGAGAGAAAATATACTGATGTAGTATTTTTGTATGTTTTCTAATGCTACTCCATATTTCCGCAGGATACTACTCCGTTACTACCTATCGATAGACTAAAAGTACAAGAATAGAAGCTCTTCTTCAGAAAGTATTTATGCGCAGGTCGGCTACCGAAGAATACCCCTACCCAGGACGATACTGGTGAGTAGCTTTCGGGCGCTCTGAGCGCCTCAGAGCCAAAGCCGTATTGTCGAATCCAAAACACTATGAGCGAAACAAACAATCTTCGTGCCCTGCTGATGGCGGCACTCGTGGCCATGTCGGTCTTCGCGGGCGTTGGAACGGTCAGCGCCTTCGACGCCGACAGCATCGAAACCGGCCCCGAGGCCAACGTCGCCGTCGGTCAGGACACGGCTACCCAAGAATTTACCTTCGAGACGTCTATCGCCGAAGGTGAGACAGAAACGATAACGATTGACACGAGCAGTCTCCCGAACGACGCCGAACTGCTCGGCGTCGGTGCGACGGCTGCCAGCGACGATCTCGAAATCGTTGAGAGTTCGGTCGACGATGAAGAGGCCACCATCGGTATCGAGAACACTGGTGACGCCGCGGTGACCGGCAGTACCATCACCGTCACGCTCGTGTACGACACGAGCGATCTCGAACCCGGAGACACCGGTCCGGCCTCGTTCAACATGTCGAACTCGACGAGCGAAACCGACACGGAGGTCACCTTCGACCTCGGTGTCAACGAGATCGGTGACGTCAACTTCCAGGGCGAAGTGGTGCACATCAACACCAGCACCCTGGGCGACGACGTCACGCTCCGAGAGGTCGACGAGCGCGAAGACGGAGACATCACCCAGAGTAGCTTCATCAGCCAACTCAATCCCACCGACGACGGTATCGTCGAGATCGACACCAACGATCTCGAAGGTGACTACGTCGTCGCCGGGGACGGCGGTGTGAACGGCGAGAACGCGATCGAGTTCGAGGTCGCGGTCCAGAGCCTCACGGCCAACTGGAGCGAAGACTCGGTCAACCAGGACGACGAGGAGGACCTCGAACTCGAATCCGGTCGCAGTGACTACCTTGTCGAAGTCGGCGCCGACGGTCTGGACGCCGACGACCTCGAGGACATCTTCGGCGAGGCCTCGCAGTTCGTCGGTGTGAACGACGAGGACGACACGGTCTACCTCGAATCCGACACCGATACGGACATCACGGCTAACTTCTCGGACGACATCGACGCCGGTGACTACAACTTCGACGTCGAAGTGACGGACACGACGGCCTCCGACTCGGCGTCCATCGAAGTCACCGACGACGAGGCGGACGTCAACTTCGCCGACTCGGTCTACACCGAACAGGTCGGTGACGTCGTCGAGATGTCGGTCAACATGGAAGACCGCGAAGAAGCGTACGTCTTCGTCGGCGGTGAGGACGTGAACTACCTCGAAGCCGTCCAACTGACCGACGACGACGAGGACGGCGTGGTGAACTTCACGTTCAACAGCTACACCGCGAACGAGGAGAACACCAACCCGTTCGAGCTCGTCGAGGACTCTGACGACGAACTCGAACTGGCGACGGGCGACATCGAAGCGGAGAACGGTGACATCGGCGACAGTCTCGACGGCACGCTCGACGAGCGACTCGAGACCGGTGACTACGACCTCCGCACGAGCACGTCGCTCGCGTACGACGTCGACGACGACGAAGTCGTCGACGAGCAGGACGTCGCGACGCTCGACCTCGGCGAACGCAGCACGAACGGTATCAACACGTGGACCGCGCCGAGCGGTAACGCCGGCGAGTACGACGACGTCGAGGAACTCCTCGAAGAGGTCAACCGGAGCAGCACGCTCGCCATCGACGACCGTCTGGTCGTCCAGATCAACGCGAGCGGCATCTCCGGCATCGTCGACGAGGACGACATCACCACGATCAACGGTCAGGCCGACAACGGTCTCAACCTCGACATCGAGGAAGGAGACTCCGGCGCGAACGCTGACGACAACAGCGGCCTGACGCTGGACAGCAGCAACGCCGAGATCTACCAGGACCAGTCGGTCGCCGACAATCAGGTCTTCGTGGTCGTCGACACGCGTAACGTCGACCTGGAAGACGAAGAACAGTACGAGGCGGTCTTCACCGTCGGCGACGAGGACGCGGACGTGAGTCCGATCGACTACGTCGACGACGAGGAAGAAGAGAGCGTCTCCACGACGTTCATAGCCGAGGACGCGAACGCGGACCTTGACCTGAACGACGACGACCAGTTCGAGGTCCCGCAGTCGCAGAACGCACAGGTCGAGTTCGACACGAACCTCGCTGGCGGCTCCGAAGTCATCGTCCGCCTGCGCAGTTCGGCCTCTGACTCCGCGTTCCTGCTCTCGAACACGGTCGACACCGACGCGAACGGCACCGTCTCCACGACGTTCGACACTTCCGACATCGAAGTCGGAACGGAGTTCAACATGGTCGTCCGCAGCGACGGCGACGAAATCGCTGACGAGGACGGCATCATCGTCGAAGGCTCGAACATGACGGGCACGATGGGCGAAGGCACGATGTCGGAGACTCCCGGGACGGACGACGGGATGACCGACACCGAGACCGAGATGCCCACGGACACCGAAGAAACGCCCACGGAGGGCGGCGAATCGCCCACTGAGGGTGGCGAAACCACGACGGGCTCCACTGACGGTGGCACGCCCGGCTTCGGTGTTGTCGTTGCCGTGACGGCGCTGCTGGCTGCGGCTCTGCTGGCAGTCCGCCGCGACTAACGACTCGAACCAACCATAACCACCGGCTCACGCCGGCTCTCGACGCTCTTCCTTTATGCCGACACTTGACCCCGAGAGCGACAGCGACCCTCGGTGGCGACTGCGGCCCGACCGCTGCGCTCGGCGACGTGAGCGAACGGCCGGGGAGATATTGTACCGCTGCCGGGGCAAACACCGTGTCTCCCGCGCGGAAGCCGCTATCGCGGTCATCCCGTCCATCGGACCTCCGCGAAGCGTCGAAGGCCGCGACGACTTCCTCGTGAGAGCAGACCGACGGAATCCGTCTGCGTCGGAAGCGATGGAAGTCGTGCTCGACGTTCGGCACGAGCCCACGCACTGTCGAACATCGCTGCTCAGCCGAGCCTTCCTGCACGACCGGCCACCCACCGTCGGTCCCGAATCAAAGCCACGAACCCGTCCAGAATCGAGAGCCCGTCCGACAGCGCCGACGTTCGTGTGGGGACAGTCCTGCAGCGAAGCGAGCCTCTCGAACCCCGGTCGCGTCCCGACGAGCGACCCCGAGTCCACGCGCAACGGACGCCCGCGAAAGGTTGACGGTACGACCGCCTCTGAAGAGTTACGGCGCCAAGCCGTCCTCGGGAACGTCGACGGTTGCGTCCGAACACCGAACGGACTCACAGCGTCGCCTGCAACCTCGTCGCTCGAACGAAGACGGCGACGGGGAGGGGGTCGAGTCCGTCTCGTTTGAGACCGCGGACGGCTGACGGGCCGTCGAAACGGCGTCGGGCCGTGTAGCACCGTTCTTCGGGTTCGGATCACCGACGCCGAGACTGTGTCGGGAGAGGACGACAGCGCGCGGTGCTGGACTCGTCTGCGGCCTGAGGGGAAGCGGAGTTGCAGTTCGAGGGAGCGATTCCCGGCCGCGCCGTCGGCCGTTCGGTGACACGACTCGCTGAGTCCTTTCGCGTTCGGTGGAAAACAAGGGCGAAAACAGCCGGTCGTCTCGGTAGGAGTCGAGAGCCGCGTCCTTAGAGAACCATCCTCTTTCGAGCGAATTCGATCAGCACGTCGGCGAAGTCCGTCTCCGAACTCCAGATCGCCGTCTCGCTACCGTTCGTTCGGACGCCGAAGAGTATCGTCTCGCCGTCCGCGATGAGGATGTGTCGGGACGGCGATTCGTCGCCCGACACCTCCTCCTGCGTGAGCACCGCACCGACGCTGTCGAACTGCGTGGAGACTCGGTCGCTGTTCGTGACGACGACGACATCGATACCCGTCGCGTCTTTCTGTCGGAGTAGCGATTCCAGCGTGTCAGTGAGGGGTGACTCCCCGCCGATACCGAGTACTATCTTCTCTTCGGCGTCCGAAATGATGCTCATCATCCGCGATTTGACGGCGTCGATGCCGTTGATCGTCCAGACGGCTTCCTTCTGCTCCTCCGATTCGGTCTCCCGGTTCTCTTGGATACGCCGCAGGTTCCGTTCCGCGGCGTCGGTTCGCCGTTCGTGTCGCGCCTTCAGCCGACTGATGGCTTCGTCCACGTCTATCGGCTGGTACACTCGCGGTCTCGACTCCTGTGCCTCGATGAACCCTTGTTCCTGAAGCGAATCCGCGGCGCCGTACACTTGTGACTGCGGGACGCCCGAGTGTTTGGAAACCTCTTTGGCGGTTCCGCTTTCCAGTTCTAGGAGCGAGACGAACACGCTCGCCTCGTAGGTGGACAGCCCGTACCACGTCAGTAACTCTGCAGTTTCAGACTGATTTGACATCTTTTTTGTTGGTGAGCATCGTTGTTTTGTAGCCAATGTAGCGGTCCCAGACGACGAGCGTCGACGGGAGGACGACGACAGACGCGAGATAGGAGTAGAAGATGCTGATAGCGATTACCATCCCGAACTGTCCGAGGATGGGCGTGAGAGCGATGACGAGGACGCCGATACCGGTGACGGTGGTCAGCATGCTGGCCGTGAGGGCGCCGCCGGTCCCGCGAACGGTCGCGTACAGTGATTCGACGGCGGTGCCGGGCCCCTCATACTCCTCAGCGAAGCGGTGGACCATATGCGCGGAGTAGTCCACTCCAAGTCCGACCGCGATAGAGAGAATCGTCCCCGTCATGGCGTTGAGCGGGATATTCGCGTAGCGCATGGTCCCTGCGATAAACGCGATAGCCACCGCAATCGGCACCAGGTTGACGATGCCGAGAGTCGGATACCCGACAGTCACGTAATAGGCCACGATGAGGAACAGCGCTGTCAGCAGAAGCGCGATTGCCAGGCTGGTCAGCGCGGAGGTGGCGATGACGTCCGAGACCGCTTTGAGGACGATCGTCTGCCCGGTTGCTGTCGCCTCGTAGCGGAATCTATCGGCGACCGCCTGTGCGTCCGCTGTGACCTCGGCCTGCTCGGCGCCGGACTCGATGTCGTACACGATCCTCGCACTCCGATAATCCTCAGAGATGTACTGTTTTGCCTGCGATTCGTACGGCGAACTCAACAGCGCCGCGTACACCGCTTTCAGATTGTCGTCCGGAATCCCGTTTCCGTTGATGTCGTTTCGTTCGACCAGCTGTCGGAACTCCTGGGACTCGTCGGCGTAATCTTGGATAATCGTGACGATGCTCGTTGACGACGCTTCGCCGCGTTCCGAGATAAACGAGTCTGGTGGGTTGTCGCGCGCGTTTGCAACCTGTTCGAGTGCGCTGTCTTGATACAACGGCCCCTCGACATAGACGGTGACGGTGTCACTCTGGCCGCTCTGGAAGTTGTTCTCGAGGTAGTTCGTCGTCTCCGTCACCGTGTAGTCGCTGGGTGCGAACGGTTCGGGCAGACTCTCGAGCCAAGCGGGGTTATCCTCCGGTGGGAGGAAGTCGTCCTGTGAGAATCTCGACTCTACTCCCATACCGTAGCTCCCGACGCCCGCGGTGACGACGATGATACCGATCAGGAAGATAACCGGTGCGACCTGCCCAATCCGCACGCCGGCGGGGAGTATCCGACCGAGGAGCGACGTCTCTTCGCCGAGTGGGGACTGCCCCCAGAAGGGGATGTCACGTCGTTCCCTGAACCGGTCTATGTGCACCTTCGCGGCGGGGAGAAACACGCCGAAGATAAGGAACGTAAAGATGATTCCGATGCCTGCCACCAATCCGAAGTCACGGATGGGCTGCAGATCGCTCGTGAGGTTCGCTAAGAACCCGATGACAGTCGTTCCAGTCACGATGGCGAACGCGACGAGCAGTTGGTCGGTCGCCGTCCGCATTGAGTCCGCGACCGAGTAGCCCTGTACGCGTTCTTCGCGATAGCGGTTCACCGCGTGAATACCGAAGTCGATACCGACCGCTAGTAGCAACACGGGTACCGCAATGAGCATCTGCGAGAACGCGATGCCCGCTAACCCCATGAACCCGAACGTCCAGACAATGGCCATCGCCAGGCAGACGACCCCCAAGAAGAGGTCGAACGGGTCCCGATAGGAGTAGACGAGGAACCCGAGGATGAGCAACAACGCCGCGGGCACGACCAACAGCAACGAGTCCGCGATGACGTTCGAGAGCTCCGCAGAGATAAGCCCACTCCCGAAGACGCTGATGCTCCCGCCGACAGACGCGACGATAGCCGTTGCCTTCTGCTGAATGGGTGTGAGCGGGCTATCCCCGGAAGTGCCGGCCGAGCTACCCGTCCCGCTACCTGGCAACCGATGCGTCACGATACCGATGGTCGCTGACGCCTCGACTGTCTCGCGGTTGTAATCGTTACTGAGCGACGACTCGAGGCCGGGGTTCCGCTCGATAGCCTTCCGTGTCGCCGACTCCACCTCGGAGTCCGACGCCCGTTCGAGCGTCCGGACCTGCGCTTCGAGCGTGGTCGCCTCGGGGTCGAGCGTCTGCGCGACGGCGCCCGCGACGCTCGTCGTGCTCTCGACCCTGAGGTCCTCGTGCTCCTGCATCCGGTGTTGCGCCCGGAGCATCTTCAACTGTTCGTCCTTCGAGAGGACGTTGCTCGCCCGTTGGATGAGTTGTGTCGACCCCGAGCCCTCCTCGAACGATTGGGTGAGGAACTCGTCGTTGACGTTCTCCAGGGCGGTCTGTGCGGGCACGTCGTTCGTGAACTCGGAGGTTCCCGCCTCCGTGGAGATAACGGGAAGCCCCGCCGAGAGAACGAGCGTCACCGCTATGAAAACGAGGAGAACCGTCCGCGAGCGCTCGACGATCAGGTCGTCGACTGTGTCAATGTACTGTTGATAATCCATGCTAGTTTCCAATCGTTACAGGCGTCGGCGGTAGACGAAGACGCCACCGATCAGCAGGAACGCCACCAGACCGACGGCGATTCCAGTGATCGGGAGGCCGCTGTCCTCGGGTTCGACCGCGGAGACGGGAACTTTGTACGTCTCGGATATCCCCGTGTCGCCGTTCGGTCGCTCGTACTGGAAGTCCATCGACATCGGGTACGTCTTGTTGATCGCCGACCCCGCGACGCTCGCGCTCACGCGCACGGTCTTCGTTTCACCGGGAGCGAGTCGCCCCAGGAACGCCTCGTCGTCGTCCAACGAGAGCGGGTCGTTCACGTACGCTTTCGCGCTCACGTCCGTCAGCGGCTCCTCGCCGTTGTTCGTGACGTTCACCGCGACGACCTCGCTGTTGCCGATGGGCACGTCGAGGCTCTCGTCGACGGAGACGACGAAGCGACTTCGGCTCTCGTTGATCTGCACGCGGCTGTTCAGAGACTTGCTCGTGCGGTCGTCGCCGTCGCCGTTCTGGAACTCGACGGTGTGAGTCAGCTGTCTGGCGCCCGGGTCGGCGCTCTCGCTCACGTCGACGGTGAACTCGAACTGCGCGGACTGGTTCGGCCGCAGGGTGCCGACGGCGTACTCGGACTCTTGGCTCGACAGCGTCCCGGAGTTGGTCTGGACGGTGACGACCGCGCTCTGTGCGACCTGCGGTCCGTCGTTCGTGATGGTGCCCGAAACGGTGCCTTCCTCGCCGACGCGGAGGTCGCTGCTGACGTTCGACAGCGAGAAGGATTGTTCGCCCTGCGGCGTGACGCCCACCGAGAGGTTGTTCGAGCGGGCGGGCACGCCGTCGGTGTCCTCGAACTGAACGGTACTGGTCAAAGAGTAACTGCTCGTCGCGGCGCTGTTGGTGGCGGTGGCGTCGAATTCGACGGTCTTGGTCTCGCCGGCGTCCCAGTTGCCGACGAAGCGGGAGGCCGAAGCGGACTCGCCGAAGCGGATGTCGGCCGTCGAGGAGCGGAGGTTGACGGTGGCGTCGCGGGCGGGTTGGGACCCGATGTTGCGCACGTCGAGCGTGACCGTTCCCTCGTCACCCACGAGGACGTTCGAGGAGGTGTCGACGACGCGGAAGCGCGCTTGGTCCTCGACGCGCACTTCCACCGTGTACGTTTCGGAGGCCTCGCGGTTGTTGTACGCGCCCGTGGTCGAGGCGACTTGGGAGGTGTAGGAGTAGTCGACCTCCATCTCTAAGTCGTAGGTGCCCTCCCCGACGCCCTCGGGGACGGTGATGGCGAAACCGGCGGTTCCAATCTGACCGTCTTGAATGGTTCCGACAGCGGTTTGCCCGGTGTCGATTTCGATGGGCGTGCCGTCGGCATCGAGGCTGGCGGTGACGCCGCGCGCGGCGGTCACTTGCGAGATGCTCGCGGCGCTGCCGCCGGCGACGTTGACGTCACCGGTGTTCTGTATCTGAACGTTCAGTGTGGTCCGTTCGCCCGGCGAGACGGAGTTGTCGGGTGTGAACACGGCGAGTTCGGGGGATCCCCGTACGACGGCCGCGGCCGTTCCGGGCGCGACGAGGAGTCCAACGAACGCGATAGCGATGAGTTGGCGTCGATTCATAATATAGCGGAGTTGCCCTCAGTGGTTGATTTAGCCATTCGCACTTAAGTTATTGTGTTTTAGTACAACTATATCGCGGCGAATCACTCGCCCGACTGCACGGCGAGATCTGCCCACTCTGTGCTGGCTCCCGTGCTTCCTCCGAAAGGAGGGAACTCTCTCCAGTTGGTACTGATTCGTTCACAACAGCGTCCAGTAGCGGACGGGGGCTCCGACCCACAGGGCTACTCGGACCCTCAAACCCGCGTGAAACGTCGCTTGGTCTCTTCACGGACGGACAGTCGAGCACCGTTTCGATAAAGACGGACAACGATTTTCCAAGTCGGAAAAACGGACTCTCCGCTTATACTAATCGAGGTCGACAGACAGACGATGTCGACTACCAGCAGATTTCAGGGAAAGACGGCCGTCGTAACGGGAGCGGGTTCGGGAATCGGGCGCGCATCGGCGTTGCGGTTCGCCGAGGAAGGAGCGAACGTCGTCGTCGCGGACGTCGTCGAAGAGACGGGTCGCGAGACGGTGAGGCTAATCGAGGAGGGTGGCGGTAACGCGACGTTCGTAGACGTGGACGTCTCGGATTCGGAGTCGGTCCAGCGAATGGTCGATACCGCTGTCGACACGTACGGGAGCCTCGATTTCGCGCACAACAACGCGGGCATCCTCACGGGATTCGCTGAGGTGACCGACGTCGCGGAGGAACAGTGGGACAAACTGCTAGACGTCAATCTGAAGGGCGTCTGGACGTGCATGAAGGCCGAACTGCCGGTGATGGAAGCGCAAGGAAGCGGCGCTATCGTCAACACCGCCTCCGAGGCGGGCTTGGTCGGGATGGGAGGGCTCTCCAGCTACTCGGCCAGCAAGCACGGGGTCGTCGGCCTGACGAAAACGGTCGGACTCGAGTACGCCTCCCGAGAGATTCGAGTCAACGCGGTCGCTCCCGGTCCGACGAACACGAACATCCAATCGAGCGTCGGAGGAAGCGGCGGTAACCCGGAGTCGATGCCGTTCGACACATCTGCGATGGTCGACGTCCCGATGGACCGGGTCGCAGAACCCGAAGAGATAGCCGGCGCAGTCGTGTTTCTCTGTTCGTCCGACGCCTCGTACATCACCGGTCACACGCTTCCGGTCGACGGAGGGCAAGCGGCCGACTAGACGGTGAACGCACAGGCGCTCGTGTCTCGTTCAACCGACTCGAAGTCACGAACGCAGAGACTGTTTCAGTCGCGTGGAGAAGGGCGGTTCGCCCGACCGAGTTCCGCTTGGCGTCTCGTGCGTCTTCGACTCCGCTATATGGAAGGTAGACCGAAGTACTCAGCCGTGAGTCGCGAGAATTTCGAACTCGCCAATCGTCCCTTGGATCAGTTCCGGGAGTTCCCGCGTGAACCGCTTCCCTTTCATCCGATGCATGGGTCCGCTGATGGAGACGCCACCAAGGACCTCTCCGTCCGGGCGAGTGACGGTTGCACCGACCCCCCGAACGACCTCCATGTTCTCGCCGTGGTTGTACGCGATTCCCGTCTCTCTGATCCGCTCTAACTCCGTAAACAACGTGTCTTCGTCGGTTATCGACTGGCTCGAAACCGCTTCTAGGCCGCGCTGGTGAATGATTTCGCGCACCCGCTTGTTCGGTAACGCGGCCAGAACCGCCTTGCCGGCGGCAAAGGCGTGGAGGGGTACTCGGAGTCCGCAGTGGGGTTGCATCCGATCAACGTTCGACCCCGTCTCCTGATAGACGATAACTCCGCGGCCGTGTTCTTCGACCATGAACAGTGAACTCTCGCCACTTTCTATCGCGAGGTCGGTGATAACGGTCTTGACTTCGCGGATCAGGTGGTCGTTCGACCTGACGGCGGCACCGAGTTCGAGAAACCGGTATCCCAACCGGTACGCCCCATCTTCCTTGACGACGAATTCGTTGTCGTGGAGCGACTGCAGGTGGCGGTGGACGGTGCTATTCGCCACCCCGATTTCCGTGGCTATCTCCGAGACGTGAGCCCAGCCCTCGTTCTTCAACACGTCCAAGATGGCGAACAACGTCTCGTCGGACTTCACTCCGCCGTCGGTTACGGGAGGGTCGTGCATCGAATCCAGAATAGCATCTCCGAATCTAATACCTTTCGTCATGCGGAACGGGAGAACGATGCCTTGAGTGTACAGCGCTCAATACAACCTATCGCCCCGCAATATTCCCTCCTGCGGAATATAAGATATCTGAGAGTGTGCTTGGGAGATTTATATTACGCTGATAAGCCCGTAATACCTCCCGTTGATCCGGTCCCGTGCTGTACTCTTCGTGAATAGAACGAGAAATAATTCCTTGTGACGGAATCAAATATCTGATTCTTCAGTCCATCCGATGAGCCAGTAGGCGTCCGTTGCTGCCTTGTCGACTCGCTGATCAGGCCCGGATACGAGTATCTCTTCTCGAGAGAGATAGTATGGACATTTTGAGTTCTACCGAAAGAGAGCGAGATGCAAATCACCCGATTGGGATCCGGTGTCCTCGATTGTCGACTACGTCGATTACCGGTGTGGTGCGTTGAAGTATCCCTACTCAAGGAGTGGACGGCACACGGCAGTACGCCACCTTTACCAGCGCCACCGAAATGTCGACCTGTCGGCCAGCAAAAAGAGATAGTGAGACCGTGGTCGTACCCATGTCGGAGATTCGATTCGCCCAATTGAAACTCGTATCGGGGGCGCGAATGATGGGACCCGCAACGACGAGCTCAAATGTCCCGTCGTTTGCTTGCGTCTGTCGAGAAAAGAGACCGAATAAACTGTAAGACGATATTATACCTCGAATACAATTCCAATCTACTGCGCGTGAAATCCAAAATGGCGCTGTGATCACATAGACCGGTGAATAGGAGCGGATACAGAGGAGAAAACAAGTCGTACGGAAGTAGAGAGAATCAACAGGGCAAGATACCGCTGTCCCGCAACCGATGCAGTATACGGGGAAGGTATAGTTTGTCTGCGTCCATCTTCTCGACCACCACCGCACTGTTCGGGGAGTCGGAGAAATCAGACTGTAGGATACACCTCTACCGGAATGAGCTGCGTCGAGACTACGGCGCTATCTACGCGTGCACTCAGTTTTTCGTTTTTGCGGCTGCAGCAGAGGCAGTTCTGTGAAGTGCAGTCACCTATCGACAGTGGTTACGAGTTGCTATGGATAGAGAGCGAGTAGATGATGCATGCCAAGCCGAGTATTTGAAGCACCGCATTCATGAGCGGGAGATAGTACTGATAAACATCCCAGCTAGACCCAAACGGAAAGCCGAACGATGCGACGAAAGCCGTCGAGAGGGGTGAAACTACTGTGATGAACGCGAGACCGATGGCGAGGAACATCATTCTCCGGCTGGAGTTTCTGCGATACCCTTGGTAGGCTTGAAAGACGATGAACAGGCCCATCGCTACGACGAGTCCGAAAGCTACGAAAAGGACGATATATCGTGGCGGAAGCGAACGGAGGTCAGATTGCAGTAGAACCATTAGATCTGATCCCATATGTCGGTGAATCTGTCTGCCATGTTCTTCGGCTGTTGTTTTTCGATTCCGAGTTTGAGTTCGTCATCTTCTAACTCTATCGTGATTCGTTTGAGTCGCGCTTTGTATACGCTGTAGTGGTGACCGTCGCCTCTAAGTTCAGTCCGCTCTTCGAGAAGTCCGCAATCGATCAGGCGTTCGGTACGCCGGTAAATCGTTGGGAGCGACGCGTTGCATTCTTCGCTGAGTTCTTTTGCGGACTTCGCTGTCGTATTTGTTGAGGTGAGGATCGCTCGAGCGTATTCGTCGTCAAGAAGGGAGTACACCTCACTCGAGAGTCTATCCCCACTCACAGCTAGCCATTTCTCTGCTTACATATCATTCAGTATGTCGATTTTCTGGCTCAGAAAATGCAGGCGTTACTATATGCTCCCCGGACTGTTCGGTGGAGACAGCAATAGCGCAGCGAGACCACATCTCGGTGCAACTGTCCGGTTTTCTGGTCTGGAAAATCGATATCCGTTTTTAATCCCGCTCTCGGTGTCTTTCTTCCAGTGGTAAGACAGCAGTCCCAACGTAACCGATTCGGTGTATTGCACGAGCGGACAGGTATTCAGCCACCGGTCAGCGAAGAGACGGAGCCTGAAAGGAACCTCCGATGAGAAAGGTGGTCACAACGGCGCTCGCTCTCTTGATGCTGACCTCAGCGATCGGCAGTGTCGCTCTTACGGCCAGCGCCGCCGAGATCGCAATCCAAGCGGAACCGTCCACCGACGAACCTGTTCCGAACGAACCGTTCACCGTCACCGTCAATCTCAGCAACGTCGGCAACGGCTCTGCCGACGTAACGGATATTTACGTCCGCGACCCTAGTGGGGCCGAGTACGCACGCGCGGAAGACCTCGGGTCGCTCTCTACGGGCGGCGACCTGAGCGTGCCTGTGAGCGTCACTCTCGACGAGACGGGTCGGAAGCGTCTCACGGTTAACGCGGTCGTTCAAGATTCGGAGGGCTACACTCGGGTGAGCTATCCGGTGTACGTGGATGTCGGGCAACCGGACGAGACCAGTGTTTCGTTCGCGAATCTCGACCCCGTCGCTGGTGACGAAGATTCTATCCAGGTCACCGTTGCGAACGGTGACTCCAGCGCCATCTCGAACGTCAGACTCGATGTCGGCGGCGCCGCCGACGTCGAAGACTCCGAGCGCGTGAACGCCTCGCTTGCGGCGGGTGCGCAGGCAACGTACGATTACAACGTGACGTTCCCCGCTGCCGGTGAACGAATGCTCACCGCGACCGTCCAGTATCGAACCGCCGACGGGGCGACTCGGACGGCGACGTTCGAGAGGATGGTCGATGTCGAAGAGGCGGAGGTCGACGCGGACCTGACAGCGACGGTCGCGGAAGTCAACGGTTCGTCCGTCATCCGAACCGAACTCACGGAGTACGGCAACGTCGATCTCACTGACGTCCAACTTCGCGCGATCGTCGACGGCGAGGTGGGACAGCGCGCGTTGGTGTCGGACGTCCCCGCCGAAACGACTCAGCAGTTCAGACTCAACAGCACTGACATTCCGGCAGGCGAGCTCACGCTTGTGGCAGCGTACACTGCTGCCGGTGAGGAGTACACGTCGAATACGACGCTCGACTACAATCCCCGCGAACGGTCGAACATCGACCTGACGGGTATCGAAGCGATTTGGACTGGTTCGACCGTCACCCTAAGCGGCGACGCCGCAAATCTCGGAAGCAGCGACGCCAGCTCCGTGCTCGTCAGTGTCGCTAATTCGGACAGAATCTCGCCGACCTCGCCGAACGGAGAGTACTTCGTCGGGAGCGTTGAGTCGAGTGAGTTCGCCACGTTCGAGCTCACCGCCGATGCCAATCAGTCGGTCGACAGCATTCCCGTCGAAATCCGCTACTCGGCGGGCGGCGAGCAGTTCGTCCGGACGGTCCAGATGGACATCTCCGATAGCGCTGCCGCCTCTCAAAACGGCGAGGCCGCTGCCAGCAGTGGTGCCGGTGGTAACGACGAAGCTGGAATTCCGCTGATGGGTATCGGCATCGTGCTCGTCGTCGCGGTGATTGGCGCAGTCGGTCTCTACTGGTGGCGTCGACAGTCATGAGCGTCATCGAACTCGAAGATGTCGTCAAACGCTATCAGAGCGGAACGGAGATCATCGAGGCGCTCAAGGGCGTCGACTTCAGTGCCGACCGCGGTGAGATGGTCACCGTGATCGGTCCTTCGGGTTCGGGAAAGAGTACGATGCTCAATATGATCGGACTGCTCGACACGCCCACCGAAGGCCACGTTCGCTTGGACGGACGCGACGTGACGGAGTTCACCGAAGACGAACTCACCGAGGAGCGTCGGACCGGAATCGGATTCGTCTTCCAGGATTTCCATCTCCTGCCGATGCTCACAGCGACCGAAAACGTCGAATTGCCGTCAATGTGGGACACGTCGGTCGACCGTCGCGATCGTGCGATTGAACTGCTCCGTCGAGTTGGTCTGGGTGAGCGACTCGATCACACGCCCGATCAACTCTCGGGCGGTCAACAACAGCGCGTCGCAGTCGCACGGTCGCTGATCAACCAGCCGGATATCCTGCTGGCGGACGAGCCGACGGGGAATCTCGACCAAGACACCGGACAGACGATCCTCGAAGAGCTCACGCGGTTGAAAGAAGACGAAAACGTCGCCATCGTTTCGGTGACACACGACGATCAGATGCTTGAGTACACCGACAGCACCGTCCGTATCGTCGACGGGGTGATTCAGGAGGTGACTGAATCGTGAGCGTCGCAGATTGGCTGTGGCGGTATCCGAGTGCGCTGATGGCGTGGCGCAATCTTGGTCGAAACAAGACGCGGACAGCGCTAGCCGCGCTCGGAATTATCATCGGCGTTATCTCGATCGCCTCGCTCGGAATGGCGGGTGCCGCGCTCCAACAACAAGCAACGTCGAACCTCGGTTCTATCGGGGGGGACGTGACAGTCGGCGCTGGAGAGGACAGCGACATCGAGGGCGTAACCCGAAGCCAAGTCGAAACACTCCAGAATATCGTCCGCGACGCGGCAGTAGTTCCTCAGAAGACAAACTCCACGACGCTCTCGGCGAGAAACGGGGAGGAAGCGAGAGTGAGCGTCACGGGGGTGACACGCGCAGACGCGTTGTACAATCTCACAACGGGCGAAGCCCCGGATCGATTGGTGTCCGGGGCACTCATCAGCAACAGTACTGCTGAGACACTCGGACTCGAAATCGGAGACCCCGTCGAATACGGCGGTCAGATCTACCGAGTTCAAGGGTTCATCGAATCATCCGGTGGGTTCGGTGGTGGAGGCGGGTCCCTCGTTCTGCCGATGTCGGCTCTTTCTGATCAGGAGTACTACGACACGGTGACGATCACCGCAGGCAGTAGTGAGGTGGCTAACGACATCGCCAGTAGAGTTGACGAGTATTTCAACACTGAAGAAGAAGAGGTGTTGAGCGTCAACACCTTCGGGAGCTTAGATAGCCTCACCACGTTCCTGAATACGCTCAACTACGCGTTGCTTGGGATCGGTGGCATCTCTCTGGTTGTCGCTAGTGTCGCCATCCTGAACGTGATGCTCATGAGTACGGTCGAACGCCGCGGCGAGATCGGCGTTCTCAGAGCGGTCGGGATTCGCCGTGGTGAGGTACTCCGAATGATCCTTACCGAGGCAGCGCTCATGGGTGTAGTCGGTGGTCTCATCGGAACGATCGGGTCGCTGGTTGTGGGACTAGTCATGTTCCAGTTGCTCACGGGTAATGCGATGGCTGTGCTCAACTGGAGCAGTTCCCAGTACCTCCTCTTCGGGTTTGCATTCGCGGTCGTCGCGAGCGTTCTAAGCGGACTCTATCCGGCATGGAAAGCGGCGAACGATCGTCCAGTTGATGCTCTCCGAAGCTAACCACGGCCCCGGCGACCTTCGAGAGGCCTGCGAGGGTTCGCTGGCGGAACTCGATGTCGACGCGTTCGACTGCTACGCGCTCCACTGGCCCGGGGCGTTGGCTCATCGAGGTGCGCTCCGCGGCCTCTCTCGACTCCCGGTCGCTGAGCAGGAGCGACTGACGTTCCCTACCAACGAGTCGGGCGAGCCGGCCGGCGCCGACCACTCGCTGGTCGAGACGTGGCGCCGGATGGAAGCGCTCCACGAGGACGGGCTCGCCCGGACCCTGGGGGTGTGTAACGTGACGCTCGCGCAACTGACTCAACTGGTCGAGGGGGTACGCGTCCCGCCCGCGCTGGTCCAGGTCGAGCGCCACCCGTACCGTCCCCGCACCGACCTCGTCAAGTGGTGTCACGAGCAGGGCATCCGCGTGATAGCGCACTCGCCGCTTTCCGCGCCGGGACTCCTGACGGACCCCGGTCGTAGAGTCGGTGGCCGAGAAGGCAGGTTCGACGGCCGCTGAGGTCGTGCTAGGCGTAGTACAGCCGATTGATGATAACCACATCAGAGAGGTGTGCGTCCTGCGCACCCTTGGCGTCTGCTAGCGCTTGGCGGGCCTGTCGAAGTTGGTCTTTGACCACGGCTTCTCCGGGCCCTTCACCTTCAGGCATACGAACGCCCTTCGGTGACAACGTTTCTGATGAACGGGTTGCCCTCATGTTGGTGGCGTTCAAATGCAGCCTCTGAAAGAATGTGGAGTTCGACGACAGGTCCGCATTCAAGCATCACGTCATAGGCGATATCACGAAGAGAATCAGCAGCGGCGTCCTGATTAGCGTCTTCGGTGAGAACGATAAGGACATCAACGTCGCTTGCAAGCCCACGAGTTTCGCCCCGGACTGTCGAACCGAAGATGTACAGCTCGGCGATTTCATCGCCATGTTGGGACCGCGCTTGATCGACGAACGCCTCCGCTGCGATGGCGTGGGCGTTGGCCGACGTGACACCATTCGCGGTACCGTTGCTCATATCCTTGGCTACGTCCTTCGGTGTCATTTATGTTCCCCTGTTGGGTAGCCCCCGACTTTGAGCAAGGTGAACTACTCCACCCTACCGCTTGTCTTTCGGCTCGCGCTTGAGGGTGTCGTCAGAACTCTTCGAGTTCTGACTGCTAACCAGACGTCTTTGACTTTTGGTATAGGGCTTCCTGTTTCCAGGACGTGCTTTGCAGGAACCGAAGTGGTCCCTGTAGGGAGCGCAGTCTCCACAGGCGTTACCGAGAGCTTCGCTCTCGTTCGCACATCAGAATCGCTTTGCAATTCTGAGGAAGTCAATGCGTGTCTTGTGTATAGTGGCTGGACTTCCAGAGCGATCTATCGGTACACGACTGTCGGATGGAGTAGCTTCGCTCGGCGCGTGTTTCGGGTGGACTATCCACCCGTGCCCGATTGCGGAGGCGGCATAATCGCTAAGCGGAGCGACACCGATAGGACGACTATGAAGGAAGACGTGAATCGGTACCACGGCACAGACATCGACGTCACGTACGACTCCAACCGTTGCATCCACGTTCGAGCGTGCGTCGACGGGCTGCCGGGGGTCTTCGATCCGACCGACCGACCGTGGATCGACCTGGACGGTGCGAATCCCGACGAGGTCGCCGAGGTCATCGAGCGGTGTCCGACCGGCGCGCTCCACTACGAGCGACGCGACGGAGCCGCCGACGAACGCCCGCCGTCACGGAACACCGTGACTCCCGTCGCTAACGGACCGCTGTATCTACACGGCGACGTGACGCTGGAAACGCCGGCCGGCGAAACGCTACTGGAAGATACGCGTATCGCGCTCTGCCGCTGTGGCCACTCCGAGAACAAACCCCTGTGCGATAACAGTCATGCGAGAGTCTTCGACGTCGACGGAGTCGCGCCGGAGGACGTTCCCACTACCGAGGCGGGGGAGCCAGCCGAGTCCGACAGCTACTCAGACGATCGAGACTCAGAGACTCCCCGGACGGTCACCGTTACGCTCACCGAGAACGGACCGCTTCGGTTCGACGGGATGTTTGATCTCCACGGCGGTGATGAGCACCACCACTACGACGATGCCGCGCTCTGTCGGTGTGGTGGGTCCGCAGACAAGCCGTTCTGCGACGGGACACACAGCGAGATCGGGTTTTCGACCGACGACGAAGAGCGATGATGCTCTCAGAGCGTGCTCGCTTCTGCGTGTCGTCGATGTTTCAAATTTCGGAACGGCGGTCACCTCCTCGCTCCTGCAACTTCTCGGGCGTTCATCCACCGCCACTCTGTCGAGGCGGTGACCATCGTGACTGCATACTCCTCCGACGAGGGCGACGAAGTAACGTGCGTGTCGAGGAAACGGAGCTATCGGGTGTCTCCGTCGCAGACCACTCAGGTGAATACTTCCCCCTTTGAGTAGCGATGACGCCACGCCGCCCGATAGGCATCCTCGCCGGGGCGGGAAGCCGTGCACACAGAATACCAGCCGTTGTTCGGTGAGGGTGGCCCCGAGTCCTCAATCACACCTGTTGTGATTAGCGTTGACGCAGCCGACGGTCGAAACTCGTGTCTCTTACCCTCGTTTCTCTCTGTACGAATGGGGTTTCTCCGAGTGCTGCTGCTAGGGAGGGTGCGGACAGCACCGTGTCCGCTGTTGTTCACCGCGTTCGGAGGCGCTCTATCACACCGGCCCTATGTCCACCCTATCACAACGTCCGTGATTCCACGCGTTGAGGAGTTGGCGGGATCCGTCTCAACGAGTTCCGAGACCGCCCCCTCGGTGAAGACGACGCGTTTCGTCCCGCGGCGTTTGATTACTCGGACGTCGTCTTTGCCGAGGCGGTCGAGAAACTCCATGACGCGGGTGACCGTCTGGGTGTGTGGCGTGCGCCCCTCTTTGGCGTTGAGGATGCGCCGGATGCGGGACGAGTCGATGGCGAAGCCAGCCGGGACCTTGGTCGCGTACTCGGTGATGTCCTGGGCAATAAAGCGTGCACGCTCTTGGTTGGCAGTGAGTTTCTCAGTGAGTTTGGCGGGGAGACCGACGAGCTGTTGGAGGGGCGAGCGGGATTCGGTCTGGGTGGCTTTCGTGTCGGTGTCTTCTGGCTCTTCGCTTTCGAGTGCGTGCAGTCGTTGCTGGAGGTGTTTTCTGTGGTCGGCCGCGGCGTCTTGTTGTTGGGTGTGGGTGTCGAGCGTCTCTTGGTACTCGGTGAGTTCTTCTTGTTGGGACTGGACCGTCTGTCTGAGTGCTTCGTTTTCTGCTTCGAGGGTCGAGACGCGTTCTTCGAGTTCCTTGAGGCGTTCGTGGAGTGCCTCGAGGGAGGGCTCACTCATTTCTCGGCCTCCGTGAAACGGGGTGGTTGTGCGACGAGAGCTTTTTGCGCAGGTAGTGTGTTCTGTAGCATGCGGTAGACGAGACCGGTTTGGATCCGTGTTCCAGCACGGGTCCTTCTCAGAGGACCAGATGACCCATTGAACAGTCTCAACACCACATCTAGCTTATAGCCACTTAGCTGTAGTGCACTATACGATGTACTCTACGATGTCATACGGTACAATTTCTGAGCAAATCACTCCCGTTTATTGGGTCAAAGCAGACGCCAAAGGTATGAGACGGCCGCACGTCGACTGGATGACTCGTGCGGACGATGCGATTCTGGAGTTTTTGCAGAATGAAGGCAACCGACGGTTAGTCGCAACTCCAGGTGTGATTGAAGCGAACATCGGGTACACCCTCTCAACTGTGAATCAGCGGCTCAAGAAGCTCAAAACGGCCGGCCTAGTGGAGTACCATGACGAAGAGCGAGGACTATACGAGATTTCAGAGCACGGGAAAGCCTATCTGTCTGGCACAGTCGATGCGAATGAACTCGACGTTGAGGAGTTCTCTTAGGTCTTCGTCCACCATACGACGGCTCTCGCTCCGACTTTCTTTTGCTCAACTTCTCCCTTTTCTGCAAGCTGGGCTAACTTCCGTCCGACCGTGTCACGAGAAACCTCTAGTTCGTCAGCGATCTCTTTCGCTGTCATAACTGGGTCGCTCGACTCCTCCAGTATCTTCAGCACCGCTTCTGAAGTCGTGAGTTCAGTGAACTTTCCCTCCTTATCGCGGTCTCGGCTCATATCTGCATCAGGCAATCAGTACACGTAGCCCTTGCGACACCTGTCGTATGACTTCTGAGACCCACTCGAACACGGCAGTTTTATAACCATAAGACACGTGTCTTATGGTAAGGTAGACCGGACCCTCAGGGCACTAGCGTGCCCGCGTGTTGTAGCACGCGGGTCGGGTCTCCTTACAGGACCAGAAGACCAATGTCAACTACGAAAGCAGACCCACAAGAACGTACCGTCTCAATCGCTGGCAGTCTCGCGGATGCAATCGCCTGTTCGTTCACGCTCGGAACGGACGCAGAAGGCTACAGCCATCACTACTACCGACCCGCTGACGCGGTCGTCGTCTACGACGGTCGCGACCTTGAGCACTACCAGTCGCTCGCTGGTCGCTCGCTACAGGAGTGGTACGAGTTCGTGGAGGTGAAGCGCGGGTGGGCCTCTGAGGGACCACTTGCTGCACTCGGGCTCAGAATGAACGCAGAACGCACGGAGTTCAGTCGATGAGTGTCCGGGCGGAACTCCGGATGCATCTCACACAGGCGCTCACACGGACGACAGACGCGGACGTGCAGGCGCATCTGCAGGCGGCGATCGAGTCGGTGGATGAGTTGCCGCAGGCGACTTTAGTCGAATGTCCCGTCTGTGGGGTGGTTGGACTGCCAGAGCGGATTCGCGTGCACGAGTGTCGACTATAGTAGCTGTTCTTGAATTCACTCGGCTGTCTTTTGAGATCGAGTTGAGGCAGGGATAGGAGTACGCTTCTGTTGTTCTGTGGAAAAGATGTGAGATAGTCGACTGTGAGAGGGTACGTTTCCGCTGTTTCGCTTGCCGGTTCAGTTCCTCAAAGGGTTTCACGTGGAAGGGGACACACCACTGTTTCGAGTGTATCCTGCAACATTCACCACGCACAAACCCAGGGAATAACCAACACCCACCGGATTATCGAAGATCTCGATATCGTCAAAAAGGGACTCTCGAAAGACTCTGAAATCACCTCGTTCGAGTAACTGCTGCGTTCGATGCGCTTTCTCTGTCGGGTTGTGTCTTACCAGGTTCCGGTGACGGCTCGTTCGTACACCTGTTCGGCTTGCTCGGCGACGGCGTCCCAGTCATATATCCTGGCACGTTCGAGTGGTTCCTGGGACGGGCGCTCACCATTCAGGGAGGCATCCAATCGCTCTGCGATCGCATCAACTGTCGGTTCGGCAACGTACCCGGCGTCTCCGATTACTTCGCTCGCTGCGGACTCGGGATGCTTTGCGGCGATCACGGTGCAGTCGGCGGCCATCGCCTCGGCGAACGTGATTCCGAATCCCTCGCGGGTCGACGGCGAGGCGAACACCCGTGCAGCGCGCATGTGGCCGAGGACGTCTTCGTACTCTTCGAGGAACCCAAGGAACTCGACACGGTTGGTGTGGGTTAGATTCGTGGCTTGTTGTTGCAGCCGCTCCATCTCCGGTCCGTCGCCAATGATTCCCAGTGTCGCATCGTGCCGTTCGGCGACAGCGTCGAAGGCGTCCAAAAGCAGTGAAACGTTCTTGTCGGCGATGAGGCGACCGGCGAAGAGTACGTCGTAGCTTTTCGTACCGTTCGCTTCAGGGAGTGGCGCGTTTCGGATTTTCTCGACGTTGATCCCGTTCGGTACGACTTTGATGCGATTTCTATTCGGCCCGATCTCGGCGAGTCGGTCCGCTGTGATCCCCGAAACAGCGATCGGATACTGTGGCACGCGGGCCGTGAAATGCTCGATTGTCTTTCCGAACGGGGCGAGCGTACCGAGGTAGTCCTCCCAGTAGTCTTGCCACACTTCGTGCCATGTCGTTACGACAGGCGTGTCTGTTCCGAGTGCGGCGAGCTTTGAGGAGAGAACGGGGAAATACGGGAAAACGGAGGCGACGACGAGATTGTGTTCGTTGTTTCGGAGGCGCTTTGAGAGCGGACCGAGCGCTCGCGTCGAGAAGTCTAACGCTTCGGAGATGGATCGTCTATCCTCAACGTAGAGGTCGGCTCTCGGAGCGACTGCTTGGAGACGGAGGTTTCCGTACCTGACCTGTTTGGGACCATCCCAGTAGTGGCGACCGTAGATTGTGATCTCGTGTCCTTCGTCGGCGAGGCGTGTTCCGATTTCGTGGATACGTTTCTGTGCGCCTCCGGTGACGAAGGGATATACAACGTTCGAGACAAACCCGATTTGCATTATTTCATCTGTAAACGAGCAATGGCAACACTTTTTCGATTATTTATATCCGTTTTTCAGCATGATTGATTAGCCGGCTGAGGTCTATATTGATACGACTATCAACTCGCTTTATCAACTCCACGTCAACCTCTGAAAGACAACCCAAAAATATCATTGAACATAACTCAGTCAGTGAGATAATGATTAATGCAATAGCCAACAGTACGGGAGATGATGACGGGCCTATCAAAAATATCATTAGTACTGTGATGCAGATCGGTGGCAAGCTTTGTTTTACTGTGACCCAGGAGATCGGTGATGCGCCTACTAGGTTATAGATCCAAACGACTTCTACCAGGTTGTATGTAGCATATCCTAGCACAGTTCCAACAGCGGCTCCGACTATACCGAATTGCGGTATCAGCAAGTAGTTGGACAGAAAGTTGGCACACAACCCAACAAAAGAAGAGTAAAGTTCAATCTTAGGCCGATTAATTGCTTTTACAAGATCTCCATCAAGTCCACTATAGACCCTAAATGATAGACCTGCAACTAGGATTGACAGTGGAAGAGCAGCAGGAACATAGTCATATCCGAAGAAAATTTTCACTAGATCTTCAGCAAACGCAGATACAAATAGAATATACGGCAAGGTCAGTGCAACGATCCATTTTGTGGATGTTATATATGTTTCTCGCAGGTGTACGATTTGACCCGACTCAAAGTGATTTGTTACGAGCGGCAGGTTCAAAAACGTAAAAGCGCCTAGAACGAACATAATTGCTGACTTGAATGGTTGGATTGACCTATATAATCCGACAGAGGTTGAGTCTAAGAAGAATCCAATCATTAGGATATCCATCTGCGATAAAAATATTAAGAGGAAGGACCCAATTGCGAGAGGCCAAGAGAAAGAAAACAGCTCTGAAACAGTTTTTTGATTCGGGAGTTTGCCAAAGAGAGTGATGACCGGAAACTTTCTAGCTACAAAGTAACCAGATATCAAAAAGCATATAAATGGGACGCCTACCCAGTATACCACCGACCCCAGAGCAGGGTAACCTAAAAGCAAAATCACCAATAATGAACCGAATGCCAATGGCTTAGTAACCAAGTTTTGGGAAGCGGTGGCTGCCCAAGAATGCTGCTCGGCTCTCAAAACGGCAAGAGATATTCGGGAAAGCGGGTATACAAAGAGAAATGGGAGGAAAAGGGGAATAGTGGTTTCTAAGTGCGGAATATTGAAAAATGACGCAAGAGGAGTGCGAACAGCGAAAAGGCCAACCGTGACTACTATACTGGTGAGTAGTACTATGAGGTAGCCACTCCGAATAAGGTCGGTATCCATCTTGTGATCGTCTTTAGAAGAAAGTTGCCGTGTCACCCCTTCATGAACACCCAGCAAGAGAAGACTACCAATTGCAGACACTAATGAATATGTAAATGCATATCTCCCTAGCACACCTGGGTTTAAATTCCGAACAATCAATAATTCGCCGATGAGAGCCACTATCTGTCCAATTGCAGTCCCAAAGAATATAATGGCAGCACTTCGTGCCAGTCCACCTAAACTATCAGCAATTGAACTCACAAGGAGGTGTACTGATGCCTGTTATTAGATTATTGCGGAATATATTCTCAGTGTACGTTATATCCTGTTTTCACTAGAAGATATCAAAACGCCGGTCCATCATATTTTATCGTGGTGTGTAGAAAAATAGATTATGAATAAACTCACCGGATAGATTTATATGTATTCAGTGAACTTTGTGTGCTATTGTGGAGACCGTCTTAGTAACTGGGGGAGCAGGGTTCATTGGTTCAAATCTGACGGAAAAGCTTGTTGATGATGGGGCCAACGTACTGGTATTAGACAACTTCGATCCATATTATGACCTAAGTCTTAAGCGCAAAAATATTGCGAAATGCCAGGAGAAGAGCAGCGATCAGGTAACCGTCATCAACGGATCGACTACAGATAAGACGCTAATAAGCAACGTTTTCGATAACCACCAGATAGAGGTGGTATATCATCAGGCAGCTAAGGCAGGAGTTAGGCCTAGCGTCGACAATCCGGTACAATATGAACGAAACAACGTTGAAGGAATACTAAATCTCTTAGAAGAATCTAGAAAGAATGATGTCCAAACGTTTGTTCATGCCTCATCATCGTCTGTATATGGTATTCCCCACTATCTACCATATGATGAGCAACATCCAAACGAACCCCAGAGCCCCTACGGAATCACTAAGCTAACGAGTGAGCACTATTGCAACTTGTACAACGAACTTTACCAACTGAATACCGTCAATCTGAGATACTTCACAGTATATGGTCCAAGAATGCGCCCGAACATGGCAATATCAAACTTTGTCTCACGATGTGTTAACGGTAAACCTCTAGTCATATATGGTGATGGAAAACAAACTCGTGATTTCACGTATATTCAAGATATTGTTGATGCGAACATGAGACTCCTACATCAGGAAGGAGTCGGGGGAGAGACCCTGAATATTGGGTCCAGTGATAATATATCCATTCGAGAACTCGCAGAATATGTGGTATCTGAAACAGACACCGATGTGGATATCATTCACGAAGATGCAAGAGATGGTGACTCGAGACATACCCACGCAGATATTTCAAAGGCAGAACAGCTCATAGGTTACGATCCCGAGTATGGAATCCGTCAGGGAGTGCAGGAATTTATTAACTGGTATATGGATAACCAGAATTGGTATGAGCCGCTTATAGCCACCTCCAGCTGATGAGCTTGTAAACACCGATATATCCTGTTTATTACTTCCATTCTCGTACTTGCAGCGAGACTCAAATGTGAAGTAGAAAGTTCACACGAAGACGTGATTTATAGCTAGCCTTTTGTGCTTAGTCTCTGCTCTCTTTAACTACGTTAGTGATCTGTATTCTTGTTCTATTCTATCCATTACTGTTTTTGGTGAGAAATCCTGTAATCTATTTGAACACTTCTCCTTTTTTTCTTGGTATTTTACCTTGTCCTGCGAAAGGCACAATATTTTTTCGGTTAGATCAGAGCAGTCATTAGATTTGAATGTGGATCCAGCATCTCCTTTAATCCATTGAGGCCCACCGATATCGGACGCAACAATGGGGCAATCATATTGTAATGCTTCTAATACTGCCCGTCCCGACGGTTCTGGCCACTGCCCAGGGTGGACATAGATGTCGGAATTGGAATAATAGGCTGGTAGCTTATCGTGGTCAACCCATCCGTGAAGTGCAATCTTGTCTTGAACATTTAATTCAGATACCATATTCTGTATCTTTTTGTATTCAGAGCCATCTCCCACAATATGCATTGTATGATTAAGTGGAAGCTCACAAGCTGCTCTGAGTAAAAGACTAACGTTTTTCTCCGGCTCTAGGCGACCTACGTAGAGAATATTAAACTGACTCCAGTCTCCTCTTGTTGGTCTCACTTGCGGTCCCTGATAGAAAGATTCATTATAAAAGTTAGATATAACACAGATTCGTTCACTCTCAATGCCTGCTTCTTGATAATACTTTGAAATCGAGGGACTTTGTGCAAAGTATTTATCGATGTAGTTGGCTTTGCTGGGGAAAGATGCTGCAGAGTACGCATAGAAGGGTAACTTAGCAATTTTTTTCTTTGTCGACGAGTCATCATGACGGATTTTGTCTGTCATAGAACAATTTTTGTGACATTCTCCGTCTAGAAGACTATTGTTTGTGCAGAACATCGTATACGAATTCAAACGACCAACGACTGGAATCTGACCACCATGCATCCGGTAGTAGCCTAGAATCGGCGAAATTATCGGTGCAAATACATGGATGATGTCCGGTGTCTGATGTCCAGATGAAATCTCATTTCTGATTTCTTTCAGTATATCCTCAAAGGTTGTGGATCTTAGTGACTTCACAGAGTATGGATGGGAGTCTGGGAGAACATTTTTCATATCTACGTTTGTGGTTAGGATATCTACCTGGTGTCCCCGAGAAGAGAGACCGCGGGCTATAGTATCCAAACTAACGTTAGAACCTGCTCCTGCCATGTTCAGCTTGTTCGCTATGAAAAGAACCTGCATTGGGGCGTTGTGCACCCTACAGGATAATAAGACTTGATAGAACTGACCTGTGCGTCAACCATTCACCGGTCATCTTCATAGGGGACAGTCTTGAGTGGAGGACCAACTCCGCTGTCTGGAGCCTTGTAACCTTATCACGTTGAATACATTTACTTCTGACTGGAATGCTCCTCAGCAAATTGTAGTATTGTCTATATCAAAATATCAACGTCTCATCTTAGCGTATCTACACTATCAAGTCAACATCGTTCGTATCACATGCCGTATCTTTCATTACATAGATACAAATACAAGCTCGCAGAAGAGTCTCAATTGCATGCATCAGCCAAACGTCCTCCTCATCGTGCTTGATACGGCCCGGATGGATACCGTCACATCAATGCTGAACGCCGGGGACCTTCCGGGGCTGAAAAAGTTTGCAGATAACGGTTGCACATTCACAAACGCCTACGCAAACGCGCCGTGGACGTTGCCGTCACATGCAGCCATGTTTACCGGCCAACGGAGTTCTGTCCACGGAGCACATGCGGGGCATAAGCAGTTCAACCCTGAGACACCTACTCTTGCAGAGCTTCTTTACAATGAAGGATATGACACACTCGGCATTAGTGGTAACAGTTGGGTAAGTAGCGAATTTGGGTTCGGAAGAGGGTTTAGTAATCTTTCCATGAAATGGGACCGCTACTGGAAGGGGCATGACCTATCTTCGGTCTCACGTCAAAGTGGCGTTGGGAAATTCAAAGAGCTAGTTCGAGCCGTTTCTACTCGTGAAGCTCCGTTTTCTATCGCGAACGCAGTGAACGCTAAGATTCTCGGAGCAGATGACTTTGGCACGAAACTCACGACAGACCGCACAGTTAAGTGGTTACGCAAGCGAAGCAGCGCCGATCCGTTTTTTTACTTCATCAACTATTTGGAACCACATCTCCCGTATGAGCCGCCGGGGGAGTTTGTTAGCCAGTTTGTCACTCGCAGTGATTTCGAATCAATAAATCAAAATCCGTGGGAATATATTGCTGGAACGGCTGAGATGTCCAAGCAAGACTTTGAGACCTTAATGCAACTCTACAAAGCAGAAATAGCTTATCTTGATAAACACCTCTCTCGTCTCTATGATGCATTAGTCGACTCAAGGCTGATCGACGAAACAGCGGTGTTCATTGTTGGCGATCACGGCGAGAATATTGGGGATCATGGATTGATGGATCATCAGTATTCTCTGCACAGTACACTACTGAACGTTCCATTGATAGCACACTACCCCCCAGAGGTCGATTCAGGAAAATCGGAGAAGTTCGTGGAACTACGAGACCTTTACCGAACAGTAGCGAACCTCGCAGGAATTAGTCGACCAATCTCAGATACTGTATCGAATTTTGATATTTTAGAAGGAGACGGTCGCGACGCAGTGTTTGCAGAATATCGGCATCCACAACCAGACATGGAGTCCCTCAAAAAAGAAGTTTCAGAGTTAGTCCCGGACTATGAGAAGTTTGACAATTCGCTACGATCGGTTCGGACCGCAGAGTGGAAACTTATTGAGTCAGAATCGGGTGACCTGCTTTTATATGATAGCGATGACGAGTCAGTTGAGATATCCAGTGATCACCCCAAGGTGGTTTCAGAACTCTCTGATCTCATGGATCAAGAAGGAATACGACTTGACAGAACTGCAAAAGAAGAGACTGAGATGAGCGCTGCTTCTAAGCAGCGGCTAGCTGACTTAGGCTATATCTGAGCCAGCTGCTGAACATCTACCCTCGTTTGTCTTTTTTCAATCATACCATTTTTTGAACGGGTAGAGGCTAGTCCAAGAGATAAATAGCCAATAAAATAGAAGTGAGATTATCTAATAGGATTCTGCTCCCTCAGTGGATGGATTGTAGTTATACCAGCAGCGAGGATTTAATAATCTAGTAAGACACAGGAGCAGTAATGAGAAAATCAGTGAAGGCTCTCTTCTCAGTCGGCCTTTTCTGCTTGGCTAGTGCAGCCATTGTCGCTGGTGAGTCTCCTTCTACAGGATACGAGCTTTCAGTCTACGCCGGGACGCCAGTATTGTTTTGGGGATTCACAAGCGTATCAATGGCACTCGGCATTGTCGGCGGACTATATCTGTGTACTTATTATCAGCGACTTGCAGCTGCCGGACTCGCTCTTACCGTGGTCATGCTGATCGCCACACTCCCCTACATCCGACAGTACTACTTCTACGGGCAAGCAGATTCGCTCCAACACCTTGGGTGGGCAATCGATATGTTATCAACGTCCAATCCGCTTGAGCGTAATCCATACCCATCGCTCCATTTAATCTCACTCGCTCTTTCGTCTGTGCTAGAGATTCCGCTTCGACGGGCGTTTCTGCTCTCTATGCCAGTTACATACCTGTTGTTTGCCGTCTCCACTCCACTTATTGCCAGATCATTCATCGACGACAACGGCGGGCACAGCACAACGATTGGGCTGCTGTTTTCGACACTATCGACACCGATTATTGTCGTTCGACTACCAAACTTTCAACCAATTGCAACTGTAGCTGGACTTTTTATACTCCTTTTTGTTGTCTACCTCCTCTTCCGAACTACACAATCAAGCGGTCTGGAAAGACGCTTCTCTAGCGTTCTCCTCATTGCGCTCATTGGGCTCGTCTTTTTTCACCCACAACAGGCACTTGTTGCAGTTGCTCTCTCACTGATATTCATTGCTACTAGTAATATATCTGGCTTTTCCCGATATCGACACATCTCTACTTTGAGTGCAGTTACTGCTGCTAGTATTGTCTTGGGGTACTGGCTTGTGACACGACGGGTACTTGTCGGCGCTGCTGCAGCACTTATTAGTGGTCTCAACGCAGCGCGTGGGGGGATCTCGTCAGCTACTCCTGGAGCCGGATTCCAAGATATTGGTGGTAATTTGGTTACACTGTTCGCTCGTACTCTCGGTGTTCAAATTGCTATTAGTATCATTGTCGTCGGGATCACGACTGTCTCTGTCTGGCGTCTTGCACAGTATTACTCTCGCCCCAATGTTGAATTCCCAACACGCGAGTCTATGCAACTCCGCTATATTGTCGGATTTGTGCCACTCATTGCATTAGCAGTAGTTAACCTCGGATCTGGGAATCTTCCACAGGTCGTCCGTTACGCCGCCGCACTGGTTGCTCTTGGTACTCCTTTAGTTGTCGCGCACTTCGCAATTTTGCGATCACGTTATGACAACCAGTCCGTAGTCGCAACACTGACCGTAGTCCTGCTCATCGGTGCAGCAGTATCCGTACCTGTTATGTTTCGGTCACCCTACGTCTACCAACCGGCACCACACGTTACTGAAACGCAACTTGATGGATATGAGTGGACGTTCAAGAATCGAGACAACCAATCAGTAGCATCGGTCAATACTGATGTATCAAGGCAGTTAATTGCCCTACGTGGATTTGAAGAAGGAAACCGTGCCTGGGGGGAGGGATCTCTTCGACCTCTCGCACCTGACCGTCGGGGGATTGGATTTGTACCAGCGCACTTCAACGACCGGAATCTCAGAGATTTATCAACTAGACCGTATCTGCTGGCCTCAACGGAATATGGCTATCAGCGGAACGTCGGGCTATATGATGGCCTCCGGTTCAACGAATTGGACTATCAGTATATAGAAACGGAAACAAACCGTATTTACTCTAACGGAGAATTTAATTTATACAGGATAAGCTGAACTCTAGAACTTGTTTGATAACAACCTATCGCTAGCTGTGCTAATACCCTAGTCACTACTCACCATGACTGCCTAAAATTGAAATTCGGTGGTGAGACCGCATAACTAAAATTTTACTTGATGAACATTATAACCCCCGCAGTTTATAATGGCATCAGATCTATCTGAGTTTGTGACGAGTATCGTATTAGTCAGTGTCGATTGTTTACGGAATGACCGTGTGTACGACAACCATCGATACACTACCCCCAACCTCCACAGATTGAGATCCGAAAGCATAGTCTTCGAAAATGCTTATTCTACTGGCCCTTATACTACAGAATCCATCCCTGGACTGATTGCGGGACAGCACTCTCACAATGGGTGCTACTTTGGTTCCGACGTTACTTGGAAAGCAATCCGCAGTCCGCCCACGCTGGCATCTTGGCTAGGTGAGCTGGGATATGAGACCGTAGCTATGCTTACTAACCCACATCTTAGTAGAGAGCGTAATTTCGATATTGGATTTGACCAGTTTACTAATCTACGGTTGAACAAGGGTACAGAGTCTCCCAAAGGTGTTAGCTACCTTGAAAAGGTTCGGTGGGGTGAATTAATGTACCAAGTCCGGAGTAAAATGAGAGACCACGACTCTCTTCTGACTCCATACTCGCTGCCGATGATTGCGTACAGATACATGCAAACATTAGGTAACTGGCCGACCATTTCTGGTCACGAGGTTGTGGAGGAACTGTGTAAGAGCATTCCTACAGACCAAACAGATTTCTTTGCCTGGACACATCTAATGGATCTTCACGCACCAATCCGTCCCAGCACGGTTCGATCAGGAGGCCTTTCTGCTGTCAACGGTACTCTTGGTCAGATCATAACAGACGCAAGCCGTGCAGCACGAATTCACAAGCCAGAGTACGATACAATGTACGACAGCGCTCTTCGCTATGTCGACCATCAAATCGGCGAAATCATAAGATATCTTAAGAAAGAAGATAGGTGGAACGATACTATTCTGATAATCACCGGCGACCATGGGGAAGTTCTGTTTGACCGAGACGAAATCTATGGACATCCTCCGCATCATCTTTACGATGACTTATTGCACGTACCTCTGATCGTACGCACCCCCAACAACAATAATTCTCGTATAGAAACTCCAGTATCTCTTGCTTGGATCCATGAATTGATTGCTGAAATATGTAACTTGCCGCTTGGAAGTTTCCCCGGGAGCAGTGACCAAGAATCTCTTTTAGATGATGATGGCCTTTCAAGTCCGGTTGTATCTGACACCCTCGACAAACGAGGCCATACTATTGCAATTCGAGACGATGACGAGAAGGTGATACACCATTCTGAGTCTGCTGAATCTGCAAGCATCAATTATCCGTACCAAGACAAGGATGTACAATTCTCTTATCAAGATGATCCGCGTGAACGGTTACCAATAGACCCAGTTACCTCCTCTGAGCTACAAGAAAGAGTTGAAGAGTTAGAAACGTCTCCTGGAGACTTGCCGAAAGTTGACGGTCGATTCGGGCGTGATTTAGAGAGTCAATTAGCGGATCTGGGTTACAAAATGTAACTATGTCTGGACAAAAAACAATACTTATCGGTCTTGATGGTCTGGGATTCAGTGAAATAGGCAGTTTGATGGATAGTGGTGAGTTGCCAGTTCTCTCGTCACTATCTGAATCAACGGGCGTAGACCTGAAGAGCACCCATCCACCGTGGACACCTTGCGCTTGGCCTTCAATGCTTACCGGTAAAAATCCCGGAAAGCATGGTGTCTTTGACTTCTACACTCGCGATGGCTATGACAAGCGTTTGGTGAATCGAAATGATGTTGATTCACCGTATCTCCACGACGTCATGGCTGAGGAAGGGCTTACACCAATTATAATTAATTTCCCGGTCACTCATCCAGCTCCGAGTCTTGGTAGTGGAGCATTAGTCCCAGGGTATCTGGCTCGGGAAGACACGACATTTTACCCGAGGGGCCTCCGCGAAGAGTACGAGTCAGAGTATGGAAAATACCGAATATACCCCGATTACGGCAAAGATGATGATGTTGTCTCAGAGTATATTTCAGTAGCCAGAAACCGCCGTGATATGGCTCGATTCCTAGACAACCAGTATGAGTGGGATCTACTGGCTGTCCAATTCCAGGTTACTGACTCAATATTCCATGACCTAGAGGACCGTGGCAAGATCAATCAGATACTCTCAAAGATCGACGGATTTGTGGGCGATATAATTTCGCTTGACGATTCAGCATCGGTTTATGTGGCTTCTGACCATGGAATGGGAGACTATGACTGGACGTTCTACGTGAATACCTGGCTTTCAGAGAGAGGATATTGTAAGACAAAAGAGGGATCTCCACAATATTTCCGGCAGGAGAAAGAGGGGAAATTAAAAGGAAACTCAGAACCATCAATGTCTTTAGTTGGATCTCTTGTGGATCGGACTGCTTATTCTCTTTCTACTATGGGAATCTCCCCCAGAAGAGTCCATCGATTGCTTGATTCTGTTGGTCTTACTCGTTTCATTGAGCTGATTCTCCCTGAGGATGCACTAGTTGCTGCACAGAATGAGGTAGTCGATCATAAAGAATCAATAGCCTATCAGTTATACTTCAACAGTCTGGGTATTCACCTAAATGTAGAGGGAAGGGATCCAGCAGGTGCAGTACCTGAGTCCGATTACGAACAGGTAAGATCGGAGCTTATCAGCGAGCTGAGTGATATCCGAGATCCGGAGGGCAAATTAGTATTTGATGACGTAGTGTCTAGAGAATCGATGTATGAAGGTGAAAATATAACTGAGGCTCCCGATATACTGCTCATTCCTCGTGATTACCGATATGATGTGAGTGGTTCTTTGCTCAACAAATTCCGTAAGTATCCTCACAAGAATCACAAGCCAAACGGAATTCTTCTATCCAATAGAGAACTGGATATTCAAGACGAGTATACAATTTATGATGTGTCTCAGACTATTGCTGCAGAAATTGGTATTCCAATAGACAGCAACTCTGATGGAGTGGTACTGAGAACATTCTCAGATGATATCAAATCGGACTGTTGGGACGATCTAGCCGGTGAATATCAAGAATTGATGGCTGATGATGATACCACCAGTGTAGAGGACCGGCTAGCTGACCTTGGCTATATGGAATAAGTTTTCTCCTCGCTAATCCGCTGATATGCGTTGTAGGTTCGGTCAGAAACAATTTTCCAGGTATACTCGTTCTTGACGAGGTCACGCCCCTGATCCCCTAGCCTATGACTCAAATCTGGATTTTTCAACAGCATTAAGATTGCAGCTGACAATTCTTCCTTTCCAACTGAGGATGTTAAGACTCCATTTGTCCCGTGGTCTACAAACTCTTCGATACCCTCCACTGACGGCGCAACAACGGGCGTTCCTGCTGACCATGCTTCAAGCAAAGTCAATGGATGGCCCTCCCACGCTGATGGTAGGACAAATACCTTCGCAGATCCATAGAGCTGAGGAAGCTCTTCGTCCGGGACTCGACCCCGAAATGTAACTGAATTCTCTAGACCGAGGGTCTCAACCTCACTTTCGAGTTCAGTCCTTTTTGGTCCTTCACCGCCGATACATAGATTTGCATCTGGGAGTACTTTGTTCACCTCACTAAAAGCTTCAATCAGCTTGGATATGCGCTTTCGTTCGGTTAACCTACCCAAGTATAAAACATCTATCGTGCGATCGGCACTAACAGAGAATCTGTCGTAGTCTACACCATTTGGGATTGTAGTAACTGAAGAATGATATTCATCAAGAAGATCTACGTGCTTCTCATTGACAGAAATTACAGAATCGTAGTTGAATTCAAGGATAAATTGTTTTTCGATGTGTCGCTTGATTCCGGAGAATACAGAGCTATCTCTCCCGACTCCTGTTGTAAGTGCGGTACCGTGTACTGTGAACACTGTTGGAGTACTTGATAAACCACCAGCTATTTTAGTCGGAACCGCCGGAAGAAATGTATGTCCGTGGATAATATCGTAGCTATTGGATAGTAGTCTCGGTATTGGTGTAACCAGAGATGAGATTCGCCCAGCTGGATTCCAGTATTCCGTACAGGGAGGAAGACGATAAACTGTAACATCCCCGGACATGTATTCCTCTACCTCGTCGTAGCGTTCGCCATCTTTCTTGAGTGACCGTGTAAATATATCGACCTCGCAGCCATGGTGTTCTGCTAAAGAGCAGGACAGTTCTCTCACATGAACTGGCCCACCTCCCGTCTCTGGCCACCAATCGTCGCTTATCATTGCTACTCTCATGATACTATTTGCGCATTCATGCCAAGCAGTTTCATCCTGTGGATTTGTTATTTGCTAGTATATAAGATTTCCCCAGGAATTTTATCCATCACATGTGTATCTGTCCAGGGCAATTCTCCAAAATGTAGATGTATTATAGTGTTGCACATCAGTGTACTTACTCTGATTATAGATTTAGTGGACTGAATACCTTCCAATAATGGATTGATTGTTCTTAATGTGTAGATGTCACTTCTCCGTTGTTCCTCACAGAGTCCAAAGCAATTCAGATGCTAGCCAAGGAATAGCAAATGAAATTGAGCGTTGCCAGTTCTCCTTCAGGTCTATTTTCTAATACGATACCGTCTTTGTTTCCGAAGAAGTATACTAACAGAACTAACCTAATCAAAGCACATATCGACCCTCACGTGGACGTTCGCCATCCTCACCTGTGGCTGCAGCTTCGATATTACCTAGATTCCAAAACCATCGTTCACTAGGCACTGTCTAGTTAAGGAGTGAGCAGGTCGAAGAGCTAGTGTTTCATGCCACTCTCAAACCTGCTCAAGCAGAGTTTAGACACGGCTACGCTTGAATGTTGGCAGCGGGAGCGGACGGCGACGCCCGTCAGGGCGTTCGCCGTCCGCCTCCACGCTGCCGGTCTCTCACTCAGGGAAACAGAAGCGATACTTCGCTTGATCGGCGTAGATCGCTCGTTTCAGGCGATCTTCCAGTGGGTTCACCGACTGGCCGACAGCGTCTCAGACCCGCCTTCGGCGCAGCCGAAGCGGGTCGCTGTCGATGAGACCGCTGTCAAAATCAATGGAGAATGGTCTTGGTTGTACGCTGCAATAGACCTCGACACAAAGTTACTCCTCGACGTACAGCTGTTCAAGCGACATGGCACCGACCCGGCGGCTGCGTTCCTTCACGGAGTCATCGAGAAACACGATTGTGAAGACACTGTGTTTCTGGTCGATCAATTCGGCTATCGGACTGCCCTCTCTCGATTAGGACTGAGCGGTCGGGTCGTCTACACCGACCGAAACCTGATTGAGAAGTGGTTTCATACCCTCAAAATGCGAGTCGACCGCTTTCATAATTCGTGGGTGGGCAGTCGGCTGAGCGTCCGTCAGTGGCTTGTGCTGTTCGTTCATTACTACAATTTTCAACGACCGCATCAAGCGCTTGACGGACGAACGCCAGTTGAGGAGGTTAACTAGACAGTGCCGAATAACCCTAAATGAAATTCAAGTGACTAAATAAAACAGTCTAAATTAGAAACCGACCGAAAATACCCCCGACAGCTCGCGAACCCAGTACTCACCGAGACCGGTTACCAAGTCGCCGACAACGGCTGACTGACCTGCGTACCGAAGCGATATCGCGGCGAACACGAACATACCGATCGTCACGCCGGTGAGCAGAACCGAAACACCGGTGACGGCCTTCTGTCGAAGCTGGTTCAGCCCGTAGCGAGAATCGGAGCCGCGAGTGAGCCACCCCTGCGTGTTTGCTGAGAAGAGAGCATACAGGCGAATCGGGGACATGAAGAACGAAGCGAGCGTGTACACCGGAACGACCCAGATGCGAGTCGGGTACGCCGAGAGAAACGGCGAGATCTTGATCGTCCGAGAGAGCATCCACCAGCCGAGCACGGCGAGCGCGACGACCGTCCACCCGTTGGCGAGCGACCAGATGAAGTACAGCGGTGCCAAGAGGATGGCGAACGTCGCGACGAAGCGGTCGAGTTGATAGTACGCTAACCATCGATTCTCCCCGCGAAAGACCCACCCTTCATAGAAGCTCGTCAGATCGGATCGGATAGTATTCCTGGTCCATCTGATTGTCTGCTTTACAAGCGTATGCATGTCCGGGGCCGCCCCGATGTCGATTACAGCCGAGGACTGATACCAGACGTCCCAGCCGTTTTCTTGGACCGCACGCGTGAGGAACTTGTCGTCGCCGCTGATGACGTCTTTCTTCAGAAACGTCTCGTGACAGAGGTCGTCGATGACCGGTTGGATGGCTTCCGCGCGGTAGACGGCGGTCCGACCAGACAGACAGGACAGCGCGCTGGAGACGTGCGCCAGCGCGGGATAATCGAACGCGAACTGAAGCCGCATCTGGCACTCGTAGATGATTCGCGCGAGGGTGTCTCTGTCTTTCACGATCTGCTTCGGTGTGACGCCGCCGACGTTCTCGTCGTTGAACGAGACGAGCAGGTGCTCGAGGGTGTCTTCACGCCAGTGTACGTCCGAGTCGACGAGTGCGACGATGTCTCCGCTCGCCGCCTGCGTTCCGTCCCGGAGCGCCGGTCGCTTTCCGGGTGTCTCGGTGACGATCAGCTCGGCGGCGTTGTGTTCGTCCGCGTACGCCCGGTAGCGTTCGATGCAGTCGACGTCGGAGTGGTCGATGACGGCGACTATCTCGTCTGCGCCGCCCGCCGCCCAACTCCGAACTGCGGACATGAAGTCGTCGGGGTCCTCGTCGTACACCGGCGTCACGACCGTCGTCGTGAGCTCCGGCACCGACCCTCGAATTGGAGCGTATCTAGACGCGAAGACGACCTTGACCACCCACGTCCCCCACCGCCACCCGCCGATGATCGTGAGGGGGATGAGCGCGATCAGGTACTGCGGTTCAATAGTCATCGCGTTGCATCATCTTGTTCGTCTCAATGACGCCTCCCAGAGTGGGCATTTCGACGCCCGTGTCCTCGGCCCAGCCGTGGAGGCCCTGCGTGTCTTTGGGGAGACAAGCACCCCCGTAGGGTCGCCCGCCTTCAAGCCCCATGTCGGCGCTGTGCCACGGGCAGATCATCCTGAACGCCGAGAGGGCTCGCTGGGCGTCGACTTGCGCGTCGGTCATCTCGCTGAACGACCGCACGGTGCTCCAAAGTTCGTTCGCGAACGAGATCTTCGTCGCCCCGAAGCAGTTCGAGGCCAACTTCGCGAATTCGGCTTCGGTCGGGGTGAGCGTGATAATCGCGGTCCGCTCGGGCTCGAACACCGTTCGAAGGGTCTCTCTGGCGTGCTCGGAGTTACTGCCGATGATGAGTTCGGTCGCGTCTCGAACGTCTTGCGTGGCGCGGTCAGCGAACAGAAACTCCGGGACCATCGCGACGTGGTTCAGGTCGTGCTGTTTCGCCAACCGCTCGGTCGTTCCCGGCGAGACCGTACTTCGGATGGCGACGACGCCCTCGTAGTTCTGTTCGGCGATCGTCTCAACGGCGGCCTCGACGTACTCCAGCGAGTAGCGACCCACCTCGGGGTCGTACGGCGTCGGGACCGAGATCAGTACGACGTCGGCGTCGATCGAACTGGTCGGGGCCGCCGTCTGGTAGCCGTCCGCTTCCAACTCGTCGCGGACCGACTCGTCGACGTCGACGAACGTGACCGCGTGGCCCCACTCCGCGAGGACGGTCCCGGTCGCGCGTCCGACGGTCCCGGCACCGACGACGCGGATCGAGACGGACTGCTGCTGAGAGGATTTGGGACTACTGTGCGCTGCGACGGTGTCTCCGTGCTTCGACATACCTCTTTTTCTTAGACATATGTGTTTAGTTACACAGAAAATACCAGAAAATAGCATTCTATTCGCAGATATCAGCAGAATTGTAACTAGATATTACAGTTGCCGAACCAGTCGTTTAGCACTGCGTCTACACACTAAATCAGTGGACAAGTTTGTCTTCAATTTGGATTCGGACTCAGTCTGTCAGAGGATGAGAACGACGTTCGAGAGTCCCTCGAGTTCCGTAGTAACAAGCACCTTTTCTCAAGACAACGCCTCATTTATCCGTTTCACAGACTCGATTTGACCCGCTGAGAGAATGCAGCGGCAACGGAGAACCGCCAGAACGGGAACTCAGGAATGATTCCTCTGGAGAACGGTACCGAACGTTGTTGCACACGCGAAGCGCGTTCGTCGAGGCTTTGACACCCGGATGTCAGTCGTTGAATCCCTACTTAAACCTCGAGCCTGGCTGTTCGGACGAGTGTAACCCTGTCCTCGTGCCCTGCTTCGGATAGTTCTGTCATCAGCGGTCGTCACTCCACGGATCGGACGGGATCGTGGGAAGGTACGAAGAGTACAAGCCCAATTGAGATGCGGAGCTATCGCGTTGAACGAAGCATCTATTCACTCCCGAGTCAACCACGCTAACAGATGCTTCCCTGGGGTCACGCCGCCTTCGGCTACGTACTCTACTCGCTGTACACTCGCCTCCACCTCGATCACCCACCGCAAGGACTCGCCGCCCTCGCACTCGCCGTTGGCACACAGTTCCCGGACCTGATCGACAAACCGCTCACATGGACGTTCGCCGTCCTGCCCTATGGCCGCAGCTTCGCCCACTCGCTGTTCACACTCGTGCCCCTCCTCACCGCTCTCTGGGTCGTCTTCGACAGCCCGAAACAGCGCACGCTCACCACCGCGTTCGGAATCGGGTACGCCTCCCATCTCGTCGGCGACAACATCGGCCCACTCCTCAGAGGGGACTTCAGTATCCCCGGCTATCTGTTCTGGCCGCTGACGGACGTCCCGAGCGAAGGGAAGCGAAGCTTCCTCGAGTTCTTCTTGAACCTCCAGTTCACTCCCACACTCCTCTTCGGGTTTGTCCTCGCAGTATTCACCCTCGGCCTATGGGTTTACGACGGGATGCCGGGTGTGAAAGACATCCTCGAAGACCGTCCGTGGGAGAACGCACGGACGAAGCCCGCAGAAAAGCGCTGACGTTCGGAGAACGATCCGAGTTCGGTCGGGACGGGACATCACACGGAACGAAGCACCCTCAGAACCATGTCTCGCCTACGGAAGGACAACCCATCCAAGCGCGGCCTGCACGACGTCGGCGGCGCTCCCGTGGGGCCACCGCGGATTCGTGACGAGTGCTTCGACCTGCTTGACGAGCACATCCGTTCCCGTGACTGCGACCGTTCCTTCGCCTTTCAGACCGATACTCGCCCGAAGTTGGTCAAACACGTACGATTCGGTGCTCTCGTGACCGCTCTCGGTGGCGGCCATAGAGAGCAGTTCCGGGAAGCTGGATCAGCCTCGTATGCGAACGACCGCTCGACAGACTCAATGTCTTCCCACGGATCCTTACCGCCGAAAACGGCACCGAGATACGCATCGACTGCCTGTCGAGCGACCGTCGCCAGCGACACCCCCTCCCGTTCGGCTTGCTGGACGGCGAGTTGTCGAGTGGCCGGATGACCCCGACAGTCAGTGCGACGTTCGCCATCTTGGTGTTACTCAGCAGTTGACGTATACGTTGGACGTCGATTGACAGCAGACCGTCCGAACGCTTATTGGTAGTCTCGGATTCAGTTCCGACAGACATGGCCGGCACGACTCGTGACAAGGGCAATGGCGGTGTCGAGTTCGTCTACGAGGATAATAGACGAGTCACCACTACGGACATCGAGACGGGTGTCGCCTCCGTCGGCGACGACCGTGCGGAGGCCCTTCGGATGCTCGCCGACGCACTCGATACTCATACGTACGTCCGATTCCCAGGAATCGCGCTCGAACGGCGTTAGGCATACATCCCTGTGAATCCTGCGTACACTTCTCAGCGGTGCAGCCACGGTGAGTGTGGATTCACGCACGAAGACAACCGTGATGGTGACGAGTTCGAGTGCCTGAAGTGCGGGAAACGGTTGCATAGCGATTATAACGCCGCTCGGAATATCGGGTGGCGTCTTGTTCAGCACTGGCTCAAGTCTGGTGCTGAACGAGCCACGAGTCAACTGGCTCTGAAGTCAGGGACGTTGAACGCGAACGGTCGATTCCGACCTACCGAGTTACTCGGTTAGAGCGGGAGTCCACTGACAAGCCTCGGGGTTTGACCCCGAGGCAGTTGACCCTCGATGACCAGAGGATTGAAGAGACTGCGTAAGGAATTCTTACGTAGAATATCAATGAGCACGGACGAGCCCGAGGTGACCACGGTTACCTCGAAAGGACAGATCACGATTCCGAGTCGCCTCCGCAAACAATTCGGCCTGGAACAGGGCACGAAACTGATGGTCGTCCCGACAGACTACGGCCTCGTTCTGAAGAAGCTTGAACTCCCCTCTGTACAAGAATTCCAACAGCGGGTCGAAGAGAGGGAGGACGAAGTCGATCTCTCGATGGACGAGGTCAATCAACTAGTCCACGATGCTCGCGCTGAGGAATGAGGGCTGTACTCGATACGAACGTCCTCATTTCGAGCGTCATCTCGACCGGTGTTCCTCACGAGATCGTTGTCAAGGGCTTCGAGGGCGAGTACGAAATCGTCGTCTCCGTCGAGACGCTCACCGAGTTTCGGAGAACGTTGCTCAAGTATCCTGAGCGGTTTCACTTGGAAGAGGACGAGGTTCAGAAGGAAGTCGAGACCATTCGGTACTTTGCCGAGTTCGTCGATCCCGACGAGGAAGTTCATGCGGTTGGGGACGATCCCGACGACGACAAGTTTCTGGAAGCAGCCATCGCGGGTGATGTCGACTACATTGTCTCTGGAGACAAGCATCTCTTAAATCTCGACTCTTTCAGAAGTATCCCGATTGTCGAGCCACGCACGTTCTACGAACGACTCACGGAGTAGCTACTCTTCGTCGTTTCGGATGTGATGTCTCACTGGACGAGACATGGATGTAGACTGAGTCGAGCGTCTGCATTGAGAACCAGTCTCAACTACTGGACGGTAGGCACCATCGCCAGAGCGGATGGTTTCGAAAAGACGCCTAGTAGCTTCATGATGTTTGTCGTCTTCATCTGCTCTCGCATAAAACGCCCCCGTATCAACGAATATCGGCATCGCACCTCACTTACTCATGTGGATTTTTCGCCGTACAGAACCGCATCTATTCTCTCAGAGACGTCAGATTCGCCAGAGATACCGGGCGCAAAATCCCAGAATGGATCATCCGGATTGACTCCGTGTGGAGTTTTCTGTTCGTCCACAACCCACCATACCACCCTCCCTGCTGTCTTCCGACTAGCAACGTGGCCCTGCTCCTCCAATGTGCGAAGCTTCCGGCGTGCCGTTTCCCGAGAACAATCGAGCGCCTCAGCGACATCACCGGATGTGACGACTGGGCCTTCTACAGCCTCGAACACACCGAGAACGTCGTCAAGCGTGATCGTCTCGGTATATCTCCCGGCGTCGCCGCGTTCACGAGACATGCTTGCACGTTTGGATTCTACTCACAAAGACCGATTGGTGTACACCTTATGGCAAACACAAACCTCCCTGTAGTTACCTAAATTGAGGTGCTGAGGCCCTTCCTCAACGAGCGACGCTCTGTTCAAGATTGAATACCGCGTACACGGATACCAACGCCGTGCAGTGTGAGAACGACCAGGGAGTCCGCCTCCCTAGCGATGCTCCCACAGCGTTTCGATGCGGTCCTCGAGGCGATCGAACACGAGGCGGCTCACGTCCCGATGATCCGGCGGCCACTGAGTATCCTCCGCGTCGGTGCGGCTGGCCGCCGGCGGTGGATGGAAGTGGTCCCGTGAGTTGTGCGTGTTCGGATGCCGGTCCCACCGACACTTCCACACACCATCCGGATGCTCTTCTTGGTAGTGGATGGTGAAATCGTCGTTGCGGTACCACCGAATCTCAAGTCGGGCGGATACCGCTTCCGGGTAGTACTCTCGGGACAACTCGACACGGAGGTGCAGGTTTCCTTCTTCGACTATTTCTGCAGATTCAGTCATACGACTGCCGGCGAATCGAGACTGCATTCGCGCGATCACCGACCGGTCTATTGGTGCGGGACTCGCACCGTCATCCACCGGCACCATCCTCAGCCGTGTGATGGAGCCGTGGACCCAGCGGCCTTTCTCCGAGCGCGTTCATGAAGCCGACGCTCCTCGATAGCGGTGGCCCAGTCCCCGAGGTCGACGTAGACGTCGTCGATCTGCGCTGCGTCGAATTCGAGGACGTCGACGTCGGCGGGTGAGTCAGCGTCGTACTCCTCGCAGTACGTTTCGATTCGGTCGGTCAGTTCCGAGACGCGAATCTGTAACTCCTCGACGGTGTGCTCCCGTGCCAGTTCGTTCACTCGACGCCACTCGAAGTACTCATCGTTACGCTCGTATCGGACTGGCCGGCCCTCGTGGCGAATAACGATGCCGAGGTCGGCGTAAAAAGACAGGTGTGTCCGCGCCGACTCGTCCGAGCAGTTCGCACGTTCAGCGATTTCGGAGACGGCCATCGGCTCACGGGTATGTAGTATCGTACTGTACACCCGCTGCTTCGTATCTTCCCCCTCAAACGGCCTATCGAACGGCGGTGGACCGTCGCGGTGCGTATCGTCTCTCATATCTCGTACAACGAGGTTGGCACATATATTTCTTCCCTCAGACCAAATATATTGCGCGCTAATCGCCCGTCGCGAGCATCCGGACGCGGTCGTCGCTATCGGGGACATCGATACAGAAGGTCTCCGCGAAATTCTCTCTTCCCGGAGATTTGAGCCGTATTAGTCTCTCAGGACAGAGCCTGATGGCGTCACAATACATAGTTATCTCCGAATACGACGTAGGTTTTCTATAGGCGGAGCAGGCCGAGTGCCTCGGGGCTTGACCCCGAGGGTGAAGGCCGTACGCTCCGCTAAACGTGTTCCGTGCGCTCGATATACTGCTCAATCGTGTCTGTCGAAACGTCGCCTGCCGTCCCAACGTAGTACGATTCCTCCCAGAACCCACCGCCCCACAGATACTCCTCGAAGAATGGTTCGTGTTGTTCCCACATCCCCCGCGCCGTGATGCTCTTGACCGTTCACACAATCTCGCACGGGGCGTGCTTCGGGTGGGCGGAAAGGAACACCGCACCGTACACCCATTGTTTCGTATCTTCATCCTCAAACAGCGGCGGGCGCGTGGGGACGGGCCGAACGGCGACGGTGTCCCCGAGGACCTCGTGCCACTTCGAAATCGGCTCAGCGCGCTTGAGGAGTTCCTCCACGTTCGAGAAGTCGTATCGTCGCGCGCCTTCGGTGAACACGTCTTCGAGGAGAGCCGCCATGTCCGGACCGGTGAGAATCGGTGCTTCGTCGCGGGAGGCGTCGTCAAGTGCCTGATAATGGTCGAGGGATACAGCGGGTACGAACGAGCAACGGCCCTGTTCAACGACCAACTGGGTGCGGAGGAGAAGGAATCCTGGCGCGAGCACGCACCGCAGGGACCCCACCCGAGCGTCGAGGACGAACGGTGACCGACGAAGAGACACTGATCTTCGAGCGTAGCGACGTCGTCTACGGCGATGACCCGTTCAACGGTGACGAGGACGCTCGACCCTGGCTCATCCTCTCGAACCACGAAGGCCACCCGTTCCACGGCGACCAGTATATCGCACTGACGATCACGACGAAATCGTGGATGGATGGGCTACTCGACATTCCTGCGGAGAGTTGGCTGCGAGGCGGGGTGCCCGAGGAAAGTCGAATCGTCCCGTGGGGGATCCAGTCGATTGACCACGAGGACATCGGCTTCTGGCAGGGTCGGCTTCGAACTAGTCTCGTCGAAGCGGCCGTCGCAGCACTCGTTGATGAACTGCAGTAGGCAACTTAAGTCTGCGACGCTCCGAACAGGCCAACTGTATCGTGCGGCGATTCACACCCGCTGTAGACGCAAGATTCTACCGCTTCAACCGAGACGCAATCCATCTCGTCAACATGGGAGAGCTATGAAGGTCAACTAGAGGCTGTGCCGACCACTCGGTACTCCTCTCTCCGTCGAAGATGGGTTGAAACTTAGAGTCACTCAGAGGATGTCCGTACGGGAGAAATCGAGCTGTCCGAAACATCAATTCCAGTTGATTAACTGACCGGAGAGGCCCCATCTCAAGTCCGAAGTGAGAGAGTACAGTTCGTTTGTCTTCTGACTTAGAAGAGCTACGTACGTGGTTAGAACCAACTCTACGGACTTGGCTCAGACAGACGAAACAAACAAATAGGGGTATTATATAGATACAGATTGAAGCATCGCTCAAGAGATGTCGGGGCCGTTCAGCAACGTCACAGACACGATCTTCGATGAGAAGCAGGTACTCACGGAGAATTACCAACCTGAGAAGATACTAGAGCGAGACGAGGAGATCGAAGAGTACCGGTTTGCACTGCAGGATGTTCTGTTCGGTCGTGACCCGGAGAATATCATGCTCTATGGGAAGGCGGGACTGGGCAAAACGGCCGTCACGAAGTACATGATGACTGCGCTCAAAGACGAAGTCACCACCCGAGATAGCGCCGACGAACTGACTGTTCACGAGTTGAACTGCAACGGCAAGACGCTGTTTATGGTTGTTCGCACGCTGGTAAATGATCTCCTTCCTGATCACGCGAGCCCCTTCCCGAAACGCGGCCTCGGAACTGGAGACGCTTTTGAGGAACTGTACAAGCGATTAGATCGTGTCGGGGGGACACATCTCATGGTATTCGACGAAATCGACCATCTGGACGATGCAAACACGCTTCTCTATGAAATTCCTCGGGCGAAATCGAACGGGCATATTACTCAATCCAAAATCGGTGTGATCGGTATCAGCAACAACTACACGTTCAGACGAAGCCTCTCTCCGAAGGTCAAAGACACGCTGATGGAGACCGAAATTTCGTTCAGTCCGTACGATGCACCCGAGCTCCAAACCATCCTTTCGACGAGAGCAGCACGTGCGTTCGTTGAGGGGGCATGCGATGAATCGGCAATCAATCTCGCAGCAGCAATCGCTGCGAGAGATATGGGCAACGCCAGACAGGCAATCGATCTGCTGAGAACGGGTGCCGAGGCTGCACTCAAAGCGGGTGATGATTGCGTTCAAGAACAACATATCAAGGAGGCCCGAGATATCGTTAAGCGTGGGCAGCTTACGACTCGAATCCGAGATCAAACACAACACGCCCAATATATTCTAGAGAGTGTCGCTCGACTGGAAGCAGCCGGCCGCACTCCTGCACGGACTCGTGATATCCAGCACCGATATCAAACAGTCGCAAATTCGTGGGGAACGGATCCCCTTACGACGCTGAAGAGCGTTCAGGACCATCTCTCTGACCTTCATATGCTTGGCTTCCTCCGCCGGAGTGAGCAGAACAAAGGCGAAAGTGGTGGTCGGTACTTTGAATATCAATCTGAGTTGGATCCCGAGTTGATTCTGGATGTGAGAGAACGGATTGAACACGGAGACACGCTGGATAACCGTTAATCTGGAATGCACTGAACCGAACCGAATCGTCTGAGACAGACGAACTGTACTCTCTCTCTTGAAGGTCCTGAGCCAGGTGTGCACCACTCAAAGACAGACGAAATGTACTCTCCTACGTAGACAGGCTATCCAGGGATTCCAGTAGAGACCGTCAATCATGGACCGAATGTCGCGTACGCGGATTCACCTCAAAGAGTGATCCGAAACACCTGATACCGAGCGAGAGGAACGATACGACTCTCGTAACTGTATCTGGCTCGGAATCTGTTTCTGTCGCACAATAACTGTTCCATACCCGCTCGGCAAACTGGACTCAAGATGTGGAGACAGGGGTTCCCGTGGAGGCTACTTCGGGGTGCCGTAAACATTTGGTACATGTTCAGAAGGGACGCAACGAGAACGGGAAGACAGACGAAACGTACTCTATCACTCGGCTGAGTACGCTACCCGTCACCACTTTGCTCACTCGGGTTTGACGGAGTCGGATGTACCGCTCAACTTCTTGGTTAAAGAACACGAACGGCCACGTATGAATCGGCGTCTTGTCATTGGTGGCGCACTCGTCTTCGTCCTCTTGCTAGCCGCTGCGGCCGTCGGTGTCTCCCCCTCTTCGATCTACAGAAGAACAACAACACGACGGCGACCTACTACTACAGCGCCGAAGTAAGCACGAACGCGACGCTCACCGACGCGACGCTCACCGACGCGACGCTCTATCTTCCCCTCCCGGTCGACCCCGATGGAACGCCGACCGTCGAAGACGTCCAAGTGAGTAGTTACGGCGGGCCCGACGCGAACTGGACGACCAGCGTCGTCGAGACGGAGCGCGGGCCGATGCTGGCGGTCGAAGCCGAGGAGATCGTCGGCGAGGAGCGCTACTATCTCGTCAACGAGAACGGCTCTTTGGCCGACCCCGAGCCGATCAGGCGCGAGGACGCGCCGGACGATATGACCGGCCTCCGATTCGAACCGGCGTTGACTCGATACGAGATCATGGCGCAGGTCACCGTCGAATCGTTCGGGAACGGCATCGAGAACGGGACCATCGAGACGCGCTATCCGCGGGGCAACTCAAGTCTGCTCTCGGCCACTTACGACTACAGCCCGGACGAGTGCGACCCGGTCTGGAGCGACGAGGAGCAAACCTGCACGCGGTTCCAAGCCGACATGTACGCGAGCTACGACACTAAATCCTGGCAATCGTCCGCGTCGGTGCCGTCGAACTCTGGGGTATCAACGAGTGGGGGTGGTTCTTCGCCAACAGCTTCAACGAGTACACCCAGCGCGTCGAACAGGTCGAATTCAACGGGTCTCACGACGGGTGGGTGAGCGCGTCCGGCGAACTGCAAGCCGGAAGAGGGCGGTACTGAGAGCGATAGCATCGATACAGAGCCGGACAGTACGAACCCCCGGTATCTGGACCTGACGCCGCACTCCGTTCCAGACTCGGTTCTCGCGGTTCGGGAACCGTGAGCGTCTAGAAGCCGCCTCAGCGCGTCGTTCTACGCATGAGACGGATGAACGAGTGGTTCAAGCCCGAGAAGCTCACCACGTACTACTTCGCCATCGAGGCGATACTGCTCGCGGTCGCCCTCGGTATCGTCGGACTGTTGGCCGCCACCGGCATCCTCTCCGCGGTCGAGTCGTGGGTCCTGCTTGCAGGCGGCGTCCCCCTGGTCGTCGCGTTCGCGTTCCTCACGTGGTGGATCCCGGCCTTCTACCGCAGTGCGGACTACAGGCTGGCGGACGACGAACTCGAGTACCGTCGCGGCGTCTTCTTCCAGCAAAAGACGACCGTTCCCTACAACCGGATCACGAACGTCAACGCCGCTCGCGGACCGCTTCAGCGACTCGTCGGCGCCGGGTCGGTCGGTATCCACACCGCGGGGTACGGTGGTCAGATGGGAGCCGAACTCACCATCGACGGCGTCGGAGACTACGAGGAGATCAAAGACCAAGTGCTCGGGAAGGTTCGCCAGCGCGAGCCGTTAGCGACCGAAGGTGAGGAGACGGCCGAGAAACCGAGGGCTCGTACTGACCCAGAATCGGACTCCCAAGCCCTCCTCGCCGAGATTCAAGCTATTCGGCAACTGCTCGAACAGGGCCGGTCTGTCTGAGTATTCCACGAAGCAACGAGGCTCAGTAAATCTTTATTCCAATTCCCGTCAATCAGATGACCAAGCCGTACGCGGTACAAACGAAACACCACTGGAACGAGACCGACCGATGCCCAACCCACAGACCGTAACCGAGACTGTCGCCGGCGACGATTGTCACAACGCATATTCTCGACGTACCGTGCTTCGCGGCCTCGCGGCCACAGGGGCCGCAGCGTTTGCCTTCAAGAATGCATCCGGCAGCGTGAGCGCCACAACATCCAGCCAGCAGGACCAAGCTACCGGGCCGCTCTCCGATCCGGAGTCCTTCGAGACGTTCCTCGATGGCGTCGTGGACGCCCAACTCGAGGCTCACGACATCCCTGGTGCAACGGTCGCAGTCGTCGACGACGATGCGACGTTCACAAAGGGCTACGGTCTCCGAGACGTTCGGACCGACGCACCGGTCGACGCTAACAGAACGCTCTTTCGCATCGGCTCGACGTCGAAGCTGTTCACGTGGACGGCGGTCATGCAGGGTATCGAGGCCGGCCGACTCGACGTCGATACCGACGTCAACGAGTATCTCGATGCGGTGGAGGTACCCGATAAGTACGACCAGCCAATCACGCTTGACCACCTCGCGACGCACACGGCGGGATTCGAGGATCGCGCTCGCGGGACGTTCGTCCTGAACGAGTCCGATTTGCGTCCACTGCCGACGATGCTCCAGACCGAACAACCGGCGAGAGTTCGGCCGCCCGGAACATTCACGGCCTACTCGAACTACGGGGCCGCCCTCGCGGGGTACATCGCCGCCTCAACTGCCGGGTCGTCGTTCGGCGAGTACGTCGACGAACACATCTTCGGACCACTGCAAATGAAGCAGAGTACCTTCGACCAGCCCGTTCCCGATGCGATAGACGGCGTGCTATCCAACGGATACACGACCTCGAACGGCCGGTATCGCGAGGGCGAGTTCGAGTACGTCGGGATGCCGCCGGCCGGGTCGATGACCACGACGGCGATCGACATGGCACGGTTTCTCCGTGCGCACCTGCAGGGTGGCGCAACCAGCGACGGGCGCATTCTCGAAGCGGACTCGACGGAAATGATGCATCGGCGACGATTCGGCAACGCCGAGCGACTGAACGGGATGTGCTTCGGGTTCTACGAGTTGAGTCGGAACGACGTGCGTATCGTGGGCCACGGCGGCGATACCGACCAGTTTCACAGCCTGGTAGCGCTGCTTCCGGACCACAGTGTCGGGCTCTTCGTCTCCTACAACAGCCCCGGCGGAATCGAAGCGCGAGACGAACTACTCGATGCGCTAGTCGAGGAGTACTATCTCAGCGAGGAGAAACCCCCACTCACACCCAATGGCGAGCCAGCCCGCGCGAACGAGCTGAGCGGCACGTACCGCGCACTCAGATCCCCCTACACGACCTCCGAAAAGCTGCTGAGCGTGCAGTCGACCGTCTCTGTCTCCCTCGATGAGCAGGGCCGACTCGTAACAACTGACCCCAGAGAGCCGACACGATGGGTCGAGGTCGAAGAACGCTATTTCGAGGCAGTTGACGGGTCGGACGCGCTCGTCTTCGGAGAGACCGACGGCGAGATAACGCATCTCTTCTTCGATAGCAGGCCGCCGTCGGCCTACGAACGGCTCACCGTCGTCGAGCAACCGTCGACGCACGCCGTGATTGCCGGACTGAGTATCCTCGTCTTTCTCGGCGCGGTCCTCGGGTGGACGGCGACGTGGCTCTGGCGCTGGTTTCGCGGCGGGCGACGGGACCGCCCGGACTCACCGCTGCGGTACACTCACCACGTCGCTGGACTGGCAGCGGTGAGCTATCTAGTGTTCGTGGTCGGCATGTCTGCCCTCATCGTGAGCGACCCGCGAGCGGCCCTGCTGGGAGGTCCGCAACCGTTGCAGGTCATCCTCCTCTTCGCACTCGTGGGCGCAGTGTCGAGTGCTGCGACGCTCGTCCTCGCCGGACTGACTTGGCGGCGGGGTCTCTGGCGTCGTCGGAGACAGGCGCAATACGTCGTCGTCGGTCTCTCCGGCGTCGTCTTCGCGCTCGTACTCTCGTACTGGAACCTCCTGTGGTACCAGATGTGAGTCCCCGAAGACGAGTGGGCCGGCGTCGTGGCCAACTCTCCGCTGGTCTCCGTTGACCTAATCGTTAAACAAGACGACGGTGTCCTCCTCGGACTACGAGAGAGCGAACCGGCGAAAGGCGAGTGGTTCGTCCCGGGCGGCTGTGTACTGAAAAACGAGCGTCTCACAGAGGCGGTTCACCGCGTCGCCGACATGGAACTGGGCTGTGAGGTCGAGATCTGCAATCGCCTCGGGACGTTCGAGCACTTCTACGACACCTCCGAGGTCGAGGGCGTCGACAGCAAACACTACGTCGCGAACGGCTTCGTCGTCGAACCCTTTCAACCAGTAGACCTCGCCGACGACCAACACAGCGAACTTCGCGTGTTCGAACCGCCGTTCGAGGGTCTCCATCCGTACGTCCAGCAGTACCTCGACCGGATGGTCTGGGAGTAGGGATTCGCCCGGTCGAACCTCACTAACTGTTCTAGTAACGCGTGTTTTCGCGATCCGGGTAGACTGCAACAAGTAGACCGACTCCGAAACAATGCTGGTGGCCAGCGTGAGTTATATCGACGAGAGATTTGGCGGAATAGTCCCCTCGTACAAAGATTTATTCAGCTATAGAACGATTCTGACGGTATGGACGAACCGCGCACAGAGCTGAAGGCGGATGTGAGCGAACGGACGGACGCTCCGGACTTCGACCTCCTGACGCCTCCCGAGGAACTCGTTCGCGGTGACCGAACGCGCGATGACTTCTTCGATGCGGTTCTCGGCCTCGACACCCCGACGACGGTTCGTGATGTCGCTGATCGTGCCGGACACGGCGTCGACGCCGCGCGGGAGTATCTGGAGTGGTTCGAGCGCATGGGAATCGTCACCCGTGTCACCGAGTCGCCGGTAGCGTACGAGCGAAATCAGGAGTACTTACAGTGGCGTCGCGTGCAACAACTCCGAACGCAGTACACAGCGGACGAGCTCCTCGCGTTTCTCAGTACCGAAACCGAGCGTGATGCAGACTACACTGAACTGTTCGGCGTCGACGCCCCGAGTGAGGTCTCAATCACAGCACACGCATCAGAGACGGATCGCACAATCGCGGGCGTCTGGGAAGACATCTCGATGTGGAAAACCGCCCGTCGTCGGATTTCGCTTCTCGAACGGGCGCTGAAACCCGACTCCAGCGATTCCGCAGCGGAACAGCCGACTGTATGAGCGACCGAGACGACGAGGCCGAGACACCTGACGAAATCGACGGCGCCGCGATCGATTTCGCCCGGTTAGATCTTCTTGCGAGTCGTCTCTCCACAGACGACCGGTTCGAGCGAGTCGAAGAACAACCCGCGTTCGCACCCGGCCGACTGGTGTGTGTGTATAACACTCGCTTGTACCCGAGCAGCGTTCGGACGGCCCGACTCGAAATCGTGTGGTTCGAAAACGGCGATTTCTCGCTGCACTATCATGAAGAGCACAGCGACGAACACGAAGGGACGTTTGACCACCGATGGGATCGCCACCCGTCCGATCACAACACGCGTGACCACATCCACGCGGGACCGGACGCACCAACGCCGGGGACGGACGCGTCTCATCCCACAGATTGGCGTGACGTTCTCTCGGTTGTTCTTTCAGAGATCGACGCTCGTCAGCGAGGCTTTTGGACCGGCTGAATCGCCACTGATTTTCGATACCGCCGAAGATCACGATCTCCTTACGGGAGAGTACTGATGGCGATCGTCGTCGGAGACGCGACTCTGCTTCCAAGTCGTCGCGCAGAATCGGGCAGTGTCCGACGAGACGAAACGAAGAATACTGAGTAGTAGTACAGAAGCCGTACTGCTAGTTTGAGCTCACATTCACCCACAGATGCACCTCGCGGTACGCACTCTCTTCGCTCGGTGTCGCGGGGGCATCGCCCTTGTACAGATAGTAGATCAACCGCAGGTTCTCGCCGGTCATCGTGGGCGCGACCTGATGTTGTTGTTGCCACGTCTCGTTGTGCTGGAGTCGGGGCGAGAACGTCTGTAACTGCTCTCGTTCGAGGACAGTCGTGCTATTGTTCGACACCTCGACGCGTTGAATCTCCGTGACCACCGAGTACTGGACCGGCTCGTTCTCCTGGTTGCCGATTCCCACGATCAGTGACTGCGGTTCACCGGCGGTGAAGTTCGTCGGGTAGTCGTCGGCGACGTACCCGCCGGACTCGTTTTCGGTCAACAGATAGAGTTCGCTGAACTGCTCGCCTTGGGAGGGGACGGCGACGGCGTATCCGACCGCTCCCACAGCGAGCAGCAAACTCGCGATCAACACGACGTTCAGCGCCGCGTCGGTTCGCGTCTCCGGGGAGAACAGCTCGGCTTTGGTATTGGCGTACCACGTCTGATACGGCACGCGGAAGCGTTCGTCTTCGGGGAGGTCCCAGCGCCGACTCGCCGCGATCACACAGGCAAAGACGACGATGGCGGTGAGCGACACCATGATCGGTGCGAGTCGAATGCCGAAGGGCGTGAAGTTGAGCGCGAACCCGACCAGCGGGACGACGGCGATGCTCGTCCCGAACGACAGCGCGACGCGTTCGATACCGTCGATACCCGAGACGGTGTCGGTCGCTCCCGAGTCGTCTTTGACCATGAGGTTGGCGTCGGTCTTCGCGCGTTCCGGAAAGAGCGCGGAGATGATCGCGTATCCGGGCACGAACAGGAGGAAGGGAAGTCCGACGACGACCCGCAGCGGCGTCTCACGGAGCACGGGCAGAGACACCGCGATGAGCGTCAGCAGTGTGAGTGTGAGTATCGCGACGAGATCGGCTGGCAGAACCCGAAGCGGACGGGGGAGGAGTACGCGCCAGTCCTCCGTGGAGGTCATGCACAATCAGACGTGGGGGGAGGTAAAAATACGTCGGGGTACGTTTCACCCCTTGTTAGGACTCCGCTGTCGTACCCGTAATCGGTCGGCGTAACGGAGAAACACGACCCTGTGTGTGTCGGCTACCCTTGGATTTCGATACACTATATAAAGTCATTATATCTCTACGAATGTAATGGTAGTATAGGTAGGATACTGTTAGCAAATCGACGGGTATCTCACAAAAAGGCACCGGTCGGCGCTCCAACAGTACGGGGGTTCCGGCCGAGTACGGACCGGTTCGTCGAACGGGGTGAGAGACGATGTGGTGACGATGTCCGACTCAGGATTTCGGGTTCGCTCGGCAAATCAATCGACCGACCACGGTATCCACGTCGCACTGCCGGATTGGGGCGCGGCGCAAAAATCGTCGAATCGAGGTGAAGGCTATCGTCGGTTACCGGCGCGCGACGAGTGCGGCCGCGACGAGAGCGAGTGCGACGATGTATAGTGCGAAGTTCGGCATCGACGAGTCGGTGCTCGTCCCGCTCGGCGCTTCGGTGTCGGGTTCGGACTCACTCGCCGTCTCCGTCGCTCCCATCTCCGTCGTCGCGGTGCGCTGTTCTTCGCTCGTCTCGACCGCGTCGGTCGTCTCGGTGGTCATCATCTCCGTTGTCGCCCCGCTCGGCGTCGAGGTCACGGTGGTGTCGCTGTCACTCGAATACGTATCGGAGTCACCGGAGTTTCCGGAGCTGCCGGAGCTCCCGTCGTCACCGCTCTCGTCGTCTTGCGGTTGCGCCGCGCTACCGGAGACAGTCAGCGTCTGCGCGTCGGTCACGCCGACGACGTCGTTGTCGCCGCTGAAGACATCCTCACTGCTGACGGCCGTCTCGTTGTGGACCATCGCGTACATCCGGTACTCGCCCGACTCGAGCGACGACCCGATTTCGGCGCTGTACTCGTACGTCGAGTCGCTGCTCATCCGCACCGTGTCGACGACTTCGTCCTCTTGGACGATGGCGAGTTCGACGTTCTCGGGGCTCCCCAGGTCCGCGACGTCGTCCAGTTGGACGGTCACGTCGCCGGACTCGCCAGCCGTCAGCTCGCTCGGCGCGTTCAGGGTCGTCTCGTAGCCGGCCACGACGACGGGCTGAATGGAGACGATGGAACCGTCGGTGTAGACGGCGAGAATGTACGTTCCGGGGCGGAGGTTCTCGGTGGAGAAAGACACCGAGCTGTCGGTTACCACGCCGCTGTTGACGATCGTTCGGTCCGGGGAGTAGAGATCGACGCTGACGTCGGCTCCGTCAGCGCCGCTCACGCTCGCCTCCAACGTCTCGCCGACGGTCACCTTCCCGACGGAACTCACGGCGTAGTCCGTCCCCTCGACGCTGACCGTCCGGTCGGGGATGTCGATCGAGTTCTGTGCTTCTACCGAATACTCGCCGTCTGTCTGGGCACTCACGGACGCGACGCCCACACTCGTGACGAGCATGAACGCGAGTAACAGGGCAGCGAATCGTGATCTTCCGCTCATGGGCTAGCGTCTATACTCTCACAGATATTCGTTCCGGATGTCCATATTAGCTGACCCGTGATATCGGGCTGTGGCACCGAACAGGGGAGCATCGAGCGCCGAACCCACCCGTTCACGGGCGCATATATAACTATAATTATAGATATTTGAAGCGGATGATCGACTCGCTACCGGCCTCAGTTCCTCCTGTACTGGGAACTCTAACTACGGGACGAGTTCGCCGTCGAGTACAACCACTAAGTACGAGATGGGTGATACAAACGGCAAAATTCGACCTACTGCGCTCGTATCGGTACATTCAGATGTTCGAGATATACCCTCTGTTACGGACAAAGAGAGGGGCTGTGTGCAGTCATTAATAAATTGTATCGCCACCAAAACCTATTTGTGTAGTTCAGTGTATGGTTTGATTACTGACAGCGGATCTCCTTGAGTGGGGGAGAGACCGTTGTCTGGGTAGGCAGCATGTCAACGGAAAAATTATCACACACGGAAGTAGCGGGAGGTGGTCTCGACGTGGAACTCCTTGACGAGGAGATGTCGGCACCACAGGATGACCTCTTGGTCCCCGAAGACAGCGAACAGACGCCGACGCTGTCGGTCGTTATGCCGACGCTCAACGAGGAAGAGGGGATTGCAAAGTGCATCAAGATGATTCTCAACGCGTTCGAGGCGATGGATATCACGGGCGAAATCGTCGTCAGCGACAGTTCGACCGACCGGACGCCCGAAATCGCGAAAGCGATGGGCGCACGCGTGGTCGTCCCCGACAAGGGGGGGTACGGCTACGCGTACCAGTACGCCTTCGAGCGGACGCGCGGTGAGTACATCGCCATCGGTGACGCCGACTGTACGTACGACTTCGAGGAACTCCCGAAGTTGTTCAACCTCGTTCGCAACGGCGATGCGGACATGGCCATGGGCTCGCGCCTCGAAGGCGAGATTCTGCCCGGGTCGATGCCCCCGCTGCACCAACACATCGGGAATCCCCTCCTCACGAAGTTCCTCAACGTCTTCTACGGTGCCGGCGTCTCCGACGCGCACAGCGGGATGCGCGTGATGTCTCGGGACGCCTTAGAGACGCTCGACCTCAAGACCACCGGGATGGAGTTCGCCTCGGAGATGATCATGGAGGCCGGCGCGCGGAATCTCACCATCGCGGAGGTGCCCATCACGTACCACCCGCGCGAGGGTGAGGCGACGCTGGAGAGCTTCCAGGACGGCTGGCGGCACGTGAAGTTCATGCTCCAGAACGCGCCGGGCTACCTGTTCTCCGCGCCGGGACTCGCTATGGGCGGGTTCGGCGGCGTCGTGATGACGCTCGCGTTCACGAACTCCTCGGTCGGCCCGATGACGTTCGGGTCGCACTCGCTTCTCGCCGGTACCCTCCTGTTGGTGCTCGGCGTCTATCTCACCTACCTCGGCGCGTTCGCCTCCGTAGCGAGCAATCCGATTCGGGATCCGGACGACCCTGTGACGCGATTCCTCAGCGAGACGGTCAGTCTCGAACGCGGCGCGTTCGCCGGCGCTGGCCTCTTCGCGTTCGGCGGCATCTACATGGCTGTACAGACGTTCCAATGGGCTGCGGGCGGCTTCAGCAACCTGCCGTTGACCCCCGAGAACGTCGTCGCCTTCGCGCTGATGGTCGTCGGCGTGCAGATGGTGTTCGGGCTGTTCCTCGTCGACGCCGTCAAGCAGAGCAACCACAACTAAGCGGTCTCTCTTCGGGTTTTCTGGCTCTGTTGAAATCCTCAGCCGCGGATAGTTTGCTGAGGCCGTGTTGGATAGAGAGCGCGAATCGGTCACGCCACCATCGCTGAAACGGGCCGAGAAGTATCGCTGAGTACAGGCTCTTACTGACTGCATCCCTCGAACTCTGATTCAGACGGCATATCTCTGAATCGTCCGTTTGACCCCACACGGACGGTCACCGAATAACAGTCTCCGCCCTTCGTTGGATACGTCCTCACTATCGAATCTTCTCCCCCGTCGAGAGTCGCTACAATCGTATATCTTCGGCGTTCAGCCGGCAGTCCATCTTCGGGAGTAATGACGGGTTGTTCTTCGTTCGACGGCGGCATCTCTTTGCTCGTGTCGTAAAGCGTCTCACCTGAAGCCTGAACCTGTAGTTGAACCGTGTGAACTCTGTCGTCCATATTCAGTAAGACGATCTCTCCAATACGAGTTCGAGAGCTCTGGAAAGGGGAGATACATCCTGCGACAGCGAGCAGGCCGGGACTTGACCCGATGAGGAAAGCACGACGAGAGGGGGACACAGATTCGGATACTGTGACAATTTTGAAAATACTTCTGATAGGGATAACGCGAGTGAACCGGTTGCTGCATACACCCTCTGAGTCGGTCACGACGCTTCTGACAGCCTTTGGTGAGGTTTCTGTGTCCGCTTATTCAACAAAATTTTTCTGGTATCGGTATGACTTTCTCGTCTCGCGCTCGCGTATTTGCGAATGTTAAGTGACAAGACACTCCGCGAACTGGCCGACGAGAAAGGCGTGACGATAGGCGCGGGCATTCCCGCTCGGTCGTTCAGACAGTATCCCGACGATCCGACGCTCGCACAGACGCTCAAGCGGGAGTTCAACGCGGTTACAACAGGAAACGCGCTGAAAATGGGTCCGTTGCGCCCCGAACCGAAGGTCTACGATTTCGATGACGCCGACGCGATCGTGAACTTCGGTGTCAAGAACGACATGACCGTCCGGGGACACACCTTGCTCTGGCACAAGCAGACCCCCGAGTGGTTCCTCGCTTGGGACTACACCGACGACCAGTTAGAAGCGTTTGTCCGGGACCATATTCACACGGTGGCCGGCCGCTATCACGACAAGGTAGATGTCTGGGACGTCGTGAACGAAGCGGTGGCCGATGACGGGTCGATGCGCGAGACGATGTGGTACGAGGCGATGGGCGAAGAATACCTCGACAAGGCCTTCGAGTGGGCGAACGACGTCGCGCCGAACGCCGCCCTCTATTACAACGATTACGAGATCGCATCAGACAACGACAAGGCCAACGCTGTATACGACCTTCTGCAGCGCCTGCTCGACCGTGGTGTGCCGATCGACGGCGTCGGGATCCAGATGCACTCCCTTCCGTCGTATCAGCACAGCCGGGAGGATCCCGAAACGGTCGGTGAGAACATCCGTCGCTTCAAAGAGCTCGGCTTGGACGTCCAGATCACCGAGATGGATGTCGCGTACGGCCCAAACGAGGAGTTCGATGATCGCCTCGAACACCAAGCACAGTACTACAAAGACGTTCTCAAGGCGTGCCTCGACAACGGCTGTAGCACGCTTATCACGTGGGGCGTCCACGACGCGGGAACCTGGCTCCAGAACCGCTACGACGTTACGACCGACCCACTACTCTTCGACGAGAACTTCAATCCCAAGCCCGCGTACTACGCGATCCGAGACCTCCTAGAGAATTGGAGTTGAGACGCACGAACTCCCCACTACTGAGCGAGCAGCGCGCTGACACTCCGAGCGAGTCACCTCTTAGTACTCTGGTTCGATACGCTCAACGAGTCCGTCAAAATCTGTGTCGAAGCTCAGCACAGCATCGATACCACGCGAGTCACATAGAGCGACTATTGTCGCGTCAGTGAAGCTGAGGTCGTGGTCGTCGTACCGACGAAACGTTTCTAGTGACGTCCGAATGTCGTCCGGTTCGACGTGAAGCATCTCGAAGACACCAGGGAAGGAGTCTTCTCCGAGAATGCGACTGGCGACGGTGTCCGCAGCCTCGAACGACCCTGTTCGAGCGCGTGTGAGGGTCACGGTCTCGTCGAAAACGTAGTCGTTCGTGTACGGCTGCCCGTATTCCCCATCGAGCAACTCTTCGAATGCACTGACGGCTTGATCGTGCCGGTCAGCATCCGTATCGTGGTGCGCAAAGAACACGCCTGTATCGACGAAGACACTCATCCGTACAGCACGTCGTCGATGTCTTCTTCGCTCGTCGAGACTCCGGACGAGACCATCCCGTTGTGGAACTTCTCGCGCTCTGATTCAGCGAGGGGAACACGTTCCTCTCGGAACGAGTCGACGAGATCTGCTTTGGATTCGATGGCATGCTCAACGAGTCGTGCGAGGACGTCTTGTTGAGTCACTCGCTTGCCTGTCTTCAACCGAATTTCGGCCTGTAACCGTTCGAGCCGAGACTTCGTGTCGTCGTCCATTTTCACCGACGTGGTCATGGTTGTCAGTAGAGTATACCACTGGGTAAAGTTTGCTACTGGATCTACTGTACAGTCAAAATCTGCTGAACTTATCCTCTATATCCAGCAGCCAGTCCCATCAGATTCCGGATATTTCAACAGATCCGTCTTTCTCTCTCGGTTCTACTCGTATCACCGCTGGAGTAGTACGGAACGCAGGGGTCCGTCTTCAAAAGTGGCCCTTACCGCGTACGGCGGGCATGGGAGGACTCGCCGGTCACGGTGCGAATACGGTCGCTTGTGAGTCCGCCGTTGTTTGTGTCTCGTGGTTCGAGCGTCGAGTATCTCGGTATCAAACGCGCGCGAGCGCAACCCACAGCAGCACCGCGGCGTGAAAGAGGATGAACGGCGCGAACACCGCACCGAGAGCCATCGCGAACTCGGGACTGACGTCCGGGTCCAAGATGAGCCCGACCGGGAGTACCAAAAAGAACAGGAACAAGAGCCCGACGGCGGCGACGACGCCGAGGTCCTGTTCGGGGCGTTCGGTCTCCCGCACGGGCAGTCCGAGCGTCTCGACGGTCTGGTCGAGATCGACGACCGGGCCGAACTGGACGTCCGAACCCTCTACGTTCTCGACGCCGGAAATCGTGAGCGTCCCCGTCTCGAGCAACCGATCGGCAATCGCGTTCTTCACCGAAAACGACGAGCGCTCGATATCGGTCTTCCACTGCGGAGCCTCGAGCAACGTGTCGTAGGCGACGAGCATCTCGCCGCGACGCTGATACTCGATCGTCCCGTAGCGGAGGTAGTAGCTGAGGATACGCACTCCGGCGATAGCGAGGATAACCAGCGTCGTAATCGCAATCCACGAGAGCCGCCCGGAAGTGAGCGCGAGGACGAACAGACAGAGGACGATGACGCCGAGTTGACTCGCGAAGCCGAAGACGATGTAGGGCAGACTCGTGAGGATAACCGGCGTCCGAGCGACGCGAACGCGGGCGTCGACGGGGGCGTCGGGAAGATCGATTTCGGGCGGGGTTTCGCGAACCTCCGCTTCGTCGAGCAGGCGGTCACCGAGTCCGAACAACGGCTGTTCGACGCGTTCCGCGTAGAAGCTATACACCGATACGAGCGTCTTCCCGAGAACGGCGACGACGAAGAGAAGCAGGTTCGCGTCCGAACCGCTGCTCCCGACCGTGAGGAGACCGACCCCCACGAGCGAAAACGTGAGGAGCGTCGGCGTCCGGAGTATCTCCCGTGCCGAGACCTCCGTGTAGCGCTCGTCCCGAAGATACTCGGTGACGAACTCGCCGACCTGTGCGACCACCAGCCCGAGGATGCCCGCGAGCAGGCCGACAGAGAGCACCGAACCCAGCGACGACGACCAGAAGAGCAGCGTCATCGGAACGAGGAAGACGGCCCAGAAGCCGAGTATCGTGAGCGCGAGCGGGATGTTACGCGGGTAGATCGACGGCCAGTTCGGGCGGGGCTCCCAGCCACCCCGTTTCGCGCGGAGTTCGTGAAGCGGTTCGATGTCGTTCGTGATGTCCGGGGAGCCACGCTCTGCGAGGAGGGCTTTGGCCACGGCGATGAGGACGGTCACGAAGGCTTCGACCCAGTAGAGTACGAGCAGCGACGTGAGGTTCCACTCCCACACGGCGACGCCGACGAGGGGGAACAGATTCACGCAGGCGACCGCGAGCATACCGACTAGCAGTCTCACAGCGGTGGGAAGACGCGTGTGGACCGAGCGGTCGTTCACGGTCGAACGACGGAGTAATCGATTATTGATTTGTCGGAACGATGTCGGTATTCCGGCGCGTAGCTCGATGAACGACCGGCGAGATCACGGGTGCGCGAGCTTCCAGAACCCCATCGGGACGATGACGAGGAAGGGCAGCGACATCGGTAGGAGCACCCACGGGACGGACGGACCGACCGGCGTGGCAGCCACGACGACGCTGCCGACCGCGATGAGGGCGGCCGACCCGACCGCGGCACCGACGAATCGCCGGTCGAGCGGCGAGAGGCCGGTCGACTGGAGGGGGATATCGAACGTCTGGACGAACGCGTTCGGGTCGCTGACCGGGCCGAGCGTCCGCTCTGTTTCGTCCGTGTCCCACCCCGTCGTGACGGTGATCGTCCGCGTCCCGAAGTACCGGTCCGAGGGTCGCGTTTCGACGACGGTGGCGTCGCGGAGTTCGTCGAGCGGCGTCGTCCACTGCGGTTCGTCGGTCAGACGGTCGTGAACGACGAGCAGGTCCTCAATTCGGTAGTACGTCGTCCACCGGTCCACCAGCACGACCTCGACGATGTCGCCGGCGAGCATGAGACCCAACAGGAGGAGGCCGGCGAGACCGCTCGCGATCCACAGCGACAGTGAGGGCGCTCCCCCGCCGAGAAACGCGGGGACACCGAGCCAGACGAACCCGGCCAACACGACGTAGAACGGTCCCGTCTCGGAGACGACGCGCCAGACTGCGGCCGCCGCGACCGAGCGCCGGTCGACGCCGACCGTCGCCGACGGTCGGCCCGCAGGGACGTCGAGCGAGTCGGTCGTCGTGTCGCTGTCGGGGCCGGAGAGCCACCCGGTGAGCCGTCCGGTGCCGCCGCGTTCGGCACGGACGCCGGACCACTCGACGAGCACCTTCACGACCACGAAGGCGACGAGCACGGACGTGGGTCCGCCGAGCGTGACGACGAACAACAGCATCGAGAGAAACAGCCCTTGGCGGGCGGGGATTTCGACGACGGCGTACGGAGAGACCTCGGCGTACCGACCGCTCAAAAAGTAAGTGTGCGCGGTCTCGACGACCTGACCGGCGACTAGCCCGACGACGCTGAGCAACACTCCCGGACGACCGAGGATATCGAGGACTGCGACGACCTCAGAGACCGGCGCGAGGACGAAGAAGCCGACCCACACGCCACCGCTGACGACGGCGACGGTGAACGGAACGTTTCGGGGGTAGACCGGCGGCAGACGGTCGTGCACGATGACACTGCCCCGCTTACCGGCGAGGTCGCTCTCGGAGACGCTGAAGACGCCGTTTTCGCGGTCGGATGCGGGTGGCTGGCCGGCGAACAGCGCCTTCACCCCCGCGAACGGCAACATCACCAGTAGCTCGAGCGCGTAGACGGCGACGAGCGTCTCGGGTTCCCAGCCGAACCACACCACGCCCGCGAGCGGGAGGACGTTGGCAGCGAGGACGGGCAGGAAGCCGAGCGGGGTCCGTGTAGCGTCGTATCGAGGGGCGGGCATTGGTTGCGCTCTCTCTCAGAGATGGAGACGTCCGCTGAAAGAACTACTGTGACGACGTGGTCTCGGGACGCCCGCTACCTGACGGAGTTGGATTACACGGAGGGTCGAGACGGAAGCGAGTTCAGAAGACGAGTCGTTCGCCGTCTTCGGGAACGCGAACGTCCTCCGTGTTCGACCGCAGTTCCTCACGCGAGAGGAGACAGTGGTTGATCGCTTCCATATGTACGACGGCGACGGCGGTGTCGGCGTCGGTCGCCTCGCGGACGGCCGTGACGTCTTCGACGCCCATCGTGATCGGTCGGCCCTCGGTGAACTGCGCTTCGCCGCCGTTGAGCACGACGGCGTCCGGGGCGAACTTCTGGAGCGTTCGGTCGACCGCGTCGTACCAGACCGTATCGCCGGCGAGATACAGCGTCTCCGTTCCCTCGAAGACGAACCCGGAGACGGGGGCCATCTCCTCGGCTAACTCCCCGTGGCCGTGGCGACCGGGCGTGCGGTGGACGGTTATCCCTCGAAACGACACCGTCTCGTCGACGGGACGCACGTCAGTGAATCCCTCTTCGACGAAGGCGGCTTCCTCTTCGGGTTGGCAGAACAGCGGAACGTCCGCGTCGAGTTCCTCCTCGGCCGCCTCGTCGAAGTGGTCTTGGTGGCGGTGGGTGACGAGGACGGCGTCGTAGGAGAGTTCGACGTCCGGCAGCGGAACGAGCGGGTTTCTGCGGTCGTTCGGCGAGTTCGGTACGGGTGGATTCTCCCCCGGAGACGAGAGCATCGGGTCGACGAGGAACGTCGTCTCGTCCACCGTGAGCAGGAGAGTCGCGTTGCGCAGCAGCCGGACGTCGAGAGCGGCGTCGGTCGACATACGGTACCGTCTTCGGGCGGTAGTGAGTTAGAAGTTCCCTCGAAACGGCCGACGGTCAGTCGTTCCGGTCGCCGCCCTGACCCCGATTGGAGACGATGCGCTCGGCGGCCATGACGGCGTTGCGCGCCTCTTCGAGCGAGAGTTCTCGGTCGCTGTAGACGGCCTGCTCGTACGCGTCGTTGAGCACGCGCAGCGCGTCCATCGGGACGGCGCCGGTCCGCTGACACGCGCGGTAGAACTGCCGGTGAGTCTTGGGCGACTCGTCAAGCGACGGCGCGAGCGCCCGCTGGACGGTCTGGTAGGCGGCGAGCAGCGCCCCTTGCATCTGCCCCTGTGCGAGCAGTTGGACGGGCGAGGGGATGGGTTCGGGGTCGTCGTCCGTCTCGGACCCGTCCCCGTCGAGTTCCGCTACCGACCCGGGGGCGCTCGAACCCAGCCACCGGCGGACGGCGTACCACCCGGCGGCGAGGACGAGCACGGTCGCGGCGGCGCCGAAGGCGATGCGCTCCGGCGCCGGTCCCTCCTGACCGGATACGGGGGCGACGAGTCCGCCGACCACGCCGTTCCCGGACCCCGAGCCGTCGCCGCCGCCGATGCCGGGGACACCGCTCGCGACACCGCCGACTCCGAGTCCGAAGACGGGGTTGCCGGCCCCGCCCGCACCGTTACCGCCGCGGTTTACGACCGCCGTCGCCGATTCCAGGTTCGTCCCCGATCCGTCGAACCGGGCGGTGACGGTCGCGTTTTGGTGCATGAGTCTGTCGTCGAATCGCGCCCGATACTGTCCGGACTCGGTGGTCGTTGCCTCCGTCACCGTTTCGCCGTCGACCGAGACCGAGATCCGTCGGTCCGCGACGCCCGCCCCGTCGGCGGTGAGCCGACCGCTCGCAACGATGGTCCCGTCGTCGGGCGTCAGCGCGAGCGTCAGGTTCGTCGGCGTCGCGGTGACCGTCACCGGTTCCGTCGCGTCGACGACGACGGCGCTGTCGGTGCCGGAGGTGACCCGGAGACGCTGTTCACCGGCGGGCACGTCGACCGGCAGCGTCCCGTTCGTCGCGAACCGGCCGTCGGCGTCGGTCACGGTGCTCCCGATCGGCCGCTCTCCGAGCGTCGTATTGACCGAGAGATTCGAGACGGGCCGGCCGTCGACGACGACCCGCCCGGACACCGCGACCGAGTCGTTGAACGCGGCCGTGTCGGGCACCGACTCGAAGTCGAGCGTTCCCTCGACCTGCTCGACCGCGATGGGGACGCTCGCGTTCGACCCGATGTAGACCGAGGAGGTCTGCGGGAGATATCGAACGGTCACCCGCGAGGCGTCGACCGCGAGTCCGGCCGGACGGTAGTCGAGTTCGAATCGTCCCTCGTCGTCGGTCTCGGCGGCGTACAACCGCTCGCCGACCCGGAGCGTAATCGACCGATCGGCGATCGGCGAGTTGTCGGCCGCGCGGAGACGGCCCTCGATGCGCAGCGGATCGACGAACGATGCCGTCTCTCCATCGGCCTGCGCCGTGAGCGTCGTCGCGCTCAACTCGGCCGCACGCACCTGCGCGGTCGAGTCCGAAACGTTCTGCTGGACGGCGCGAATCCGGTCTTGGGCGCCGCTGAAATCGACGCCGGTCTGATTGCCCAACTGCGTGTACGTCTCGTCCAGTTCGGTCGATTGGCGGTCGATATCGTCGTCGAGGCGGACGAGTTCGCGGGCGAGCCGCCGCGCCTCCGCCTCGTTGCCGTTCGATTTGGCTTCCCGATACGCTTCTTCCGTCTCGCGGTACTCGGCGAGCGAATCCGAGAGGTTCCGTTGGGTTTCGCCCGCCCGCTCGAAGTCCTCGGCCGTCTCCTCCTCGCCGCTCTCGTCGGCGACGTCGGCGTACTTCCCCAGCGTATCGACGTACTTCTCGCCGAGGAGTCCCTTCGCGCGGTTGTACTGGCCCTCGCTGAGCTGGACGCTGCTGCCTTCCAATCGGTCGGCCAGCCGCGCGGTGAGTTGCGCTCTGAGGGCGTCTTCCGTGTTTTCGGCCTCCGCCTCTTCGGGGTTGGCGTGCCGGACGCTCGTGTTGTTCGTCGCCGTGGTCGGCGTCGTCTGCTGTGCTCGGATATCCACGTCGCTGCCGCCGCGTTCGATGTCGGCGGCGCCGGCGTCGCTCACGGCGGCGACCGGCGGCACGGCCGCGACCGAAATCAGAAGGACGAGAACGGCGAGAGTGGTCCGGACGGACCGCGCCACGGAGACGTTCACACGGATACCTCCCACCGGAGACGCATATGTCCTTCCGTCGGCGCGACCAGAATCTTCAAACATCGGTCCGACGATGATTGTTCAATGAGATTGACGCGACGGGGCTACGGCGTCGCCGCGGTCGCCGCGACGCTCCTCGTCGTCGGCGCTGCCGCAGAGCGACCGCTCGCGCTCGTCGGCGCGGGGACGGTCTGCGCGTGGCTGCTGGTCGCGCTGTTCCGCGCGGGGCGACGGTTCGCCGCGACCGACGACTCGCTCGCACTCGCCATCACGGCCGACCGACGGCGCATCCAGCCCAACCGCGAGACCGAGTTTCGTCTCTCGGTCGACAGCGCGGACGCGAATCATCCGATCACGCTGCGGGTCGGGTGGCCCGTCGGCGTCGACGGCGACGCGCGGACCGTCTCGGTCGACCCCCGACGATCGGTGACCGAGGAGACGGTCACCTGCTCGATTCCCGTCGCCGGGACGTACGACCTCCCGCGGTTGTCCTGTACGTATCGCAGCGCGGACGGACTGTTCGCACAGGACGTCTCGCGCGAGGAGTCGCTCGAACTCGACGTCACCGCCCCCTCGCCCGACGACATCCACGTCGGCGCGGGCGGCGACCCCTTCGTCGGGACGTACGGCGAGCACACGAGCGGGCAGAGCGGGACGGGGACGAACTTCATCGACATCCGGCGCTACGTCCCCGGCGACTCCGTGAGCCGGATCGACTGGAACGCGACGGCGCGGTTCCGCGAGCCCTACGTCCGCGAGTTCGAGAACGAGACGATACAGCGGACCCGCCTGTTCGTCGACAACCGCGCCTGCATGTGGGAGGGCCCGCAGGGGCGGACGAAGGCCGACTACCTCCGGGAAGTCCTCCTCGGCGTGCTGACGCAGATCGAGGAGGCGAACGACCCCGTCGGACTCACCGTCGTCGACGACGACGGCCTGCGGACGGACCTCGACTTCGGCGACTCGGCATTCCAGTATCGCGACTGCCGGCGCACGCTCACGCGGCTCTCGAAACCGACCGGCGGCGTCGCCTCCGAGTCGCGGACCACCGTCGGCCCCGAGACGGCACAGCGGGCCGCGGGACTGCTCGCGCCCCGTGACGACGCGTTCGCCCGGACGTTGATGCCGTACTTCCAGGCGCCGGAGAGCTACGTGTTGCGTCTCGACTCCGAGCCGCTGTTCGAGACCGTGCGGCGGAAAGCGGTCGTCGAGAAACTCCGCGGGTGGTCGGTGCTCTGCACGGACGACACCCACCCCCAGGAGACGCGCGAAGCGGTGAAGCAGTTGGTCGAGAACGGCGGGCGCGTGACGGTGTTCCTCGCGCCGAGCGCGCTGTTCGAGTCCGAATCGGCCGACGACGCGCTCCGCGCGTACGACCGCCTGGTGGACTTCGAGTCGTTCCGCAAATCGATCGACGTCATCCCGAACGTCAGAGCGTACGAGGTGGCGCCGAGCACGCAACTCCAGTCGGTGCTCGACGCGGGACAGAGGCGACGCTGAGACGCGGGAGACCCGAATAACTAATGCATCCAGGGTGACACACGACAAACGAATGGCAACTGCCCAGCGCACCACGCCCGCCGACTCCCGAGTCGAGTCTGCTACCCTCGCCGCGGGGACGGTTCTCGTCGCCGTATCGCTGTGGCTGTTCGGCGGCGGCCTCACCGGCCTCGTCGTCGGCGCCGCCGTCGGCTTCGCCGCCGCCGCCAGCGCGAGTTACTACGGCGTCGGCCTGGCCCACCTCGCCGCCCTCCTCACGACGTCCTCACCCAATCTCGCTGGCGTCGTCATCCTCGAACTGGGTTCGGTTACGTACCTCTCGGCGGAGCTAGCGCCGGAGTCGAGACGCCGCGACGTCGCGTTGCTCGTCGCTCTCTCAGGGGTCGCTCTCGCGGCCGTGACGGCGCTCGCGACGGTGTACGACGCCGTCATCGCGGCGGCGGCGCTCGCCTGTGCGACGGCGCTCGTCGGCTACGCGCTCTACCGGTACGGGCTGTGGAAAGTGGGCGTGCTCTCGGAGGAGCCGGCGTGAGCCGAAACGAAGCCGGAAACGGCCAGTTCCCCGAATCGGAAGCGCCCGCGGACGACGGCGCCCGCGAGGGCGACGGCGAAAGAGAAAACGGGGCCGCACCCTCGACGGAGGCCGAGCGAACGGCCCGCGCGGAGCGAGAGCGTCTGCGCGAGGAGAACGAGCGGCTACGTGCGCGCTACGACGACTCGCGCCGCAGCGGACAGGAGCGAACGGCGCTCGGATTGGCGGTCGTCGGCCTGTTCGCCGGCGCGTTCGCCGTCGTCGCCCCCTCGGTCCGCGAACCGCTCATCGGCATCGCGGCCATCGGGGTGTTCGCGGGAATCGTGACGTGGTATCTCACTCCCGAGCGGTTCATCCCCGCGGACGTCGGGCAGTCCACGTTCGACCCCCTCTCGCGAAACGAGGCGGGGCTCGTCGACCAACTCGGCCTCTCCGGGGACCGCCTCTACCTCGAGACCGACGACGGGTCGTTCCGCCTGTTCGTTCCGCAAACCGCCGGGAGTCACCCCCCTCGAGATTCGACGTTCGAGCATCCGCTGGTCGTCTCCGAGGACGCCGCCGACTCCGGCGTCGCGTTCGAGCCCAGCGGCGCCGTACTGTACCGCGAACACGACGCGACGCGGTCGGGCACGCCCGAATCGGTCGCGGACGTGGTCGCACAGGTCGGCGAGTCCCTCCGGGAGAACTTCGAGTTGCTCCTGTCCGTCGACGGCGAAGTCGACACGGAGAACGCCCGCGTCACCGTCGACGTCGGAACTCCCTCCTACGGCGGTCTCGACGCCTTCGACCACCCGGTCGTCTCGACGTTCGGCGTCGCCCTCGCCGCCTATCTGGACGAACCGGTGCGCGCCGAGGTGTCGGAACTGGAATCGGGTCTGTGGTCGGTCACCTACCGCTGGTAGCTTGCCTTACGGGAGCGATTTGACGCCGAGAGGGTGATAGAGTAACATAATCGAGAGGCGTCGAATCGATTATCGAGGTGTCTCGGTGTTCTCAGAATCCAACAATTAACGATATTCGACTTTCGACAGTCGGGTCGTCACTCCGCCGAGGACGTGGGCGATTTCGCCTCGGGCGTGTCGACCTCTTCGAGAATCTCGCCGATAATCTCGTCGACGCTGCGGTCGCTCAGTTGGGCGTCGGCGCTCAGGACGAGGCGGTGGGTCAACGCCGGTTCGACGAGGGTCAACACGTCGTCCGGGAGGACGTAGTTGCGCCCGTGGATGGCGGCGCGCGCCTTCGAGGCGGTGAGCAGCGACAGCGACGCCCGCGTCGACGCGCCGTGTTCGATGTCCGGCGAACTCCGCGTCGCCGTGACGATGTCGAGGAGGAACTCGCGGACGGCGTCTGAGACGAACACCTTCGTGACGGCCTCGCGGGCGTCGATCAAGTCGTCCACGGAGACGACCTGTTCGACCGTGTCGGGGCCGAGACCCGGCGTGTCGTGGAAGCGGTCGAGGAACTCGCGTTCGTCCTCGCGGTCGAGGAGGTCCATCTGGTATTTCAGTTGGAAGCGGTCGCGCTGTGCCTCCGGGAGTTCGTAGGTCCCCTCCATCTCGATGGGGTTCTGCGTCGCGACGACCATGAACGGGTCCGCGAGCGTGAGCGTCTGTCCCCCGATGGTGACGTGTCGCTCCTGCATCGCCTCCAGGAGGGCGCTCTGTGCTTTCGGCGTCCCGCGGTTGATCTCGTCTGCGACCACGAGGTTCGCGAACACGGGACCGCGGTGGATCTCGAACTCCCCGCGCTGTTCGCGGTACACCTCCGTACCGGTGATGTCGGCGGGGAGGATGTCGGGCGTCATCTGGATGCGGCGGAAGTCAAGCCCCGACACGCGCGCGAACAGGTTCGCGGTCGTCGTCTTCGCCGTCCCCGGCACCCCCTCGATGAGGAGGTGCCCCTTCGTGAGGAGCGAGATAGTGAGACCTTCTACGACGTCGCGGTTCCCGATCAGGACGTCCCCCATCTCCGATTGGATGGCGTCGTAGAGGGCGGCTGGATTGCTCATCGTGTGTTCGGGTGTCTCCCGTGACACTTAAAACACGCTTTATTCCTCGTTTTCGCGACGAGAGCGGAGCGGATTGCCCTCCCGCGCCAGCACCCCTGCAAAGAGCAGTCCCACTAACCCGACGCCCACCTGCACGAGCGGCGACCCGCGCAGGAGGATGAACGCCGAGCGTATCGGCGGCTGGGAGTCCGCGTGCGAGTAGTCCAAGACGACGGTGTCGTACCCCCGCACCACCCGCTCGGTGAACGCGCGGTTGTCGGCGCGCTCCTGCATCGCGTTGATGAAGATACTCGGGTCGCTGACGGCGAGGACCCGGCCCTCGCCGACGTCCTCCGCGACGACGACGGGGTACGACCGGAACGGTTCGCCGTCGTTCGGTTGCCCGTCGTCGTTGACGTCGAGGTAGGAGTACTCGGAGGTAGCGACGAGCGTCGTGGCGTTCGACTCGTTCGGTACCTCGACGACGGTGCCGTGGTTGAGCATCACCGACCCGACGCCCGTCGCCGAGAAGCGCTCGGAGACGTTCGTCGCCGTCGGCATCGCCGTCGTCGGACCGTGATAGCGCATATCGCGAACCAGTCGGCCGTCGAAGCGCGCGTCGGCGCCGACGCCGGAGAGCAGTTCGTCGCCCTCCGGTTCGAAGTCCTCCGCGACGACGAGCGTCCCGCCCGCCTGCACGAACTGGCGCATGCGAGCGAGTTCGGCGCTCGTGTAGGGTTCGCTCGGCGCGATGACGAACGCCACCGTCCCGTTCGGGTCGTACTCCGAGTACGCCGTCGTCTCCAAGATAATCGTGGGTTGCGCGTCGGTCGTTTCGGCGGCCGACCGGACGGACGAGGAGCCGTCCCACTGCGCGTTGAACGCCCCGAACGCCGACGAAGAGGTCGCGCCGGCGACGACCAGCGCCAGCAGACAGACGGCGACGAGGGCGACCAACAGCGCCCGCGGCGACAGGAGGTCGTCGAGTCGCACGTCAGAACACCCCCGACGGCAGAATCGCGAGGATGCGCTGGACGACCACGTAGGCGAACCCGAGCAGTCCGAGGAGGATGAGCCACTTGAGCCGTCGGCGCCAGCGCGGACTCACGCCGAACGGCGCGGTGAGTTCGACGACGACGAGAAAGCCGATGAGCGAGACGACGAACAGCAACTCCAGGGAGAACGCGTCGAGCGCCGTCAACAGGAGGAACGTCGCCAGCATCCACGCGAGATGCGCGTGCACGAACCGCTCTCGCCGAGTCGAGACCATCTACTCGTATCTACGGGGCCGACTATACGTAGCTTTCGGGACCGATAGCATCCGGTCGCGTCCGAAACACGCTGCGGCGGTCCCTCAGTCCGCCTGTGCGGTCCCGGTGGGAAGCGTTTCGACGGCCTGCTCGACGGCGGCGAGACGCGATTCCAGGTCGTCGATCCGCTCGGCTTTGCGCTCGGTCTCGGCTTCGAGGTCGTCGATGCGTTCGTCTTTCCGGTCGACCGTCGCCTCCAGCGCCGCGATTCGGTCGGCGTCCGCTCGGGCCTCGGACGCGTCTCCGGTCGGCGCCCCGTCGACGCTGACGTTGACGAACGCGTCGACCGCCGCTTCACCCTCGGACGCCGCGGTGAGCGCCCGTCCGACGACGGGCGCCTCGGTGCCTCCGTCGGCGGCGCGGGCGCGACCGTCCGCGTCCTCGGTCGCGACGAGGAGGTCGCCCGCCTCCACCGCGCCGACGACGTCGACGGGGACCTGGCCGAGCATCGCCACCGCGACGTGGTCGTCGTTATCCTCGGCGTTGTTTCCGAGGACGATGGGTCGGTCGGTGACGACGAAGGCGGTGTCGGCGTCCGCGGTCGACCGCGTGAGTTCGCCGCCGCGGAGTCCGACCACCTCGCCGGGTGCGAACGCCGCGTCGGGGTCGGCCTTCGGGAAGTACTCGCCGAAGTCGCCGCCGGCGCCGGTGTAGGTGACGCCGCCGGAGCCGTTGCCCTCAATGGTGCCGACGGCGTCGTCGCTCCCGTTCAGGAACGTCACGAAGTCGTTGTCCGGACCGGGCGTCTCGGCGTTCACCTTCAGTCCGAGGGCGTTCGCGGACGCGTCCTCGCTCTCGTTCTCGACGAACGCGACGCTGTTCGCGGGGTCGCGCGCCGACCCGGCCGCCGCGCCCCGAACGTCCAACACGTCGGCCTCGGGGGCGTCGTGACCCAACCCGACACCGCCCGAGGCGTCAACGAGGAACTGGTTCTCGCCGGTCGATTCGAACGACCCGTCTTCGCCGTCCGACCAGACGAACGCGCCGGCGTGAGCGGCGGTGGCACGGCGACCCGCGGCGAGGCTGTACGCGCCTGAAGCGCGGTTGCCGCGTCCGCCAGGGACGGTCGCGTAGTCGTTCTCGGCGACGTTCGCGCGTCCGCCGCCGACCGTCGAGTACGGCGCGCTGGTCTCGTCGTCGTTGTCGCTGCCGGCGACGTTGTCCGCGCCGCCGGCCACCGTCGCGAACTCGTCGAACGCGCGGTTTCCGCTGCCTTCACCGCTGAGAGTGAGGCTGCCCAGAGCCCCGCCTAATATCGGTCGCACGCTCGATGCCCCGCCGCCCCCGACCGTCGCTCCGAACGCACGCGCTTCGTTTCGCACGCCGCCGCTGACCGTCGACGCCTGTCCCATCGCCTTGTTCTCCAACCCGCCGCCGACCGAACCACCGACCTCAGCCCTGTTTTCACGCCCGGATCCGACGAAGGCCATGTTACCGGCCTCGTTGTCGATCCCGCCGAGAACCGCACCGCCGGGTCCTCCTACCAGGTTACTGAACCCGCCGCCGACCACCGCTCCGGCTTCGCCCGCTTCGTTGTCCAATCCCCCGCCGACGAACGCCCCGGGTAACGGCCCCGCTATGGACCCGGCCCGATTTCCTCGCCCTCCGCAGACTGTAGCGTGAAACCCGACCGCACGGTTTCCCTGGTCGCTCTCCTCGCCGCCACCGCCGCCGACGAACGAGTACCGCCCGGACGCCTCGTTGTGTTGCCCGCCCGTAATCGCGGCCATCGTCGCGCTCTCGGGAATGGTGTTGTCCCGGCCGCCGGCGATGACCTGCGTCTCGTCGGGCGCGGCGTTGTCGACGCCCGAGAGCACCTCCGCGGACGCTCGCCCCGTTCCGAGGTAGCCGAGCAGTCCCGCGGTGCCGAGCGCCGTCAGCGCGCTTCGTCGCGTGAGCGGTGTCGACGCCCCCGAATCCGAGCCGTTCGAGCGATGCTGTGTCTCGTCCGCGCCGTCGTCCGCCGTGTCTTCGGTCATGATGTATCGTCACCCGTCGCTCGAAGAGTGACGGGTCGGGCGTCTTGGTGAGGCGGTATAGTTGTCAGCATCTAGTTATCGAGGACACTGTCAACGAGAGACGAACGAACTCGACCGGCCGGTTCCGACGTCGATACCGTCGCTCCAAAAAAATCCCATACACCTCACACAGTTTTAGCTTCTCAGGATTCCTAAAATTTCTAGAAATTTTTAACAGTGGGAGAAATATCCGTCTTCAGGTGCCACGGGCAGAGATATCCGGTCGATATCTTCAACTTCGGACTCTCAAAGTACCTCGAAACGCTAGTATCGCAGCAGAAGTCGGAAAACAAAAGCTCGAAATCCGAGAGAGAGTACCCCGGAGATGGGTCTCGAGAATCGTCCAGCACCGGCAATAATCACACGCGTATCGCTGTAATGTGAATCGACGACCCTCGCCTGAGCACTCATCACGCTACTCGTCGTCCAGCACGTCCCCGACCCGCTCGCCCAACTCTTCGGCCTCGATGTAGGAGTACGACTCCCGCGTGACGCGGAGCGAACGGTGTCGGAGCACGTCCTGGGCCAATCCGCGGTCCTTCCGATAGAGTTCGTCGCCCAGTCCCCGGCGCGCCCCGTGCGGGAGCGGGGGTTTCCCATCGACGTCCACGTCCGCGGCCGCCGCGATTCGCTCGAGGACGCGGCGGACCCCTTCGGTCGTGACGGCCGGCGGCGCGATATCGCGCTCGCGTAACACGTCGTCCACGTCGGCGTCTTCGAGCAGGGCGTTCGCCTCCGCCTCGCCCAACGCGTCGCGCGCCGCGGCGTACTTCGACGGCGCGTGTTCCGTCGGGAAGACGGGCCACTCCCCGGAGGGCGGCCGCTGGACCTGCCGCCACCGCCGGAGCGCCTCTCGGGCCTGCTTCGGAACGGAGACGTCCTCCCACTCCTGTGCTTTCCCCCACACCCGAAACGTCCACGCGTCGGTGTCGACGCGGTCCCACGTCAGCCCTTGTCGACCCGTTCGGTCGTCGCCGCTCACTTTGAATACCTCCGCGCCGCGCACGCCCGTGTACGCGAGAACGTGAACGAGCGCTCGGTCGCGGACCGCCCCGCGCGCGTCCGACCCCTCCCGTTCGATCGCTTCGTAGGCGGCGTCGTCCGCGTACCGGACGAGTCGCTGGCGGACATCGCGCGACCAGAACTGCTGTGTGTGGTCCTCGTCGTCGCGCGGGAGGGGTTCGCGCGCCCGGTTCGATAGCGCCGGGTTTCGTGCGAGGTCGCCGTCGCGGACGCAAAACCCCAGAAACCCGGAGATGACGTTGAAGTACGTCTGCGCCGACGAGGCGGAGATACCGCCCGCGTCGACGCGCTGCGCGAGTCGGTCGGCGTACCGCCGGAGGAGCTGTTCGCCCTCCTCGTCGAGGGAGTCGAACGAGTCCTTCCCGCGGCGGCGGAGCCACGTCTCGAACTGCGAGAGGACCGACTCGGCCGTCGAGCGGTACTGGGCGCTCTCGCCGCCGGCGCGGAGATAGCGGTCGATCGCCGCGACGAGTTCGCCGTCCACGCGGTCAGCGCGCTCCTCGGATGCGTTTTCGTCCTCGGTCGATCCGGGCGGGTCGGCGGTGGGCATCGAGTAGAGCGTACGAGACAGCGACGCTTAAATCGTCTCCAGCCGCGTCAATCGGGGTCCGGTACCGAATCCGGTACGCGACCTCGCAAAGAGATTCGACTCAGTGCTCGGTAGTGTCTCTCTCGAGGTCGGACTCCGAGTCGACATCGCGGAGCACTCCGGGGTCTTCGACGTCGACGAACCGCGTTCCGTCGTGCTCCATGACGAGTTCGCGTCCTCCGCGGTCGCCGTCGACGTCGGCCAGCGCGTCGAAATGCTGACGGTCGAACAGGACGGGGTTGCCGCGCTTACCGTCGTAGCGCGGAGCGACGATGCTTCCGTCGCCTGTCCGGTATTCGTCCAGCAGTTGGTCCACCGTTCCCGAGTGCACGAACGGCATGTCGCCGAGTAAGAAGACGACGGCCTCCCAGTCGGCTTTCCGAGCGAATTCGACGCCCAGGCGGACGGAGGTGCTCTGGCCCTCCGCGTAGGCGTCGTTGTACCGCGTCGGGAGGTCGAAGGAGTCCACTGCGTCGGTGACGGCCGCTGACTCGTGGCCGACGACGACGACCGCTTCGCAGAGCGACGAGTCGACGGCGGTGCGCGCGACGTGAGAGACGAGAGGGGTACCCCTCAGCGGTTCGAGAAGCTTGTTCGCCTCGCCGAAGCGCGTGCTCCGGCCGGCCGCGAGTACGACGCCGCCGACCGAACCCGTCTCCCTCATGTCTCGGCGTTCGTCGCGAAAGGTACTGGCTCTTTTGCCGAGTTGCACGCGCCGCCCCGAGTCGGCGTATTTCGGCCGCTGAAGGGTGATGCTCCGCCCAAGGCGTGCCTTCCGACGACCAGACAGCGTCGACCCCGGTAAATCTACTTGGCTTTAGTGACCTAAAACAAAGTGATTGGGGAGACGCGCCTAACGTCTGTTTTCGGTGCGCAGCAGTCCTCAGACGGTCGTTAGAGAGTCTCATGTATTCTATATCGCTATATCAAATGTCGACTTGTCCGGGTTGAGACTACGGGGGTAGAGAGCGGCTCTAGTGCGTGTATTTGGGTGAATCGGAGAAGGAGAGCGGCTTCGATTTTGGTTGCAACGGCGAATTCATCTCGGGGTTCCAACTAGTCACTCGGAAAAGCCACCAGACAGACAGCGCCGCCGCTCGTCACCGGGCGGTCGCTTATGCGGATCAACGATTATCCGATTCCAGTCTGCTTCTTTAGCAGCGTCAGAACAGTATTCGCGGTCACTATTGGGGAACGCACGTACTCCCCGATCAGACTCGACCGCGAGTACTGGACTGTAGAACGACGTACCACCTCGAACGGAGTCGTCTGCGCCGTATATTCGCGTCCGAACCAAAGTCAGAGACCGTTACTCACGGCGTGGTTCTGTTACAGTGTTACTGCTGTAATTGTGAGGCCATTTATAACCGAATACTGCGCGTACGCCTCCCAGACAAGAAACCCGGTTCAGACGCCGGCTGGCGGGGGAAACTCCAGAGAGCGAACGTTTGACGTGATTGTTGCCTATACGAATATTCTTATACAAGAAGTTCGAATCATACTCAGTACGGCAGTCGGCGAGAACAGGCGGGTAGAAGGCCCTCCTACTCGGCACGAAGAGAGTCGAGCGGTAGAAACACCCGAGGACGCGCCGACCTGGCACGCCCGATAGTCGGATTCGAGGGACCGAACTCGAGAACGAAAACCGCACGGGTGAAGAAGCAGACCAAGCGCATGCAGACGTTACCGAACATCACGAACCAATGAGCAAATTCTCGACACCGGAGTTGACAGTTGAGCGCTGTACGAATGCCGCAGAATGGGACGAGTTCGTCGAAGCGAACGACGGCTCGCCGTTCAGCCTGTGGGGGTGGGGAGAGGCACTCGTCACGTACGGACACGACAGGTGGTACCTCGTCGCGCGCGACGGGGACCGCGTCGTCGGCGCCCTCCCGCTCATCTACATGAAGAGCACGCTGTTCGACTCCCAACTCGTCTCACCGCCGTTCGGCGAGCGAGGGTCGCTCGTCTTGAACGGGGAGAGACCGAGGGCGGCGACGACGGCCCTCCTCGAACGGACGAAAGAACTGGCGGCGGAGTTGGGCGTCGACTTCGTCAGCCTTCGAGGGTCGAACGTCGACGAGGAACTCCCGGACGGGTTCACCCGAGAGCGGCGATTCGTCACGTTTCAGGTCGACCTGCAAGAGGGGAGCAAAAGCGTGTGGGGCGGTCTGAAGGAAAGTCGACAGCGACAGGTGAGACAGGCCGAGGACGCTTCGCTCACCTATCGCGTCGGCGACTCCCTCGACGACTTGAAGCAGTACTACCGGCTCTACCTCCGGTCGAACCGTGGACACGGCTCCCCGCCGCACTCGTTCGAGTTCTACCGAACGCTCTGGGAGGAGTTGGCCCCCGAACACCTCCACTTGGGCATGGTCGAACGGGAGGGGTCGCTGATCAACGCTATCATCGACCTCTCGCTCGGGACGAGCGTCCACCAGTGGGGGGTCATCACCGACTACGAGCACCGGGACCTCAACGGGGGGAGTCTGGCGCTCTGGCGGTCGCTCGACCGCGCGTGCGCGGACGGGCACGACGTGTACGACATGGGACGAACCCGGGAGGGGTCGGGCGTGTACATGTTCAAGAAGAGTTTCGGGGGTCGGAAGGTGTGGTACGACGACGTGCATCACTTTCCGAACGGGCCAGTCGACCTCCCCGACCCGGACGACGAGACCTACGACCGACTCAAACGCGTCTGGCGACGGCTCCCGATTCCCGTAACGCGCGTCATCGGCCCGTCGATTCGAAAGGGAATCAGCCTCTAACCTGAGATGCACGTCCTCTACATCGTCGGTCAGAGCACCGGCGGCCTCCCCCACTACACGGCGGAGTTGGCGAACGCCGTCTCCGAGCACGCCGACGTCACCGTCATGAAGCCGGCCGAGACGACCGCTGACGACCTCTTCGACGAGGAGGTCACGCTGATCGACGCGTTCGACCACCTCGGCGTCTCGATGCCGCAACTGTACAAACTCGACGTCAACCCGCTCGATTTCGCGAGGGGGTTCCTGTCGTATCGGAACGTGAAGCGACTCCGGGGCGTCGACGTCGACATCGTCCACGATACGACGGACCTGTTCCCGCAGGTGAAACTGTTCTTGAAACTCTACGGTATCGACGACCGCCACGCCCTCGTCGTGACGCGCCACGAAGTGAGCAGCAAGCGCCTCTCGCTCAGTCGACCGCCGGTGATGGTCGAAGACGCGATAGACTACGTGATTCCGGACCTGAACGTGGCTCGGGTCGTGGTCCACACGGAGAACCAGCGGCGAGCCATGATCGGGCGCGGGACGCCCCCGGAGGCAATCGACGTCATCCCGCACGGCGCGTACTCGGTGTTCGGGGACCACTCCGACGTCGACGCGCCGACCGAGCGCAACTGCCTCCTGTTCTTCGGGAACGTCGTCACGCCGAAGGGAATCGACACGCTCGTCGAGGCGATTCCGCTCGTCAAGCGCGAGGTTCCCGACGTCACCCTCCTGATCGCCGGCGAGGGAAACATTCCGGAGCGGTCGCGGGCCATCATCGGAGCGCACGAGGAGAACTTCGAGGTCCACGACTACTTCGTCCCCAACGACCGCGTGAAGGAGTTCTTCGCGCGCGCCGAGGTGGTGACGCTCCCGTACCGCTTCCAGGACGGGACGAAGGGACACAGCGGTGCGCTGGCGACGGCGTTCTCCTTCGGGAAGCCCGTCGTCGCCTCGACGGCCGGCGAGTTCGAGTCGCTGGTCGGCGAGACGGAGAGCGGACTGGTCGTCCCGCCCGAGGACCCGGAGCGGTTGGCGGACGCTATCGTCCGCGTCCTGACCGACGACGAGGCGAGACAGCGGATGGCGGCGAACAGCCTTCGGATGGCGGAGCGACTCTCGTGGGACAGCGTCGCCGAGCGGTATCTTGCGGTCTACGAGAGCGTCCTCGCCGGGAGGGCGGTCCACCGGCCCGTCTCTCGTACGTGACCGGCTTGCGGGATGAGCGACGGGTCGCGACCGTCTCTAGTCGTCGAGATGCGCGCTGTCGGCATCGCCCGGACGTGGGATACGGAGGCCGGGCATCCCGTCGGCGACCCAGATTGCGACGATGAGGGCCGCGAGCAACGCCTGCACGCTCAGAAACGACTGCAGACTCAGTCGCTGGAGATAGGCGGCGAAGGACTTCCCCGCGTCCGGTGGGCCGGAGAGAATCGGCCAGACCAGATATCCGAGGTACTCGTATCTCGCTTGGAACAGAAACGGATACACGTCGGCGAGGCTGTGGCTGAGGTGACCGGCGCCGAACGCGAGCGCGAGATTTTTTCGACCCAATCGCGTTCCCACGGCGTACAGGACGGCGAAGACGACGGCCACGGTGAAGAGCGAGTGACCGAGCGACCGTCCCGACGGGAGGACACCGAACGTCCACGCGAGCGGTTTGTCCACGATATCGGGAAACTGCGTCCCGAGGAGAAGGAGCCAGACCTCCGCGTGACCGGGCGGACGTCCGTCCGAGAGGTGAGTGATACCGGTCCACAGCAGGTAGCCGATCGCCGCGTGGGCGTACGGTATCATGGACCCCCGATCGAACCGCGATTCGGCACATGACTGGAGGGGTCCGTTCGGCTCGCTCCGCCGAGAGTCGCCGAAGTCGGTCTCGAACCGAACCGAGCTCCGTCCTCACACTTCGAGCTTCGATTGCGGGTCATCGTCGAGCAGTTCGTCTGCGAGAGCAATAATAGTGCGTCGTCGGCCGGGAGCGCCCACTGACGCGAGCGCACCGACCGCCGGACTCATAACCGTCGGACTCGTCACTCGGTTCGATGACGACTCGATCGGATGACCGACAGGGGCGCCTCTCGGACGTGACTTCCAAAGGAGCCCTCTTGGGTGTCGCGTCGCGGTTAGCGAACAGATACGACGTTCTCGGGACTATCCACCGAGCCTACTGGCGGGCGCGTCTCGCCGCGTTCGCCGAGGGCGGTACCGTCCGGGTCGGAGGGACGACGGCCCGCTTCGCCGTGGCGACGCGGTCGGAACGGCGGCGCGTCAGGCATCTGGGCGGAGAGCGCTTCGTCCTCGAAATGCTCCTCGATGAGCTAACCGGAGACGAGACGCTCTGGGACGTCGGGGCCTGCGTCGGAACGTACGCCTGCCTCGCGGCTGGGCGACTCGCGGACGGCCACGTCGTCGCGTTCGAACCCGAGCCGACGAACCGCCGGCGGCTCGAATCCAACCTGCGCGAGAACGCCCCCGCGTCGCGCTGGACGGCGCTGCCGACCGCGCTCTCCGACTACGACGGGTCGACACCGCTCGCATCGGAGTTCACCGAGGCCGGCGGGGGACACCACCGCCTCGCCGCATCTGACGCCGCGGGTGGCGGGACTCCCGTGGAAGTGCGGCGAGGGGCGGGCCTCTGCGCCGCTGGGGTGCCCGCTCCGGACGTTCTGAAGGTCGACGTTCAGGGAGCCGAGTTGCAGGTGTTGCGAGGCATGGGTGCGGTGCTGGACGGCGTCGGGACGGTCTACGTCGAGATGCACAGAGAGAAGACGGCGTGGTACGGGTCGACGACCGACGAGGTCGAGGCTTTTCTGGCGGACCGCGGGTACGCGACCGAGCGATTAGGTGAACCGACGAACGGGCGGCCCGGCGTGTACTTCCTGCGGGCGCACCGTTGAGTGGCCCGACGAGAGCGGTCCCGCATCGACCGGGTCGACCGACCACCCGAAGTATGAGGTACTTTCATTACGGCAAGCGTCGATTCGTTACCATGGTTCAGCAGCACGCGAGCGATCGGTCAGTCCTGATACCGGCCGGGTTCTCGCCCAAGAGTCTCACTTCGGTCAGATCGCTCGGCTCGCACGGCGTGCACACCGTCGTCGCCTCTCACAGGCGATCGGTCCCGGCGTTCGCATCGAGGTACTGCGACGAAGCGATCGTAGTTCCATCTCCGTGGGAGGATCTGCTCGCGTACAAAGACGCGCTCTTGGAACTCGCGGCGCGACCGGATGTCTCGGTTATCATCCCCTCTCAGGAGGAAGACGCGTTCCTCCTCTCGAAGTACTCCGAGGAGTTCGCAGAACACGTCGCACCGCTGTGGCCGCCGATGGAGACGCTCCGAACCGCGCACGACGGGAAGCGTCTGCCGGAGGTCGCACAAGAGGTCGGACTCCGGGTGCCGGAGACGATGCTGTACGACGAGGTCGACGACTGGTCACGCGAACTCATCGTCAAGGCCCGGTACTCGATTCTCACCAGCGAGTACGCACCGTCGCTGTCGCCGACGGTCTGCGAAGGGAAGACCGACCCCGTCCACCCGAGTCCGGGCACACCCCCGAGTCGGGACGTAATCGACGAGGCGTTCGCGCGTAACCCGCCGATCGTCCAGGAGTACGTCCCGATCGCCCAGGAGTACTCGTTTCGGGCGCTCTGTGATCACGGCGACCCGGTCGCGACCAGTCTGAAGCGGCAAGTTCGGGGAAAGACGTACGCGGGTGGGGCGAGCGTCTTCTGTGAGTTGATCCGCGACGAACGGATCGAAGAGATGGGACGGCGACTACTGGAACACCTCGATTGGCACGGAATCGCCTCGGTCCAGTTCATCGAGGACGCGCGCACTGGCGAACTCAAGTTCACCGAGATCAACCCTCGGACGTGGACGTCGATTCCCCTCGACGTCCGCGGCGGCGTCGACTACCCCTACTTCTACTGGTTGTTAGCACGAGGCATGGCCGAGCGAATCCAGCCGACGTACGAGGAAGGGTTCGCCGCTCACCTCCTCTTCGGCGAGTTCCAGTACCTCCGCAGCGTCCTCTGCGACGACTACCCGAACGCCGCCCGCCCGAGGTTCGGAACTGCGCTCCGAGAGGTCCTCGGGTCGGTCTACGAGCACCCGAACTCCTACTTCCTCGTCGCCGACGACCCCGTCCCGTTCGTCAGCGGACTGCGAAACGTCCTCTCGGATCGAAACTGACCCCGAGCGGCCGGAACCGGCGACTCCTGACCGGGGGCGTGAATCGGTGACGAGCGCCCGTCGGCGGATCAAAGGTATCCCAGGTCCGCCAATCGGCTCGCGGTCGCATCGTCGACGGCGACCGAATTCGAGTGCGCTCGTGCCCGCTGTTTGTACTCCTCGATGTCGTCGTCGAACCAGTCGGCCGTCCACTCCGGGATAGCAGCCTCCGCGGCATCCTCGTCGAACTCCGACTGCCAACACGGTCGCGCCGTATCGAGGGCGTACGCCGTCACGGTGGACAGGGAATCCCAGACGACCTTCCGGGAGTCCTCGTAGGCACACCGCATCATCCGGTCCCAGTAATCGCGGTCGCGGGGTGGCTCCGGCCCGGGGCTGAGACCCACGTGTTCGGCGACCGCTCGATCCGTACCGATATCAGGGGTCTCCCCGTCCGCGAGACCGCAGACGAGGTCCGGCAACTCGAGGTGGGAGACGAACCTCCCGGTCGGTTCCTCCCATCCGCGCGGGGGATCGATGATCTCCAGCGGAACGTGGAGGAGGGATTCGGAGAGGCTGCTCTTGTGGCCGAGTAGCCCGTCCTCGAACGGATATCCGAGGTTCTCGCCGTGATCGGCCGTGACGAGTACGGTCGTCTCGCGGTCGACCGTCCGCCGGATCTCTTCGATCAGTCCGGAGACGACCCGGTCGAGATAGTCGATGTTCGCGGCGTACAGCTCCCTGAACCCGCGGAGGTAGTCGGGATACCGCTCGGCCGCCAGCGAGACGTCCCAGAACTGCTCGCGGTCCGAGTCCCAGGAGTTCGGGACGGAGTACAGCGACCGATCCATCCCGATTATCGGACTGAACGGCGCGTGAGCCTCCATGAAGTTCAGAAACAGGAACTGCGGGGCGTCCCGTTCCTTGAGAAGTTCGAGCGCTTCCCGCCGAATCAACTTCGCCCCGTCGTCCATCGGGTCGGGTATCGGCGACCCCATCGCCGTTTGTTTCATCTGTGCTGCCACGCCGTTGGCGAGACTCCGGAACGGCCGGTCGTGGCGCATCGCCTCCCGGAGAAACCCGACGTAGAGTTCTCGCCCACGTTTTCCCGTCTCGTTGAAGTACGTCGTCGCGTTCAGCCCGTCGACGAAGTACTGGTACCGAGGTGCGTCGACGAACGTATCGAAGAACCGGTCGAAGTTGTAGGCCGGGCCGGCGTACACGTTCGCGCTGATTCCGGCCGTGTGATACTCCCGAGGGAGATGCTCGAACAACGTCCGCTCTCGCGGGAGCGTCGAGAAGTCGCGGTTGTGCGTGTGGAGACCGTGCTGGTGAGGTAACTGGCCCGTTATCATGCTCGCGTGACTCGGAACGCTCCACGAACTCGCCGCCCGACACTGCTCGACCGACACGTCCGCCATCGAACGAACGCGCGTGGCGTGCCTGTCGAAGTAGTCCTTGCGGACGGAGTCGAGGCAGACGACGATGATATTACGCGTCATCGGGTAGCGTGGTTTCAGTGGAGCCGTAATAAAACGCTCGCTGACGCCGTCTCAGGCGGAATTGCCGGTCGTCGTCCAAGAAGAGGGCAGTTGGATGGCGGCTTCGGAGAAGCTCCCGACCACCGCATTACCCTGCGCCACGCACCCGATGTACTCTCCGCCGACCGCGCGAATCCCGGTTCGGGTGCCCTCTCCGCTCCCGTCGATCATGTTGTTCTGTATCTGAAGCGACCGCACGTCGTTTCCGTCCGCTCGACAGAACACCGCGTCCGGGAACGAGCCGTAGATTACGTTCCCCGCGATTCGGTTCCCCGACGAATCGACTCCCTTGGCCGACCTGACGGAGATGCACGGCGCGGTCGGAATCGGCTTCGACAGGTCGCTGTCGAGAACCAGATTTCGGTGGCCTCGGTCGATGTACACGTCGGTCCCGGCGTTCTCGTAGAACTTTCCGCTCGTCACGAAGTTCCCGTTTCCGCGGATTTGCATCGCGTCCCCTCCGTTCCGCCCGAACCAGCAGGTGTCGATACGAGCGACCCCGACCGCTGCGCCGGTCGTCCGGCTTCCGCCCAGTCTGAGTCCGTTCCCCTTCGAGCGGGCGAACAGGCAGTTTCGGAAGACGTTGTTATCCGTGGACGCGTTCGGTGATCCGGCGAGCCAGAACCCGTTCGTCGGCGCGTCGACGAACTCGCAGTCGACGAACCGGCCGTTCCAGAACACGCCGTAGACGATATCGCCCGTCGAGTTGTGCGCTTTGTTTCCGTCGCAGGTGAGGTGTTCCATCCGAACTCTCAGACTCGCTCGGCGGTCGGGGTTCGGGGTGACGACGAGGTCGGTGTTCGCGCCGTCGGCGAGTTTGAGAGTCGTCGCGTTCACCCCGGCACCGATCAACCGAACGTCGTGTCTCACCGTCAGTTCGGAGCCGACGTAGGTCCCGCTTCCCAGAACGACCGTAACGTCCGGCGCGTGGTCGTCGATGACCGCTTGGATTCCCCCGATGCCGTCCGCAGGCGGAACGAAATAGGTGTTTTCGCGGGCGAGAGCGCTGTCAGAGGGGAGCGAACGGGCACCCCCGCGAGGCGTGGTCGTTTCGTCCTCCTCCTCCCGGTCGAATCGTGCTCGGCCGTTCGTAGCCGCGTACGTGATCGCTCCCCCACCGGCGGCGGTACCGGTCAGTTTCAGCAACTCCCGTCTGGACACGTCTGTCATCCTCGGTCTACCCGATGAAGGGGTCGATTGGCGTAAAGGGTTTGCCCGAGCGACTCGGAACCCGTCACTTCGCCACCGACTGGCCTTCGGCATTGCCTCGGCAGGGGCTTGCACCGCATCCCGTCGGCTGAGATGCGTTACGGAGAGTCGAGGAGAAAGCCTCGCCCTTTAGGGCGGGGATGAATCCGACAAAACTTTCCACAGACCGTCTCTCCCCACCAATCCGCGACACCCACGCAATCACCGCAAACCAAACTGTTAACATTCGAACACCCGTACAAACAAGTATGCGACGAGCCAACTCGTTAACCGCTCACGCCACCGAATCGTGGCAAAAAGTGTGTCTCTGTGAGTGGCTCGCCGCGTGCTGCGCCTTCTACAACCAAGTCAACTACCGCCGACGACAAGCCTACTTCGAGACAGGCAACTGGAAGACTGCGACGTACTCAGACTTATACGACGACTACGCCGCTGTCACCAGCAAAGCAGCCTGCCAACAACTCGTCCGCAAGAACGCCGAAACATGGCGGGGATTCGACGAACTCGACAACAACCCCGCCGAAAACCCCAGTCCACCCGGATACTGGGGGAATCGCAGAGAAGGCTACGAGTTAAAATCAGTCGTTCGCGGTGACTTGTACGACGTAGAGTGGAGCGCAGACCGCTCAACAATCCGAATCCCCGTCGGGAAAGCACTCAACGACAAATACGACATCCCCGGCAGAGGATACCTCGTTGAATTAGAGCTTCGAGGGAACCCGCGATGGAAGGGGAAGCAAGGCCGACTCGATATCGCGTTTGATGAGGAATCACAGTGTTTCCGTGTCAATCAGCCTGTCACCGTACAGCCAGACTACATCGACGTAGTCCGACAGGCCGAATTTGCCACTACTACACTCCAACAGGAGAACACGGAATCTACAGATTCGCTTAGCGCGGCTATCGACGTTGGCGCGAACAATACCCTGACCATCGTCACGAGCGACGGAGATTCACTCGTGTTCCATGCTCGCCCGGAGTTCCACGAGTTCCAACACGGTTACGACGAAATCTCGGAGCTACAGTCGCAGTTAGCAGAGCACGTGTATTCGAGCGAGCGTATCCGCCGTCGGTTCGACTCGCTGTATGGTCGGCGAGACCATCACCGAGACACCGCAGTCAAACACGCTGCCCGATGGCTGGTCTCACAAGGCGTTGAGACTGTGTACGTCGGAGACGTGTCGGACGTGCTCGATACGCATTGGTCGGCGGAGGTGAACCAGAAGACGCATAATTTCTGGTCGCACGGGCAATTAACTGCGCGTCTCGAAGAGACGTTCGAGGTCGCTGGATTGGGACTCGTAGAGGTCGGCGAGTATGGGACGAGTTCGACGTGCCCATATTGCTCGTCTTCAGAAGTGAGTCGAGATGGAGACGAGTTCTCGTGTTCTAAGTGCGGGGTAGAGGCGCATTCAGATATCGTAGGCGCGTCTCTGATTCTCGCGGGGAACGAGGATGTAGATGTTGCGGAGTGGTTTGAACCGAGTGATGAACGAGGGTCGATGGCACGGCCTGTCTCCCGTGAGGCTGGAAGTCCACGGGACGGAGACTACGAGGTCACGTACCTCCAGTGGGATGACCACGAGTGGACAGCAGTCGTCACCGAGGCGATGCGAACGCTTGGGTCGTTAGACTACCAACGAGGACTAGACGAACTATCAAGCTCCTCCGGGCGTCGCTTGGCTGTGTCGCCCTAAGAGGAATCCTCGCCCTTCTGGGCGGGGAGGATGTCAAGTGCCGCGGCGGTCAGGCCACGAAAAAGTTATGTGCGTTGTGTCTGAACTGACTGTCAGTGCAATGATTCGTACGCGATCGCCCAGCGTCACGAGCACTATCTCACGACGATAAACCGAGAACGGAACCATGCAACCCACTATCGACTCGGTCCGTCCGGACCGACTGAGAGGAGCGTCTCCGAAAGATACTCGAACACAGGTCGCCGTCAAGAGTGCAGATGTCCGTTAGGCGGATTCTCCATCAGAATCCGACCGACTCCGAGAAACGGCTTCTCGGCGGGGTGTTAGTTTTCCTCGCCGGGACGTATCTGCTGGCGCTCGCCGCGGTGAACATCGACAACGTCGTCCTCGGTAGCCTCCGCGTGGTCGTCGGATTCGCGTTCATCACGCTCGTCCCCGGCTATCTCCTCAGACGGCTTTTCCGAATTCAGGCGTCGTCGGTGCTCCAGTCACTGCTCGACAGTGTCGGCCTGAGTATTCTCTACTGCGTGGTCGTCGCGGCGCTGCTCGACGTCGTCCTGTCGCGAATCGCGGAGCCGCCGCCGGGAAGCGCGTTCTCCGTCGTCCTCGTTCTGTCGATCAGCGCGATGGTCGTGATCGTGATTCGACGGGGAGAGTGGAAACCTCCGTCCCTCTCTCCGTCGGTCAGATCGGATCGGCGGTTCCGACCGGCGGTCGCGCTGCTCACGGCACTCCCGCTGGTCTCCGTCCTCGGGACCCACTTCGTGAATCAGTCCAACTCCAACCACGTGGCGCTCCTGTTCGTGTTCCTCGCCGCCACCCTCCCGATTCTACTCCGCACGAGGGTGATCCCGCGATCGCTCAGGCCGTACGCCGTGTTCTGTGTCGCCCTCGCCGTCCTCTATCACACGTCGTTGATCTCGCCTCACATCTGGGGCTGGGACACGCACTACGAGTACAACATCAGTCTCCGTCTGCTCGAAAGACACTGGGACCCCACCGTATCCAACTCCCTCGTACCGCTGCTCACGGTCACGTTTCTCTCCGGGTTGTACACGACCGTCACCGGCTTACCGCTCGTATCCGTGCTGAAGGTCGTTTACCCCGTTATTTTCGCGCTGATGCCCGTCGGGGTCTACGTCGTGTCCGCCCACGTGTTCGAGGACCGCGGTCTCGCGGTTATCGCCCCCTTCTTCACGATATTCTACTACGGGTTCTTCAAGGTGATTCCCGGGAAGCAGGCGTTCGCGGAGGTGTTCTTCGTCCTCTTCTTGGTCGCAGCGGTCAGGTCCCACCTCACCGAATCCAAACGGGCGGTTCTCGCCATCTGCTTCCTGAGCGCACTCGTCTTCTCGCACTACGCGGCGTCGCTCCTGTTCTGTCTCTTCCTCGGGGCGGCGTACGCGGGGGCACTCGCTCTCACGCGAACGTCTCGCTTCACTGCGCCGGAGAGCTATACGATCGTTCGGCCGCTCTTCGTCGTCTCCCTCGGACTCATCTGGCTCCTCTGGTTCAACTTCACCGGCGGCGGTGTCGTCGTCGAGCGCGTTATCTCGACCGCTCAGTCGACCGTCCACGGGCTCTTCAGTCAGACGTCGGATAGGAGCGGTATCGCCTACGCGACCCGGTCGTCCGAGTCGCTCCTTTGGGTCCTGCACAAGGCGATATACGTCGTCGTCATCGGTCTCGGAGGACTCGGCGTGCTTCGGGAGCTCGTGTCGCTGTACCACCGGCAAACGATCGACGTCCGAGGCGAGTACGCCCTCATCGGCGCGGTGATGTGCGCCTTCATCGCGTCGGCCGCGGTCGTAACCTACAACATGGGATTCGATCGGGCACTCCACATCGGACTCGTCGTTCTCGCTCCCTTCGTTGTGCTCGGTGCGAGGTGGCCCGTCGCCCTGCTGGCCGAGCGGACGTCCTACTCGTCGTTGTTCAGTGCGCGGAACGCGACCACCGCGCTGTCCGTCTTTCTGGCGGTGATGTTCGTGTTCAGCTCCGGAGCGGTGTTCGCCGTCGCCGGACAGGACGTCCCCGAGTACAGCGTCGGGCTGAACAAGAACGCCGGCTTCCCCGTCTACACGGAAAACGAGGTCGCGGCGACTCAATGGGCCGACGACCAACTCCCGGTCTGCGCCGGAATCGGGGTCTACAGCGACCGGTCGAGGGCGAACAGTCGCGACGGGTTACTGTTGGGCGAGGTGATTCCACAGCCCCGGATCGAACTGATCTCACCGAATCAGACGACCATCCAGAACTCAACGTACATGTACGTGAGCGACCGACCACTCGATTACCGGAACGAACTCGGCCGCTACATCGAACCGAACTCGACCGAATACCACGACCACATCCTCACGCACGCGGAAGTCGTCTACGCCCGAGACAACGTCCGAATCTATCGCGTTCGCGAGCGACCCGAATGCTCTCGGGAGAACGGTCGACTCACGCCGGCGCCGTCGGGAAAAACTCTATACGTGACAAGCGAGTCGGAGCGAGTATCGCCGCGAGCGAGACCCTCGTCTCGCCCGCGACCGGTAGCGATCACTGGACGCCTCGAACGAACCAGCAGTACACAATGAGAAAATACACCCTCGAAAACTTCCGGCGGACGATCGAATCCCCGCAGATCCTCGTGGGAGAACTAGAACGCAAGGTGAACAAACTCAACCGCGCGTACCATCGGGTCGCGTCTCCGAACCGGGGACTGTACGTCATGGACGAACCGTGGGAGAACCTACTCATCCTCGACGGATGTCGATACGATGTCTTCGAGGAGACCCACCGTCTGGAGGGGACGCTCAGCAGCGTCGAATCTCGAGGGAGTAACAGCGAGGAGTTCATCACGGAGAACTTCTCAGGTCGGACCTTCCACGACACGGTTTACGTATCGGCGAATCCCTTCACCGAAGTGCTCATCGAGGACGGCGTGTTCCACGACGTCGTCAACGTCTTCGACCTCGCCTGGGACGAGGACCTCCGGACGGTCACGCCGGATGCGGTCGTCGAACACACGCGAAAGGCATACGAGCGCTACCCCGACAAGCGGATTATCAGTCACTTCATGCAACCCCACTATCCGTTCATCGGTGAGACGGGCCGGAAGATGAGCCACCGAGGGTTGTCCGGGGAGGTCACGGAGTTGGATCGAAAGGCGGACTCCGCCGACCTCCCGATCTGGACGATGCTTCGATACCGACTCTCTGAGGCGACGCTGGAAGAGGTCTGGACGGCGTACGCCGAGAACCTGGCGCTCGTGCTGCCCGCCGTCGAGGAACTCCTCGACGTCCTCGAGGGGAAATCGGTCGTCACGGCCGACCACGGCAACCTCTTCGGCGAGAAGGTCCGTCCGCTCCCGATTCGGACGTACGGACATCCGCCCGGTTTCAGGACCCCGGAACTCGTGACCGTTCCGTGGTTCGTTCCGCCGTTCGAGCGCCACCGGTCGGTTCGGTCCGATCCGCCTCAGGTCGCTGCTGACGATGCGGGCGACGGGAGCGACGATGCCCGCATCGAACAGCGGCTTCGAGACCTGGGATACGTCTAGTGCGGTCCCCGGGACAGCACACATGAATCAGAGCATCAGCAAACTGTCGTCGATCACGTTCCTCGGGAAACTCGCGGGGCGCGGATTCGAGTACGGCCTGATCGTTCTGATCGGTCGAGCACTTGGTGCAGAGGCGCTCGGTCGGTTCACGGTCGCCGTCGTGGTGCTGCAGATCGCCGGGTTCCTCGCGATGCTCGGGCTCAATACGACCGTTCAACGGTACGTCCCCATCTTCAGAAAGCAGGACGACGACGAACGGCTGGCCGGACTGACGCTCCTCGGGTTCGTCTCCCCGCTGCTCGTGGGGTCGCTGCTCGCGGCCGCGTTGTACTTCGCGTTACACCGATTCCATCTGTTCGACAACCCCGGCGACAGCACCGTCCTCTACGCTCTCTTACTCGGCGTTCCGCTCTTCGCCATGTTTCGTATCGGAGAGGCCACGACGCGAGGATTCAAGGAGACTAAGTACGCGGTGTACATCCGCGACTTCGGGCAATCGGGGTCGGCCGTACTGCTCGTCGCCGTCGCGGTTCTCCTCTTCGGAACGATCTATTCGGCAGCCGTCGCGTACTTGGTCTCGCTGGGTATCGGCGTGTTGCTGAGTATCGTCTTCCTGTACCGTCTGGGGTGTTTCGACAGGATCCGAACCGCGAAGCTGAACCTCCCGGAGACCTATCGGTACTCGCTCCCAGTCGCCGTGGGCGCGCTCTCCGGAGAGATGCTCAAGTACACGGATTACCTCATGCTCGGCGTGTTCGTGAGCAACACCGAGGTCGGACAGTACCGGGCGGCGTTCAGTACGGCGGTTCTCATCACGTTCGCGATGGCCTCGGTGAGTTCGATATTCCCCTCGGTCGCCTCCGAACTCCACCACGAGCGAGAGACGCAGAAACTCGACGACCTCTACACCGTCGTCACGAAGTGGATAACGTTCCTGACCGCCTTCGCGATGCTGTTCTTCCTCGTCTTCTCGACGGAACTCATGAGCGTCTTCGGCGAGGGATTCCGTCAGGCGAGCACCGTGTTGGTCGTCGCGCTCCTCGGACAGGCGGTCGGTAACTTCGTCGGCCCGGCCGGCTACCTCCTGTTGATGTCGGACCACGAGCGCGTGGAGATGGGCAACAACGTCGTCGGCGGCGCGTTGAACGTCGTTCTGAACTTCGTACTCATCCGCGAGTTCGGAATCATGGGTGCCGCGATGGCCACGTCCTTCTCGATCGGATTTCAGAATCTGCTGCGTTTACTCGAGGTTCGTTACCTGCTGAACATCTGGCCGTACTCCCGCGAATACGTCCGGGCCGTTGTCCCTCTGACCGTCGCCCTGGGAGTAATGCTTCTCGGAAGCCAGATCGGGGCACCGCCGGCGCTGAAGCTCCTGCTCAGCGGATCTATCGCCGGCGTGGTCTTCGTCTACATGGCCATCAACCGCGCCTACACCGACAGAGATCAGTTGCTGGTCGCGTCCATCAAATAGCGTCGCACGCTTTGGAGTCCGACGGTCGACTCGGCCCAACGGCTTCGGTCTCGACTCGGATTCCGTCTCATCCCCGATGCATCCGAGCGGTACGGGGTGTACCCGACCCCGCGGCGCCGTCACCCTCGGTCGACCTCCACGTCCGTTTCGCGGAGCGCCGAGAGCGGCGACGACGCCTGTTCGTCGAGGAACGCCCGTTCCGCCAGAACGGATCCGACCGTCCCGAACTCGTGGGCGGCGAGGAGGCGGTCCAACTTCGCCTCCGTCCGCTCGATGCCGGCGAAACTCACCGTTCGCTTCGGGAGCGAGCAGTCGATCCGAACGTCCGGGTTGAACTCCCACGGATGGAAGTAGAGGTTGGCCGGAGTGCCCCTACGGTTCAGCCGTCGTATCCCCCGGTCGAGCACCGACGCCGGAAGCACGCGGGCGTAGAACCCGCCCGCGATCGGTAACGGCACGCGAGCGCTGGCGACGGAGAGCGGGAACTCCACGAGTCCGTTCGAGGGCGTCCCGTTCCGGCGGCCGAACGGCGAGTCCGCCGTGACCGTGTACGGTTCGGTCGAGGCTCCGCTCACGCCGTACATGGGGGTCTTCACGGGGAAGACGCTCGAATCGAACAGGTAGTCGCTCGATTCGAGGACTTGGAACGCCCAATCGGTCACGGGAGTAATCGAGAAGTTCGGCGCGCGGAACCCCCGGGGACGGACCCCCGCGGCGTCTTCGATGGCCTCCGACGAGCGCCGGAGTTCGTCCGCGAACGTCTCGGGGGTGAGTTCGAACAGCGGTGTGTGGGTGTGCCCGTGCGAGGCTATCTCGTGCCCCTCTTTCCGTATTCTTCGGACGAGTCGCGGATACTCGGCCGCGAGTTCGCCCACGACGAAAAACGTCGCGTGAACGTCGTGGCGCCGGAGCAAGTCGAGCACGATGGCGACCGACTCCTCGACGCGGTCGGCGGGGTCGTCGACCTCGTCTCGGAGGAGCGTCGCCGAGTGCCAGTGTTCGAGGTCGAAACTGAGCGCGTTGGTCACGTCGGCGTCGGGACGGGTTCGACCGAACACGGTCCGCGATCGGTCCCGCGTGACCGTCTTCAGGATGTTCGAGACGAGCGTGAGTCCGTGGAGGACCGGATGGTGACTGCTGGGGTTCTCCACGTCGTAGGTCACCGAAACACCCACCTCGTCGACCTCGTAGTCGTTCCGGTGAGCGTGATACAGGATGTCCGTACTCGCGCTCATCGATTCCCCGATTTTCTCTTTGGAGAGGGACTCTATCGCCGATCTATCGTAGAGACGAAAGCCGCTCTGCGTGTCGGCGACCCACGCGTTCCCCCGGACGATACCCGTACTGAGGTTCGTGAGCACGTTGACGACTTGCAGTCCGAAGAGCCGGTACAGAGGAGCATCACAGGTCGCACCGTCGACGAACCGGCTTCCGACGACTATCTCCGCGCCGGTCTCACGCTGTCCGCGTACCAGCGTCGGGATGTCCGCGGGGTCGTGCTGACCGTCGCCGTCCAGCACGACGAGTCGTTCGGCGTCGCGCGCGTCGGCCTCCCGAAACGCCGTCCGGAGCGCCGCGCCGTACCCTCCGTTGGTAGTGTGTTCGATGACGGTGGCCCCGGCTTCGCGGGCCGCCCTCACCGTCTCGTCGGTACTCCCGTCGTCGACGACGAGCACCTGCTCGACGAACTCTTTCGTTTCCGCCACGACCCGACCGATGGCCCCGGCTTCGTTGTACGCCGGTATCGCAGCGACTATCCCCGTCCCCGCCTCCGCCGCGTCGCCGTCTCGGTTCGTCGGCGCCGAAACCGTGTCGACGGCGTACAGTTGCGACGCTCGTAACGCCGCCTCGCTGCGCTCGAAATCGATCGATTCCCCCGACTCGTGAACCAACAGACCGGAGTGCCCTCGCCGCCGCGCCTCCCGCTTCAAGCGCGACCGGGGGTCGAGTCGGTCGTCGACGGACTCCGCCGGGTGTACCACCTCCGTTCCGGTTCCCCGAACCGACGGCAGTCGTTCGGGCGCTATCCCGTCTTCGTACGCCAGTAGGCAGTCGTACCCTCTCTCGTGGGCTCGGACGACGTTTCGAGCGATCACGTCGACGTTCCCCGTCGTCGCGATCATCCCGATTGCCGGTCGTCGTCGCCGCGTCGTATCCGTATCCATAGTTTTGCTTGCACTCGGCGTGTCGACTCACCGCCCCCGATTCGGGACCGCCCGCTCCACCTCGCTCCCTGGGTGTACCTCGTAGTAGACGGGGCAGTGCGATCCGCCACGCACAGCATAACTGATTGTCTGACGGCGGGGTGTCAGTTCTGCCTCACTGCTGAGGTGGCTTTTATATATTAGCTGAGCGGGATATCAGCCTCGTCCCACCTATCGGGTACGGGTACCCGAATCGACACGACCGAGTTCTAATTTCAGCCGAGAGGTACGATAATCGATACCGAATATCGGAGCATTCGTCAGCTCAAAAATAGATATAGAAAACAATATACGATTTTCTTGAGGACAATTTATATTCGAGGGTAGTGTGTCAGCCCACTAAGAGTATGAGTGTGCTCATGGAGGCGTCCGTCTCGACCAGCGACTTCTTGTTCCAGAACGTGCTGACGAACTACCCCTCCTGTACGATCCAGTTGGAGCCGTCTATCTCCATCGACGCCGAGATGGTCCCGTACGTCTGGACCGCCGACGTCCCGTCCGACCGACTCGAAGGACTGCTCTCGTCGGAACCGCACGTGAGAGACGCGGAGATAGTGGACACGACGAACGGCGGATTTCTCGTCAGACTAGCGTGGGACGACGACGAGAACGTCAACCCGCTACTGGCGACGCTTCGGGGACTTCCCGTGGCGGTATCGGAGGCGGTGGGGACAGGAGGGGGATGGAATCTCACGCTCAGGTTTCAGACCGCCGACGCAGTCTCGCGGTTTTATCGAGGGTATCGGAGCGCGAACATCAGCGTGAATCCGCTCAGAATCCAACAGAACGCCCCGTGGATGAACGAGCGGAGACACAGGTACGGACTCACCGCTACCCAGCGGAAGACTCTCGTCGAGGCCTACGAGTCGGGATATTTCGAGGTCCCGCGGAAGACTTCGCTCGTGGAGTTGGCCGACCGCCACGGCGTCTCCAGTAACGCGGTCTCGGAGCGACTGCGCCGGGGTATCGATACGTTGCTCGGCAACGCGCTGGTCGAACCGAAGCAGTTGGTCCGGCCCGAGGAGAAACCCGACCCACGTCTCGAAAACGACTGACCCGGTTCGCTCGACTCTGCCGACGGGTGTGAGAAGACGTCTCTCCGGCTCCGGTCCGGTTCGGTGCGCCGGTTCCGTCGACGAGCGGACGACGTCGAGCGAGGTTTCTCGCTGACTACTCGAAACGTCTGCGGAGAACGACGAACGGACGGTCTGCACACCCGGAGCGTAGATGGCGATATATAAGTAGTGTTTCGACAGCCATGCGTCTGTTACAAGATTAGATATGTAACGTTAGCGTCCCGAACGGTCCGGAGAGGTCGGCAGTTGCGAGAACCGGCTAGCGGTCGACCGACTCGCAATCCGGCCGTTCGCACTAATCGGTCGATAGGAGAGGCCTCGGACGAACCTTCTGGAATACTGACAGAATCTAGGGCGGAGCGAACAGAGAATCGAATTCGGGTTTAGGTATTTCCTTGTAGCGTAATTCTACAACTCGAAGTCGCATATTCGGTGTTTAAATTTCCCGAACTTTGTCTATTCGGCGAGTAACGCGGATGAGAATCTCTTTTCGGCCCGATTTCATCACCGACTCGATGCCGTCCGGTCGGCCTTCTGAGTCGGTATACCTGCGTCGAGCCCTCGATACAAGGTAGAGGCGAACTCCCGTGAACGTCGGCGGGCCTGAGACGCTATCGGTCGGCAAGGGTGCCTCTGAGAAATCGCCCGACGAGAGCACTTGGTGTCAGATTCACCGAGAGTCGGTCGTCTGTTCGCGCATCCGCTCTCTTCTCAAACTCGCGTAGCGGTACGGAGACGCTCCCGAACATTTCAAATCCTTATTCGACGGTGCTGATTCTAAAATTCCGAATTCTATCATTACAACCGAGGATAGAGATGCGCTGGTGGCGGGGAAACCGAGGTCAGAGCGGACGGAATCTATCTCGAGGCGTGGTCTATCCACCGGTCGCCTCAGCGACTCTCGTGGTCGGAAGCGCGTAACAGGAATCGAGAACGGAGGGGACGCTTCGCGAGTTCGGCGGCCGGGAATTCGGCGGACACCGGAGCGAATCGAGGCGTCCGAGTCGGGTGGGCGGGTGGCCGGTCCGTACTCGTTGGGTCGCGACGCATCGAAGATTTCGTCAGCGCGGTTGACGATGCCCCCGCGGACCGACTGCAGACCGGCACCGAGGGCGCGGTCAGATATCGTAGAGAGCGTTCGTGAGCGTCACCGGGGCGACCCCGTTACTCGTAGACGTGGACGCTCCCCGTCTTGTTGTCCTCGATGTAGTCCCAGTCGTACTCGACGCCGAGGCCGGGACCCTCGGGGACGGGGACGGTTCCGTCCGCGGAGACGGTCTCCAGTTCGTCGGAGTAGTCTCCGAGGTACACCGGCGGGACGGTGTTCCCGCAGTCGGGGTGGACGAGTGAGACCTCGTAGTAGTTCGTGTTCCGCGTCGCGGCCATGCAGTGTCTGGACGCCGGTCCGGGGGCGTGGAACTCGACGTCGAGACCGAATCCTTCGGCGACCTTCGCGATTTTCATCGCGCCCGTGATGCCGCCGTCGTACTCGGGGTCCGCGCGGACGAGGTCGGTCGCGCCGTTGGCGATGAAGTCGCTGTGCAGTTCGAGTCCGCGGACGTGTTCGGTCTGCAGCACCGGCGTGTCGAGTTCCTCGCAGAGACGCTCGTGGGCGTGCATGGAGATACCGCCGTCTCGGTAGGGGTCCTCGTACCAGAGGTACTCCTCCTCGTCGAGCGCTCGGCCGACCTTCAGCGCGTCGAGGTAGGTCTCGTACTCGCAGGCCGGGTCGAGCATGAGGTCCATCTCCTCGCCGACGCGTTCGCCGACGGCGTACACCATCTCGATTTCGCGGTCGATGTCGCGGTCGGCGTCCGAACCGCCCCAACTGTGTATCTTGTACGCCGGGTAGCCGATGTCCCGACACGTCTCGGCGAAGTCGGCGAACGCCTCCGGAGAGTCGAGGCCGCCGTTCGTGTCGCCGAAGTACGTCGACGCGTACGCCGGCAACTCGGTCCGGTAGGTGCCGAGCAGTTCGTGGACGGGGGCGTCGTAGTACTTCCCGGCGAGGTCCCAGAGGGCGATGTCGATGGGACCGATGCCCATGCGGTCGTACTTCCGCAGAGCGCGTTTAATCTCGCTCCAGTGCCGTTCGCGGTCCAGCGGGTTCTTCCCGACGAGGTAGTCGCCGAACAGGTTGATCTGCGCCGCGCCCGGCGAACTCCCGCCGACGTACGTCCCCGTGACGCCTTCGTTCGTGTGTACTTTTATCGCGAACAGTTTTCGGTCGAGCGTGCTTCCGGGGTCGTACACCGGGTTGAATCCGTGGCCGTCCGTTCCCACGTCTTCGAGCGGATAGCTGAACTCGGTCGACTCTATCCGAGTGATTTCGAGCGACATGATTTCGCTATCGAAACGGCGACGTATATGTCTTTTCGGCCGTGAATTTTCGGCCGGAACCGGGTCCGAACGCGCCGCCGACGATTGGCGACGCCCGCGAGCCGCGAGCGACCGCTATCGGACGACGTGGGCCGGCGTCTCGTCGTCGAGATACGCTTCGAGTTGCGAGGCGATGATGCGGGGGCCGCCGAGCACCGCGTCGCGGGTGGACCCGGCGACGTGCGGGGTCAAGACGACGCCGTCGAGATCGAACAGGGGATGGCCCTCCGGAATCGGCTCCTCCTCGAAGACGTCCAGCGCCGCGCCGGCGATGTCGTCCTCGGAGACGGCGTCGACGAGGGCGTCGGTGTCGACGAGGCCGCCGCGGGCGGTGTTGACGAGGTAGCCCGCCTCGTTCATCTGTGCGAACTCCTCGCGTCCGATCATCCCCTCGGTGTCCTCGGAGAGGCGGACGTGGAGGGTGACCGCGTCGGACTCGCCGAGCAGGGTGTCGAGGTCCGCGGGTTCGGGGCCGACCTCGCGTATCTCCTCGTCGTCGACGAACGGGTCGTAGACGAGGAGTTCGGGGTCGAAGCCGGCGAGTCGGCGGGCCACGCCGCGGCCGATGTGGCCGAACCCGACGATGCCGACGGTCGTCGTCCGCACGTCCGGCGGCAGCAGGTCGGGGTCGAACACCTGATTCCACTCTCCGTCCGAGAGTTCGGCGTGGTTGAACGGAATCTCGCGAAGCCGCGAGAGCAGCATCGAAACCGCGTAGTCCGCGACCGCGTCGCGGTTCCGCCCCGGTGCGTGGAGGACGGTCACGTCGTTGTCCGCGGCCGCGTCGAGGTCGACGTTCTCCGTGCCGCCGCGGGCCGCGGCGACGACGGAGAGGTCGGCGCTCTCGATGAGTTCGCGGGACACCGGCGCCTTGTGGACGACGAGGACGTCGGCGCCGTCGAGGTTCGCGGCGATGGCGTCGGTGTCGTAGTCCGCCGGACCGCGCGACTCCATGTCCATCGTGACGTTGCGGAACTCGGCCGGCGAGGCGTCGCCCATCCAGTCCATCCGCTCGAAGGTCATCCCGCGGGCCTCCAACGACCCGAGGGCTTCGTGCATGTACTCGCTCGGCTGCTGCGGGTCCCCGCAGAGTAGCACCTTCATCGGCTCACCGTTCCTGTGCGAGCGACTTGAGCGTTTCCCACGGCGATTCCATCGCGTCGCCCACCTCCGCGAACGCGTCGGCGACCGCCCGGTAGCGCGCCTCCGTTTCGGGGTCCGGGTCGTAGCGAACGGCGGTTCCGACCGCGCGGTCCACCGCCGCCTCGACGGTCGGATAGACGCCCGCGGCCACGCCGCCGCAGAGCGCCGCGCCGAGCGCCCCCGTCTCGCGCTCGGTCGGCACCGTCACCGGCAGCGTCGAGACGTCGGCGAACATCTGCGCCCACGCCTCGCTCTGCGCCCCGCCACCGGTCAGCCGAATCGCGTCCACGTCCGCCCCGATAGACTCGAGTGCGCTCGTCTGGGAGATAGCGATGCCCTCGTAGACCGCACGAAGCATGTGCGCGCTCGTGTGTTCGAGGCGGAGCCCGTAGAATCCGCCCGAACTGTTCGGGTGGTCCGTCGACCCCTTGAGGAACGGGTGGAACACCAGTCCGTCGGCGCCGGGGGACACGTCCGACACCGCCTCCTCGTAGACGACGTACGGCGAGACACCGCGCTCCCCGGCCTCCCGCCGCCAGTCGGCCCCGCAGTTCTCGACGAACCACTCGACGCAGGCCGCGCCGGACCGGAGCCCCTCGTACCGGAGCCACCGGTTCAGATATCGCCGCGGCAGGCCCGACTCGCCGTCCTCGGGGGCGTCGAGAACGGCGACGCTCTGCCCCCAGGTGCCGAGGATGAGCAGTCCGTCGCCGGGTTCGGTGACGCCCGCGCCGAGGGTGCAGGCGGCGACGTCGTGCAGCCCCGCGGCGACTGGGGTTCCCTCGGGGAGTCCGGTCCGCGCCGCGGCCGCGGCGGTGACCGTCCCGCATGGCTCGGTGCTCGGGACGACGGGCGGAAGCGCGTCGAACGCGTCTTCGATGTCGAGCGCCGAGAACACTTCCTCGTCGTACTCGGGCGTCGGCCCGTAGAACACGCTCGCCTCCGAGGGGTCCGTGGAGCGCTCGCCGGTGAGCCGGTGGGTGAGCACGTCCTTCGAGAACAACAGCGTCTCCAGTCGGTCGTACGCGGCCGGGTCGTGCTCGCGGAGCCACACGAGGAGGCTCAGCGGGTCGGCGCCGAACGGTTCCCACCCGAGGCGGTCGACGACCGTCTCTAGAACATCCGAATGGGACGCCTCGAGCGTATCGAGCGCGCGACTGTCGGTGGACTTGATGCCACAGACCGGCGCCCCGTCGGCGTCCAGTCCGTAGAGGCCGTGTCCGTGACCGGCGACGCCGACCCCGGCGACCGCACCGGTCGGGACACGCTCCGTGACCGCGGCGACCGCCTCGCAGACGACGTCCCACAGTCGGTCGTGGTCCTGTTCGTCGCGGCCGGACGCCGTCTCGACGGTCGGCGTCGACCGCGATGCGCTGGCGAGTTCCCCGCCGGCGCCGTCGAACGCCGTCACCGTGACGTTCGTGAGTCCGGCGTCGACGCCGACGAGGACGGTCCCGGGGTCGGGGTCGGAGTCGCGGCTGCTCATCGCTCCGAGCGCATCGTCTCGCCGGCGCTCCCGGTCAGTTCGCAGAGGTCGCCCATCACCGAGGCGATGCGGTCGCGGACGGCCCCAGACACGGCGTGCGGGTGGAAGTACGTCTTGTCCGGTTCCCAGTCGCTCTCGGCGAAGAACCCGGCCCGGTCGTCCTCGATGCCGTCGGGCGGTCGAACCGCGTCGGCGTGGTCGCGGTAGAAGTCCGCGCTCGTGCGCGCGAACTCGTACTGGTACCGGGTGTTCTTGTTGAACTTGCAGACGCCGGCGTCGAGCAGTTCCTCGATTCGCTCGTCCGGAAGCCCCGAGGCGCCGTGGACGACCAGCGGCGTCTCGTGACCGGCGTCGCGGAGCGCGTCGTCGATGTCGGCCGCGAGGTCGGGTCTGACGTCCAGGTCGCGGCCGGACGCGACGCCGTGCTGCGTGCCGATGGAGACGGCGAGCAGGTCGCAGCCGGTCCGGTCGACGAACTCGACGGCGTCCGCCGGGTCGGTGTAGAACGCCTCGTCGTCGGGGGTCTCCGTGGTCCCCTCGACGCCCGCGATGCGCCCGAGTTCGGCCTCGACGAGGACGTCGTCGCCGACTCGGTCGACGGCCTCGGCCGTCAGTTCGACGTTCCGCTCGAACGCCTCCGCCGACGCGTCGACCATGACCGAGTCGGGGACGCCGGAGTCGACCGCGGTCTCCAGAAAGCCGAAGCCGTCGGGGAGATGGACGTGGTCGACGTTGCAGAACGCGTCGACGCCGTGGCGCTCCGCGAGTCCGTCGAGCGCGGCGCCGAAGACGTCGAGACCGACGGCGGGGTCGCCGTCGCCGAAGAAGGCCGCCTCCTCTCTGCCGAGTTGCACGACCAGGTCCGAGTCGACGCTCGCGCTCCCCCGCAGGAGTCCGACGAGGACGTCGAAGTGAGTCACGTTGCTCGCGAAGAAGCCGTAGCTCCCCGCTCTGGCGCGCTCGTAGCAGTCCTCCAGCGCTGCGGTTGCGTTGTGCGGCATATCGGGCGTACGACGCCGCCCGGGATGATAGTTACTACTCACACCCGGGACCAACTATTATACTCGGGACGGTCCCTAGGGGAGATATGTACGAGACTATACTCGTCTCGGTGGACGAAAGCGAACTGTCGGAGCGGGTCGTCGAACAGGCGCTCGAGATAGCCGAGCGGTTCGACAGCGCGGTGCGCGCGATGCACGTCGTGGACGACCGGGGGTCGAGTCACGTCTCGAAGTCGGTGAACGAACTCGCTCGGGACGCGGACGAGCGTCGGGAGATGGACGAACGGAGGGAGGAGGCGGGCAGCGAACTCACCGAACGCGTCGCGAAGCGGGGCGCCGAACGCGGGGTGCCGGTCGAACAGGTCGTTCTGGTCGGCGACCCGGCGGAGACGATAACCGACTACGCGGCCGAGGAGGGCGTCGACCTCATCGTCCTCGGTGCGAAGGGGCGGAGCGCGGTCGGAAAGTTCCTCCTCGGCGACGTCGCCGGGAAAGTCGCGCGGCACGCCGAGACGCAGGTGCTGTTGGTCCGGGCCGACGAGGCCTGAGACCAGACACAACAAATATTATAATGGTTTAGCCGCACGGTCGAGTGAAGGCATGATATTGTCAAATCCGCTCATCCCGCTCGCGGTGGGCGTGGTGCTGGTCGTGTTCCTGCTCGTGTACCTGAATCTCCCGCCCTTCGTGGGACTGATTATTGCCGCGTTGGGCGTGGCCGTCATCTCGTCCGGCGTTCCGCTCAGCGAGGTGCCGGCGCAGGTGGCGCAGGCGTTCGGGGAGACGCTCATCGGCGTCGGCATCCCCATCCTCATGGCCGCGATAATCGGGAAGACGCTCATGGAAAGCGGGGCGGCCGCCCGCATCGTCCGCGCCGCGCTGTCGGTCACCGGACAGGAGCGCTCCGAGTACGCCATCCTCTCGAGCAGCTATCTCCTCTCCGTTCCGGTGTTCTTCGACAACGTGTTCTACCTGCTGGCCCCCCTCGGTAGAGCGATGAAGAGCCGGACCGGCGTGAAGTTCTCCCTCTACATGACCGTTCTCTGTGCGGGTGCCCTCGCGACGCACACGCTGGTGCCGCCGACTCCGGGTCCGCTCGCCGTCGCGAACTCGCTGGGAGTGAACTTGGGGCTCGCCATCCTCGTCGGCGGCGTGGTCGCGCTCCCGACGTCGCTGCTCGGCGGCGTCGTCTACGGGAAGGCGCTGAACGCCCGCGAGGAGTTCCCCCTCCGCGAGTCGATGGGCGTCTCCTCCGAGGAAGTCGAAGAGGAGATGAACGAGTCGGGAACGGGTCCGGGGCTCCTCGAATCGCTGACGCCCATCGTCCTCCCCCTCGTCCTCATCGGGTCGAACACCATCGCGGCCGCGGTGTACGCCGAAGGGGCGACGATTCGCGACGTCACGGCGTTCGCGGGCGACGCGACGCTCGCGCTGACGGCGGCCGCGATGTTCTCGACGTACACGTACTACCGGCTGGAAGTTCGCGACCTCGACGTGCTCAACGAAGAGTTGACGGGTGCGATCAAGAGCGGCGGGAACATCATCGCCATCACCGCCGCCGGCGGTGCGTTCGGTGCGATGCTCAACACGACCGGCGTGGGCGAGTACGTCGCGGGTATCGTCACCGGCTTCGGCTTCTCGCTGCTCGTGGCGGGGTGGCTCATCGCCGCCCTGATTCGCGTCGCTCAGGGCTCCGCCACCGTCGCGCTGCTGACGAGCGCGGAGATAATGGCGCCGCTCACGGGCGACCTCTCCGTCGGCGCCGTCTACCTGATGTTGGCCATCGGGGCCGGCGGCATGATCGCTCCGTGGTACAACGACAGCGGCTTCTGGATCGTCTCGGAGGTCGGCGGTCTGACGCAGACCGAGACGTTCAAGACGTACTCCGCGAGTGCGACGATAATGTCCGTGACGTGTATCTTGCTGTTGCTGCTGCTCTCCTCGGTCGTTCCGCTCGCGTAACTCCCTCCGGTCCGACGTTCTCGGGAGGGAGGCGCATCTCGTTTAGCGCTGGTAAACAGACTTATTTTCGCGGAGACCGTCGTCGCGACGCATGGAGACAGCGAACAACCCGGTTCGGGCGGTAGAGACGACGATTCGGGTGTTGGAGGCGCTCAAGGAACTGGACGGCGCGACGGTGACCGAACTCGCCGACCACCTCGACTCGACGAAGGGAACCGTCCACAACCACGTGAGTACGCTCGAACAGCACCGGTTCGTCGTCAAGGAGGAGGGGCGGTACAGGCTGAGCCTCCGATTTCTCATCTTCGGCGAGTACGTCCGGAACCACGACATCCTCTATCAGATCGGCGAGCCCGAGATCAAGGAACTGGTCGAGGAGACGGGCGAAATCGTCCACCTCTCGACCGAACAGCACGGTCTGAGCATGAAACTCTGTAAGCTTCTCGGCGACGACGCAGTCGGCGAGCGGTTCCACGCCGTCAAGCTTCAGCGACCCGACTACCTCCACTACACGGCCACGGGCAAAGCCATCCTCGCGTTCCTCCCGCGGTCGCGGGTCGAGCGCATCGTCGACGAGTACGGTCTCGCCGAACTGACGAGCAACACCATCACCGACCGTGCCGCCCTCTTCGACGAACTCGCGGCGACGCGGGAACGCGGATACTCGCTCAACGACCAAGAGGAGGTCGAGGGCATCCGCGCCGTCGGCGCGCCGGTCCGCGACGGAACCGGACGCGTCCTCGGCGCGGTGAGCGTCTCCGGACCCGTCAGCCGGATGCAAGAGGAGCGGTTTCGCGACACCCTCCCGGCGAAGGTGACGGAGACGACGAGCGTCGTCGAAGCCAACATCAATCTGACCGAGAGCATCGGCCGGTCGGGAGCCGAGTGACGCGGTTCGTTTAGCATCGCAAAACGGACCGGTGTCCGACCCCGAGTCCGAGTCTATAACGGTTTATTCGGTCGTTTCGCGGCCGATGCGAGCTGACTCCCCTCCGCTAACGAAAGGAGCGTCCGTCTGTGAAGCAATCGAGGCGGAAGTCTCCGACGCCGTCCCACGGGCGTCGCCGAGACACTGTTCCGGCGTATCAGTCCGATAGCGGGCTGAAAACGTGGTGTAAGGGGAGAGCGAATTAGCTCGACCAACCGGACGGAAGAACAGTTTCAGTTACGTTACTATTACTGTAATACATAGTCGAAGAGCGCTTGCTCTCTGTTTAGTAGTGGTAAACAAGTAGGCGAGGCGACGGCGCCGCCCGGTGAAGAACGGCCGTCAACGTCTATCAGCGAGACGGTGGTAGTCGACCACGCACGCCGACGAGTGAGTGGCTGACGTCCACGAATCCATCGGAGAGTCACTGCTGCGAGCGGATGCGCTCCCGAGATGGCGCGTTCACCCTCGGGGACGCCCGCTCCGAAGTGAGGGTACGGACACTCGCGTCCGTACCCGTCCCGACCCGAATCCGACCGCGTCGGTGCGGCGGGAGAGATACGGCTCTCGGTGCCCGCGAAGTCGTCCACGTTCCGATGAGTCGGATGGCGGTCTCACCCTCGTACTCCCACCTCGTACCGAACCGTTCTCCGCAACGGAGGTCTCTCTCGAGACGCGCTTACGTAGCTAGTTTAGGAACGTCCCTCGTTCGGACAGTCGAGAGTACCGCGCCTTAGATATCGGTGAGCTAGACAAACCTACCGTACCCCGATCAGCGAGTTTGCTTCGGATTGCGACTCCGAGGGTGCCGGCACCACCGTCTGCTAGCGGCGTGTCTACGCGCCGAGCGAGGATAACGCGTCGATTCGGTCAGCAGGGACGCACTAGACGCCACTCGAACCGAGCGTTCTACAGCAGAAAGCACTATCGTTAGAATACTCTCGTCGTATTTGCGTTCGTATTCTTACTATTCGTTTTCGAATTCCACTGAGGAGGTGGCGTCACGCGCGGGTTCCTCGGCGAGACGACGAAAGAGTACCGGGGTCATCCGACGCCGAATCGTCACCGTGCAGGTCGGCTCCCGAAGGTTCGCCTCCGGTTCCGACCGACGGGACGCCGTCGACCCCGCTCAGAGGTCGTTCGTCCCGGTTTCGGCTAGTCCACCGGGTCGGGGTGGCGTTCCGCGACCGTCCCGTAGAGCGGCCTCCCTTCACTTCCTCTCAGGTCGAACGCGAAGACGCGCTTCCAATCGCCTTTCGTGCTGACGGACCCAGTCCTCTCCTATCAGCGACGAGGGGAACGCGCCGAACGCCGTCTCGTCCGGTCCGTCGGTCCGACCGTAGGCGTACTCGCCTTCGACGTCGTCGAGAGTCTTCCGAGGTTACCGGCTCCACGAACGCGAACCGTTCGTTGGGACTCGCCGTCGTTCCGAGGCGGGAGCGACTCGGTAGAGGCTATCACCGGACGACCGTCACGGGTGCGGGTGACCGCCGCGCGACGGTCTCCGCGACGCTTCCGAGGAGCAGTCTCGACGCGCCGGACCGACCGTGGCTCCCCAGTATCACGAGGTCGACGTCGTGGTCGTCGACGTAGTCGAGAATCGCGTCCGCCGGTTCGTTCCGCTCGGCGACGCTCCCGAACAGGATCCGGGAGGTCCCCTCCCGGCCGTGGCTTCCCAGGAAGATCTCGTCGACGTCGTTCTCCTACTCGATGCCGTCGTCGTAACAGACGGCGACGAGTATCGCGGCGTCGTCAGTCGCCGACAGTTGGCATCCTCGTCCAACCAGCCATCTGCGAAGGTCGGCTCACAGGTACAGCACGTCCCGACTGTCGACCGCACCGAGGACGTCCGTGAGGTCGCGCGCCTCATGATCGGAAGCGACGCCAAGACGCTCCCCGTACTCGACGACGACCGTGTCGTCGGCGTCGTGACCGCCGATGCCGTCCTCAAGGCGGTCCGTCCGTTCCTCGACGCGGCGACTGTCGACGACGCCTACACGGCGGAATTGGTCAGCGCGACCCCGGAAACCACGATCGGAAAAGCGCTCAATACGCTTCGAGAGGCCGGTATCGCCCATCTCCCGGTCGTCGATGGGAACGCTCTCGTCGGCGTGTTGAGCCTGTACGACGTCATCGAGTTCACGACGCGAGGCGGCAGTAAGAGTCAGGGCGGGTCGTCGGGTGGTTCCGGTCGCCGCGGTGGCGGGCGACAGAACCGTGGTGGGTTCGGCGCGCGCGAGGGCGACGCCGACCGGATGCTCGACCTGCCGATACGGAACCTGATGTCCGATGCAGTCGTGACAATCGAGCGGAACGCACCGCTCGACGAGGTCGTCGAGACGATGTTCGATCGTGAGATCTCCTCGCTCGTCGTCACGGCCGACGACTCGGATGAGCCGGTCGGTATCATCACGAAAACAGATGTCATCGAGGCGCTCACCTGGGAACGCGAGGACCGGAACGCCGTCCAGGTGTTCGGACTCGACTTACTGGAGGGGATGGACTACGACGACGTCTCCGCGCTGATCGAGGAGATGACCTCGAAGTACGGAGAGATGAGCGTGATCAAAGCCAGCATTCAACTGCAGGAGCACAAGGAACGAAGCCGGGGTGTACCGCTGGTGCTGGCACGGATTCGGCTGGTCACCGACCGCGGATACTTCACGGCCGACGGGGAGGGGTTCGGTGCCACGCACGCCCTTCGACTCGCGGCGAACGGGGTTGAGCGCCAACTCCTCAAGGGGAAGACCTACGGCCAATCGAAGAAGCGTTCGGACGCTGAGGAGCAGGCACCGCTGTACGGCTGGTGGCTCGGCGGCTGATTCGGTTAGGTTACGGACGGGCACGTAACCGGCATCTCGAACGGTTACTACCCGTCGACGCAGCCCTGTGTTTCGCGCGACGCTAGCGAAGAACCGACGGAAAGTCCACTGAGACGAATCTCACCCTCTCGCTCGGGGGCGTGAGTAGACTACCCTGGTGAGAACTTTGACGCTCACGGTGTAACCCACATAATGAAAAACCCTCGAGATGTGAAAATGTCGTCCGTTCATGATGCTGACGGGTGACGTTCGAGTTATGCTACAACCGTATGTACTACAGATAAACGTTCCCGCGTTCCTCGAGGAGACGGTTGCGGAGATCGTCTCGTTTCTCCCCCGTCTGGTCGGGGCCCTCCTCGTTCTCCTGATCGGCTGGGTCCTCGGCGTCGCGGCCGCCAAGGTGGTCCGGAAGGTAGCGGACCGGGTCGAGATCGACCGGATGGTGCTTGAAACGCCGATCGGACGCATCTTGGGCGGAACCGAAGACGCCGTTTCGAACGCGTTCGGGACGCTCGCGAAGTGGTTCGTCTACGCGCTAGCGATTCTCGCCGCCGCGAACGTGCTCGCGATTTCGCTGCTGTCGGAGTGGATCTCGACGGCGGTCTCGTATCTCCCGGCGTTCGTCGCCGGACTGTTGGTGATCGTCCTCGGATTCGTCGTCGCGGACTTCATCGGCGACGCCATCATACGGACCCGGACGGCCACCCGTACCGGATACACCTCGTGGTTCGCGAAGGGGACGCGGATGTTCCTCTACTTCACCGCGATCGTGATCGGACTCGACACGATGGGCGTCGACGTCGGCATCCTGTTCGTCTTCGCCAACGCGTTAGCGTGGGGACTCGCCGCGGCCGTCGCAATCGGTGTCGGCGTCGCCGTGGGATGGGGTGGCCACACCTACGTCGCGGAGAACGTTGACCGCTGGATGGGACGCGCGTCCGCCGGGACGCCGGCACCGCACAACTCGCCGCAGGCCGACGGCGGTGAGGCAAGTGAGGCGAGTCGAACCTCGTCGGACATCCAGTCCGACGGCGGAGAGTAATACGTAGCTATCCGCCCCACCGGCATCTGGGGCGTCTCCGTTCGGATCACTATTTGATTGGCCTCTTCCTCCCGACTCTCATTCGATGTTACCGTACTACGCTGGGCCACGGCGCTTTGGCTGATCGGCCGGCAACGGCCACATGCGACGTTCGGTGAGTAACATCACCGCCAGCGACGTGGAGGCCCGGGTAACTCGGTTAATCAAAACAGGCGGCGGCAATCAAAATGATGCCAATTGAGGTGACAGGGGAACGGTAGTTTAGCTATCCTATGAAGATAAGCGACGTACTCGCCTCTCTCGAAGACGAACTCACGTTTCCGATTGACCACGAGTCGGTCATCAGACAGGTCGGAGCGGTCGAAATCGACGCCCCCGACGCACAGGAAACCGAGACTATCTCCACGATCATCGGTTCCGTCGGACAGGAGACGTACGCGTCGGCCGACGAGTTGTTCACGACCATCATCGGGAACGTGAACGACGAGTACATCGGACGCAAGTTCTACGACGACCGCGGCGGGAACTCCTCCGAAGCGGCGTTAGAACCCACGGACGAAGTCGACGTCTCGTTCTGAAGAGGTCGGAGGATGCGCATGCGGGACGGCTGAAAAGCCGCAGGTCGGAGGCGCTCGGAGCGCCGACGGAACTCGCGCGCCGGTCGAACCGGTCGGGTGCCGCCAGCCGTGTCTCTCACATAATCAAAAACCCGACCCGCGTGAAAACATCGGCTCTTCATACAGTCACAAAGCGAATGTGAAACAGATGTACGATTTAGTTTCGCTGCAGGCTTCGACTCTCGGATTCGCGATAGGTGGCCTGCTCGTACTGGTGCTGGCAGTGGTAACGGTCTGGCAGATGGTGCGGTTCGTCGACGCCTACGACAAGCAGGCGCTCACAGTGTTCGGCGAGTACCGCGGCCTGCTCGAACCAGGCATCAACTTCATCCCCCCGTTCGTGTCGCGCACGTACACGTTCGACATGCGGACGCAGACGATGGACGTCCCCCGACAAGAAGCGATCACGCGGGACAACTCGCCCGTGACGGCGGACGCCGTCGTCTATCTCCGCGTGATGGATGCGAAGAAGGCGTTCCTGGAGGTCGAGGACTACAAAACGGCCGTCTCGAACCTCGCCCAAACCACGCTCCGAGCGGTCCTCGGCGATATGGAACTCGACGACACGCTGAACAAACGCCAAGAAATAAACGCCCGTATCCGGAGGGAACTCGACGAACCGACCGACGAATGGGGAATCCGCGTCGAGTCCGTCGAAGTCCGAGAGGTCAATCCCAGCCAAGAGGTCCAACACGCGATGGAACAGCAGACCGGCGCGGAGCGGAGACGACGGGCCACGATCCTCGAAGCGCAGGGGGAGCGCCGGAGCGCAGTCGAACAGGCCGAAGGGGACAAGCAGTCGAACATCATCCGCGCGCAGGGCGAAAAACAGAGCCAGATCCTCGAGGCACAGGGTGACGCGATTTCGACCGTTCTGAGAGCCAAGTCCGCGGAGTCGATGGGCGAACGCGCGATTATCGACAAAGGGATGGACACGCTCGAAGCCATCGGTCGAGGGGAATCGACGACGTTCGTCCTCCCGCAGGAACTCACTTCGCTGGTCGGACGCTACGGCAAACACCTCACGGGGAGCGACGTCGCGACCGACGGGCGGCGGTTGGACAGTCTGCAGTTCGACGAGGAGACGCGCGAACTGATCGGACTCGACAACATCAAGGAGATTCTCGGCGAAATAGAGGAAGCAGCCGAGATGAACGTCGAAGAGTTGGAACAACAGGCCAAGGCGGTCAAGGACGGTGAATCGAATGCGAAGAACGCCCCCGTTCGGGAGAAGAACTCCTAAACGCGACACTCAGTGGGTGTCGAGAAAGGACCGAGACGACGACGGTTACCGATGTATCAGTCCCAGCACCCGGCTTCGGACGTCGTCGGCGGAGTCGTACGTTTGGTTATCGGTCGGAGCGAGCACTTCTTCGAGTGACTTCGTCCCGCTTTGGGCTTCGACCTCGTAGTCGCCGTACGCCTCGACCAACTCGTCCGTCGTGATCGGATAGGTCTGGGATTCGAGTGCTTCGTCGAGGCCCCCGAGCCGCCCCTTGGGGTCACCGCTCATCGCGCGATCTTCGCGGGTGCGGTCGCGTACGTCTTCTCGTTTCCGCTCCGACTGCTCTTGCTGGTCGTCGTTTACGTTCTCGTCTGGCATCCTTCGTCAAGATAGGCGTTCGATTCGGATAACTGTGCGGACGTTCGTCGGCGCGAAAATCTCGGGTACGGACAAACGACGCGGTCGATTCGTCGAAACCGAGACGAACGCCGAGGAGGCCATCCAGAGCGACACTATTGAGAGCGAGTTCCACGAGAACGACATCCTTCGAACGTGTATCAATCGACGGCGGGTGCTCAAGAGTGAAGTTCGACAGACCCAGATCGGGTGGTACGCCTGTCGAGACCGCACTCGTCGATAGTGAGACTCTCGACGGTGACGTAAGCCCCGTCAGTGCGACCGAAAACGAAGCGGAATTCGCAGAAGCGGAAACAGAGCACGCCGGAGAGGTTCGAAGGGAGGTCACGGAAAACGATGAAGGGCGCAAGTACGAGGAACGCGGTAACGGCCGCGAGTGTTCTCACGCCGGTTGGTCAGTCCGTCACCCGGAATGCCGCCGGGGAATCCTCGAACGCGCCGTCGATGAAGACCGTTACCCGTCCGTTCTCCTCGCTGAGTGTGACCGCAGCGATCACCTCTTCGCGGACCGAGGTCTCCAGCGCACTCATGTGACGGGTACCCATCCACTCTGCATAGGGAAGGTCGTTAATCCGCCGATATTCGTCCGCAGAGAGTTGCTTTACTCGGACCATCTCCTCTCTGATCGTACCGTCGTTGCGAACGACGACTGCACCGTCGCAGGACAACGCGACCTTCTGTGCGGTTTCGAGAAACACGTCGGTCTCGGCGAAGACGCTTCCGCAGTCCTCAACCGGCCAGCGGTTCGTCCCCATCGGAGCCGCGAACTCGGCCATGGAATCACGTTCGACGACGAAGTAGAGGCCGGGTCCACGAGCGTAGGGGTCGTCCCACCGTTCGAACCCGTGACTGATCTCTCCAACGCATTTCTCGATCCGTTCGAGCACTGCGTCGATATCTGTACTAGTAGATTTCAGCTCTGATGCGACAGAGCTAGGGGATAGCTCACTCATCTCAGTAGTGCCGTGTAGGACTGACACGGTGATAGTAGCGCTGGATTTCCAAATGAGATTCTGTTTTGAGTAACCGGGTGAACGCACCCTCCGGGTCTCCCTTACCCGAACCCCGTCGTCGGCGGACGCGCACGCCGCGCAGTTGCGGAGAGATTCACTCGGGTAATCAGTACAACGCGTGTGATGAAAACGTTGCTCCTTGAAGAGGGTCGAGTTCGAGTACCTTCGTACTCGATTCGAGGAACGAGCGACTCAGAGGACGAAATCTGCTGCGGTCGACGTCCAGCGCGGGCCCGAATCGACCATCTGCGTCTACCAAATACATGTCTATGAACGACCGCGAACCCCGCTCCGCAGAGCTTCCCGATTTCACGCTTTGTTGGGCGTTCGACGACGAGGACTCTCCAACCGAAGTGACGGTCTTCGATCCGGAACGCGAACCCACGACACACTGGATTACCATCGAAAAAGAGTACGTACGGGACCTCGGGAGCATCGCTTGACGATTCCGAAGAAGGTGGTCGGAGTCTTCGAAGGACCATTAGGGACCGCGCGAAGAGGGCGCACTCCTCGACAGATATCTATCCACCCGACTCCGTTCGGTGAGGAACCGAACGCCGTCAGCCTTCGTAGTTCACCGCTGGCGTAAGAAATCGACCGCTCTCCGAGTGTGGAACCGGGTCGAGCGACACTTCCCTCGGCCATATCCGGACCGACCAGTGACTCACATAATAAAAAAAGCGGCTTGGTGTGAAGAAGTTATCCGTTTATGAGATGAGTAGTCGATACGTCAACTATGAAGGGACAAGACCTCGACGATTGTCTGCAACTCGTCGCTGATCGTCACCGGCGACGGCTCATTCAGCAGTTACGGCACGAAACCGCTGGTAAAACGGTAACCGACGACCTCGTAGATCGAATACACGGTGACGAACTGCAGTCCGACGACCGAAGTATGGACCGAGAACAACTCACAATCCATCTCTCCCACATCTCACTGCCGAAGTTAGCGGAGCAGGGTGTCGTCGAATACGATCGCGAACGCGGAATCGTCCGGTATCAGCCCGACAATCGGGTTGAGTCGATACTGGACTCACTACCCGCCGACAGACCGGTAACCGGGAAGCACGTCTGAGGCGACTACATCGAACGTCTCGTAGCGCGAGAGTTCGTCGTCTGCACGCGCGGAGAACTACTACGACCCGTTCGATAGTAGTCGAAGCGGCACTAGATATCACGATGATCATCTGAGCGGAGCAGAGGCGTCGGTTGGACACCGACGTCGGACCATCAGAGGGTCGTATCACGTCCTCCCGGCGATTCCCGTCATGACTTGAGTGACAATACCTATCCGTACCGGGGGTGAATTACCAGACAATCACTGGGGATACCCCGTGAGGTTGGGACACATGAATACTACTGACAGTTTGGACGAAGCGATCGAAGTCCTCCAACAACTCGGCTTGAAAGAATACGAGGCGCGCTGCTTCGTCGGCTTGTCTCGCCTCCACGCGGGAACGGCAAAGCAGTTGAGCGAGACGACAGAGGTTCCCCGAACGCGGGTGTACGATGCGATTCGGGTGCTGGAGGCGCAAGGCTTAGTCGAGATCCAACATTCGAGCCCGCAGCAGTTCCGGGCTGTTCCGCTCGACGAGGCGACGGAAACCCTGCGCGACCAGTACGAGACCCGCGTCGAGCGACTCCACGATGCGCTGGATACGATCGGAATCGTCGACGAAGACGACGAGACGCCCGTCCAGCAGGTCTGGGCGATGTCCGGGCGAGACGGGATAGAAAATCGGACGAATCAGCTCATCAAGGAGGCGTCCGAGGAGATCGTTCTGGTCGTCGGCGACGAGTCACTCTTGACGAAGGATCTCGTTGCCAGCCTCAACGACGTTGGCAACGGAGTCGACCTTCTCATCGGGGCGCTGACGGAGTCGCTACAAGACCAAATTCAAACGGCAGTACCGGACGCCACGACGTTCATCTCTGGCTTAGAGTGGTTACACGGCGAACACGCTACTGAAAGCGAGACGGCTATCGGCCGACTTCTTCTGACGGACCGGTCGACGATCCTCGTGAGTTCGATCATGCCCGGCAGCAAAGAGGAACAAGCGATTTTCGGCGAAGGGTTCGGGAACGGCCTCGTCGTAATCGCCCGGCGACTCATGGCTCAAGGGTTGTTGACCGTTCATGATCCCAAGCAGTAAGCCGCAGAGACGCAGTCATCGGCTCACCTGTCTGTCGGTAGGTTCTGGATCAGATTCGTCGTAGAGACGGTCTTCGAGCGGTTGAACAGTGAGATACTCACCGTTGTCGACCGTGACGCGGCAACCGCTGTAGACGAACGAAACGCGTCCACCCGTTCGAGCTGCTCCGCCGTACTGCGGGGCACACAACACATCTAACGCATCCGGGTCGAGAACGTCCGTCAGCGTTCGGAGGGAGCACGGTTTGCGACCTTCGACTGCGCTCACCGTGCGTACAACGGCCATACTGATGGATTCACCGCCCTCGATCTCGTACTCCACAGTGCTACGTGGTGCTGGGCAGTGAAAACCCGTGGAGTTTCTCACCCGTTTTATCACAACAAGTGTCCGGGATCGGTGGGAACTTGACGCGCGTAGTATAGATTCCCGGTTGGCTTGGGCTCTGACCCGCACGCGGGACAGCGATTGACCGTCGCCCGACCGCGGTACTACGGCTCGCGTCGGCTGGAAACCCCGACCGACTCGCTGTTGTTGTCACCCTGTTAAACACACCGCCTTAGAAACGAGTATCACGTTACAAGTATATTCCTGTAATGAATTCTGTTCATCGTGGGTCGGAGCTCCGGTGTCCGTTCCTGTTCCAACGCAGCGACCACGGCTCGTAACGCTCCGATGACGCCTCACGGAACCGTCTGCCCCGAGCCGTGGTCGCACTCTCGCATCCTGATTGGGGATACTCTGCTTTACATCGCTTCGCGTCCTATCGTGGGTTATGTCTATCGACACTGCGATGCAGCGTATCAGCGAGGCCGAGTCGAAAGAGGGCCTGCGCGACGACGACCGAGGCGACCAGTACGAGGCCTACGAACGGACGTTCCGGGCGCTCGAGGACATCACCCCGGACGACGACGACGAGGGGGTGGCGGTGGTGACCGGCTGGATCGTCGAACAGATGCGGTCGACGGGTGAGCGACCGAGCTCCCGAGCGGTCCGTCAACGGGGCCGGAAGTTCTGTCAGAAGAGCGGTTACGAAGTCAGCGACAACGACTGGCTCGGGGCGTGAGTTCCGAGTTCTGTATCCCGGATAGCTCGTTCGACGGCGGCCGACCGGACGACCTAGCCAGCGCTCTGCGTCGCATCCCCGTGAATCACCCGGCTCGGGACCTATTCGACCGATTCAGACGCCTACCGGGGAGTCGAGTCGCCCGAGATTCCCTGGAGCACTCGCCGGAGCAATGGAGGCGTCATCGCCGACGTCAGGACCGCCACGGCGATGACGACCGTGTACATCCGAGTGCTCAGAATTCCCAACTCCAACCCGACCGTCGCGACGACGATTTCGATGGCCCCACGGGCGTTCAGTCCGATTCCCATCCCGACCGCCTCCGGTCCGTCGTACCCGAGCCACGAGGCCGCGAGGGACACGCCCCCGATCTTTCCGACCGTCGCGATGACCAGCGTCGCCGTGCCGACGACGGCGACCGTCGGATCGAATAGCAGCCCCAAGTCGGCGTTCAGGCCGGCGACGCCGAAGAACAGGGGCGCGAACACGCCCAACGTCATCTGTTCGAACGTTGCCCGCGCCCGGTCGGGGATGCCGCCGGCCCGGGCAAACAACAGTCCGACCGCGAACGCGCCCAGCGCCGGTTCGATGCCGGCGGCGTACGTGAGCGCGCTCCCCCCGACCGCCGCGGCGACCAGGATGACGAGGTGCCCCCGGCCGTCGGCGTCGTCGAGACGCGCGAGGATTGCGTCGACGACGCGCTGACCCAAAAAGACCGCTCCGAGAAGGAAGCCCGAGAGCGTGAGAACTACGACACCGACCGCCCGGAGGTCGAGCCGGCCGACGCGGGCGACCCCGACCACGACGCTTAGCAGAAGCCACCCGACCACGTCGGTGTACATCGCCGTCGCCACCGTCCGCTGGCCGAACGTACTGTCGAACGCCTCGAGGTCGATGAGGATGCGGACGATCACAGGAATCGCGGAGATACACAGCGACGTCGCGAGAAAGAGTGCGAATACCAGTCGAGGCGTCGTATCGGTCAGGAGAAACGCCGGAATAACCAACCCGAACGCGAGACCGAACGCAAACGGGACGGCGACGCCGACGGAGCCGATGGTGATGACGTCGCGGGCGTACGACCGAACGAGTTCGACGTCGGTCTCGAGGCCGGCCAGTGTCAAGAGTAACACCAGCCCGAGCAGCGAGAGGTCGCTCAACAACGTGGACGCGACCGCCGGGGCCAGCGGGTCGTACATCGAAGGAAGAAGACGACCGAACACCGAGGGACCGAGGACGAATCCGGTCCCGAGTTCGCCGACGACGCGGGTGAGTCCGAGCCGCTCGGTCACGCTCCCGAGAGCCCGCGCGACGACCAGCAACAGCGCTACCAAGACGAGAAACTGCGGCGTCGTTCCGAGCGCGGTGGCCGACGACATGAGTGTTCCCGGTACCGGTTCACGAGTCGCCGGCGGAGCAGATAGTTCCTTTGGGACCGTCTCCGCGTAGAGACGCCAATGACGGTCAGCCAGTCGCCGTCGAACGGGACCCGCTCGGGTGATTGGTCCGAGCGGCCACGTCGTGGTCCCGTTCGAGTGTCTGCTTAGCCCGACCGTTCCTCGGGTTCTCCGTCCGCGAGGTCGACGACCGCCTGCCGACGGAGAGCGCGTTCGAGGAACTCCCGGGGCAGCGATGCGATATCTCCGGTCTGCACCCGCCAGAAGTTCGCGAACAGCCCGTCGGTCCCGAGTAGCACCTCGTGGGTGCCGGTTGGGGCCTAATCCTGTGTGTGACGGATGAACTCGTCGAGTTCTCTTTCGATGAGTGTCGCGACGCGCTCACTGTACTTCCAGAGTGCAGCGTTGAGTCGCTCTTCGGTTTCGTCGTCAAGATCGTCGGCCCCACGAAGGACGGAGTCTTTGGTGATCTGTGGGTGGTACACGCAGACTACTCCGAGAGAGGTATCCGAACTCGAGGTCCCAGCCGTGTGGATTCCGTACTGATCGGTCCCCCAGACGCCATCGCCACCCTCTCGCTCCAGTTCCGAGTCGAGCGCATCGAGCAGTCGAACCTCGTCCCGGGAGAGGACGGGATTGTCACCTTCGAACAGTTCAGCGTACGCCTCCATTCGGGCACGTTTCGTCCACTGATCCAACTGAGAGCGCGCCCGTAGTACGAGCTGTCGTTCGTCTGTAAACTCGGCCATGATCCTATGTGAACTGCTGAGGCAATCAACGTTCGCACGGTGGCTTCGATCCTTCGCTCACGTCGTTGATTCTCTGCCAGTCGCTCAGGTAGTCGTGAGACTCGATTCCGTTTTAGGGAGGTAGCTCCTCACGTCGGGCTTCCGGGTCGTCAGGGGCGTCGCGCCTACCCGTTGTTGGTTAACTTCCCGACTCTATTGTTGGTTAAACCTACCGGCGAATCGGGGAGCGTCGGCGTGTCTAACACACCACTTTTCACGGGATCTAATTTCTTGAGAGGGGTAGTAACCTCGATCTAGCTTGGGACTCCGTTGACTTGAGCATCGCCGGCCCGACGTTGATCCGGGAGCGGTACGCACTGTCGGTGGCCCCCTTTTCGGGACGCGTGGGATCGAGAGGGAGTAGCCGCTAGTGAACGATTCGGCGAGTGCCTCTCGGGTCGGGAGGTCGATTCCAAGTTGGTCGTCGAGGGAGACGATGCGTTTGGTCGCGACACCGCTGTCGAGACGGTCAAGATACTCACCGACAGTTCACCAACAGCCCTGCTCGTCGGCGGCAACCATCATCGCCGCGGGTTCGCGAATCCCGCCACAGGATTCGGGAGGGTCCGAACAGTCGACGTGCGTCTTCTCCAGGGCAGTAGCCACCGCGACCCGGGCCGACAATCTACTGCAGAACCAGCCAACAGGAAGAGTGAGGGGCGTATCGGGGGGATAGACGTGGGGGGTACTCCTCAGAAGTAGATAAGCGACCCCAGCGCAGATACTTCTCGTTATTCGCACCCGAAAATAACTGTCTCGCCTGCACCTATCTTCGGATCGCAGTCGAGCTTGATTACGATAGCGGGCCAGTTCGTCGCGACGGTCCTGATTGGCGGCCACTCCGATAACCGCCCTTGATTAGTTATGGGATCCGAACCGATTGGCGTTCGCGACGAGGGGCCCTAACTCCGAGTCGGTCTCGAACAAGCATATCTGGGGGAGGCACGTCTCGTCGAGGCCCAGGAAGCCGGGGATGCAGACGAACGGGGTACACAGCTCCGGGATATCAAACCGGACCTCGAAGCGCACCGGGTCGTAGACGACATCGAGTTCGTCCAGGTCGAACCGGTCGGGTCGGAGCTCGACGGTCCCCTCCTCCAGTCTGACGCCCAGTTCGTACGCTACCTCGAACCCGCCCTCCCCGAACGTCCCCTCGATCCCGACGGCGACGTTCTCTTGGACAGCCTGCAGCTGTTCGTTCAGGCCGTCCTCCGAGACGGCGACGGTCAGCTGGCTCACTGTCCGTCTCCCGTGATGTTGAGGTCGACATACACTTCGAGCCGGTCGTCCGCGAGGTTCGGATTGTCGGGAATCGCATCCGTCTCCGGGAAGCGGGCCGTCGGGTCCTCCGGCGTGAGCTCCGTCTTCAGGAGGTCGTTGTCGAGGACGCTCGCAACAGTGCTCTGGCTCATCTCCGAGACGCTCGGCAGGACGACGTGCCTGACGTAAAGGTCGACGTAGCACTCGATGCTGTTCTTCAGGCCGGTCGGAAGGTCGATCGCCGAGCCGTCGTCTCCCCCGCCGAGTTCGAGGTGGTCAAGTTCGAACGCGAACGCGTCCCTGTTTCCGTTCTCGTCCCCGTCGGTTCCGATGTCGACACCGCCGACGAGGAACGCGTGCAGCTCGAAGCGGTGCATCGTGACGTCCGGCTTCCTGATCAACTCCACGTCCGGCGGGGCGAGGACTCGCTGATCGCCGCCGACGAACCGGTCCCGCCCCGGTCCGGCGGGGAGGGAACCGAACTGCGCTACCGACGTCGACCCCGATGCTCGGCCGCCGTCAGCAAGCGGGCGTCCGCCCGTCAATCCGTCCATGGCCTCCCCGTGGTCAACCGACCGTTGACCGGGGGGCGTTTCGCCTCCTCGGGACTGGAGGACACTCAGAACGTTTCCCTCGAAGATCGACCGGTCACGGATCCGGCGTCTAAAATCTGGGGCAGCGTCCTTTGGACAGCCGAGCCCCACGGCGAACGCCACGTGCACGCCGAACTGCTGTGCCTCCAGCTCTCTACCCACGGGGAGCTCGAACTCGTCGCCGGGGTGGAAGTCGAACTCGAAAGCCGTCAGCTGCACGCAGTACTCCAGTTCGACGGGGCCGTCTGTCCCGGGCACGGGGATCCCCGACAGTTCGCTGACGCGAGGCTGGCCCCGTGCGACCTGTGCGTCCGACAACGGAACCGCCGGGTCGAGAAACTCGTCCGCGTACGCGGCGATGCCCGGCGTTGCGAAGGTGAACAGTGAGGGGCGCTGGCGGAACAGATGTCGAACGAATCGATTGATTCCCTCCTCGCCGACTGAGGCGTACAGATCCTGTCCCGCGGTTAATGCCACCACGTAATAAACACAACTATAGTATAATAATATATTTGATAGGAACCGGACTGTGGCACTGTCTAGTTAAGGAGCGAGCAGGTCGAAGAGCTAGTGTTTCATGCCACTCTCAGACCTGCTCAGACAGAGTTTAGACACGGCTACGCTTGAATGTTGGCAGCAGGAGCGGACGGCGACGTCCCAAACTCGCGAAGCGAGTTTGTGGGCCCGAAAGACGCATCGCGTCTTTCGAACGTTGACGAGACGCTTCACGTCTCGTTCGCACACCAGAACCCGAAGGGTTCTGGGGACGCCCGTCAGGGCGTTCGCCGTCCGTCTCCACGCTGCCGGTCTCTCGCTCAGAGAAACAGAGGCAATTCTGCACTTGATCGGCGTAGATCGCTCGTTTCAGGCAATTTTCCAGTGGGTTCATCGACTGGCTGACAGCGTCTCGGACCCGCCGACGTTCACGAGAGCTTCGCTCTCGTGCAGCCAACCAGAACGCGTCGCGTTCTCGTGACGGCGCAGCCGTCGCGGGTCGCCGTCGACGAAACCGCTGTCAAAATCAATGGCGAGTGGTCTTGGTTGTACGCTGCAATAGACATCGACACCAAGTTACTTCTCGACGTACAGCTGTTCAAAAGACATGGAACCGATCCGGCGGCTGCGTTCCTTCACGGAGTCGTCGAGAAACACAATTGCGAAGACACGGTGTTTCTGGTCGATCAATTCGGTTATCGGACTGCACTCTCTCGATTAGGGCTGAGCGGTCGGGTCGACTATACGGACCGAAATCTGATCGAAAAGTGGTTTCACACCCTCAAAATGCGAGTTGACCGCTTCCATAATTCGTGGGTGGGCAGTCGGCTGAGCGTCCGCCAGTGGCTTGCACTGTTCGCTCATTACTATAACGTTCAACGACCGCATCAAGCGCTCAATGGACGAACGCCGGCTGAAGAGGTTAACTAGACAGTGCCTCACCGAGCAGAATGTCAATATCCTCAGGATTGCGCTTGATCAACGACGGAGCAATCTGGCTATCGTGTTTCCGAGTCGTCGTCACGTGTAAATCGAGAATCGCGTTTACCTTCGCATCGACCAGCAACGTCACCTTGAGCTGTTGGATCGTGAGTTCGGCTCGTTTCGTGTAGTGTTTCGAAGCGTGACTGCGGTCAAACCCTGACGCATCAACACCAACAACTCCGCTCGTCGGAAGTAGGGTCGCTGAGAGAGTCAATATGATACGCCACACGGCCATATCCAGTCGATTGAACGCCTTACAGAGCGTTGATGGCGTAGGAAGTTCAGCTAATCCAAGAGCGCGACGGATGCGTGGCATCTCGATCAGTTCGTCAAGCAGGCCACGGTAGGTCGTGTTCTTCCGAACTTTGAGACAGAGCAGAACAACGTGCTGCGGGAGTGTATAACGGTGTTTGGAGAACTTCGAGGAGTATCGAGAAACGGCTCGGCGGGCCAGATGGATCGCCTTCTCAGTAAACCGGAGAATCTGCGACTTCGGGAGGGCGTTCATCTCGTCGAATTACGAGGCGAACCTGTAACCCTTGGAGGATTTCAACAGAGCCGGACTAATAACAATGGCCGAGCGGAGAAAGCGTAGATATCGGAGGAAGATGGCCGTAGTACTCGAATCTCTCGCGAGGCTGTCGGTGCTTGTCTTCGTCGTGTCGAGCATGTTCGGGATGGGGCTCGCACTGACGGTCGCGCAGATTCTCGAACCGCTGCGAAACCGTCGCCGGGTCGCGGTGGCGCTCCTCGCGAACTCCGCGCTCGTACCGCTACTGGCGTACGTCATCCTTCTGGTCGTCCCGCTCTCGGAGGCGCAGTCCGTCGGGCTGATACTGCTGGCGACCGCGGCCGGGGCGCCGTTCCTCCCGAAACTGGTAGAGGCCGCGAAGGGAAACCTCGCGTTCGGCGTCGGGCTGATGGTCCTGTTGATGGTCGTCACCGTCGCCTACGTTCCGGTCGTGCTCCCAGCGTTGCTGCCGGGCGTCCGGGTCGACCCGCTCGACATCGCGAGTTCGCTCGTCGTCCTGATGCTCACTCCGCTCGCCATCGGACTGGTCGTGAAAGCCCGCTACGAAGAGACGGCCGATTCGATTCAGCCGGCGGTGAATCAGGCCGCCAGCACGGCGCTGGTTCTCCTGGTCGTGCTGATGTTGGTGTTGAACTACCAGACCGTCCTGGATGTGATCGGAACGGGCGCGATAGCCGCCCTGCTCGCGTTCGTCGTCGGTTCGTTCGCGCTCGGGTGGGTCCTGGGAGGGTCGGCCGCCGAAGACCGGTCCGCGATGGGCCTCGGAACGGCTCAGCGCAACGTCTCGGCCGCTCTGGTCGTCGGCGCCACGCTGATGCTGGTCGTCCTGCTGCCCCTCGGCGGAGAACTGGGGAAGCGGACCGGGTCGCGGGGCGACGCGTCGGAGGCCGGGGAATGAGAGGAGAAGGGAACGACGTCCGACGGTCCGAAGACGTCTCGAAACCGCATCGAACAGCCCGAACAACCCGAGAAGCGCCGGGAGTGGCGCCGACGAGAGCCGGTCGTGTAACCGGGAGGAGTTGTCGGCGCGGGTGAAGTACGTGAGCGAGGCGCATATTATTTTAAGCTCGTATGAGTCGTAACAACTACTTGATCATGGATATCAACTGGAGAGCAGTACTCACCGGGTTCGTCGTCGCGGTGATCCTCGGGTTGTTCCTGTCGTGGGTGTACCCCCCGGCCGAGACCACCGGATTAGGTCTCGCCCTCCCCGGACTCGTGGGCGGGTTCGTCGCCGGGTACATGGTGTCTGGTATCGAACAGGGCGCCGTTCACGGCGGGTTGGCGACGGTCGTCGGGGCCCTCGCGGTGCTCGCGATCCTCGTGGTCGTCGGCATCCTGTTCGTCGGCCTCGTCCCGGCCATCGGCGGCAGCATCGTCGCCCTCGTCGCCCTCTTCATGATGGCGATTCCCGGCGCGATAGCCGGCGCGGTCGGCGGCTGGCTCAAGAATCGCAGCGAGACCCGTTCCGGCGCAGCGACGTCCCGCTGAGGCAACCCCTGCCGCGGGGTACCTCGAAGGCACGGACGGATTCACGCCGGTCGCAATCGTCCCGGCGCCGAGTACGGAGACCGCACGTCGGACTCCCTTCTCCGAGGTTCAGACGTTCGGATCGAGGGTGCGTTCGGCGTCACGGCCCGTTTTGCGCCCGCCGCCACCGGTCGATGACTGACGCGATCGCCTCCTCCTCGCGTATCTCACCGAGTGTCCCTTCTTCGTCGGTCGCCTGCAGTATCTTCGCGACCTCCTGGTTCGCTCCGGCGATTCTGAGGTCGATACCTCTCGACCGGAGGTCGGCCTCGAGTTCGCCGAGAAACTCGGCCGCGGCGAGGTCGACGATGGGAGAAGAGGAGAGATCGAAGACGACGAGGGCGACCGGCGAGCCGCGCTCTCGGAGGCGCGCTTCGAGGTCGTCTCGCACGACGTTCGTGTTCGCGTAGAACAGTTCGGCGTTCACGCGGTACGCGAGCACGTCGGGAATCTCGACCGCGTCCGAGTAGGTCTCCCGGCTGACGAAGTGGTCGGAGCCGCGAAGCCGACCGAGAACCTCCGTCTTCGGGTCGCTGACGAGCGCGATGGTGTGGAGGAGTGAGAGTCCGACGCCGATGAACACCCCCCAGACCATCCCCAGTGCGAGCACCCCGAACAGCGACGCGGACGCGATGAGGAACTCGCTCCGACTGACGCTCCCGAGTCGCTGCATCTTCGAGACGTCGACGAGACCGAGCACCGCGACGGTGACGACCGCTCCCAGGGTGGCCTCCGGGAGCGTCGTGAACAGGCCGGTGAGAAACAGGAGGACGACGACGAGGACGACGGCGACCACCGCGCCGACGACCTGCGATTTCCCGCCCATGGAGTCGTTGAGCGCCGACCGCGACATGCTCCCGCCGACGACGAAGCCGCCGAAGAGTCCGGCGGCGAGGTTCCCCATCCCTTCCGCGAGAAGCTCCTGTTCGGGGTCCGCCCGGTAGCCGTTCCGGCGGGCGAACGTCTGGACGGCGCCGATACCCTGCACGTACGAGAGGATGAACAGCGCGAACGCCACGGGGACGAGCGACACGACGACCCCCGCCTCGGGAACCGACGGAACCGCGAGCGGAGGAAGTCCGCTCGGAAGTCGGCCGACGATTTCGACGCCGAGGGCTCGGAGATCGAGCGCTGACGACGCGGCGATGGCCAGTACGACGACGAGCAGGGTCGTGGGCACTCGCGGAAAGAATCGACGGCCGACCAGCAGGAGGGCGACCGAGACGAGTCCGACGACAACCGTCGCGGGCTGCGCCTCGTTCAGGTGGCTGAGGACGAACCAGAGGCGGTCGAAGAACGTTCCGGACGCCCCGGAGATACCGAAGAGCTTCCCGAGTTGCGTCGAGACGATGTACAGCGCGGCACCGGTCGAGAAGCCGGTGAGGACCGACCCGGAGATGAAGTGCACGAGGTGGCCCAGTCGGAGCGCTCTGGCGGCCACGCAGAACAGACCGACGAGGACGGTCGTCACGACGACGAGAGACGCGTACGGCGCCCCGCTCCCGTCGGCGATCGGACCCACGCCCGCCAAGAGCAAGATAGCGAGCGCGGAAGTCGGACCCATGATCACCTGCCGCGACGAGGCGAAGAGAACGTACGTCACGGTGCCCAGCAGTGCGGCGTACAACCCCGTCTGCGGGGGCAGTCCCGCGAGCGACGCGTACGCCAAGCCTTCCGGGATGACCGCGGCCGCGACCGTGATTCCCGCCAGCACGTCGGGTCGAAGCCACGACCGGTCGTACGCCGGGAGCCACCGGACGATCGGAAGCGACGACTCCGCGACCCGTTTCAATCGCTCCGAACGACCGTCTGTTGCCATGGTCTGAATCGACGAGGGAATGCATCACCGATCGGCGGCGACTCGTCGCGGGACGTCTATCCCGTGATTTCCTCGGCGGCGAAGGTCTCCCGGAGGTTGGTCTCGTCCTCGGGCGAGAGGTTCGTCTGGAGGATGGTGAACTGCGTGCCTTCGAGTTCCTCCTCGATGCGTTCGAGTCGGGCGTCGCTCGCGAGGAGGAACAGCGCCGACGTTCCCGGTTCGACGGTGTCGGCGACCTCCTCGATGAAGTCGTCGTCGATGCCGGTGTCGGACAGTTTCCCCGAGAGCGCGCCCGTCGCGGCGCCGATCGCCATGCCGAGCCACGGCATCCAGAAGATGACGCCGATGAGCAACCCCCAGAACGACCCGCCGAGTGCGCCCGCGCCGACGAGGCTGTGGGCTTGCTTCACCTTCACGTGGCCGTTCTCCTTGCGGACGGCCACGGCGGCGTCCTGAAGCGTGATCAGTTGGCGCTTCTGGAGGTCGTGCATCCGCTCGCGCATCTCTTCGGCGCCCGTCTCGTCTTCGAACGCGAGTACGATCAATGAACTCATACGGTCGCGTATACGGCCAGACACGTACATTGTAATTCTCTTCCTTTTCCCGTGGAGAGTGGCTCGGGAGAGAAGAGTGTGCGGTGTAATGTACGATATGTGCGGAGTTCCCGGACTCGGATACAGTCGGACGGTGAATCACGACGCCGGGTGCTCGGATGTCCCGCCGCCCGGCGCTCGGATTCGGAGCGGCGGCCTCCGAGATGGAGACGAATAACAAACCCGAGCGCCCGCGACGTGGACACTCGCAGGGTACGCTAGTCAGTCCGTCGCCCGAGTTCGGACGACTCGTCGTCGGGGACCGACCCGGCGGCCGTCGTAACTGCGCTCCAGTTATGAACACGACTTGGCTCATCCAATCGGAATTCGGCGGCCTCTCGGTCGCGGCCGGCCTGTTCACCGCCGGCCTCGCGCTCGTGCATCTGTTCGCGGATCGACTGCAGATTTCGCCGCCCCAGCGTCGGCGATGGCTCTCGGCGGCGGGTGGCGCGTCGGTCGCGTACGTCTTCCTCCTCCTCCTCCCGGAAGTGAGCGAGGCGGCGGCCGTCGCCGGTTCGCTTCGGGGCGAGGCGTTCCTCGCGGAGCAACTCCTCTACGTGGCCGCCCTCTCGGGATTCCTCGCGTTCTACGGCGTCGAGGTCGTCGTCGCACAACGTCGGGCCGAGTCCCCAACGGACGCACCGGGCGTCTTTTGGTTCCACGTCCTCGTGTTCGCGCTCTACAGCGCGATCATCGGGTTCCTGCTCTTCCACCAAGAGGTCGAGAACCTCGCGAACCTCTTTCTGTACGCACTCGCGATGGCGTTTCACTTCCAAGTGACCGATTACGGACTCGCCCGCCACCACGGAGAGGAGTTCCACCGAGTCGGTCGGTGGATACTCGCGGCCGGGACCGCAGTCGGCGGACTCCTCGGGTTCGCGGCCGAGGCTATCGGACTCGGCTTGACGGTGCTCTACGGATTCGTCGCCGGCGCCGTCGTTCTGAACGTCATCAAGGAGGAACTGCCGCACGTCGACGAGAGCCGATTCGCCGCGTTTGTGCTCGGCACCCTCCTCTACGCGGGTCTGCTACTCGTGATCTGACGACCCGGGTGCGACCCCACCGGAGTGGGTCGCTCGCACTAGGAACCGCGGCCTCCGCCAGGAGAAGAAGACGATTATTCGGCATAAATATGGCGCCCACGCTGAGATACTGCTCGAACGCGACTGTACGCCTCGGTGTCGCGTGCTGTCGCGGGTCGGAGGGCGCGACGCCACCCGGGAGTTCGGTATCGGGCGAACTCCTTCTCGCCGGGCGGGCACGGGAATGTCGTTTGCAGTGGACCGTACGTACCGCCGTCGGATTAAACGCGGCCCGTCGTGCGCGTATCACGCCGACGCCGACGGGAGGCGCTCGCATTGAGAACTCGAACATCTTCGGTCGTGATTCTGATTCGGTCGAGATAATCCAAGATAAGTACCACACTCGTTAATTGTACGTGTACATCCCCGGTTCGTGGTATGCAGTTTCATTACAAAGTGCGGTCAAACAGAACGGGCGTGGGAGGGGAAGCCTCCCTTCCAACGCGACTCACCCGACCGACGGCGTTCGGGTTTGCCACGCGAAACTCCCCCGTCTCCGGACGGGATGCGGAAAAGGTCAGAGACATGCCAGAACGAGACTTTCACGGCCGCATCGGCCGCACGTACGACGAATCGGAGCCGTGGTGGCCCGAACAGAATCGAGCACCCGACGATGCCCCGAACGTCCTGATGGTCGTCCTCGACGACACGGGATTCGGGCACGTCGGGTGTTTCGGCGGACTCATCGACACGCCGAACCTCGACCGTCTCGCCGAGAACGGCCTCCAGTATAACAACTTCCACACGACCGCGCTCTGTTCGCCGACGCGGAGCTGCCTCATGACGGGGCGGAACCACCACTCGAACGGAATGGCCGCCATCACGGAGATCTCGACCGGCTTCCCCGGATACAACGGTCACATTCCCCACGAGAACGGCTTCATCTCCGAGATGCTCGTCGAGGAAGGCTACAGCACCCTCGCACTCGGCAAGTGGCACCTCACCCCCGCCGAAGCGATGAGTGCAAGCGGCCCCTACGACAGATGGCCGCTCGGCCGCGGGTTCGAGCGATTCTACGGCTTCCTCGGCGGGGACACCCACCAGTACACGCCGAACCTCGTCTACGATAACCACCAAGTCGACCCACCGGCGACGCCCGAGGAGGGATACCACCTCACCGAAGACATCGCCCAGCGCGCCATCGAGTTCATCGGCGACACGAAACAGGTCGACCCGGACAAACCCTTCTTCACGTACTTCTGTCCCGGGGCGATGCACGCACCCCACCACGTCCCACAGGAATGGATCGACAAGTACGAGGGCGAGTTCGACATGGGCTGGGACGAGGCGCGCGAACAGATCCTCGCACGTCAGAAGGAGTTGGGCGTCGTCCCCGAAGACACCGAGCTCTCACCGCGGAATCCCGACGTCGAGGAGTGGGACTCGCTCTCGGAGGACGAACAGAAACTCTACGCTCGGATGATGGAGGTCTACGCGGGCTTCCTCGAACACACCGACGCGCAGATCGGGAAGGTGCTCGATTACCTCGAGGAGCTCGGCGAACTCGACGACACGCTCGTCTTGGTCTCCGTCGGGGACAACGGCTCCAGCGCCGAAGGCGGCCCCAGCGGATCGGTCGACGAGAACCGGTTCTTCAACAACGTCCCGGAGTCCCTCGAAGAGAACCTCGAAGCGATAGACGAACTGGGCGGACCGAAATACTTCAACCACTTCCCCTGGGGGTGGGCGTGGGCCGGGAACACGCCGTTCCGCCGGTGGAAGCGCGAGACGTACCGCGGCGGCGCGAGCAACCCCCTGATCGTTTCCTGGCGCAACGGCATCGAGGCGAAGGGCGAACTTCGCGAGCAGTTCGTCCACGCCATCGACATCGTCCCGACGATACTGGAGACCGTCGGCATCGAGGCACCGGACGAAGTCAAGGGTTACTCGCAGTCGCCCATCGAGGGGACGAGCTTCGCGTACACCTTCGATGAACCGGACGCGCCCGAACAGCACACCACCCAGTACTACGAGATGCTCGGGACGCGCGCCATCTACCACGACGGCTGGCGTGCGGTCCACCCGTGGCCGTTCGGCGAACCGATAACGGCCGAGGCTCTCTCGGCGACCAGCCTCGAGGAGTCCGGGTGGGAGCTGTATCACGTCGAGGAGGACTTCTCGGAAGCGCACGACGTCGCGGACCAATACCCCGAGAAAGTCCTCGAACTCGCCCAGCTCTGGTGGACGGAGGCTGGCAAATACGACGTCCTCCCGCTCGACGGCCGCGCCACCCAGCGCTTCGTCGAGCTCCGGCCCGAGCCAGGGAAACGTCGCGACCGGTACGTCTACTACCCGGGTGGACAGTACGTGCCCGAGAACGCGGCCGTGAAAGTGCTCAACCGCGACCACAGCATCACTGCGGACCTGACCGTTCCGACGGGCGGCGCGGAGGGCGTGCTCCTCGCCCACGGCTCCCTCTCGGGTGGGTATTCGCTGTACGTGGACGACGGGCGCCTCCGATACGTCCACAACTACGTCGGTGTCGAGGAGTACCAAGTCGTCGCCGACGAGTCGCTCCCCGAAGGTGAGGTGTCGGTCCGGATGGAGTTCGAGACGACCGGCGAAGCGCGTCCCGAAGAGGGCAAAGGCGTGCCGGGAACGGTGCGACTCTACTACGGCGACGAGCAGGTCGGTGAGGGCGAGGTGCCGGTCACGGTTCCGATTACGACCGGACTCACCGCCGGGCTGAGTTGCGGCAACGACGCCCTCAACGCCGTGAGCGACGAGTATCGGGACCGCACGCCGTTCGCGTTCACGGGCGACATCGCGCGCGTCACCGTCGACGTCAGCGGGGAAACGTTCGTCCACGACGAGAAGGAGATGGACAAGATCATGGCGCGGGAGTGAGCGCTCGGGAGCGCTCGTCAGCACGCTCGACTTCCACGCTATGGTCGAAGACACGACGGCGAACCGTCGACCGAACGGTTCGGACCTTCGAGAACTCGTCGGCTGGACCGAAGCCTGGTTCCTCGCGCGCGGAACTCCCGCTTGATAGAGGGTACGACCGGTCGAGAGACGTCCTCGCTCGAATACTGCCGATCCTCGTCGGCGCGTTTCCGACACAGACGTTCCGCGGAATCCGGCGCGGCTGGCCGACGGCTCCGCTCTGGGTCGCTGTGCTCGTGACGGCCGCCGTCACGTTCGTCGCGTTCTCCGAACCGGAACGGACGGTCCGCACCGACTCAATTTCCCGAGAGCGGGATTGCCATTACAAATATATCTTTGTAATAAGACAGTTCACACGCGAAGCTCGATTGCGAGTACCGGCGGCGGTTCAGCGATTCAGATGGGCCTCGCGCGGGTGACCGGCGGTCGGGAGAGCGGACTACTCCCCGCCGGCCGGGTCCGCGCTCTCGGTCGAGTCGGGGAACCGCCGGTCGTCAACGCCGGCGGGACGGTCGTCTCCGGTCGCGTCGACCGGCCGTTCCTCGTCCGTCTCCGCCCCCGACTCCGGCGGGCCCTCGGTCCGGTCCGAGAACGACGCGTGGGGGTCCGGAGCGAGCAGCCACGGGAACACGATGCGGCCGAACTCGAAGATGACGACGAACAGCAGCGGCGCCAGGAAGATACCGTACCACCCGAACAGCAGCGGACCGAGGGTGTACGCGAGCATCACCGCCCCCACGTGGAGTGTCCGGCCGCTGACGTACGGCCGGAGCAGTTGGTCCGGAATGTAGTCCACGACGACGAACGAGACGAGGAGGAACACCACGGGGAACCACACCGCCTCGGGAGCCAGCCAGAGCGCGCGTCCGAGGAGGTAGGCGCCGACCGGCCACGTGACGAGTTTGATGCCGATAACCGGGACGAGGCTCGCCACGCCGACGAGCAGTCCGAGGAAGGCCGCCTCGGGAATTCGGGTGGCCGTCGGTGCGAACAGGTTGAGAACGGTGTACACCACCGCCGCGAGCAGGCCGGTCATGAGCGCGTTCAGGATGTTCCCGAAGTAGACGTTGTGGAGGTCGTGGTCGACGGTCGTGAGATACGACTCCAAGACGCCGTCCTCCTCGACGAACGTGTTCCGCGCCCAGCGGGCGATGCGGTAGTCGTCCCGGAGCAGATAGAAGACGATGATGAGGACGATGAAGCCGTGGATACCGACGTTGAACGCCACCCCCGCCCACGCGAGCAGCGACCCCACCGCGTCGTTGAGGAGGGGTCCGAGTTCGAGGTCCGTCAGCCGGCTCGGATCCGTCAGTACCTCGTCGGCGAACGTCTCCAGCTCCGCGACCAGGCCGACGTACGGCTGGATGAACGCTTCGGCCTCCGCGAGCGCGTCCGAGTCGAGGAGGTCGCCCAGCGCGTTGGCGAGGATAGCGAACGCCCACCCGACGACGACGAGCAGCGGGAGGGCGACCGCCAACAGCGTCGCACCGACGGCGAGCGTTCGGCTCGCGAGGCGCGCGTTGATTCGCCGGAACACGGGGCGTGCGACGTAGTAGACGAAGAGACCCATGACGACGGTTCCGACGTATCGCCACCCGACGTAGAGGAGGGCGAGGAGGAGTGCGATGGCGACCCCCCAGAGCGTCACGCGTTCCCGGTCGAGAGGGCCCCGCTCCACCGTCGTGGCGATTCGCCACACCGAGGAGTCCTCCGGCGGGGGTGCTTTCGACGGGGCGTTCTCGGGTTCTTCGGTCATGACTGAGTATCCGACGACCGCTCGAGTCGTGTCGGGAGTAGAGACGCGCGGCGAGAGCATAATCTTTCGTTCGTTCGCCCAGCGGACGCCTCGCGCCGGCGACGGCCGCTCCGAGAGTCGGGAGAAGAGCGCAGGTCGAGCGTCGGGGGGATTCAGACGCCCGTATCGGGGTGGGCCATCGAGGGGCCCGTCGCGTCGGCCCCCTTCCTGATGCCGTTGCCCACGACCATCATCGACACGCCGGTCGTGAGGAGGTTGACACCGACCAGGAGTCCGAGCGCCCACGCGGCGGTCGCCGGGAACCCCGCGAAGAGGAGTCCGGCGAGGACCAGAGAGACCACGCCGGCCGCGACGGACCACACCCATCCCCGCTCGTTTCGGAGCGTCCACGCGAAGTACAGGAGCGCGAGGCCCTCCAGCACGAAGTACGAGATAACGAGGAGGGTCAGCGTCGTGAGCGTGAGGACGGGGTTGACCAGCATCGCGAGGCCGGCGATGAGGAAGACGACGGCGAGGAATATCTCTCCGAGCGCGCCTTTCCAGCCCGGCGCCGAGAAGGCGTGTGCGATGTGGGCGAACCCGGCAACCGCGAGGGCGGCGCCGAAGAACAGCCCGACGGTCAGCGACGAGAGGACGGGAAACAGGATCGCACCGATGCCCAAGACCGCCAGAAGGCCGCCGACGATCATCAACGTTCGGCCCTCGTCCCGGAGGAGTCTTTCGAGCGAAGCCTCGGACTCGGCGACCATCTCGGGTTCACCCTGCGTGTCAGTGCTCATGGTTACAGTACGTAATTCGACCGAACAGAGCATAAAGTGCCAGTACGCCTCTCGCGAAAGTCTCCCGGGCGAAGAGATGCGGCGGGCCGAACACCTCCGTCGCGCCGTCGGCGCCGGACGCTCACCCGGCGACTTCCTCGGCGGCGAAGGCCTCGCGCAGTCTCGTCTCCTCCTCCGGAGAGAGGTTGGTCTCGATTATCTCGAACTCGACGTCCGATAGCTCCTCCCGAATGCGCTCTACGTTCGCGTCCCGGGCCAGGAGGAACAGCGCGGACTGGCCGGGTTCGACCGTCTCGCCGACCTCCTCGATGAAGTCGTCGTCGATGCCGACGTCGGTGAACTTCCCACCCAACGCGCCGGTAACGCTCCCGATGGCGATTCCGAGCCACGGCATCCAGAAGATGACGCCGATGAGGAGACCCCAGAACGCTCCGCCGAGGGCCCCGGCGCCGACGAGACTGTGCGCCTGCTTCACCTTCACGTGACCGTTCTCCTTCCTGACGACGACCGCGGCGTCGTCGAGTGTGACGAGTTCCCGCCGCTGGAAGTCGTACATCCGCTCTCGCATCTCCTCTGCACCGTCCTTGGTCTCGAACGCGAGTACTACCAGTGAGCTCATTCGTACACCTCGTCCCCTCGAACGACCGTCACTACCTTAATCATTTTTCAGACATGTCTGACGTTCACGGCCGAAAGTCGCACCGGTCGGTGTCGGTCGATCGAAGGTCGTCCGACCCGGCGGACGGCGGGCGTGACGGGGGGCAGAGCGACCGATGCGGCGAGGGCGCTCCCATCGGTCGACGCTCACGATTTATATTCTCGTGTGTTGTATTCCGCCCTATGCGTCTCGTACAGGTGCTGATACCCGAGGGTACCCGAGACAGCGTGCTCGCGGCCCTCGACGAGCAGGGTATCGACTACGCCGTTTTCGAGGAGGTCGGACGCGGAGATTTCGAGGCGATGGTCCAGTTTCCCGTGCCCCCGAGCGGCGTCGAGACGGTGCTGGAGCGACTGACGGCGGCGGGCGTTCGCGACGACGCCTACACTATCGTGCTCCCGACGGAGACGGTGGTGTCGGAGCGTCTCTCCGCCCTGGTCGAGCGATTCCCCGGTCTCCGCATCTCCCGCGAGGAACTGTACGCTCGGGCGCAGGACCTCGCGCCCGCGAACTCCACCTTCTTCGCCTTCCTGATTTTGAGTACGATCATCGCGACCACGGGACTCCTGCTCGACTCGGCGGCGACTATCATCGGGGCCATGGTCGTCGCCCCGCTGATGGGACCGGCCATCTCCGCCAGCGTCGGAACCGTCCTCGACGAGCCGAAAATGGCGTCTCGGGGGGTCAAGCTTCAGGTGACGGGCCTGCTCGCCGCCATCGCGACCGCGGCGATCATGGGGTGGCTGATGCAGCAGACCATCCTCATCGCTCCCGGACTCGACATCCGGACGATTCCACAGGTCGCAGAGCGGACGGGGCCGAACTTCCTGTCGCTGTTTCTGGCGCTCGGGTCGGGGCTCGCCGGGTCCATCAGCATCATGCGCGGGTCGGGGTCGACGCTGGTCGGCGTCGCCATCGCCGTCGCACTCGTTCCCCCGGCGGCGACGTCGGGGCTGGGAATCGCCTTCGGACTCCCCGGCGTCGCCGTCGCGGCCGCCATCCTCGTCCTCGTGAACCTCCTCGCCATCAACCTCTCGGCGCTCATCCTCTTCTATCTGTCCGGGTTCAAGCCGCTGGAGGCGGGGACGTTCGAGGGAGTCCGGGCGTCAGTGTTCTCCCGCGTCGTCGTCATCGCCGTCGCCATCGCCGTCCTCTCCATCGTACTCGGCGGCGTCACCTGGACGACGTTCCAGACGCAGTCGTTCGAGCAACAGACCGAGGCGGAACTCCGGGAGGTGTTCGACGAAGCGGACGTCGGGGGCGTCGAACTCGTCAGCGTCGGCGTCGACTACGAACCCGTCGACATACTGCTCGGGAACGAACCGCAGGTGGACGTCTTGGTCGGGATTCCGCGCGATTTGGAGGCTCCGCCGGACCTGGCTCAGCGGTTCGACGACGATTTGACCGAACGGCTGGGTCGGGACGTGGTCGTCCGCGTCGGCTTCATCGAAACGCAGGTGTCGGAGCGGGAGGACCCGACCCCGCCGTTCGGAGGGCAGGCGCCCGCGAGCGGCGAACCGACGAGCCGCGACTACGCCCGCGGCGCGCCGACGTGACGGTAGACGGCCGCATCGCGGGGATACCGACGCGAGAGCGGGACCGAAAGTTGAGGGTGTAGGAATATAAACACGTGCGAATGTCACGATTAGAGGCAATTACCGACGGTAACCGACGTGGTATCCCTCCACCGACGAAGTCGTGGTATGCCAAAACACGCATCGACGACCGCCCCGCGCGCGAAGACCCGCATCCAGTGCGACCGGACCGAGGGGTACAACGCGAAATCGGGGGCTCACTACTACGAGTTCTGCCCGTTCTGCGGCCACCGAACCGACGAACGCCACGAGATACGGATCGAAATACTCGATTAGGAGTCGGGAACGGCCCCGTGCGACGCCCTCCGAAGTCACGGCCGTCGCCGACGAACAACGATTAAGTCGGACGCTGCTGTATCCACGCCCTGAAAGCCGCTACGTCCCGCGAAGGCGAAATAGCGGCGACTGATCAACCATGAGCCACGAGAGTTCACCGCGGACGGACGCACCGACCGACCCACCGCACGACGACGTGGTGTGGGTGCCCGGCGGGACCTTCACCATGGGTTCGGACGACCACTATCCCGAGGAGGGGCCGACTCGGAGGGTCGAAGTCGACGGGTTCTGGGTCGACAGGACGCCGGTGACGAACGCGGCGTTCCGCGAGTTCGTCGAGGACACCGGATACGTCACGCTCGCCGAACGGGACCCCGACCCGGAGAACTACCCGGGCGCGGACCCGGAGGCGCTGGTACCCGGGTCGGCCGTGTTCGTGCCGCCCGACGGACCGGTCGCTCTCACCGACCCGAGCGGTTGGTGGGAGTACGTCCCGGGGGCGAACTGGCGGCGGCCGCTCGGACCCGGCGACGACGTCTCGGACCGCTCGGACCATCCGGTCGTTCACGTCGCGCACGAGGACGCCGAGGCCTACGCCGAGTGGGCCGGCAAGCGCCTGCCGACGGAGGCCGAACACGAGCGAGCGTCGCGCGGCGGACTCGAGGGAGCGGAGTTCGCGTGGGGCGACGAGTTCATGCCGGACGGGGAACCGATGGCCAACACGTGGCAGGGAACGTTCCCCTGGCAGAACACCGAAGCGGACGGATACGTTCGAACGTCGCCGGTCGGCGCGTTTCCGGCGAACGGGTGCGGTCTCTACGACGCCATCGGCAACGTCTGGGAGTGGACCGACGACTGGTTCCGCGCCCGCGACGGCGGGGACGAGACGCCCGCCTGCTGCACGCCCAAAAACCCCCGCGGCGGCACCAGAGAGGAGAGCATAGACCGGAGAGACCCGAGTCGAATACCCCGGAAAGTGCTGAAGGGCGGGTCGCACCTCTGCGCCCCGAACTACTGCGTCAGGTACCGGCCGGCCGCGCGGTATCCTGAGCCCGTCGACACCTCGACGACGCACGTGGGCTTTCGCTGCGCCGTCTCCGCGGGTAGCCGCTGATTCTGCCTCCCCCGCGGAGCGGACGAGAGCAGGGGATGCATTCGCGACGTTGCCCCGGCGAGACGTCCGCACGACCCGCTCAACGGCTAGTATTATTACGAAATCGGTCGAACAGTTACGTGTCGAGTACGGCGGTCGGTCGGAGCGGTACGGAAGAGCGGAGGGCGAGAGAGAACGACTCCGCACTCCGACTTCCCTCCGGGAGCGTTCTTGACCGACGCCGGACGCGACGACGCGGACCGACTCTCCCTCGCACTCCGGCGGACGCGTGCAACGCGTGCGATGCGTCAGCGCGGAGGTTCGGGGTCGGGCCGCGTCACGGGAGCCGAGAAACATGACATCGAACAGTCGGACGGACACGGTCGGCGAATCGAATCGCGGGAAGAACCCGACGGGGACGGAGCGATGAGTCCGACGAGACGCCGTGAGCGACGACAGGCGCGAAAGGAGCGCAGGAGGGGCGGAGCGGACGCCCGGTCGACGCCAGCGCGGTACCGCATGCGCGAGCGACTCATCGCTTTCGGGGACGACTTCGTCATCGAGACGGGTGACGGGAGGCCCGCGTACAAAGTCGACGGGAAGGCGCTCAGGGCGCGAAACACGATTCAAATCCGAAGCACGGACGGGCGCCTCCTCTACCGCGTTCAGGAGCGCGTTTTCCGAGCCAGGGACACGATGGTGATCGAACGGGACGGGCGGACCGTCGCGACCGTCAAGAAGGCCCTCGTGACGCCGCTTCGAGACCGCTTCGAGGTCACGGTCGCGGACGGACCGCCGTTACACGTACAGGGTAACGTCGTCGACCACGAGTACACCATCGCGCGACAGGGCACGCCCGTCGCCGTGGTGTCGAAGCGCTGGTTCCGCGTTCGGGACACCTACGGAGTCGAGGTGGTCTCCGGGGAAGACGACGCGTTCGTCCTCGCCGTTGCGGCGGCCATCGACGCGATCTGACGCCGAGAGACGGACGAAGCGTCTCGTCTCCCCCGTCGAACCGCGATGCGGTGTCCTCGCAACGAGCGCCGTCCGCGGACGATACCGGTTCCATAGCGGAGAGGTATCGCGGCGGACCGTCGCGCGTTCGGTCGAAAGAAAGGTCGGCGAGGCGCTCTCCGAGCGGGAGAAAACGACCGACTCGGACGTTCCACAGTAGGCGAGACGGACCGTTCGTGTCGACGTCTATTCGGAGAGACGGTTGCAGGTACGCACAGACCAGGTCGGTCTCAGCACAACCGCGTAGAAGCGAGTGCTAACTCACAGGAAGCCGTGCCGCGCGGCGTCCGCTCAGCCGCGGACCTCCTTCCGCCCGGTCAGCGAATCCGGTCGGAGCCGGAAGTAGCGAAACGCGACGTCCTCCGGGGGCCGGTCGAAGAGGTCCACCATCGGGATTCGCACCGCCCACATACCCTGTACGGCGCTGGACTCGTACGGCATGTCGGTCACCTCTTCGAGATGCCCCCGTGCGACGACGCTCCGCCACCCCGCGTCGGTCTCGGCGTAGGTGGTGAACGCTACCGGTCCGTCGACGGCATCGGTCTTCCGACTGTCGGCCGGAAACGCGAGCCGGAAGTAGAAACTGGTCGTGTCCGCGTCGTACCCGTACGAGACGGGCAGCAGCACCGGCGGTTCTTCGAGAGGAGTCGAGAACGAGAGCGCCCCGATTCCCCCTCGAGACAGCAGTTCGTTGCGCTCGTCCACGCTCAACTCCGTCCAGCGGAGGTTCTCCATACGGACGACAACGCGGTGGCGGGAGAAAACGGCTTGGGAGGACATCATTCGGTCGGAGTCAAATTCCGCCGTCCGAGGACTTCCATTACAAGAGTAAGACTGTAATAAGCTGGTTGGTGACCGAAGTTCGGTCGCTAAGTGCCATGGCCGACGATGACGCGCTTCGCCGGGGGACAGTCACCGTCACCACCTCGTGAGCGGCGAACCCCGGCGATTTCCGGCCCCGCTGAGAGAGCGACCTCTCGTGGAGCGTACGACCGCAGGATATTTGCTGGCTGTCGCTGTACTACCGCCGAGGTGAGACGATGAGCGCACGCGGCAACCCCTTCGAGGAGTTGGAACGCTTCTTCGACCGAATGAACCGGCAGTTCGGCGACGTATCGCATCGGTGGCAGACGGACAACCCGTTCGCGCAGTGGGCCGAGGCCGGGTCGACGGCCGTCGACGTCGTCGACCACGACGGCGAGTTCGTCGTCACCGTCGACCTGCCCGGGTTCGAGGGCGACGACGTCACCGTGCAGGTCACGGACCACACGCTCCGTATCGGGGCCCGACGCGAGGAGGAGTTCGAGGAGACCGCGGAACGGTATCTCCGACACGAACGACGGAACGAGTCGGTGCAGCGTTCGATACGGCTCCCCGACGAAGTCGACAAGGGGAGCGTCGACGCGCGGATGAACAACGGCGTGCTGACCGTCACGCTCCCGAAAACCGAGGCCGAGGAGCCCCGCACGATAGACATCGAGTGAACGCGAGCGGCGGCTTTTTTTCGTCGGCGCGTCGGACCGCTTCGAGCGACGCTCGCATCCGTGCGGGACCGGGGCGGTCGCGGGGTCGGGTTCCTCACGTCGTCAACACGGGTCGGCCCGCCCGTCGGACCACTCGGTCCGCCACGCTCCCGAGGTGAGTCGTCCGCTGATGGCTCGTTCCGCGGCTACCCAGAACGATGATGTCGGCGTCGACCGCGTCGGCGTGCGAGATTATCTCGGTCGCCGGGTCGCCGTGACAGACTTGTTTTTCGACGGCGATACCGCTGTTGTCCGCTCGGTCGGCTAGCTCTTCGAGCAGGTCGTGCCCGCGGTCTTCGAGTTCGTCGAGGACGAGTTCCGTGCTGCTCAGCGTCGGCTCGCCGTAGCGGCGCGTGTCGACGACGTGAACCGCGTGGACGGTCGCGGCGAAGCGCTCGGCGATTTCGAGCGCGTGTTCGACTGCTCTGTTCGAGGGGTCGCTCCCGTCGACGGGGAGGAGAATCGTCTCGTACATCGTGCTTCAGGGGAGTGGTCGCGGTCGACGGGCATAACAGTACTGTCGACTCCCCCACCGCTCGACCTCGGAAAGACGCATCGTCGAACCGGCTGAGACGCCGAGAGAGGAGCCGATACGGGAGCGTTCAGTCGTCGGGGACGTACCGGTCCGCCTCTCTCCGGACAAGTTCCCGTTCCCGGAGCGACCGGAGGAGGGGAAGCACCGAGAGCTTCGTCAACTGGAGCGATTCGCACAGTTCCGCCGGGGTACACCCGCCGGTTTGGCGAACGTAGAGGTAGACGAGTTTCGTCTCGGCGGACCGCAACTCCGCCGGGAGAGTCGGGTCCCGTCGAGGGGGCGCGTCGTCCGTCCGCTGGGTTTCGGACGAGGTGTCTCGATCAGTCATGTGGTTGCGGGTGGCTGTCGAGCGGACCGCGTCGTTCGGGCGGTTCGAGCGACATCGGTTCTCGCGCGCGCCGGGGACGGGCGGTCGAACGTCACCACTCCATCCCCCCGTTGATTCCGACGACTTGCCCGGTCATGTAGCTCGACTCCTCGTCGGCGAGGAAGGCGACCATCCCCGCGATGTCGTCGGTTTCGGCGAACCGGTCGAGCGGGATTCGCTTGCGAATCTTCCCCCTGACGCGGTCGCTCACCTGCGCGAGCATGTCCGTCTCGGTGAATCCCGGGGCGACGCAGTTGACCGTCGCTCCGCTGTCCGCGAGTTCCAGCGCGAGCGTGCGGGTGAACCCGAACAGGCCGCTCTTGGTCGTCGCGTAGTTCGACTGGCCGTAGTTGCCCTGCTGGCCGACGACGCTGGAGATGTTGACGATCCGTCCCTGCTCGGAGCGCCGGACGTCGTCGTAGAACGCCTTCGTACAGTTGAACACGCCGCCGAGGTTCACGTCGACGACCCGGTCCCACTCCTCGCGGGTCATCTTCTCGAAGGTCCGGTCCGCGGTGACGCCCGCGTTGTTCACCAGAACGTCGATCGGACCGAACGTGCGGTCGATTCGCTCGGACATCCGCCGGACCTCCTCTCGGTCGGAGACGTCCGCTCGGATGGCGGCGGCGGTTCCGTCGGCCGCCTCTATCTCGTCGACGACGTCGTACGCCGCCGTCTCCGAGGAGCAGTAGTTGACCACGACGTTCATCTCCTCGCGGGCGAGTCGCTCGGCGATACCTCGGCCGATGCCTCTCGAGGCGCCGGTTACCAGACAGGTTCGTTCGTGTTGTGACATTGTGTTCGTGCGGACGTCGACGGGCGGAGCCACGGACTGGGGCGACTACGCCGCTTCGATGCGGCGGCGACGCCGCTCTCTCGACCGTGGCGACCGACCTCGACTGATATCCGTGGGAGGACGATGCACGGAGTGCCGTATGAATCTTTCCCGACACCTCGGTATCGGGACGGAGAGTCGCGAAATTCGACGTGTTAGGACCGTGACGGAGTTCTCGATACCGGCGAATGTTCAGGTGGGTGACAACGTGAGAATCGACTCGAAATGTTTCGCGAACTCCGTGATCGGACGCGGACCGTCGGTCCGCTTGCAGGGGTACACCTGCGCCACGTCGCCGTCGCGGTAGATGGCGAGGAGGGCGACCGGAAGCGAGAGGAGGTCGTACGTCTCGTCGACGAACGCCGACTCCACTCGACGACGACGGAACAGGTACTCGACGGAAACGTCGGTCCCGGCCGCCCACGCCTCGAACTCCTCGACGTGGTCCACGACGCGCCGGTAGTAGTCAGTCTCCGTCAGCGGCCCGTCCAAGCGGAGTTCTCGACCCCAGACGACGACCTCGTAGTCGTCGAGTTCGCCGTTCGCTTCGAGCGCCGACAGTTGCTCGACGATTCGCTGCTGTGGGCTCTCACGACCGAAATCGTGGTCCGCACGCAGGAACAGCTTCACCGACCGGTTCGGTAACGATTCGGAGTTCATGGTTGATGTCGCTCGGCCTGTGAACCGCTCGCACGGAGGTACAATCGCATCGTACTTAACTGTAGGCTCCGGGTCGCGCCCTCTCCGCTCCCGTCGCTCGTCCGAGCGGCGCGTCTCGGCGAACCGCTCGGTCACGGGAGCGGGTCGACGACGACCACCGCTTCGCCCTCGAGAACCGAGTCCCCCTCGGCGTCGACGACGTCGGTCGACAGGCGGTAGCGGTCCCGCGACACCTCCTCGACGACGGTGACGACGGCCGTCAATCGCTGCCCCACGTCGACCGGTTCGAGGAACGTCACGTCCTGTGAGACGTAGATAACCAGCCCGGGAAGCCGAGCGAGCGCGGCGCTGACGAGTCCGGAGACGAGCGTACCGTGGACGATTCGCCGACCGAACCGCGTCCGTCCGGCGAACTCGTCGTCGAGGTGGAGCGGGTTCGTGTCCCCGCTGGCCCGCGCGAACGCGGTCACGTCGGCCTCGTCGAGTCGCTTCGAGAACCGGACGCTGTTGCCGACGCCGAGCGTCGCGGGGTCGTCGATATCGCGCTCGACTCGCCAGTCGGACAGGTCGGTCCCGGCGAACTCCGCGGCCGCCGCGTCCGGCCGCGACCCCGACGCGTTCCGCTCGGACGCGGTCGCGGCGACAGCGTCGGTAGTGACATCGGTACCGCTCCGCTCGTCGGTGAGACCGTAAGCGGAGAGAACGGCGCGGTTCGTCTCCGCCAGGGCGTTCGTCGCGTGTCCCATCGCCGCGGCCCACGCCTCGACCGTCTCGTGGAGCCACCGTCTCTCCGGAGTCAGTTCTCCGTCTCCCATGTCGGAGTAACGCGTCGCACACCGTATGCCTCTTGCGGTGCTCCCGTCGACCGAAGCGGACCGAGAGCGGAAGAGCGGCCGGCCGCGCCCCTCCCCGGCGTTCGCTCGCCGGGCCAGTTTTATGTACGTTCAGGGAGACACGCGGACGAGATGAGCGAGACGAACGAACCGATACGACAGCGATCGATATCGACCGCGAGAGGTCCCCGTGCGGGGCTCGACGGACGGTGGTCCGAATGAGCGGCGTCGACGACGCCGGAAACCCGTTCACCGGGTATCTCGACGCGCAGCGTCGGGTCGCAGAGCAGATGCGGAGTCTCGTACACCTGAACGCCGAGTTCCAGCGACACTCGCTGCGGACGGCACCCGCGCGTCTGGACGCACAGCAGTCCCTTCAGAACAAAGAGGTCGACGTCGGACGGACGGCGGTCGAAGCGTACCTCGACGCGGTGGAGGCGAGCGTCCCGACGGATTCGGCTGCGTTCGAGGGGCTACACACCCTCGTCGACCGGCAGACCGAGGCGGCGCACGAACTCACCGACCGAACGTGGGAGGCGGTTCGGGCGGGCGTGGAGGGCAACGCGGAGTTGTACGAGCAACTGCTCGCGGAGTACGTCTCGTTGGTCGACGACTCGTTCGACACGTACGCCCGAACGCTCGACGGATTCGAACGACGGGGATGAGCGTCGCCCCCGGACGGTCGCGCGGACGCGGGTGTCGTCTGCGAAGCCGCGCGGACAACGTTCAATACGACGCTGACACAACCAAATAGCATGTCCGAATCGAACCAGTGGAGCACGTTTGCAGGACCGTGGTCGGAGTTCCTCGAAGAGTCCAACGAGGCGTTCACCGCCTCGTTCCGGCGGACCGCCGAGGCGCAAACCGCCTTCGCGCGTTCGTGGTTCGACGCCGTCGAGGGGTCGACGGGGAGTTCCGCCGAGGCGGTCGAGGAGAGCATCGAGGCGTACACGCGGATGTACGTGACCTGGGCGACGGCGATGGAGGACGCGTTAGAACGGGTCAGCGACTCGCTCGAAGGAGAGGACGTCGACCCCGAGGACTTCCGTGACATCTGGCTCAACGCGGCGAACGAGTCGTTCAAGCAGGTGACGAGCACGTCCGCCTTCGCCGGGATGACGGGTCGGAACGTCGAGGAGACGATGCGGTTGCAACGCGAGTTCGCCGACAGCGTGGCGATGACGTTGCAGACGTTCGGGTTCGCGACGCGGGACGACGTCCGCGAGGTGGGCGAACGACTCGTCGAACTGGAGCGCCGACAGCACGCCATCGAATCGAAGTTAGACAGGCTCATCGACGACCGAGACGCATGAATCCGATCGTCCGAGCGCTGGACCTGCAGCGTCGGGGATTCGAGCGCGCGACGGACCTCTCCCGGAAGTCCGAAGCGCTCTTCGAGCGTCCCGGAGAGATGGCGACGGTCGACGTCGGAGAGACGCCGAACGAGGTGGTCTACGAGGAGAACAAGCTCCGACTGCGGCATTACGAACCCCGAACCGAGCGACAGTACGACGTGCCGATTCTCGTCGTCTACGCGCTCATCAACAAACCGTTCGTGCTCGACCTGCAACCGGACCGGAGCGTGGTGCGAACGCTCCTCGAGGAGGGGTTCGACGTCTACCTCATCGACTGGGGGGAGCCCTCGACGCTGGACGCCCACCTCTCGCTCGCGGATTACGTCGACCGCTACATGGACAACTGCGTCGACGCGGTGCGCGAGCGCTCGGGGCAGGACGCGGTCAACCTCCTCGGCTACTGCATGGGGGGCACGATGAGCGCGATGTACGCCGGGATTCACCCCGAGAAAGTCCGAAATCTGGCGTTGATGGCCGCCGGGCTCTACTTCGACGAGACCGGCGGCGTGCTGGAACGATGGGGGAGCGAGGAACACTACGACCCGTCGGCGGTGACCGACACGTTCGGCAACGTCCCCGCGACGTTCCTCGACGTCGGATTCGCCACGATGGACCCCGTCGACAACTTCGTCACGAAGTACCTCCGCCTCTACGAGAACCTCGAAGACGAGGAGTTCGTCGAGAACTTCGCCCGGATGGAGCGATGGCTGAGCGAGGGTATCGACGTCGCCGGGCGGACGTACGACCAGTTCATCGAGGACATCTATCAGGAGAACAAACTGGCGCGAAACGAACTGCGTCTGGGCGAGAAAGCGGTCGATATCGGCCGAATCGACATGCCGGTGCTCCAGATCGTCGGCGAGTACGACAACCTCATCCCGTCGGAGTCGAGCGTGCCGTTCAACGACGTCGTCGCCAGCGACGACGTCTCGGTGTTCGAGTTCCCGACCGGCCACATCGGACTCTCCGTCTCCAAGAGATCGCACTCGGAGCTGTGGCCCCGAGTGTGCGAGTGGTTCGCGGCGCGCTCCGACGTCGACGGTGCAGAGGGCGGCCTCGGAGACGAGGCGGGAGGCACCGAGAACGGAGCGGACGAAGACGACGAGGAATGACCTGACCCCGTCGAAGGGAGAGTCGGAGAGAGACGGGGTTCAAACGGTGACGACCGGGACGTCCGACGTGTTCGACACGACATCGATGCACGCTCGGTGGTGGTTCCGTCGGCCGGAGACCGCGCCGTGACGCCCCATGACGATGGTGTCGATGCCGTGCTCTCGGGCGTACGAGGGGATGATGTCGCACGGATTCCCCCTCCGGCAGACGACCGTCGCCTCGACGCCCCGTTCCCGCGCCTGCGCGGAGACGGCGGCGAGACGCCGCTCGGCGTTCCGCTCGACGGTTTCGAGGTAGAGTTCCTCGGTGCTGAGTGCGGGCGTTCCCCCGTGAATCCTGTCCTCGACGACGAACAGAAGGTGAACGTCGGCGGCGTTCGCCGACGCGAGTTCGAGCGCGTGCGTCGCGCCGCGTCGCGCGCCTTTGCTACCGTCTATCGGGATGAGAATGGACTCTGGCATCGTCGTTCGTACCGAAGGGCACGTTCGGTAGTAAATCCCGGTGTCGTTCGGTACGAGTGAGTGTGAGAGGCGAGCGGAGGTCGGCTGTTGTCCGCGGGCGGGAGACGATTACGGTACCCGAGTTGGTCGTCGTCGGACGGCCCGGTCGCGCGGTTCCGTCGGGAGCGAGGAGGCTCGGAGCCACTTAGACTGTTTCGCCATCGAAGCAGTTCACCCAATCCACCGCCCGGTCTACTGTTCGAACGCCTACCGACGGTCTCCGGAGCACTCCTCCGGAGCTCACATCTTCGGCATTTCGTCCGTCGGTGGGCGCCGACGGTGAGCGCGGCGAGACGGGCCGCGGCCGTTCTACGGACGGGACGGCCGCGGCCGCCTCAGCCTCGAACTCCGCGGAGGCGCAGAGACGTACACTCATGAACACGCGGTCGGAGGCGTCGCCGCTCCCCCGGCGACGACCGCCTTCTCGGGTCGAGAGGCCGCTGTAATCCGCCAGCGCGTGCTCTCCGAACGCCCCGTCGCGACGGAGTCGACGACGAGAGCGCCCCGGACCGACAGCCGGCGACTACTTAGCCTACATCACGAACCAAGGGATACACTCACACTCCGCACCGACGTATCTCATCGCGTCCACCGGCGAGCGGTGTCAGGCCCCACTCCAACGTCGACCCCTCGGCCGCCGGTGGACCGACGGTGAGAGGAGAGCATGGGGGGGGCGGACCGCAGTTCTCACCTACCCGGGCGCTGCGGTTCCGCCGCTCTACGTGCCTCGCCGGTCGACCCGAGAACACCCCACGACTCAGAACTCGTTCATCGACGGCGGAGTTTCGACTGCGAACGGTCGTACCGAACCGTTCGTGCGGCAGCGTCGAACCGTGGCTGCGATTCGTCACGAGAGCGGTACGGCTCGTCGGTTCAGGTGAGAGACGGTTCCCACGGCGTATCCGTGGTTCCCGGCTCCAAAAATGGGGGTTCAAGCTATCCGCTGGCACACGGGGGACGGCGATGAGAGCGGGGTGACCCGGTTCCCGGCGAGGGGGTCCGACGCCTCGCCGGACCGGACGGTGCCCTCATCTCGGTCGCGTAGACGTTGTTTCGGCTCGCGAGAGCGGATTCGAACTCAACGGGGCGCGCCGGCGTCCCCGTTCGGTTCGCCGGACCCGTAGGCGTTGTTTTCGAGGGTGACGTTGGCCTCGTCCCACGAGGACAGCGCCGTCCGGACCGCTTCGCCGGGGTCGCCGCCGTCGCTCGGGTCGCTCCCGTAGAACCAGTTGTTCCGGATGACGCCCTCTTCGCCGACGTCGCCGCGGATGTAGACGGCTTCGGTTTCGCCGCCGTCCTGGACGTGTTCTGTCGCCTCGACCGTGTTGTTCTCGATGATGATGGTCTCGCCGCCGGGCGGGTGGACGTCGATGACGTGGTCGACCGTCTCGGGGCCGAAGTGGTTGTTTCGGACGGTGTAGCTACCGCTGCCGCTGCTGGCGACGCTGTGACGATTGTAGTTGAACGTGCAGTACTCGATGGTCTGGTCGCCGCCCGTGCAGTCGACGCCGTAACCCAGACCGTCCTGGGGGTTGTTGTGGATGTCGCAGTGGTGAACGTGTTCGTCGTTGCTACCGTTGACACCCGCGTAGGCGAAGCCGTGGATTTCGCAGTTGTCCACTTCGACGCCGCTGCCGTTCGAGACGATGCCCGCACCCGCCGGGTAGCCGTCCCACTCCTGGTACTCGGAGTTGGGGCCGCCGATGCGAATGCCGGTGATGCGACTGTCACCCTCGACTTCGAGCATCGTTATCTCCTCGTCCGTAGTGATCGCACCGCTCTGGGCGCCGTCGATGCCGCGGTTCGACGCGAGCGAAACCCCGGACGGGACAGTGAGAGTCGAGTCGACGCTTATCTCGCCGGTGACGTAGACGGTCTGTCCCTCCGCGGCGTCGCCGAGGGCGCTCTCCAGTTCGGAGAACGACCCCGCCGTGTAGTCGGCCGCCGACTGGGGGACCGTGTTCGGGTAGCCCTCGCCGCCGCCGAGGTTCGCCCCATCGGCGTTAGCCGACCCGCTCTCGGTCGTGGCGGAACCGTCCGCACCCGCCTCGTCTTCGGCGTCGACGCTCGTCCCCTCCGCGGACGACGGCGTCTCGGTGTCGTGGGCCGCCGCCACGCCGCTTCCGAAGAGGGTGCCGGTGACCGCGATACCGGAGAGCTTCAGCCACGACCGACGGCTCAGCGCGTCGGTCCGGCCACCGCTGTCTCGCTCGTCGGTACACTGCTCGTTGGATGTCTTCCGTGGCATCACTCGGCGAAAAGCACGTGATACGATTATTATTTATTACGGGAACTTATTCGATAGAGTACCGTTCGAGGACCAGATGGGTTCCGATGATTACGAACTGGCTAGCAACAACGTAAGACGACACACACGTCCGATTAACTGAGTACGCTGACGGACGGACTTCTCCTCAACCTGATAATCGCCGACCATCGCAGTCGATAGACGATATAAGTCTCCGAACCAATCGCGGATTAAGATAGCAGACGGGAAGAAATACTCCCTGAGTAATATCGTGATTTGTCGTCGTCGAGGGCAGTATGTGTCACCCACGGGACTCTCAGACGAGCGCGTAGGTCCGTTACAAAATTATACCTGTAACAGATAATTCGTCAGAGCGACCTGCTTCGTCCGGTCGAGGACCGGCGAAATTCGGGGACGACCGACCGACGTCGGGGTTCTTCGCGCCTATATCGAACTCTATACAAGTACGTAGGAGAGATTGCTACCGTTATCTCCCACCTCGACGCGATTATATCGACGAGAGAACGCGATACGGGATTGGTTTCCGACGACCGAGACTCAGAAGGCGCCCACAGCCGTGTTACGTCTCTATCAGCGCTTCCAGGGGATGCCGATAGCATCACATCGTGTCTTTTCGAGCTGGCTTCTGCGGGGTCAGGGGCGAGAAGAGACGAGATGCGAAGAGGCGACCCGCTGGAAGAGTCGTCAAGTCGGCCCGGGACGCCGATGTCGCGCCACCGGAGCGAGGAAGGTTTACTCGTCGATCACTACCGAATCGTCCGGATAGACGGTGACCCGGTATCCGCAGTACTCGAACTGGACTCGCTGTTTCGACTCGTCCGGGGAGCGGTGCAGCGCTTCGAGGATTCGGAGGTCGAACTGGTCTTGGAGGGCGGGGAGGTCGGTCACGTCGACGCCCTCGCGGTCGGCGACAACCTCCAAAACCGCCATGGCGGGGAACTCCGAATCGTACGGCAACGTCGTCGAAGTCGGGGAGACGTCCGTCACCTCGACGTCCCAACCGGCGGTATCGTCGTCGGGAATCGGCCAGCTACCCCGAACGTCGACGTCGTTCGCGTTCGCTTCCCTGATGACCGCGGACAGAACCTCACGAAACGCCACCTCCGCTTCGAGGTCCACCGCGAAGGCTTGTCGAACCAGACTCTCTATCGTATCGTTAGTGTCCGTCATGCAGCGTCATCTCCGTCGATACACGGGTTCGAGTGAGGTATCCATAAACCGTACTATCGAGCGTTCGGCCATCCACCGCTCGCCGGCGAAATCCCTCATTCGAGTACGGTTGCGAAAACGACGACGGCGTCTCGTTTTCGGTTCCCGAGCGGGACCGAGCATATACTGTCAGACGTATTTCAACTGGTGACAAAATCCCTCCGTCGAGTATGGGACGGCCGCTTTCGCGGCTCGATACGGATTCGATAGCTGTCGAGGTCACTGGAATCGGTCCGCACGTGGCATACTGGAAAGGCGTCTCCTCCGATGCGAGCCGGCGTGAAGCCGTAACTCTCCGCTTCCGGTTCCGAACTACTGATAGCGCCGGTCCAGAAGGTCCTGTTCCTCGATGACCTGCCAACTCGCCTGTGCCTGCTCTGTCATCCCGTAGACTCGCCCCTTGCGTCGGTCCTCGGAGACGAGGAGTTCGACCAGCGATTCCTCCCGCAGTTCGCCTATCGCACGCGAGATGTGCGCCATATGGTCGTCCGCGTGGTCCGCGATGAGCGACGGCGTCGCGGGCCCGGAGGCGAGACGTTCGAGGACCGCGATTCGGTACCGCGAACTGATGATGTAACTGACAGAGTCCCACTCGACGCTGTTCTTCGACGTTTCGGATGTAGAGTTCATTGATTGACGTTTCGCGCCGAGAGCAGCGACCGGGTTCGCGGCCCCACCGTAGTCCGCCCCGCAGTTTCCGGTCGGTCCCGACGCCTATCGAGGGCCTCCACCCGTGGTGGATCTGCGGTGAGTCTCCGAGGTCCCGGAAGCACACGAAGGGTGGCCCTACTCGGTATAGGCGCATCGTTCATCTGTGGTCGGTAATAAACGCCGCCATAGATTAATTTTCCGATGCAAGGAGGTAGTGACATTTTGTTTATGTTATTTCGATATTTCCAAATTAGATTACTAGGCTTTTTAGCTTCTCTCGGATGTCCTCCGCCCGCTATCGAATCCACGCTCGGATAATTATTCGCTAGGCTGATATAGAGAATTGTTGTCACACAATCGGTTGTCGGGCGCGCTCTAGAGGCGTTTCCGGAGGGGCGTCGAGAGAAACGCGCCTCGCTCCGCGAGCGCGGTTCGACGAGTCAGACGCATTAATGGGCCCGTCAGCGAGTTCGGATTCCCGTCTACGCGTTCGGAGCGCTCCCGTCGTCTCGGCGGTAGCCTCAGCGAATCTGAACAGACCGCCTGAACAGAACGTATCAAGTCTCCGATTTACGATTATTCCCGGAGGGTATTGCTACGACGTAATGTCAGCCAGCGCAGTAACTAGGTGCACCGAGACCCGCAGTCATTCGGCCCGCGGGGAGCGATGAGCGGCGTCACGATGGGGACGAACTGCCACATCGCCGAATCGGCGACCGTGGGGCACTTCCTCGACGAATCGCTCGGCGAAACGGTGCTCGGCGACGACGCAGTCGTCAGATCCGGATCGGTCGTCTACACCGACGTGGTCGTCGGAGATAGGTTCTCCACCGGTCACAACGCCCTCGTCCGGGAGGGGTCTCGGCTCGGTGACGACGTGCTCGTGGGAACGAACGCTATTCTCGACGGCGACGTCGACGTCGGGTCGCGCGTGAGCATCCAGTCGCGCGCGTACCTCCCCGCCGGGACGACGCTCGGCGACGACGTGTTCGTCGGCCCGGGCGCCGTCGTCACGAACGACCCGTATCCGCTCCGCGCCGAGTACGTTCCGGACGGAGCGAACGTCGCCGACGACGCCTCCATCGGCGCGAACGCGACGCTGCTTCCCGGCGTCTCGGTCGGAGAGCGAGCGTTCGTCGCGGCCGGAGCGGTCGTCACCGACGACGTCCCCCCGGACACCCTCGCGGTGGGGTCCCCCGCGGTACACCGGGACCTGCCGCCGAAACTCGCGCGGGGGAACGAGGTCGCATGAGCGACCACGTCGACGTCGAGGGGAGCGTTCCGTTCGCCAGTCCCGACATCGGCGACCGGGAGAAAGAGCGGGTCGCCTCCGTCCTCGACTCCGGCATGCTCGCCTCGGGAGCGGAGGTTCGCCGGTTCGAGAGCGAGTTCGCGTCGTACTGCGGCGTCGACCGAGGCGTCGCCACGTCGAACGGGACGACGGCGCTGCACGCGGCCCTGCGAGCGCTCGGAATCGGACCGGGCGACCGCGTCCTCACGACGCCGTTCTCGTTCGTCGCGACGGCGAACGCCGTCCGCTTCTGCGGCGCGACGCCGGTGTTCGCGGATATACATCCGGAGACGTACAACCTCGACCCGCGGTCGGTCGAGACGGCGCTTCGGGAGGACGCGGACGGAATCGACGCCATCCTCGCGGTCCACCTGTACGGCCTGCCGTCGGACGTCGGCCGACTCCGCGAACTCGCCGACGAGTACGAGATACCGCTCGTCGAGGACGCCGCCCAGGCGCACGGCGCCGAGTACGACGGCGAACGCGTCGGGAGGTTCGGCGACGCGGCGTGCTTCTCGTTCTACCCGACGAAGAACATGACCACCGGCGAGGGCGGCATGGTCGTCACCGACGACGAGAACGTCGCCGAACGGGCCGCTCGATTCGTGAACCACGGCCGCGACGAGGAGGGGGCCCACGCCGAACTCGGGCACAACTTCCGCCTGACGAACCTCGCGGCGGCCATCGGACGCGTCCAACTGGACAAACTCGACGGTTACACGGAGGCGAGGCGGCGCCACGCGGCGACACTCGACGCCGCCGTCGCCGACTCCGAACCCGTCTCGCCCGTCGAACCCTACGGACGCAGACACGTCTACCACCAGTACACCGTCCGCTGTCCGAACCGCTCGGCGCTCCGCACCCACTTGGAGTCGCGCGGTATCGGCACCGGCGTCTACTACCCGACGCCCATCCACCGCGAACCGTCCTTCGACCGCGCCGACGAGACGTACCCCGTCGCGGAGCGCGCGGCAGAGGAGGTACTCTCGCTTCCGGTTCATCCGGGATTGACCGACAGCGAGACCGAACGCGTCGCGAACGCGCTACGAGATTACCAATGACGAACACCAACACGCCCGACACGACGGTCGGCGTCGTCGGGGTCGGCTCGATGGGACAGAACCACGCCCGCGTGTATCGGGAACTACCCTCGGCGACGCTCGTCGGCGTCGCGGACGCCGACGAGAAGCAGGCCCGAGAGGTCGCGGAGAAACACGGCGTCGCGGCGATGTCCCTCGACGACCTGCTGGACGCGGTGGACGCCGTGTCCATCGCCGCGCCGACGCAGTACCACTACGACATCGCCGAGAAGGCGATCGACCGAGGGGTTCACCTCCTCGTCGAGAAGCCGTTCGTCGACGACATCGACCGGGGCTGGGACCTGGTCGAACGGGCCGACGACGCCGGCGTGACGCTACAGGTCGGACACATCGAGCGGTTCAACCCGGCCGTCGTCACACTGCGCGACATCGCCTCGTCCCTCGACATCATCGCAATCGACGCGCACCGCCTCGGGCCGCCGGTCGACCGGGATATCACGCACAACGTCGTTTACGACCTCATGATACACGACATCGACGTGCTCCTCTCGCTCGCGGAGGGGGAGATAACGTCGCTGTCGGCGTCGAGCGCGCTCGAAGACCGCTACGTCACCGCGACGGCCGAATTCGACTCGGGCCTCATCGGGACGCTGACCGCAAGCAGGGTCACACAGCAGAAGGTCCGCACCCTCTCGATAAACGCCGAGGACTGCTGGGTCGACATCGACTACCTCACGCAGTCGGTGGAGATTCACCGCCGCTCGGTGCCGGAGTACATCGAACGGAACGGCGACGTCAGGTACCGCCACGAGAGCATCGTCGAACACCCGAACGTCGTGCAGGGCGAACCGCTTCGCTTCGAACTCGAAGCGTTCGTCGAGGCCGTCGAGACGGGTGAGACGCCGGTCGTCTCCGGCGAAGACGGGATGCGCGCGCTCGAAATCGCGACTCGAATCGACCAGCAGACGACCCGACGGCAGTCGGCCGGAGAGACGACACAGACCCAATGAATCCGAACTCGGAAGACACGACGCGGACGATCGAATCGCTGTATCACGCCTCCGTCTCGCCGGTGCGGCAGAGCGAGGCGCTGACCACCGGAGAAGTCCCCGTCGCCGTTTACGGTCTCGGGAAGATGGGACTCCCGATAGCCGCCTCGTTCGCGGCTCTGACCGGGAACGTGACCGGGGTGGACATCGACCCGGACGTCGTCGAGCGAATCAACGACGGGGTATCCCCGGTCCGCGGAGAGCCGGGACTCGCCGACGCGGTGGAGCGGACCGTCGCCGACGGCTCCCTCTCCGCTTCGACTGACGCGGCGGACGCAGCGTCGGAGGCGTCCGTCCACGTCGTCATCGTCCCCACCGTCATCCGCGAGGACGGCTCCCCCGACCTCACGGCTCTCGAACAGGTCGTACCGGCCATCGGGACCGGTCTCGACCCGGGCGACGTCGTCCTCATCGAGTCGACGGTCCCGCCCGGAACCTGCTCGGAGGTGGTCCGCCCGACGCTGGAGGCCGAGAGCGGCCTCTCCCTCGGGGAGTTCGGCCTCGCGTTCTGCCCGGAGCGGACCGCGAGCGGAACCGCGCTGTCCGACATCCGCGGGACGTACCCGAAAGTCGTCGGCGGTGCGGACGCGGAGAGCACCCGCGTCGCCTCGCTCGTCTACGGGGAACTCACGGAGAACGCGGTTGTTCCCGTCTCGGACGCGACGACGGCGGAGTGCGTGAAGGTGTTCGAGGGCGTCTACCGCGACGTGAACATCGCCCTGGCGAACGAGATAGCCAGGGCGAGCGGCGAACTGGGCATCGATACGCTGGAGGCCATCGACGCCGCGAACACGCTCTCGGTCTGCGACATCCACCGACCGGGACCGGGCGTCGGCGGTCACTGTATCCCGTACTATCCGCGGTTCCTCCTCTCGCGCGCGCCGGATGCGCGACTCGTGCGGACCGCTCGGGAGGTGAACGAGTCGATGCCGGCGTTCACCGTGGAGAAACTGCGCGAGCAACTGCGCGAGGCCGGCGGAGAGGTCGCGGACGCGCGGGTCCTCGTCCTCGGCGTCACCTACCGACCGGGCGTCGAGGAGACCCGCGAGTCGCCGGCGTACCCCATCGCCGCCGAACTCGACGACGCGGGGGCGACGGTGTTCGCGGCGGACCCGATGCTCGACGAGATGCCGGGGCTCCGCGCGACGCCCGCGTCCATCGACGAACTGACCTCGCTCGACCTGGACGCGGTCGTCGTCGTCACGCCGCACGAGGAGTTCGACCGCATCGAGTGGTCGGCGTTCGACGACCTCGTCGTCGTCGACGGACGGGACGCGTACGACCTCGACGGGACGACTCACCGCGTCTACACGCTCGGGAGGTACTGAGATGCGGAAGAAACTTCGCGGGACGACCGGAGCCGACGGCCGCGGGTCGAAGGAGGACCGACGATGGAGATAGAGACGCTGTCGCTGTCCGAATGGGGGGAGAAGCTTCCCTCTTCGGGATTCGACGTCTTCCACACCGAGGAGGCGCTGACCGTCCTCGACGAGCACACGTCGGCCGAACTGCGGCTGTACGGCGGGTTCAAGGGGAGCCAAGCGGTCGCGCTACTTCCGGTGTTCGTCAGACGAAACGCCGTCGGGCGCGCCGTCTTCTCGCCGCCACCGGCGCTCGGCGTCCCGTACCTCGGTCCCATCGCGACGCCGAACAGCCCGAAGCAGCGGAAACAGGAGAAGGTGAACCGCGAGTTCACCGAGGAGGTGCTGGAACGGCTCTCGGTGGACTCCTCGCGGACGCTCCTCCGGTTCGTCTGCTCGACGGACTTCCTCGACCCCCGACCGTACCAGTGGAGCGATATGCAGATCACGCCCGAGTTCACCTACGAACTGGAGCTCTCGGACACCACCGCCGACGAACTGCTGTCGTCGTTCAGCAAGAGCCTCCGGCGGGAGATACGAAAGCGCGACGAACTCGACCTCACCATCGGCGTCGAGGGGATGGACGCGGCGCAGACCATCCACCGGAACGTCGAGGACCGGTACGACGAACAGGGCGAGTCGTTCGCGTTCTCGTGGCCCTACGTCCGCGACCTGCTGGAGAGGGTCGGCGACCGAAGCCGCGTGTACGTCGCCCGCGGCCCGAACGGGAAGTTCCTCAACGGCGTCGTCGTCCTCTACTCGAACGACGCGGCGATATACTGGTTGGGCGGCGCCCGCGTCGACTACGAGGGCGTCAGCGTCAACAGCCTGCTCCAGTGGCGAATCCTCGAAGACATCATCGAGGACCCGGAACTCGACTCCGTGCATCGGTACGACCTGCTCGGTGCGAACACCGAGCGCCTCTGCCGGTACAAATCGAAGTTCGGCGGCGAACTCGTCCCGTACTACCGCATCGAGTCGGGCGGCGCCGGCATGGACCTCGCGAAGGCCGCCTACCGCGTCGTGAGCCGCTGAACGGCGCGGTCGGTCTCAGTCACGTTCAGCTCTCGGTCTCCGCGTTTCCGTTCTCGTCCGCGTTCGTTCCGCGGCGCGCGCGGACGTGGTAGACGCCGCGCCGGTCCCAGGTCGGTTCGCCCAGCGAGTCGAGCGAGAACCCCCTGTCCCGGAGGTAGCCCTCTATCTCCTCGGCGGTCGTCCCGTATCGGCGGCACTTCTCCGCGTGCACCTCCACGAACGCCGTCTCGACGCCGTCGAGCGCATCGCCCATTCCCCGCAGCACGTTCAGTTCCGCGCCCTGCACGTCTATCTTGACGACGTCCGGCGACGGGAACGCCCCGCCGGCGAGTTCGTCTCCGCGCCGGCAGTCGACGCGGAGGACCTGCCCCTCCGTCTCGCTCTCCCCCTCTCCGTCCGTGAGATAGTGGTGACCAGCGCCGACCTCCCGCCGTTCGGAGGCGAGGCGACCGGGACCGCTCCGGTCCGACAGCGCGAGGGTCGACGTCCGCCACCGGCGTTCTGGCCCGTTGGCCGCGAGGTTCGTCCGGAGTCGCGCCTCGTTCGACGGTTCGGGCTCGAAACAGACGACCGCTCCCCCAGTTAGCTTTCGAAGGACGAAACAGGCGTACATCCCGACGTTCGCGCCCACGTCCCACACCACCTCGTCGCCGTCCAACTCCGACAGCAACGCGCTGATGACCGCTCCCTCGCCGACGAGCGTCGTCGCCCGCTGGAACTCACAGCGGGTCGCCATCCGGAACTCCGCCGACAGGCCGTCGAGTTCGGCCCGGTGTCGCCACCCGGACGGGGCGAGTCGCGCGCGCCAGTAGCTCTCCCGGGCGAACCGCTTCGCTCGCCCCGTCAGCGTGTCCTCGCCGGCACGTCCGAAGTCGAGCGGCGAGCGGGTCACCGCGGGTCCTGTCTGTTGACGAGTATCTTCGCCGTCCGCGGGAGAACGCCGAGGAGGGGAAGCGGGTCGAACAGGTCGAGGAACTCCTCCCGCGTCGTGAAGAACGACGTGAGGAACGGGACGAGCGCCGAGACGTTCCCCCGCGAGAGGTTCTCGTTGAGCCAGAGGATGTCCTGGTAGAACAGCTTCCGCTGCTTGACGTCCGTCCGGTACCGGAGGTTCGGGTCCACGTCGGGCGTCTCGCCGGTCAACTGCTGGTAGTGGTACCACGGGATGTCGACGCCGCTGTTGATGGTGAGCGCGAGCGACCCCCAGTAGCGCCCGTTGACCTCGAGCAGGTAGAAGTCGCCGTCCGCCGTCTTCATGAACTCGACGTGGAGCGGACCCGTCCACCCCAACTCCTCGACGACGCGTTCGGCGTATGTCCGCATCCGCGGTTCGCGGACGCCCTGCCGCACCGCGCCGACGCCGCCCGAGGGCGGGTAGACGCGGAACTTCTTGTGTTGGAAGTGGGTCAGCAGTTCCCCCTCGTCGGCGATTCCGACGGTGCACATCGTTTCGAGGCCGTCGACGTACTCCTGAACCAGCGGCGGGTCCGCGTCGAACGCCGCGTCGCCGTCGACGAGCGACGCGTACCGCTCGGTCAGACTCTCCTCCGGCGCGACGTAGTTGTCGCCGGAGAGCCGCCGGGTGTAACACTGCCCGTCGTCGTCCACGTAGGTCGTCCGACGGGGTTTGACGACCACGGGGTAGTCTATCCGCTCGTCGAGTTCGCGGACGTCGTCGAGCGACGCCGGCGTATGGGTCCGCGGCGTCGGCACGTCGACGTCCGCCATCGCCTCGAACAGTCGCCCCTTGTCGTTCGCCGCGAGGTGTCTGTCCCACGACTCCGCGCCGACGGCCGTGCCCGTCTCTTCGAGCCGCTCTCTGTACTTCGAGAGGAGCAGCGTCGTCAGGTCCGTCACCGCGAACACCGCGTCGTACTCGTGTGCCGCGAGGTGGTCGACCAGGTGGTCGACGAACGTGGTCGTCTCGGTCAGCGGGTCCGGATAGACGTACGACTCCGCCGAGTGCCGCGAGAGCATACCCGGCAGATACCGCGTGTACCCCCCGGCGGTCACGGAGAGCCCCTTGGCGCTCAGCGTCCGTATCAACCCGAGCGCGTTCTGCGCCTGACTGTCGAGAACGAGGACGGTACCGCTCGTCATCGTCCCACGACCGGTCGTTCCGAGACGTACTCTCGAAGCGGGTCCCTCGTTCCGTCCGTCCGCCGACGTACGCCGCACGGTCGCGAGTCGACAGCACCGCCTCTCTGTATCATTGGACGCCGGTTCGGCTACCGAGCGCTTTGTAAATGGGGACTTTCGACCCGCTCGGAGCGCGGACCCATCGCTCAGTAATGATTAACCGAACGACAGTCCTCTCATTACAAACACGAGAGGGTCCCATGCGGCGGGTATGAGCGACAGAGATCCGACAGTGTGTCCGCCGCGACGGGCCGGGGGCGGGCGGAGCGGGGAGCGCGCGCGATGAAGGCGTTCGTGACGGTGCAGCATCCGGCGCACGTTCACTTCTTCAAGAACGTCATCCGGGAGCTTCGTCGGCACGGCCACGACGTCCGCGTCTACGTCCGCGCGAAGGACGTCGCGGTCGAACTGCTCCGAAACTACGGCATCGACCACACCGTCCTCGCGGGCGCGTCCGCGTCGTTCGGGTCGTTGGCGCTCCGACAGCTTCGATTCGAGTACGCCCTCGCCCGGCAGGCGCGACGGCTCCGACCGGACGTGATCACCGGCATCGGCGGCCTCGCGGCCGCGCACGCGGCGACGGTCGCCGACGCCAAGAGCGTCGTCTTCACCGACAGCGAACTCTCCTCGAACTGGCTGATGGTCCCGTTCGCGGACGTCATCTGCACCCCGAAGCGCTTCGAGATGAACTTCGGCGCGAAGCAACACCGCTACGACGGGTTCCACGAACTCGCGTACCTCCACCCGAACTACTTCACGCCGGACCCCGACGTGCTCCGAGAGGCGGGCGTCGACCCCGACGAGCAGTTCTTCGTCGTCCGGTTCAGCGACATGCAGGCGCACCACGACGTGTTCCACGACGGGTTCAGCGCCAGCGGAAAGCGGCGGTTGCTGACGTTCCTCCGGTCGCACGGCCGCGTGTTCGTCGCCAACGAGGGTGACGCCGACCACTACTCCGAATACGCGGTGCCGGTGCCGCCCCACCAGTTCCACCACCTCCTCGCGCACGCGACGCTCGTCGTCTCCGACTCCTCGACGATGGCGACGGAGGCGGGTATCCTCGGGACGCCGGCGATACGCGTGAACTCCTTCGCGGGGGAGACGGACATGAGCAACTTCGCGGAACTCGGCGGCCGGTACGGTCTCGTCTTCTCGACGCCGGACGAACGGGAGGCGCTCGAGGAGATCCGAGGCCTCCTCTCGGACCCGGTGACGACGGACAGTTGGCGGCGGAACCGGGAGCGCCTGCTCGCGGACAAGATCGACGTAACGCGCTTTGCGACCGAGGTGTTGACCGCGGTCGGCGGCGCCGGCGGGGAGATGCCCGCCGAGTCCGAGGGGGTGTCGCGGAATGCGTGAGGAGCACAGTTTCGCGCTGTGTCTCACGCACGACGTCGACAGGCCGTACAAGACGTTCCAGGCGCCGTACCGGGCGGTCACGGAGCGCTCGCTGTACCACCTCAAGACGGCGTTACCCGGCAACAACCCGTACTGGCAGTTCGAGGAGATAATGGAACTCGAAGCCGACCTCGGGGTCCGGTCGGCGTTCTACTTCCTGGAGGAACAGAACCTGCTCCGGGACAAATCGCCGCGCGAGTGGACCGAACTGAGAAACTGGGTGCTGTACACCGGGCGGTACTCGGTGACCGACCCGGCCATCGCGGACGTCATCCGCCGACTGGACGAGGGCGGATGGGAGGTGGGCCTCCACGGCTCCTACGAGTCGTACCGCGATATCGACCGACTCCGCGAGGAGAAGGAGACGCTCGAAGGGGTGTTGGGGCACGAGGTGTCGGGGATACGCCAGCACTACCTGAACCTCGAACGGCCCCGGACGTGGGAACTCCAGTCCGAACTGGGCTTCGACTACGACGCGACGCTCGGCCGGACGCGCGAGTACGGGTTCCACTACGGCTACAACGTCCTCAGGCCGCTGAACGACGAGTTCGTCGTCTTCCCGCTCACGCTCATGGAACTCACGCTGCCGGACGTCCCGACGGACGCCGACACCGCGTGGGAGGCGTGCGAGCGCCTCCTCGAACGGGCGCGGGACCGCGGGGCGATCATGACGGTTCTCTGGCATCCCTGCTACTTCAACGAGCGGGAGTATCCGAACTACAAACGGGTGTATCGGAAGCTGGTGGAACGGGCGCTCGAGATGGGAGCGTGGGTCGGCCCGCCCCGCGAACTTCTCGATTCGTTGAGAGGAACCGACGCGCAGTCGGTCGATTTCGTCCCCTCACTGGAAGATTAACCCCTCGGATGCCCGTCGAAAGCCCCACAATTACAACGTCCGAATCGGGTTACCTCCGAGACGAAATGTCCACCCGTTCGAGCGTCCGCGGTCGCCGCATGGTCACGAGGGGAGGACGGGTCGCTCCCCCGCCGAACGAACAGCGTCACGGGCCCGCGCGGCCGGATGGGGGAAGCAGGTAGTGCGCGTCCTCAACGTCGTCACCTACGACGGCGCCTCCTTCTTCGAGAAACAGGTCGAGACGCTGGCCGAGAAGGGAGTGGCGAGCGATACGGTCGCGGTCAGTCAGGAGGCGTCGGAGACGTCGAGTTCGGAGTCGTCGCGGTCCGTCCGCGACTACGTTCGGACGGTCGTGAGCCTCCTCAAACAGTCCCAACACGAGTACGACCTGATACACATCCACTACGGCCTCCTGAGTCCCCTCGCGCTCGTCGAACTGAACCGCCCGGTCGTCGTCACGTTCTGGGGGTCGGACCTGATGGCCGGCGACTGGGTCTCGCGCGTCTCTCGGACGATGGCGCACCACTGCGACGAGGTCATCGTCCCGTCGTCCGCGATGTCGACGTACCTGTCGCGTCCGCACCACGTCATTCCGTTCGGCGTCGACGTCGAACGGTTCCGTCCGATTCCGCGGGACGAGGCCCGGGCGCGCATCGGGTGGGAGACGGACGCGAACGTCGTCCTGTTCCCGTATCGGAAGACGCGGGCGGTCAAGAACTACCCCCGCGCCAGGGCCGTCGTCGAACGGGCCGACGTCGACGCGGAGTTGCGGTGGATAACCGGCGTCCCCTACGAGGAGATGCCGTACTACATGAACGCGAGCGACGCGGTCATCGTGACCTCCGACCGCGAGGCCGGACCGATGGTGATCAAGGAGGCCGCGGCGTGCAACGTCCCCGTCGTCTCGACCGACGTGGGGTTCGCGAGAGAGGCCCTCGGGACGGTGCGGAACAGCACCGTCGGCGCAACCGACGACGAACTCGTCTCCGGACTCGAACGCGCCCTCCGGTCCGGGACGGGGTCGGACGGGCGGAAGATGGCCGACGAGTGGAGTCTGGACCGCATGGGCGACCGAATCCTCGCCGTCTATCGCTCCGCGCTGGAGCGTCCGACCGAGGAGCGGGAATCAGAACCGAACGTGGCTGAGAGGAGACTGTGACGGAGGGACCGCCGCCGACGGCCCCGACGGTTCGCTCGAACGCATGACCTCGGAGGAGTCGGTACGAGAGCGGATGGCCAGCGGGCTCAAGGTGAGCTTCGTCTCGCAGGTGCTCTACGTCGTCGCCAACGCGGGGCTCATCGTCGTCCTCACCCGCTACCTCCTCACGCCGGAAGGGTACGGACTGCTGAGCTTCGCGCTGTCGATTCTCGGCGTGACGCAGTTGTTCTTGGGGCTGGGGCTGGCGAAGTCCGGCGCCCGCTTCGTCACCGAGTACATCGAGTCCGACGAGACGCAGGTCAGACACATCGTCCGGACGACCCTGCTGTACGTCGGCGTCGCCACCGTCGTCGTCAGCGTCGTCTTCTGGGCGGTCGGCGGACGCCTCGCCGGCCTCCTCGGCCGCCCCGCCGTCGAACCGTTCCTCGCCGTCGGCGTCGGCTACCTCGCGCTGTACCCGTTCGCCATCGCGGTCCGACTGCTGTTCAACGCGTTCAACCGCGTCGAGTGGAGCGGCGTGTTCCGGACCGTCGACGGCGTCGTGCGGTTCGTCTTCGCGGCCGGGTTCGTCCTCGCCGGGTTCGGCGCCGTCGGCGCGCTGTACGGCTATCTGGCGGGCTTTCTCGTCTCGGCCGTCCTCGGACTCGTCGTGTTCTACCGGCGGTTCTACCGCTCGCTGCCGACCGGCGGCGACCCCGAGTCCGGACTGCGGCGGCGGATCGCACGCTACGGCGTCCCGCTGACGGTCACGAGCGGCGCGGACGTCCTCGACAAGCGGGTCGACATGGTGCTCGTGGGCGTGCTGGTCAACCCCGTCGCGGTCGGCTACTACACGCTGGCGAAGCAGATAGCCGACTTCGCCATCGTCCCCGCGCGGTCGATAGACACGACGCTGGCCCCCCGACTGGGCGAGCGGAAAGCCAGCGATCAGGGGCAGAGCGCGTCTCGGATATACGAGTCGGCGCTCAGGCACGTCCTCCTGCTGTACGTTCCCGCGGGCGTCGGACTCGCGCTGGTCGCCGAACCGACCATCCGCTACGTGTTCGGCGCGAACTACCTCGACGCCGTTCCCCTCGTGCAACTGTTCGGCGTCCTCATCGTCATCGACGCGGTGAATCAGATAACCACGAACAGCCTCGACTACCTCGGGCGGGGGCGCGAGCGCGCCATCGCGAACGGGGGGACCTCCGTCGCGAACTTCGTCTTGAACCTCCTCCTCATCCCGGCGTTCGGCGCACTCGGAGCGGCCGTCGCGACGGTGGTGACGCACGCCGGATACACGGTCATCAACGTCTCCTACATCTACCGCGAGTTCCCGTTCCGCGTGCGTCGACTGCTGTTCGAGAGCGGCGTCGTCGTCGGCATCTCCGCCGGCATGGGCGCCATCGTCTACTACGCTCGGACGTTCGTCTCCGGACTCCCGTCGCTCCTCGCCGTGATAGCGCTCGGCGGGGCTGTGTGGGCGGCGCTCGCCGTCTACAGCGGGCTGTTGGACACGCGACTCGTCGAGTCGGTGCTGTCGTAGCCGAAAAAGAGACCGCCGGTGAATCCGAGGTTCGGGTGGTGTGGGCCGGACCGAGGGCCGCGTTCAGCGCGGTGCGCCGATGTCCCCGCTCGGTTCGCTCGACCCGTAGGCGTTGTTCTCGAGGGTGACGTTGGCCTCGTCCCACGAGGACAGCGCCGTCCGGACCGCTTCGCCGGGGTCGCCGCCGTCGCTCGGTTCGCTCCCGTAGAACCAGTTGTTCCGGATGACGCCCTCCTGGGCGACGTCGCCGCGGATGTAGACGGCTTCGGTCTCGCCGCCGTCCTGAACGTGTTCTGTCGCCTCGACCGTGTTGTTCTCGATGATGATGGTCTCGCCGCCGGGCGGGTGGACGTCGATGACGTGGTCGACCGTCTCGGGGCCGAAGTGGTTGTTCCGGACGGTGTAACTGCCGCTACCGCTGCTGGCGACGCTGTGGCGGTTGTAGTTGAACGTGCAGTACTCGATGGTCTGGTCGCCGCCCGTGCAGTCGACGCCGTAACCCAGACCGTCTTGGGGGTTGTTGTGGATGTCGCAGTGGTGGACGTACTCGTCGTTGCTGCCGTTGACACCCGCGTAGGCGAAGCCGTATATCTCGCAGTTGTCCACCTCGACGCCGCTGCCGTTCGAGACGATGCCCGCGCCCGCCGGGTAGCCGTCCCACGACTCGTACGTGGACATCGGCCCGTCGAGGCGGAGACCGGTAATGCGGCTGTCGCCGTCGACTTCGAGCATCTCTATCTCGCCGTCCGCGACGAGGACGCCGCCCTCGGCGCCGTCGATGCCGCGGTCGGAGGCGAGCGTGACGCCCTGCGGGACCGTTATCGTCGAATCGACGCCGATTTCGCCGGTGACGTAGACGGTCTGTCCCTCCGCGGCGTCGCCGAGGGCGCTCTCCAGTTCGGAGAGCGACCCCGCCGTGTAGTCGGCTTCGGATTCCGAGACCGTGTTGGGGTAGCCCTCGCCGCCGCCGAGGTTCGCCCCGCCGGTGTCGCCGTCGCTCGACTCGGAGTCGTCGCTGGCGTCGCCCGTGTCGTCCGTGGGTGCTTCGTTTCCGGTCAACTCGGCTGCGGTGAGTTCGGTCCCGTCGTACGTCAACGTGTAGGAACCGGTCATCGGCTCGAAGGCCACCACGTCGCCCGCGACCTGATACGTGTCGCCGTAGCCGTTTCCGGTCATCCCCTCGGCGGTGAACGTGTCGTCGTCGTTCTCCGTGACGGCGTCGTTGTCGCCTTCGGCGGCGTAATCGCCCGCGTCGAGGTCCTTCTCCACGGTGCCGGTCGCCGTGAACGCGTAGTCGACGTCCGACTCCGAGACGATTCGCAGTTCGTTCGAGTCGCCGACGAGTTCCGCGGCGGTGGTCTGCGACCCGTCGTAGACGAGGGAGTACGACCCCGTCGTCGGCTCGAACGACACGATTTCGCCTGTGAACGTGTAGCTGTCGCCGTAGCCGTTGCCCGTGAGGCCCTCGGCGGTCCACGTGCCGTCGTCGTTCTGGGTGACCGAATCGTTGTTCTCCTCCGCGGAGTTGTCGCCCGCGTCGAGGTTCTTCCGAATCTCGCCGGTCGTCGTGAACGCGTACTCCACGTTGGACCCGGAGGTGATTCGGAGTTGGTGTTCGGACCCGCTCCCGTCGTCGGAGTCGTCGGACCCCGAGTCGGCGCCGTCGTCGGCTTCGGCGGAACCGCCGAGGTCTGAGCCGACGTCCTCGCCGAAGGCGGCGAAGGCGGAGCCGTCGATGGAGAAGGAGACCAAGTTACCGCTGTAGTGGTAGGCGTGAAGCGCGTTCTCCGCCGTCGCCGCCACGTTCGCGTCGTCGGTGACGAAGTCGGCGCTCGCGTCGGTCGATTCGACCGGCTGTACGGCTTCGGAAACCGCGAAGGAGTACTCGCTCGCCCCGTCGGCGTCGCGGGCGTCGACGAGAATCGTGTTCGGGAACTCGGCCGACTGTGCGGAGACCACGCCGCTGCTCAACAGCGCGCCCGTGGCGGCGACGCCGGAGAGTTTGAGCCACGACCGTCGACTCAGATGGCTCTCCCCTCCGCTGTCTCGCTCGTCGGTGTGCTCTGCCTGAGATGTCTTGCGAGGCATCGGGCGGAACTAACCCGGAATCCGGATAGTGATTATTACGAGAATATCCGTGTTTGTGTCCCGAAACGGAACCGACTGCCCACGTCTGGTTACGAGATGGCTAGCAACAACGTCTGTGAGTCGAACTGTCCGGAGAACGAGGACGGCGACCGAAACTCTCCCACGGGTGGGCCGGCCGCGATGGGGACCATGCCGCGGGCAAAACCTAAATATCGCCGCAGACCGTCGACTAGGACCAGAATGACCGCTCCACCGTCCGAGTCGAATCTTTCCCGTCGGAACGCCCTGAAACTGGGGGCGGCGGCGCTGGGAACGGCCGCACTCGCCGGGTGCGGCGCCCCGGGGGGAGAGGTGTCCGAAACGCCGAGTCTCCCCGAGCGAACGGAAGGACCGGGGCCGCGAACGGAGCGGCCGCGTGCGGAGCAGTACGGAACCGTCACGAACGTGGTGGACGCCGGGGCCGACCCGACCGGTTCGGAGCCCATCGGTTCGGAACTCCAAGAGCACCTGAACGACGACACGCTCCTGTCCTTTCCCGACGGGGTATACCGGCTCTCGAACCAGACGTTCCGGGGGCTTCGGAACGCGGCGCTGGTCGCGGAACCCGGAGCGCGGCCCGTACTCACTCCGGCGAGACCGGCGGACGAGGCGGGGCCGTACTTCCTCTCGTTTCTCGACGTACGGGAGTTCGTCCTCGACGGCCTCACGTTCGACTTCCGCCAGGAGGGGTACGGCGGCCGCGTCCAGGTCATCGGTTCCGGAGATTTCGTCGCTCGGAATCTAACCACGGTCGGCCGGTATCCGGCGGACGCCATCGCCTTCCGCTTCGACGTGCGGAACGAGGCGGGCACCGGACTCGTCGAGAACCTCGTCGCGACCAGCGTCCCGCAGACCAACGAATCGGTCACCGGCATGTACGTCGGCCACCAGCACAGCGGCGAACTGACGTTCCGCGACTGCGAGGTCGCCGGGTTCTCCGACAACGGCCTGTACGCGTCGGCGCCGGGGGGCGCCGGCGGCGCCATCCCCGACGCGATGGACGGTCCGGTGCACGTACGAGGGGGGTCCTACCGGAACAACAACGTCGCCGGCGTGCGCCTCGGGTCGACCGGGTCGACCGCGAGAGACGTCGAAATCGTCGTCGACAGGGTGCCCCCGCACAGGAACGACTCGGTGAACGCGCGGGGACTGCGGCTCCGCGGGCAGCAGGGACAGGTGGTCGAGAACTGCCGGATTACGATCGGACCGGAGGCGGGAACTGGGTTCGGCGCCATCGTCTTCCACCGCGACAGCGGGCAGGCGACGGTTCGGAACACGACGGTTCGCGTCGACCGGGACGGCGTGCCGGCTATCTACGCCATCGAGCCCAGCAGCGGTCCCGGCGGCGGCCCGACGTTTCGGAACGTCGATATCCGCGGGAGTGCGAGCGGCGGCGCGACGGCGCGACTCGAAGGCCGGAACGGGACGGAGTTCCGGAACTGCAGCATCCGACAGCGCGGGTCGAACCGCAGCGGAATCGAACTCGTCGACTCGCGGAACTGCCTCGTCGCGGACACCAGCATCGACGTCAGCGGCCGACCGCTGGTGACGACGCGGTCGACCGTCAGAAAGCGGAACGTTAGCATCGATGGGGGCGGGTCCGGTCTCGGCTGACTCCGGTCGGGCTGAGAGCCCCGCGGTCGGCGTCGCCGTTCGGCCCGTTCGGTCGCTCCCCCTCTCCTCCCTTTCTCGCTGTCAGGCCTCGCCGTCGTCCTCGTAGTAGAGGTCGACCTCCCCGTTGGAGAAGACGCGACTCGCGGACGGTTCCGGCCCCGGGAGCGGCCCGCGGACCCGGAACTTCCTGTCGCCGTAGAGGAGTATGTACGACCCGTGGTCGGTCTGGGCGTACTCCGGGTAGACGTACAGGAGGTCCCCGCTGTACGGCGTTCCCGACTCCCCGTAGCGCGTCGTGTAGATGACGGCGGGGTGCCGGTAGTGCCGCTGTATCGTCCGCCACGCCGAGTGGCCGGCGACGACGGTCACGTCCGTCGCGTGGTCGTCGACGAACCGGTAGGACGACGCCTCCTGCTGCGTCGTCGACATCCGGGTGGCGCCCGGCGCCTCGTCGAAGACGGGGTTGTCCGGGGCCCCCGCCGCGTTCATCGTCATGAACACCGCGTACGGGCTGACGAGAGCGAGGATGAGGAGGGCGGCGACGGCCGGCCGAATCCCCCATCCGATTCCGCCGACGGCGTCGGCGACGAGCCGCGTCCCCGCCGAGGCGAGAACCACGAGGCCGGGCGCGGCGAACAGAGCCAAGGGGAAGTAGAGGAACGCGAACCAGCGGCCGGGGATGAACACGTTCACCCCGAACGCGGGCGGGACGAAGACGAACAGGCTCGTGACCGTCGTCGCCGCCCCGAGCGGGACGATTGGTCGGCGGGCGTCGCCGGTCGTCCGAGAGCTCCACGCGATGGCACCCAGTACCGCGAGCCCGAACAGAATACCCATTCCGAGGACCTGTTCGACGCTCAAGGCGTCGGCGCCGGATATCGCGAGTTCGTCGATTCGCGGGGGGTACGAGGCCGTCCGGCTCGACCCGGCGGCGATCTGTCGCAGGCTGCTGATAATACTGGGAGCGACAGTCTGAAGGAACGAACCAGTCTCGCCGGCGGGTCCGCTGTACCTCGTGGTCACAGATTGGTAGACGAACCCCACGACGAGGAGCGTCGAGAGGCCGATATCGCGGGGGAGAAGCCTCCCCCGCCAGAACGCCGCCCCCGCGATGTAGGGCAGCATCACGACCAGCGTGATGAACAGCGTCAACTGGTGGGTGTAGATGATGCCGAGGAGTCCGAAGAGGAACCCGGCGAAGGAGAGACGAGTGGGTGCGTCGAGGAACCGGTCGGCGTACCAGAACAGCACGGCGAAGAAGGCGAGTCCGATGGTCGTCGGCATCGTGTGAACGGTGGTCACGACGACGAAGTCGCCGACGACGTAGAGGAGCGCCCCCAGCACGCCGACGAGGTCGCTCCACCAGCGACGGAGGAACGCGAACACGACGAGCGCGGGAACGACCGTCCCGACCACGGTGACGACGAGAAACGCGGCGTGCCGCACGGGCAGCGACGTCGCCGCCGACACGAACGCCACGGCGAGGTGGTACACCGGTGCGTACCAGTACTTCGAGGTCGCGAGGGGGGCGAGCGACCCCGTCTGCGCGATGGCGGCGGCGACCTGATTGTGCCACAGCGCGTCGTTGCCGAGTTGGACGGCGCTGCCGTAGTACACCTGCGCCCGGTGGAGCACCGCCGCGGCGAGCAGAATCAGCAGTTTGGCTCGGGTCGACTTGAGGGCAAGCGCGAGAACCGCGACCGTCGCGTATATCGCGACCTGTATCGCGTGGACGGGAAACGGGCGCTGGTAGCCCGCGCGGACGTACAGGACGATGCTCGCGACGAAGAGCGCGTACAGGAGCACGAGCAGCAGGGCGCGGGCCGTCGTCCCGGGTCGGTACCGGAACGAGGCGAGTTCCCGACGCACCGCGGCCCGTCGCCACCGAACGGCCCACCCGAACAGACCGCCGCCGACGATGGCCGCGGGGAGTACCTGCGTGTACGGGTTGGAGACGAACAGTTCGATGACGAGGCCCGCCGTGCCCGCGAGGAGGACGGCCGAGGCGACGAACCACGGCGAGACGACGACCTGCCGGACGCGGCTGATCGGGTGGGTGCTCACGGCGGTCCACCTGCCCGTCCGTCTCTCCGGAGGCGCGTTCGAGCGGTCATGGGTGCGGGTTCGGTTCGAGGAGCGAGGGGAGTCGGTCGAGCGAGTCGATCACGTGGTCCGGCCGCGCGCCGTCTTCCGGCGTCCGGTCCCGGTAGCGTCCCCGACGGAGGCGGACCGTCCGCATGCCGAGACGGTTCGGCTCGCGGAAGTCGGTCACCGGGTTGTCGCCGACGTAGGCGGTCCGGGCCGGGTCGACGCCCAGGTCGTCGAGGGCGAGTCTGAACGCGCGCTCCTCGCGCTTCGAGATGCCGTGCTCCGGCGTGACGACGACCGTCTCGAAGTACGTCTCCAGTCCGAGGACGTCGAGTTTCGCGTGACCGTTCCGACCGTCGGTGACGACGCCGAGCGCGTAGTCGTCCGCGAGGCGGTCGAGCGTCGGACGCGCGTCCGGGTACGGGGAGAGCCGCATCTCGGTGGGAGAGCCGTGGTACGCCTCGACCAGTTCGGGGACGAGCGACGGCGACAGGTCGTGTCGCGACAGCAGTCGGTCGAACGTTGCGTCGGTCACGCCCTCCTCGAAGTACAGCGAGAGGAGTTCCTCGCCGTGGTCCCGTCCGGTTCGGGCTTCGAGCGCCGCCGCCGCCGCCAGCAGTCCGCCGCGGACGTACTGATGGTAGTCGAACAGCGTGTCGTCGAGGTCGAAGCAGACGGCTCTCATCGCTGTCCGCGTCCCCGCACGACGGGTGCCCGGTCGTTCTCGCCGGTGACGTGGAACAGGGTTCCGTCGGGTGAGTGAAACACCTCCTGCCAGTACCGGATCATCCGCGTCCCCCAGTCGACGTCGACCGGCGGAATGTCCTCCCCCAGCGCGTGCTTCACGGCGAAGTAGGGGAAGTTCGCCCCCGCGCCGACGCACATGATGATCGTCCCCGAGACGCGCGGATTTATCTCCAAGAGCTTCGGCGTCCCGTCCGCGTCGTACTTGAACTGGAGGTTGACGCTGTACTCCAGACCGAGGCGTCGGCAGATCTCCGTCGCCGCGTCGATGAGGTCCTCGTTGCGCTCGACGACCCCCTCGAAGGAGATGCCCGCTCGGGTCCGCTCGCGCGACCGCGGAACGACAGGGCCGACCTCGTCGCCCATCGCCAACACGTCGACGCTGTACTCGGCACCGGGGAGGAACTCCATGACGACGAGTTCCGGGAACTCCTCGCCCGAGGAGAGCACCGGGACGATCTCGTCGAGCGTCGTCGTCGCCGCCGTGGGCTTCTCGTTGAGGAGGCTGTCCAACCGGTCGCGGTCGGGGTCGAGGACGCGGAAGCCGCGCATCCCGCTGGCGACCGGCCGCTTGAAGCAGACCGGGTTCTCGGGGTAGCCGAGTTCCCGGACGGCGTCGAGGAACTCCGCCTCCGAGGCGACCCGACGGTACGTCGGCGCCGCGGACAGTCCGAAGTCGCCGACGGCCTCGTAGAGGTCGCCCTTGTCGTTCGCCGCCGCGAGGGCGTCGGGGTCGGAGACGGCCACCTCGATGCCTTCCGCCCGGAACCGCTCTTTGGCCGCCGCGAGCGGTTCCAACTCGGCCGTCGTCAGCGGAAGCACGATGTCGACGTTCTCGTCGGTCGCGACGTCCAGCAGTCGGGGGACGTAGTCGTCGTCGCCGCCGGCGGGGACGACATACGCCTCGTCGACCAGCGCGAACCCGTACGCGTGCGAGTTCATGTCCACCCCCACGATGGTCACGTCGCGTTCGTCGACCGAGCGCAGGCTCTTGATGATTCCCGAAGCGCCGGGGGCGCCCGCGCCGGTGATCAGCACTACGATATCGTCCATCGTCGTTCGCGCGTCGTCTGTTGTCGTCGTCATATCAGTCGTTCCGTTGTCTGTCGGTCGGTCGTCGCTGCACCGCGTCGTCTCCGCGCGCCGAATCGCGGTCGACCCGAACGCACAGGTCGCGGTTCGCCCGGGCGTCGAGGAGCGTCCCGAGGAGGAACAGGAGCACGCCCCCCACGGTCGAGAGCCACGGCGTCGACCGTTCGTCACCGGACCCGACCCGGTCCCGAATCGACTTCAGGACGAGGCCGACGCCGGCGCCGTAGCAGAGGACGAACGGGTCCCGCTCCCGAAGCAGGTGTTTCCGGTAGAGTCGCCCCACGAAGTTCCGCAGCAGCATCCACGACACCCGCGGGACGTACTCCGCGTAGTCGATGTGGCTGTCCCAACCCTCGCTGTACGCGAACTCCGCGGACCGCGGGACGTCCGCGACGCGAAGGTCTTCGAGGTTGAGTTTCACGAGCAGGTCGTTGCAGTAGCCGTAGTACTCGTACATCCCCTCCAGGTCTATCTCTTCGAGGGCGTGCAGCGAGATGGCGGCGTACCCGTTCTGTGAGTCCATGAGGAACCAGTAGCCGCTGGCGTACTTCGTGAGATAGGAGAGGGTGAGGTTGCCGACGAGGCGGAACGGCGGGATGCCGACCATGTCCTCCGGGCTGCTGAATCGACTGCCCTTCGCGTACTCCGCGGTGCCGTCGACGATGGGGTCGAGGTAGCGGCCGAGTTCGTCGGGGTGCATCTGCCCGTCACCGCCGACCACGGCCGTCACGTCGATTCGCTCCTCGCGAGCGCGGAGGTAGCCCGTCTTGATGGCGCCGCCGACGCCGCGGTTCTCCTCGTGGCGTATCGGGACGAACCGCTCGTCGAATCGGTCGGCCTCTGGCGTCGTCTTCCGATTCCCCTCGTCGGCGTGCGCCGTTATCTCCGCCCACGTCCCGTCGGTGGAGCCGTCGTCGACGACGTAGATTCGGTCGACGTACGCCGGAACCGTATCGATCACTGTACCCACTTTCCCCTCCTCGTTGTAGGCGGGGACGACCAAGCCGACTGTAGCGTTCTTGTACATCTAGCGGAACTGGATTCGCTGCGTCGTTTTACGCACTGTACCGCTCCTCGAGGAACTCGCGCGTCGCACACTCCGTCGCGCGGCGCGTCGCCTCCGCGACGGCGCTCTGGACGCACTCGGTGAACGTCTGTTCGCGGTCGCCCCAGAGACTCGGATGCGTCAGCACCTGGAGTTTGTCCGGGATGCCGTCCGTGAGCGGCGGGTCGTCGCGCCACCGCTGCCGGGAGTCCGAACAGTAGTCGACCCGCGAGAAGTAGGCGGGTTCGTACGTGCTGTCGATGCCGTCGAACCGCCGGTCGAGCACCCACTCCGGCGGGATGTGGAACGAGATGGTGTCCGCGAGATCCGGGACGATATCCTCGAGGACGTCCCGTTCGTTCCGCACGTGCGTTCGGAGTCGGGACTCGCTCGGCTCCTCCCCCGGCGGCCAGTACGCATGCGTGCTGAAGTGGAGGCCGATGTCGTGGCCGAGCGAGTCTATCTCTCGGATCGCTCGACGCGTCTCCTGTTCGACCGGGTTGTACAGCGGCGAGGAGACCAGGAGGAAGTAGGTCGAACGGACCCCCGCCTCGGATTCGATTCGAGCCATCTCCCTGGCCTTTCGTATCGAGAGGTCGACGTCGTGCCGGAGCAACACGTCACCGTCCTCGACGGTGTCGTCGAAGCCGCGAAACCGACGGTCCGCGTCGATGAGCCTTTCGAGAAACTCGCGGTACCAGTCGTAGACGAATCGCACCCCGGTCGAGTGAGTATGTTTCATCGGTTACCACTGAAAGGACAGTCCCGAGATATCTGAATAGTAATTAGCCGCGTTTCTCTCGGTAACTCCGCCCCACATGTCGGCAATACTGTACGTGAATCCGATCGGTTTCGTCCGCGCGTTCGACGGGGGCCGAACGCCGCCGCGATGGGTCGGACTTACCCGCCGAATCGGGGCACCGCCCTCCCCGACGGCGCCGCCTGTCACCGGCACTCGAGGAGACGGACGGCGACGTTCTCAGCCTTCGCTGTCGATGTCTTTTACAAAGGTAGGAGTGTAACACTACGGTAACGACGCGTCGGATCCACGATACGACCGTCGCCGCTACCGAACCGGTAGTATCGTCAACCTGTGAGGAGGGCGACCGGAGTAAACTGCGGATTATCTCTTCGAGGCGCGACGGTCGGCGGGAGAGCGTCGGCGCGCCGCGGGTTTCGCGGGTTTCGCGGAGGCGGTGGAACGCGGAAGAGAGGCGGGCCTGACGGGAAGAGAGACGCGTATCGAATCGGGGGAGAACAAGTCGCCTGCGGCGGGATGGCGGGAGAAGGCGTCCGTGTGGGGGGACCCGTAGGACGTCTCTCCCCCGGCGGGACGGGGCGGCGTCCTTCGGCCGCGGTTCGCACTCCGCCTCCCGGTGGATCGGACCTCGCTACAGGAACTCTCGGTCGATCGCGACGACCGGTACGATCAGCAACAGCAACACGGACACGGCCGTGACGAAATCCAGCGGTAGCGCGAACAGTCGGTCGAGAGACGTGATCACCAGCGAGACTCCCCCCAACAGACCGAACAGCGGATAGTAGCGCTCCCAGCGATTCGACTCCGACTCGCCGACATCGGCGTCGAGGTAGTGCGCCAGCACCCTCGCCTCCGAGGTGAGTTCCGCGGTGCCCTCCCGCGCGTCGTACGTGATGACTCCGTACTCGTCCATCTTCGGAAGGTGGTTCTGATAGAGCGAGACGTAGACGCGCTTTCGCTGCGCCGAGTTGAGTTCCGCCGTCGTCACCTCGTTCTCGGCGGCGGCGATGTGCTCTGCGAGTTCCGACCGAGTGGCTTTGCGGTCGCGCTCCAGAAGGTACTGGAGGGCGGCCCGACGGCGCGGGTTCCGAAGCAGGTTGAACAGTTCGTCCCTGCTGAGTCGGCACTCGTCGAGTCGGTCCCGGCTGTCGGCGCTCGATTCGGCGGTCTTTCGTTCGAGAAGCGCGGAACCCTTCATCGTTCGGCGGTGCGCCCTCCTCGGAAGGGCGTTCCGACCGCGACGTGGCTTTCCGACGGACCCCTGGCTTCGACGCTGAATGTGACGTCTCTCATACGACCTCTACCCTCAGATGTCATCGCATTCAGATAAATCTTAACCATGTTGTCAAATTTGATATCTAATCCAGAACCTACGGCGCGCCTCTATGTGTGCTCGGGGCGTCTGCGGGCAGCGGACGGGAGGAACCGCGCCGTCGTCGCGCATCACCGAGGCGAGTGTTCCGCGCTCGTGGCCTACCTCTCAGCCCCGTCGTCTGCCAACGGACGGTCGCGAACCAAGCTATTAGTGCGTGGCATAGCATGTACGTCTGATGACGGACGATCAGTCTCGGGACCCGGACGACGGCCGCGACGATGATTCGACCGAAGACGGGTACTCCGACGGCGCGGGCCGGAGGAGTCTCCGGTTCTCCGAACGGACGGTCGACTTCGGCTCGTGGGCGAGTCCGAAGCGACGCCTCTCGCGGGAGGTTCTAGACGTGAAGGCACTGGGTTCCGAGACGGCGGTGTTCAAAGCACGAGTGCAACGGGGGGGTCGGATCAGCATCCCCGACGCCGAACGAGAGTCGCTCGGCATCCGGCACGGACAGATCGTTCAGGCGTTCGTGTTTCCGCTCGACGACGACGGAACCGACGACGCCGGCGAGACCGACGACGCGGACGACCCGAGGGAGACGGAGGAGCAGAAATCCGAGAAATCCGAGGAGTGACCGAAAGCGGCTATCAGTCACGCGCCTCCTTCTCGCGGACTTCGAGCCACGAGAACCCACCGACACCGCGAGAGTCGAGCGGGGTGTACCCGTTCGTCTCGTCCTCTCAGCACCGGAGTCCGAGAGCGACGCCGCGAACCCTGTGTCGGAACAAGGTATCGCCGTTACGGTTGTCGAAATATGTGATTAATGATTTATAGTCGGAGTCAGCTGAGTACCCCGATGTCCCCTTTGTACACGAAGTTCCTTTACAAGTTTAGATGTGTAATCTACGGCTAATCCGGACGGTAATTGTCTATTAGAAGGCAGTTTCCGCACCACACGGACGGGAGAAGACGCTACGCGCGAGTGTGGTGTCCCGTTCTGCGCTCCATCGCCGCGACGTACCCCTCGACGTCGCGGAGGCCCGCGTCGTCCACGTGGGGAGCGACGTAGCAGAGCGTCCCGTTCCAGTACTCCGCCAGGACGGCGGGCGGCGACTCGGAGTCGGGACGACCGAGCGGTCGGGGCGCCGTCGCGAACGGCAGGGAAACACCGTGCACGTCGGCCCACTCGGCCACGTCTTCGAGGAGGGCGTCGACCGGAACGACGGGGCCGGGATGCGGCGGGGGTCGATTCGCGTCCTCCCAGCGGAACACCTGCAAGTCGTCGATTGCGTTCCGCTTCCGGAGGGATCGGAGTCGGTTCACGAGTCGGTCGGCGGTGCCGTCGGCGGGGTGGACGAACACGACGGTGCGGTGATACGAGTGAACTGCCATGGGACATCGTCCGATATCGGGCATCAGGAGTCACGGGATATAAACTCACGGCTGCGCCGAACTGAGAAGGACGCGGTATTGTGTCGTTATATTTCACTTTGGTCGTGATGGGTCACCGCTTTGTCCGCTCTACGCGAGAACACAGTCATGGGACGTGAGATATCCGACGAGGAACTGCGGCGAATCAGAACGTGGCTCGACACGCCGCCGTGGAAACGCTGCCCGGAGGACCTCATCCCCGACGACGTCGAACCGTAAGCGTCCGATAACGAGAGACTGTGACTGATTAGCAATCGCTTTCCGTCAGTTTCACGAGACGCATCGAATTTCGACGGGGAGCCCCTCCGGTCGAGTGAGTCACCGAACGGTCCACAGAACGAGAGCGCGAGCGCGAATCGGGGGGACCGCTCGCAGCGCTCTCGCCGCATGGTGAGGTCCGCAGGGCCTCGACGCCGTGCGACGGGCCGGTAGTCAGTGTGGGGCGACGACCCGACGGAGTAGCGAACCTACGGGACCGCTCGTACCCGCGGACCTCGTATCAGGAATGTGGCGGCAGGCAGTTAGGGGTTGTAGCTACCTGTCGATGCAGATTATATCCCCGCGAGAAATCACACCCCGCGCGGAACGTTGCGGTGGACGAACACAGTCGGTGACCGGCCGGGGACCGTACGCTACGCGCCGAGTTGATTTTGGAGGAGTCGCCGCATGCCGCGACGGATGCGCTGAGAGGTGGCCGTATCGGAGATACCGAGCGAGTGTGCGAGCTCTTCTAGCGTCGTTTCCCGGGGAATGGCGAAGTAGCCGGAGGAGAGCGCCGCCTGGAGCGCCTCCTGCTGGTTTCTCGTCAACTGCAACTGCTGTTCGGCCAGCGTCGCCTTCGTCACGTTCGTGATGGTGCAGTCCAACCCGTGATCCAGACAGTGCTGGTGAAACTTCGACGCCTCGTCCTGCGACGAACAGCGAATCGTGCACCGCCACTCGCCGCCGTCGCTCTCCAGTTTGAGGACCGTCGCGCCGACACCTCGGAGTCCTTTGACGAGCGGGTCACGCAGGTGATTCCACTCCAGATGGAGGAGCACGGGGGAGTCCGGGCCGTTCAACTGCTCGACGCTCTTCACGCTCTCGTGGGACTGGAGTTCGTCGACTCTCCCCGCTACGTCGTCCGCTTCGAGCCAGACGTTCCGCAACGGATGTCTCGAAACGGGAACGGACGTCTCACACTCTACGCTTACCGGGTCAGCGGGGGAAATCACCTCCCCGAGCACGAACGAGCGATAAGGGAGACGGAAAGATATCACTACACTGGTCGTCCACGCCGACGTGTCTGATGTCACACTAACTACCTCTCGGTGATACTTCTCCCATCGGGGACAAAGTTATTTCGGGTGGAAAAGCTCACTATCGTGATGTTCTACCTTTGTTTGGCGTGTAATCAACCGGCGTTTACATATATAACGTTTATTCGGAATATCCAATCGGAGAGCCGAAACGGACTCGGGACGAACCCCCGGAGATCGAGGACGACGGCGAATCCCGTTCGAGAGCCCTCACGGGCGAAGCCACTTGACCGACCGCGGTCACGCGAGCGACCGCCCCTGCCGTAGCGGAACTCTCGGAGTGCGGTTTACGGAGAGCGGAAAGAAAAATCCCGGAGCGAGTCCCTCCGATGCTCATGAAGAGGGATTCCACCTTCGGGCCTGTGCGACTGTCCACCGTGAACTGTCTCTGCCTCGGCGCGGCCTCCGGGGCCGACCTCGGCAGACGCATTAACGAACTCGACGTCACCGCATAGGGTCGTTGCATGATCCTCGAAGGTGGTTAACCGTGGGCGTCCGCACGCGTATCTGTCGTCCGCCGCATTCGAATCGAACGATGCGAGGGTCCTTTCGGGACGGATGGGCAACTTTCCGTCCGTCCGTCCGAGCATCCCACGCCGAAGAGAGCAGTTTGTCCCCCGATACCGCTCGACGGAGAGAAATCGGACGAATAGTTCCCCGTCAGGGCTCACCTGACCGGCACTACTACCCATCCGACGACGCTCGAGACGCGTATGAATTCCAAGTAGAGCTCTCAGAATCTACTTCTGCGTAATATGCACAGAAATTGAGTGCTTCGGTACTATATATTCCTCACGGGGGAGCATCAGAGGACGTTTGGACATTTTAGAGGGCTTTGCGTGACTATACCCTCCCGAAGCAGTGTTGTATTTCGGTGTAGGTGTCTCGTCCGCGCATCTCTTACCGTTCGGGTTCCAGAACGCCTCTCGAGGCGCCCGTCGCCCCCCTCTGCGCCGCCGGCCGAAGAACGGAACGCCGATCCGGCGACCGCGTTGCTCACGGGCCATTGGAAACTTGGTCGTTGCTGCAAACTTCCTCCGCCGCGCAGTGACCCGTCGTACCCTCACCGATAGTAGCGAGTCTGAAGTGAGTAAGGGGGTTTCGAGATAGGTAGGAGCAAAATGGTCGTCGATATCTACTGTATCGACTGGCGATTTCGGCACACCTTCGTTTGACTACTCGCACTTATCATTACAAGACTATACTCGTAATTGTGTTTTCGTATACATTTTGAAGTAGCACAACATTTCGCCTGGGAAAGGGCGTCCTACTCTCGGCGGGCTATCGTCCCCGCGAGAAGAGTATTCGTCGCGTGAGCGGTTTTCGTCTCAGTCGTGGAAGCCTCGACGAACGCGATCCTAAGCGACGAAGGGGGAGCAAATAAGAGTTCGATATCTTTTCATATATTCCAAGTATATTCTCTATTTTCGCACAATAATGCGGTCTCTCTCGCGTTAAACGGTGAGATTCCAATAAGACCGCCTCCGCTTCAGAAAGTATTTATGTGCAGGTCGGCTACCGGAGATTACCCCTACCCAGGACGATACTGGTGAGTAGCTTTCGGGCGCTCTGAGCGTCTCAGAGCCAAAGCCGTGTTGTCGAATCCAAAACACTATGAGCGAAACAAACAATCTCCGTGCCCTGCTGATGGCGGCACTGGTGGTCGTGTCGGTCTTCGCGGGCGTTGGAACGGTCAGCGCCTTCGATACCGGCTCCGCCAGCGCCGATCCGGTCGCCGTCGGTCAGGACGCGGCTACCCAAGACGTAACGTTCAGCACCACGCTGGATGCTGACGAGACAGAAACGATTACGATCAGCGACATTCCGGACGACGTTGACGTCCTCGGTGTCGGTGGTTCCTTCGAGAACGAGAACGGCAGTTTCGCCGTCACGGACACCAACGTCGACGGTGGCGAAGTCACGGTCGACATCACCAACGAGGGTAACGCGACCGAGACGGGCAACGTCACGCTGACGCTCGTCCACGACACGTCCGACCTCGGTCTCGAACTCATCGGCCAGAGCGTCAACTTCACGCTCTCTTCAGACAGCACGAACGAGACCGCGGTTCCGGTTGACCTCGAAGCCAACGCTGCTGGCGACAACGACGTCACGTTCCAAGGCGAGACCGTCCACGTCAACGTCTCCGGTCAGAACGGCAGCCTCACGCTCCGCGAAGTCGACGAACGTGACGGCGGCGAAATCAGCGAGAGCAGCTTCATCGAGCAGCTCACCCCGACGGGCGACTACGTCGAAATCGACACCGACGACCTCGAAGGTGACTACGTCATCTCCGGCGAGGGCGGTATCAACGCTCCGAACGCGATCGAATTCGAGGTCGCGGTGCAGAGCCTCACGGCCAACTGGAGCGAGGACTCCGTCACCCAGGGTAACAGCGAGGACCTCGAACTCGAATCGGGCCGCGACGACTACATCGCGGAAGTCAGCGCCGACGGTCTCGACGCTGACGACCTCGAAACGCTCTTCGGCGACGCTGACGCCTTCGTCGGCACGAACGACGAGGACGACAGCGTCTACCTCGACGCGGGCGTGCAGGACGAGATTCCCGCCGACTTTACCGACGACATCGACGCGGGTGACTACCAGTTCGACGTCGAAGTGACCGACACGACGGCCTCCGACTCGGCGTCCATCACGGTCGAAGAGTCGGACGCTGACGTCAACTTCGCCGACTCGGTCTACACCCAACAGGTCGGTGACATCGTCGATATGTCCGTCAACATGGAAGAGCGCGAGGAAGCGTACGTCTACGTCGGCGGTGACGACGTGAACTACCTCGAAGTCGTCCAGCTTACGGACGACGACGACGACGGTGTGGTGAACTTCACGTTCAACACCTACACCGCGAACGAGAGCGGCACGAACCCGTTCGAGCTCGAGGACGGCTCTGACGACGAACTCGAACTCGTCACGGGCGACGTCGAGACGGAGGAGAACGGTCTCCCGCCAGCGGTCGACGGCACCCTCAGTAGCCGTCTCGAGACGGGCGACTACGACCTCCGCACGAGCACGTCGCTGCAGTACGACGTCGGCGACGACGAAGTCGTGGACGAACAGGACGTCGCGACGCTCGACCTCGGCGCACGCAGCACGAACGGCATCGTCACGTGGACCGCGCCGAGCGGTAACGCCGGCGAGTACGACGACGTCGAGGAACTCCTCGGAGAGGTCAACCAGAGCAACACGCTCGCCATCGACGACCGTCTGGTCGTCCAGATCAACGCGAGCGGCATCTCCGGCATCGTCGACGAGGACGACATCACCACGATCAACGGTCAGGCCGACAACGGCCTCAACCTCGACATCGAAGAGGAGGGCTCCGGCGCGAACGCCGACGACAACGGCGGCCTGACGCTGGACGGCAGCAACGCCGAGATCTACCAAGACCAGTCGGTCGCGGAGGATCAGATCTTCGTGGTCGTCGACACGCGTAACGTCGACGGCTTCGAGGACGAAGAGCAGTACGAAGCGACCTTCACCGTCGGCGACGAGGACGCGGACGTGAGTCCGATCGACTACATCGACGACGAGGAAGAGGAGAGCGTCTCCACGACGTTCACGGCCGAAGATGCGGACGCGGACCTCGACCTGAACGACGACGACCAGTTCGAGGTCCCGCAGTCGCAGAACGCACAGGTCCAGTTCGACACGAACCTCGCGGGCGGCTCCGAAGTCGTCGTCCGCCTCCGCAGTTCGGCCTCGGACTCCGCGTTCCTGCTCTCGAACACGGTCGACACTGACGCGAACGGCACCGTCATGACGACGTTCGATACTTCCGACATCGAAGTCGGAACGGAATTCGACATGGTCGTCCGCAGTGACGGCGACGAGATCGCCAGCGAGGACGGCATTATCGTCGAAGGCACGAACATGACGGGCACGGGCGCGGGCACGGGCACGATGGACGGCACGGCGTCGGAAGCGCCCGGGACGGACGACGGGATGACCGACACCGAAACCGAGACGCCCACCGACGAAGAGACGCCCACTGAGGGCGGCGAAACGCCCACTGAGGGCGGCGAAACCACGACGGGTTCCACTGACGGTGGCACGCCCGGCTTCGGTGTGGTCGTCGCCGTGACGGCGCTGCTGGCCGCGGCTCTGCTGGCAGTCCGCCGCGACTAACGACCTACGCTAACTACCGGCTCACGCCGGCTCTCGATCTTCTTTCACTTTTTCGCGAGCTTCGACCCGCGAGCGACAGCGACTCTCATCGAGAGCCAGTCGTCGCCGATTCAGTGGTTTCTGTCGAGTGTATAGACACATACTGCAAAAATAGATATTCTAAATCCCCTCTGAGACGTGTAAGTACGCCTGTTGTTTTTATATTTGTCAAATTGGACATCTAATTCGGATATTTGAATACGTATATCGCCTAAACCTATCTCGGTGTAGCTGATTCGTCCTCACTACACTCCCGAAACCGTTGGCCGAGTTCGACGTAGTGGCGGTGCGTCTCGCCGATCTGGTCGATCTGTTCGTCGGTCAGCGGGCGCGTCTCGGCGGGGACGCCGTAGGCCATGTGCCCCTCCGGAATCCGCTGGCCCTGTCGGACGACGGCGTTGGCGGCGACGATGCTGTTCGACTCCACGACGGCGCCGCCCATCACCGAACTCCCCATCCCGACGAGCGAGTGGTCCGCCACCTCCGCGAAGTCGACGACGGCGCCGTGGCCGACGGTCACCTCGTCGCCGAGCGTCGCGCCGTGGAGCATCGTGAACTCCTGGACGTTCGTCTCCCGGCCGACGTCGACGGGGCCCTCGTCGCCCCGCATGCAGACGAACGGCCAGACGCTCGCCTCCGTTTCGATAGCCACGTCGCCGACGAGGTACGCCATCTCCGAGACGAACGCGCCGTCTTCGATTGCGGGCGCGGCGCCCGCGAACTCGTGTCGCATGGTGACGCCTCTCCCGCCGGCGACTAAAGCCTACCTCTCGTCCGGAATCGATTCGATGAGCGCGGCGACGGCCTGCGCGCCGCGTTCCGGCGTGTCGAACGTCGGGATGCCCGCCGCCTCCATCTGCCGCCGTTCGTCCGCGAAGGCGTGGGCGGGGCCGGCGACGGTGAACAGAACCGGCTTGTCCACCTCCGCCGCGAGCGTCTCCAGTTCCTCGACGGGGTACCCCAGCGAGTCCTCGTATATCTCGTAGACGGAGACGATGTCGACGTTGTCGTCGCGCGCGACGATGTCGACCACCTCGCCGAACTCGGGCATCGGGCGGCCGGTGTCCACCGGGTTCTCCTCGTAGGTGATGCCGAGGAGCACGTCGTCCAGTTTCTCGCGCGTCTCCGGCGTCAACTCGGGGAAGTTCGCGCCGACGCCGTCGAGGTGGTCGGCGACGATGATGCCCGGCCCCGCCTGCGCCGTCACGAGTCCGACGTTGGGGCCGTCCGGCGTCGGCGAGTCCGCGAGTACCCGCCCGGCGTCGACGAGTTCCGTCGTCGAGTCGACGGACACCACGCCGGCGCGGTCGAACGCCTCCTCGTAGGCGTCGTTGTCCTGTGCGGGCGCCGCCGTGTGCGCGCGCACGAACTCCGACACCTCGTTCTCGCCGACTTTGAGCGCGGCGATGGGGGTGTCGGCCTCCCGGCAGGCCTCGAACAGCGCCTCCGACTCCTCGGTACCCTCGACGTGCAGGAGTATCGAGTCGGTCTTCGGGTCGGCGTCGAGTTCCGGGATGAGGTCGGAGAACTCGGTGTTCACCCGGTTGCCGAGACCGAACATCGCCGAGATGCCGTACTCCTCGCGGGTGAGGTGAAACGACATCGTGATGGCGACGCCGGCGCTCTGCGCGGCGATGGCGACGTTTCCGGCGCCCACGTCGCGGATGCGCGGGACGAACGACCCGTACAGGTTCTGGTGGGGGAGCGCGTATCCCGCCGTGTTCGGCCCGAGCACCGTGATGTCGTGGTCGGCGGCGACGTCGGCGACGGCGTCCTGCAGTTCCGCCCCCTCCCCGCCCATCTCGGCGAACCCGCCGGCGAAGATGACGGCGGCGCCGATACCGGCCTCGCCGCACTCTTCGAGCACGTCCGGTTGGAGATGTCGCGGGACGCAGAGGAGGGCCACGTCGGCGTCCGCCTCGGCGACGGAGTCGACGAACTCGTAGCCGTAGACGGTGCCGGACCCCGACGGGTTCACCGGGTAGACGTCGGTGTCGGCCGCCTCGACGTTCGACATCGCGTCGTTCCCGAGTTTGCCGGGCGTCGCCGACGCGCCGACGACGGCGATACCCTCCGGTTCGAAGAAGTCGGACAGACTCATGCGGTGACGTTCCCGGTCGTTCGCAATAAACGCTCTTGTCTCCCGACGCGCCCGTCGTTCTTCGACCGCTCCCGCTACTCCCCGTGTTCGAGGTACCGCCGCCCCTCCTCGGTCTCGGCGAGGATGTCGTCGAAGATGGCCGCCTCGGTCCGGAACTTGTGGACGCTGTGGAGCATCGTGTTGTGGAACTCGCCGATCAGGTCGCCGTGAGCCTTGAAGAACTCGTGGACCCACCGCTCCATCCGGTCGTCGCTCCGGAACTGGATGACGACGTGCCAGTGGTAGGTGCTGTCGGCGGTGAAGAACATGAGGACGTGCGGGTCCGCGACCAACGCCTCGTAGCAGTCGCGCCAGTGCTCCTCGAAGTTGGGGAAGTTGAACGCGATGCGGAACAGGTAGTGGCGGAACAGTTCGCGGTTCGGGAGGACGATCTCGCGGAACACCTCCTCGTCGGCCATCGCGCGGAGAATCTCGTTGACGCGGTTGTGAGACAGCGAGATGCCGTACTCGAGTTCGAGTATCCGGCTGAGTTCGCGCGTCGACGCCGTCGGGTAGTCCACCCGCGCCTTCAGAATCGCGATGTCGCGCGGGGAGACGTCGAAGGAGTCGTCGGTCATGCTCCCCCCTTCATCGAGTCGTCACAAAAAGCCTCGGCAGCGGGGTAGCAGCGACGACGGCGGCGCCGTCAGTCGAACCGCTCCGGAAGCGCCTGCGCCAGCAGTTCGGCCGGCGTCGGCGGTCCCTCGCGGTCCACGGCGGTGCCGGCGAGCGAACTGTCGGCGGGGACGGGGTCGATTCTGCTGTCGCCCAACTGCGTCCGGCAGGAGGTCCCCGGCGCGGTGACGACGCGGGCGTCGCTCTCCGCTATCTGTTCGACGAGGATGTCCGCGATGGAGCGACTCAGCGAGTAGTGTTCGGCCTCGTAGCCGAACGTGCCGGCCATCCCGCAGCACCCCGAGTCGAGGGGGTCCACTTCGTACCCCGCGCGTCGGAGAGCGCCGACGGCGTGGTGGTCCTTCTTCTCGGCCTTCTGGTGGCAGTGGCCGTGGTAGGCGACGGACTCCTCGGGCGCCGCCCACTCGACGTCGTCGACGAGGCGGAACGCGTCGAGGTACTCACAGAGGCCGTAAGCGTTCGCCGCCACCGTCTCGACCGCGTCCGCCGAGGAGAGGTCCAAGGCGTCCGACTGGAACATCACCGCGTCGGAGGGTTCGGCGAGCACCACGTCCCAGCCCTCGCGGACGTACGGTGCCAGCGCCGCCGCGTTCGCCTCGACCCGGTCGCGGGCGCGGTCGACGAACCCCTTCGACAGCGCCGGCCGGCCGCTGTCCGTCCGATCGGCGATGTCGACGGCGACGCCCGCGGCTTCGAGGACGCGAACCGCCGCCTTCCCCACCTCGGGGTGCGCGTAGTTCGTGTACGTATCCGCGAAGAGGACGGCCTTCCGCTCGTCGCCCGAACCGACGCCGCCCGCGCCGCGCGCCGTCCGCGCGTCGGCCGCGCGCTCCCGGGAGTCGAACGCCCCGCCGCGCGCCTCGAACCAGTCGGCGAGCGTCTCCCGACGGAACGCGGGCAGGTCTCGCTCGCGGGCGATGCCGACCAGTTCCTCCCCGAGGCGGTCCGCGCCGGGCAGCGACTGCGCGAGGTTCGAGACGGGCGCCAGCGCGCTTCCGACCGCCGCCAGCGTGTCGAACTCGGCGAACAGTCTGTCTCGGAGGCTCGCGCCGTGCTTCTGATGCCGTTCGTGCATCACCTCCGTCTTCAGTTTCGCCACGTCGACGCCGCTGGGGCAGTCGTTCTTGCAGCCCTTACAGCCGATACAGAGGTCGAGCACCTCTTCTGCGAACTCGTCGTCGGTCGGGTCGTCCGGAAGGTCGCCGCTGACGGCCTGCCGCAGCAGGTTCGCCCGGCCGCGCGTCGACGTTATCTCCTCGTCGGCGGCGCGGTAGGTGGGGCACATCACGCCGCCCGTCGTCTCCTGGGAGCCGCGGCAGCCGCCGCAGCCGTGACAGAGTTCGACCATCCCCTGCATGCCGTTCTCGTTGTCCCAGTTCAGGGAGGGCTCGAACCCGAGGTCGTAGTCGTACTCGTCGTCGTAGCGGAGGTGCTCCAGCATCTCGTGGTCGCCGCAGACGTTGCCCGGATTGAGGAGCCAGTCGGGGTCGAACGCGGTCTTGAGGTCTCGGAAGGTGTTCCAGAGGTCCTCGCCGTACAGCTTCCGGTTCCACTGCGTGCGCGCGCGACCGTCGCCGTGTTCGCCCGACACCGACCCGCCGAACTCGACGACCATGTCGGTCACCGCGTCGGCGATGGCCTCCATGTCCTCGCGGTCCTTCGCACCTTTCGTGTTCACGAGGGGGCGGACGTGGAGGACGCCCGGCCCGGCGTGCGCGTAGAACGCGGCGTCGACGTCCCGACCCAGTTCGGAGAGCAGCGACTGAAAGCGCTCGACGAATTCGGGGAGGTGTTCGGGCGGGATGGCGCAGTCCTCGATGAAGCTGATGTGCTTTTCGTCGGAGGTGCGCGAGAGCAGAATCGGGAGCCCGGCCTTCCGCAGCGTCCAGAACATCTTCCGCTTGCCCTCGTCGTGAGCCTCCAGACCGGCGAACGCGAGCGTCTCGTCGGTGTCCGATCGCTCGGCCGCCGCGGGCGCCGGAGCCTCCGTCTCGGCGCCCGGCGCTCGGTCCGCGAGGAGGCCGGCGGTCAGCTCTCTTCCCTCCTCGGTGTCGTCGGCGTAGAACTCCACGAGCAGACCGGCCTCCGCGCCGTCGGGGACGAGCGACGCCGCCTCCGCGAACTCCGCCCGGTCGCGGGCGAGTCCGAGGAGCACGTCGTCGACGAGTTCGACCGCCGCGGGGTCGTGCTCTAAGACGTGCTGGACGTCGGTGACGGCGTCGAGCACGCTGTCGTAGAACAGCAGTGAGACGGCCTTCGTCTCCGGGACGGGTTCGAGCGACACTTCGGCCTCGGTGACCGTCGCCAGCGTCCCCTCGCTGCCGGCGAGCAGGCGGGCGAGGTTGACGCTCCCGCTCTCGGCCTCCTCGACCAGCACGTCGAGGTTGTAGCCCGAGACGTTCCGCTTCAGGTCGGGGAACTTCGCCGACACCTCCTCGGCCTCCTCGTCCAGAATCCGGACGACCTCGTGATAGATGCGTTCGAGGAGCGACCCCTCGGGGTCGGCCGACGCGCGGAGTTCTTCGACCGACACCTCGCCGAACGTCTCGACGGAGCCGTCGGCCAACACGACGTCGCACTCTTCGACGTACGCGTCGGTCTTGCCGTACTTCAGCGAGTGCGCGCCGGTGGAGTTGTTGCCGATGGCGCCGCCGACGGCGCTCCGGTCGCCCGCGGCCGGGTCGGGCGCGAACTTCAGCCCGTGCGGTGCCAGTTCGGCGTTCAGGTCGCCGAGCACCGCCCCGGCCTCGACGCGGGCGCGGCGTTCGTCGGCGTCTATCGACACGACGCCGTCCATGTAGCGCGTGAAGTCGAGGACGACGGCCTCGTTGACCGCCTGTCCGGCGAGGCTCGTCCCGCCGCCGCGCGGCAGGAGCGGAATCTCCCGCTCGGCGCAGTAGGCCGTCACGGCGGCCACGTCGTCGGTCGAAGCGGGGAAGACGACGCCGACGGGGGTCACCTCGTAGGCGCTGGCGTCCGTCGCGTACATCTGCCGGGTGTACGTATCGAAGCGCACGTCGCCGTCGACGCGTTCCTCGATGTCGTCGACGAGGTCCGGTCGGACCACCTCCTCGGAGGTGAACTCGTACGTCGCCCGCGGGTCCTCCCGGCCGTCGACGGTGTCGGCTCCCGCGTCGGGCGCCGCGTTCGGATTCGTCGTCATCGGCGGCGGTACACCTCCCGGCCGGCACCGCCGTTTCGGGCTCGACCGCCGACCGCCGCCGTTCCGGGCTCGACTCCACCGCCGCGCGTGCGAACCACGACCATATCGTGTCCCGGTTCCGGTGCGCCGGGGATAAGTATTGCCTCACGCGGTGCCGGCGGGCGGGAGTCGGGGCGAACGACTATGCCGGTCGAAGCCGTCGCCGACGACGGACGATGAAGACGATACTGCTCTGCGCCGACACCGACGTCGAACGAGTCACGGATCAGGTGGAATCGCTGACGACGCTGCCGCTCGACCCCGACCGGGTCCGCGTCGTCCTCTATCACGTCTTCCGCGCGGACGGGACCGAAGCCGACGCGAGGAAGCTCAAATCGGTCGGCCGGGCGACCGAGGCGCTGGAGGCGGCGGGGTTCGAGGTGGCGGTCGAACAGTCGAGCGGCGACGCCGCCCGGGAGATTCTCGACGCCGCCGAATCGTTCGACGCGGACCTGCTCAGCGTCGCCGGGCGGCGGACGTCCCCGACGGGAAAGGCGCTGTTCGGGAGCGTCGCACAGCGGGTGGCGCTCCGGTCGGACTGCCCGGTGCTGTTCTGTTCGGCCGCGTCCGACTGAGGGGGGTTGGAACGGAGAAACGAAGAAACGGACCTACAGCAGGCCGAGGAACACCGCGCCGTGGATGAGTGCCGCCGTGATGGGGATGAGAAGCAGCGTCCGCATCACGAACAGCGCGAACAGGTCGCGGAATCGGATAGGAATGTCGTCGAACATGTCGACCATCATCGGCGCCGAGGCGGCGAAGAAGATGGCCTGCGAACTCACCACGATGACGACGAACACGCGCGTGATGAAGTCGGCGCCGACGGCGAACGTCGCGCCGATGAACATCTCCGCGCCGCCGAGGATGACCGAGGTGGCCGCCATCTGCGCGTCGGGGATGCCGAGCGCCGAGAGGACGGGCACGAGGGGCGTCCCCAGAATCTCGAACACCGGCGTGTAGATGTTGAGCACCATCGCCACCATCGCGATAGCGAGGACCGTTCCGAGAATCATCCCGTTCAGTTTCAGCCCGTCGACCAGCCCCTCCCAGGAAGCGCGCGGAATCGAGGCGCCCTCTTCGGCGGTTCTCACCGCTTCGTTGAACGCGAAGCGGACGTAGTCGGTGACCGTCCCGCTGAACTCCGGTTCCGGGTCGGGTTCGGCGACGTACTCGGCCGGCACCGACGACAGCGGCGGCACCCGGACGAGGACGACGGCGACGGCGACGACGGCGACGAGATAGAGGAAGACGACGACGGGGAAGACGTGGAGGATTTCGAGGACGGCGGCGATGGCGCCGACGGTGCCGAGGTTGCCCGTCGCGAAGCAGGTGCAGATGACGAACACCTCGCGCTTGTCGTAGCCGCCGCGGTCGAACACGTTCCGCGTGAGGTAGTAGCCGATGCTGAACGACCCGAGCCACGAGGCGGCGCCGTCGAGGGCCGACCGGCCCGGGAGGTCGAACGCCGGCTTCATCACCGGTTGCGCCAGCGTCCCGACGAACTGGAGGCCGCCGAGTTCGGCGAGGAGGTTGACGAAGACGGCGCCGATGGGGATGACGAGCGCGACGGTCAGGAGGAGGCCGCCCCAGACGATACCGGAGGTGTCCGCGTTGAACAGCCACTCCGGCCCGACGCCGAGGAGGATGGGAACCGCGAAGCAGACGCCCGCGACGCGGAAGAACCAAAACAGGTTCGAGGTGCGCCAGTAGTCGAGGTCGGTGCGGGCGACGAGTCCGCCGTCTCGGTCCAGATAGCCGTGGTGAGTCGCCATCGACACCGTCGTCAACAGCGCGCCCGCGGCGATGAGCGCGAAGGTGAAGTACTCCAGGAGCGTCGGGAACGCCCCCTGTATGAGTCCGACGAGAACGTCGAGGGGAATCGTCGTCTGCCCGTTCCACTGGACCGGAAACAGGAAGAAGAACGAACCGGTGACGAACGCGAGGAGGAACTTCAACAGCGGTCCCCGCTTCTCCGTTATCAGTCCCACGTCGTCGATGGACTTCTGGGCGGGTTCCGCGTCCTCGCCCGGCGTGTGCTCGTCATTCTCCCACGCAGTGCTGCCGAACATGTTCCACCCGTAACGACCGTTAACAATAAATCCGTCGCCTCGGAGCAGCCGCTCGGGTAGATTACAACTATCGAGAGTAATCTCCGGAAACGGAACAGCGGTCCACATATATAGCAATCTGAAGTTTTTGTAATATTCCTCACTATTCCCCCGAGACTGGCAGCCGAATCCGGCGAGCGGGCGGATTTCTAAACATCACAGCCATACGGCTGTAACATCGGGATGTCTCCAAGCGGGATTTCGAGCGACGGGTCGGAGCGGAACGGTATCGTGACCACAACGATTATGTTAGTTTGTCTCCCAGTTTCAGTCATGAGCGGCGAAACGACGGACGATTCCGTACTGATAGCCGGTGCCGGGCCGGTCGGGATGACGACGGCGCTGGCGCTGCACGCGCGGGGAGTCGACGCCACCATCCTCGAGGCCGAGTCGGAGGACCGCGACCGCTCGGGGAGTCGCGCCATCTACGTGCACGGGTCGACGCTCCGGACCCTCGAACGGGTGAGTCCCGGACTCGGGACCGATCTCGTCGAGGAGGGACTGGTGTGGCCGACGCGGCGAACCTGCTGGCGGGGTAAAGAAGTGTTCTCGCGGACGTACGACACGCCCGGCGGTCACGGGGAGTTGCCGCACTTCACCAGCGTTCCGCAGGTGCGCACGGAGGAGTACATGCACGAGGCCCTCGACGAGGCCGGCGTCGACATCCACTGGGACGCCGGCGTCGAGACGGTGGAGTCGTCCCCCGACGGCGTCCGCGTCGAGACGGCCGACGGCCGCGAGTGGGAGACCCCGTACCTCGTCGGCGCCGACGGCGGCGGGTCGACCGTCCGCAAGGAGATCGGCGCGAACTTCGAGGGCGACCAGTCGGAGAACTCTTTCATCGTCGCCGACGTCGACGAGATAGAGGAGGACCCCCGCCCCTTAGAGCGACTGTTCCACTACGACGACCCCGCGGTCGGCGGGCGGAACGTCCTCCTCGTCCCCTTCACGGGCGGGTGGCGCCTCGACATCCAGTGTCTCGGCGACGACGACGCCGAGGAACTGAGCGGCGACGGACAGATGCGCGAGTTCGTCCGCACGGTGATGGGCGACCGCTACGTCGACAACATCACGTGGGTCTCCACCTACAAGTTCCTGCAGGTGATGGCCGACACGTTCGTCGACGACCACCGCCGCGTTCTCTTGGCCGGCGAGGCCGCGCACCTCCTCGCGCCGTTCGGCGCGCGCGGGATGAACTCGGGCATCGCGGACGCCGACGAGGCCGCCTCGGCCGTCGCCGTCGCCCTGCGCTCGCGGACCGACGGCGTCGCGCGCGACGAGGTCGAACTGTACGCCGCCCGCCGCGAGAAGGCGGCGGAGTACAACATGGAAGCGGCGGGGCAGGCGCTCGAATACCTGCAGGGCGACAACCCCGAGACGGTCCTCCGCAAGGAGGCCGCCGCGGCGATAGCCGACTACTTCGAACCCGCCGGCGAGTACCTCGACGACGCGCCGTACGGCCCGCACGGCGCGCCGCCCATCGTCTCGACCGGCAACTACTGAGAGAAGGCGAGCGGTCTCGCGTCGCTGTTCTTCCGACTATCGAACGGACGAAAAGAGCGCTACGTCTGTGAGTTACAGGTCGAGTTTCTTCGCCACCCAGTGGTCGCGGGCGGCGAGCACCATCTCCTCGTCGTCCGCGAACGCCGTCGTCTCGGCGATGAACTCGTCCCACTCGCCGGTCGGCACCTGTTCGAGTTCCGCGGCCGAGGAGGCGTCCGACGGACTGGCCGCGACCATCTCCTCGAAACTGTCGAACTCGGTGTACTCGGCCATGAACGCCTCGTCGAACACCTCGTCGATGGGGACGTCCGAACCGATATCGTGCACGTCCGACGCCTCGGGAACGTCGTCGGCCGACGCCACGGTCGACTCCAAGTCGGTATCGAGTACCATACCCGATGGAGTGGGTCGACCGTATTGAATGTTACCTCGCGCACGGTGGCGCGGGGAATCCTGTTCTCACGAGGGCAGTCTTCCTGTTTCGAGGACGTGACTTGCAGACACACGCTGAAAATCAGCGGCGTCCGTAGCGGTCACAGTCTCCACAGGCGTTGATTCGGGCCATCCCAGCCCTAATTCAGAAAAGCCACGTTGTAGGACGTTCATCGCTGCGTTCGCGTCTCTATCTGTCTCGAATCCACAACTCGGGCAGGAGTGTTCCCGCACCCAGATGGGTTTCGCGGTCTCCACGCCACACGACGCGCACTCTTTGGTTGTGCCTCGCGCTTCGACCTGAACGACGTGCGTTCCGTGCAGGTCGGCCTTGTATTCAAGGAGTGTGATGAACTGTCGCCATGCCGCATCCTGCTTGTTGCGGGCGTTGTGCGACTGTTCGAGCATCCCCTTCACGTTCAGGTCTTCCACGAACACGGCGTCGTACTCGCGGACGAGCCACGTCGTCAATTTGTGCTGATAGTCGAGGACTTTCCGCTTGATGTGGCGCTTGACCGTGGCGACCTTCAGGCGTTGTTTCTCGTAGTTGTTCGACCCCTTCTCTTTCCGTGAGAGTTTGCGTTGCTCGCGGCGAAGACGCTCGTAGTCGTCTTCGAGGCCGAGCCAATCCACTGTCTTTCCGTCGCTGGTGTGGATGTAGTTGAGGATGCCGAGGTCGATGCCGACGCTATTGCTCGCATCGAGCGAATCCACGTCAGGTTTCTCGGGCAAGTCAGCGTTTTCGGTTTCGAGGCCGAACGAGACGAACCATTCGCCGGTCGTCTCCTTCTTGAACGTGACTTCTTTGATGGTGGCGTGGTCTGGAATCGGGCGCGAGTACCTGATTTTGACCCAGCCGATTTTGCTGAAGCGGACGTAGGCGTACTTGTCGTGGCCCCTCTTTTCATCGAGGTCGAAACCAGACTGGTTGTACGTCACGCTCCGATATTCCGTGGGTGCTTGCCGTTTGAGCCGCCCAACGTTGTACCCCTTCTCTTTCTTCTTGCGAAGGCTGGAGAGATTACGGTGGAAGCGAGCGACAGTGGCTTGTGCGGCTTTCGAGTGTGACTCGCTGAACACAGGCCACTTTCGCTTCCACTCGGAAAGTTTGTTGTTCTGGTCGTACTCACTTGGCTTGTCGTCCTTGGGACTGTTCGTGTAGTCCCATCGGACGTGGTTGTAGAGTTGGCGATGAACGTTCAGATGGTGTTCCAGTCCTTCCGCTACCGTTTGTGTCGGGTAGGCGTGGTAGCGGTGACTGTGTTCCATCGCTGTCTCTTGATTAGAGATGTTTCGACTTAATGGTTTGTATCCCCCCGTGTCGGCTTCATCCCCGACCACGGTGGGTCGGGGTATTCGCCTCGCTGACCAGTATAAAATCTCCTTCGACGCCGCGCCCGACTCGTGTCGGCCCCTCGAAACCTCGCGGACCGCCTCGTCCGCGGAGACCACCATCTTTTATTAGCGTCTCGACCGCACGTTCGGCCATGCGCTTCGTTAGATACGACGACGGACAGTTGGGTCTGCTCACCGACGACGGCACAGGCGTCATCGACCTCGGCGACCGACTCGACCTCGACGGCCGCGAACCGCTCCTCGACTACGTGGAGGGCGACTACGACGCCGAACAGTACGCCGACGAGGACCCCGACCACGACGTCGAGGACGTGGACCTGCTGTCGCCCGTCGACCGACCGGGAAAGGTCATCGCCGCGCCGCTGAACTACGAGAATCACATCGAGGAGGCCCTGTCGGACCGCGACATCACCACCGACGAGTGGTTCTCCATCAAGGACAAGGGGTACTTCCTGAAGGCCCCCTCCAGCGTCGTCGGCCCGGACCACGGTATCGAACTCCCGTTCTCGGACCGGCGGACCGACCACGAGATAGAACTCGCGTTCGTCATGGGCGAGGAGGCGAAGGACGTCGACGCCGAGGACGCGTGGGACCACATCTTCGGCTACACCATCCTGCTCGACATCTCGCTGCGCGGCGACCAGGACCGCTCGAACCGCAAGTCCTACGACACGTTCACGGTCGTCGGGCCGTGCGTCGTCACCGCCGACGAGATAGATGACCCGCAGGACCTCCAGATGGAACTCCAACTCAACGGCGAGCGACGCCAGTACGAGAACACCGGCGACATGGTGTACACCTGCGCGGACGTCGTCCAGTACGCCTCGCTCGGCGCGACGCTCGAAGCGGGCGACATCATCACGACGGGGACGCCCGAGGGGGTCAGCGAACTCTCCGACGGCGACACCATCGAGGCCGAGATAGCGGACGTCGGCGGCATGACCGTCGACGTGACGGAACGGGACGTCAGCTACGAGGACGCGAACGTGCAGAAGGGCGGCCAGGAGTAAGTTCGGTTCGGACCCGAGGGCGGTCAGTCGTCCTCGGACCCGTCCCCGTCTCCGTCCGCGTCGGCGTACTCAGACAGCGCCGCGCGGAGGTCGTCGGGGAGTTCCATCGACCCCTCCCCGTCGGCGGGGGCGCAGACGCGCTGTTCGTAGCCGGTGAACGCCACTTCGCCGTCCGACCGGGCGACGTACTCGAACCGGACGCTCCGGGTTCCGAGGTCCGGGGTCAGTTCGACCGTCACCTCGTCGCCGGCTTCCACGGGGCGTTCGAACTCGAAGTTCATCTCCACGAGCGGCAGTCCGTAGCCGTGTTCCTCGACTATCTCCCAGTACGGGAAGCCGATGGACTGCATGAACATGTCGGACGTCTCGTGGACCGCGTCGACGATGCGCGGGTAGTGAGCGATGCCGAAGGAGTCGGCGTCGGAGAACCGCACGGTCCAGACGCGTTCGTACGTCACGCTCGGACCTCCGGTCGCGTCGCGCGGGTCGCTCTCGCCGGCGGCCCGGCGGTTGTCGTTCGAATCACGGGCGGTGGGTTTCCTCGGAACGCAGAAGAGTGTTTCTCTCGATGCATCCCGCCGGACCGACCTCGCTGTTCGCCGATGTCGAACGGACGTCTCGTCGAAGGCGAATCGGAGGCGCGCGTTCGCTCCGAGAGCGGAAACGAAGCGCCGGATACGGCGCGAAACCCCGCTTCGGTCGGGAGATTATCTCTCGAAGCCCCTCATTCGACTGTATCGAACAGTTCGAGGGCATCGACGGTGAATCGGAAACGGGGAGAGTCGCGCGTCTCGCACTGAACCGCGGAGGGCGTCGAGGCGATATCGGGTCGTTCGGTGGACGAGCGGCGGGAGTCGAATCGGTTGTCCGGAGTTACCATTACATATCTAATGCTGTAACTCTACCGAGAAGAGTAGGGCAGCGAACACGCATATTCGCTGAGAACGAACGCGAAAAGAGGGTGAATAGGGTTCCCGCTCGACACCGACGAGCCTTCGCGGCGGACGTGTTGTCCCCGCGACGGCCGATACTCGTCCACTTCGAATTCTCTCTGCGCCGGTGGTGGAAACGTATGTTCGACATACGGAACTCTATGCCCAATTACGGATCTACGTGTTCGTGTTTTGTGCTCGTATCCGCCGGTCGCTGCGACCGCCGCGGGCGCGTTTCGACGCCGTTTTCCGGCGCTGTCCGAAGGTGTACCCGATGGACTTCGAGACAGACCGCCGCCGGTTCCTGGAACTCGCCGGGACCGGTACCGCCCTCTCGCTCGCCGGTTGTAGCGCGCTCCAAGACGACGCCGCCCAGCAGACGACGACCACCGGAACGGACGGGAGCGGCGAGGGCTCCCGACGAGTAGCCGTCACCGTACAACCCGACCAACAGCGGTTGCAGGAGCGACGACAGGAGATCCAATCGGAGCTCTCCTCCGGGAACGTCTCCCGGTCGGAGGCCCAACAGCAGTACCAGACGGCACAGCAGGAACTGCTCACCCGGGCCGTCGACTCCTTCCGCCAGCGCGCCGACTCGACCGAGAACCTCCGAGTCGTCGGCGCGGTCGAGCAGTTCGGTATCGTTCTCGTCGCCGGCGGACCGGCGACCCTCATCGACTCGCTGTCGTTCGAGATGGTGAACGCCCTGCTCCCGCAGGAGACGTTCCAGCGGGCGAAATCACAGGCTCAGGGCGGTGCCGGGACCGGAACCGCGGGCTCGGAGGCAGGCGCGGGCGCGACCCCGGTCGAGAGTTCGACCGAAACGCCCTCTAACTGAACGGTCTCGAACCGGGAGCGCCGACCGCTCCCGCCTCACCGCCTTCGATTACTTTTACTGAACCCCGCTCGGACCGGAGGACGATGAGACGCCGCCTCGGCGCGTTCGACACGCTGCTTTTGACCGCGGCGATCTGGTTTCTGGCGAAATTCGTCCGCTACGCGTTCCCGCCGCTGTTCCCGGAGTTCCAGGCGACCTACGGCGTCTCCAACGGCACCATCGGTCTCGCGTACACGGCGATGATGCTGGTCTACGCCGTCATGCAGTTCCCGTCGGGCGTCCTCGCGGACAGGGTCGGGTCGCCGCGCGTCATCGCCGGCGGCGTCGCCACCACCGTCCTCGGCGTCTTCGCGCTCTCGCGCCCCGTCTCGTTCCCGCTCCTCGTCGGGGGGATGGTGCTCGTCGGACTCGGCACCGGCGTCCACAAGACCGTCGCCGTCCGCTTTCTCTCCTCGGTCTACCCCGAGCGGAAGGGTCGCGCGCTGGGCGTCCTCGACACGTTCGGCGCCCTCGGGGGCGTCGTCGCGCCCGCGGCCGTCGTCGCCGTCGCCGGCAGGTACGGCTGGGGGACGCTGTTCTTCGGCAGCGGCGTCGCCGGACTCCTCTTGGGCGGCGCGTTCCTCGCGCGGACGTCGAGCGCGGAAGCTGCCGGCGGGAGGGGAAGCGGAACCGAGTCGACCGGGGGGAGAGACGAAGACGAGGCAGAGGCCGACGACGACGGCGCATCCCTCGACGACTACCTCGCGCTCTGCACCGACGGGCGGTTCGCGGCGTTCGTGCTCGTCACCGTCGCGTTCTCCTTCACCTACAACGGCGTCGTCGCCTTCCTCCCCCTCTATCTGACCGCCGCGGCGGGGGCGAGTTCGACGCTGGCGAACGGGCTCTACAGCGTTCTGTTCGCCGTGAGCTTCGTTCAACTGCTCACCGGCGACCTGAGCGACCGCGTCGGGTCGCTGCGCGTCGTCGTCGGAACGTTGGTGCTGGCGCTCGCCGGCCTCGTCGGCCTCCTCGTCGGGTCGACCACGCTCGCCCTCGGCGCGTCGGTGGTCGCCTTCGGGCTCGGGTCGCACGGTTTCCGGCCGGTCAGGGGCTCGTTTCTCGTCGAGTTGGTCCCCGACTCGCTCGCCGGCGGCGGCCTCGGAGCGGTGCGGACGGTGCTGATGGGGGCCGGCGCCGTCGCCCCCGCCGTCGTCGGCGTCGTCTCCGAACGGGCCTCCTTCGAGGCGGCGTTCGCGCTCCTCGCCGCCTCCTTGGTCGTCGCCGTCGTCGCCGCGACGGGACTGCTGGTCACCGAGTGAGCGGGCGGTCGGCGCCCGACCGCCCGTGGTCGAGGCGTCGTACGTAGCCTCGTAACCGTTCAGCTGTGAGCGCGAGTCGAATAGAACAGTTTGGACATCAAGCAGTTTAGAATTCGTACAATTTCTAGAATTGTCAAACTTCGCTAACTGGTCACAGAGTCCGCCTGGCAAACAGAGAGATTCGCGGAACCCGGTCTAGTGTGGAAAGAAGGGTGCTGAGAGGCTCAATCGGGGAGCGAAGGAATACGGAGTCGGAACGTTTCAGGCCCGAAACGGCTCGCCAGCGGGGAACCGTCGAAGAAACGCAAGACCGGTCGAAAGGAAAGGAGAACAAGTAGATATGTTCCGGTGGCGTGAGCGGTCCCGACGAACGGGAGAGAAGGTCGCGCCTCAGTCGTCCGCCGCCGGCATCTCGGTCTCCTCGGGGCGGGGGAAGTTGTCGATGGTGTCGGCGCGGAACGCCTCCTCGTCGAACTCGTACTCCCCGTCGAAGAAGTCCATCAGCGTCCGGGTGTCGCGCATCGCGTTCTTCAGACTGGTCGAGGCGCCCGGCGACGGCGTGATGTTGAAGATTATCTCGTCGCCGACGATCTTCGCCTCGCCCATGTCGAGTGCTTTCTCTTCGAGGTTGACTATCTGCGGGCGGACGCCGCCGTAGCCCTTCGCGCGTTCGATGTCGTCGATGGTGGCGCTGGGGACGACCTTCTGGACGTGCGGGAGGAACTTCTCGGGACCGACCTTCGGGAGGTCGTAGACGAGGTTCCGCAGGACGTAGGGGAGGAGGATGCGGTCCGCGAGGATGTTGGCGTAACTGAGGAACGCCGCGGCGTTCAGACCGAACACGTCGAGGAAGTCCTTGACCGTCGAGACGCGGCCGCGTTCGAGCGTCGGGACGAGTTTGGCCGTCGGCCCGAACCGGGTGATGGATGGGTCGTGGACGTCGGCGTCGCCGTGGATGGCGGCGAACGGGAGTTTCTTCATCTGCAGGGTGTACACCTTCCCGTTCAGGAAGTCCTCCGAGAGGAAGAAACTGCCCGCGATGGGGAGCAACACGGCGTCCTGCCCGTAGCCGAGCGACTTCGCCATCTGGAGGCTGTGCGACCCCGCGGCGACGACGGTCACGTCGGCGTCGAACTTCCCGGCGGTCGTATCGAGCGTGAATCCTTCGTACCCCTCGGTTATCTCCTCGACTTCGGTGGAGGTGTAGACGTCGACGTTCGCCTCTTCGCGAGCCTCCTCGACGAACGACTGCGAGGTGGCGCCGTAGTCGACGACGTAGCCGTCGGGCGTCTGGAGGGCAAGCAGTTCCTCGGATGGGTCGCGCCCCTCGACGACCTTCGGCTCTATCTCGGCTATCTCCTCGCGGTCGATGGGTCGGAGCTTCGGGTACAGGTCGCCGAATCCCTCCTCGTAGTAGCGCTCTTCGAGGCTCTCGACCTCCTCGTCGCCCACGGCGAGGACCATCTTGCTCCGCTTGGCGTGCATCTCGCGGTCGGGGTCGTGGTTCTCAAGGTAGCCCGCGAGCGTCTCCGCACCCCGTTTGACGGACTCGGCTTTCTCCAGCTTGTAGTTCGTCTCGATATCGCCGAAATGCAGCGTCTGGGAGTTGTTCGTGTGCTTCGAGTTGATGGCGGCAATCTCTTCTTCTTTCTCGACGAGCGCTATCGATTCGATGTCGGTGAACTTCGCCGTCGTGTAGAGCAGCGAGGCGCCGCTGATGCCGCCGCCGACGATGACGAGGTCGTACGTTCCAGCCATAATGGGTCCTATCTCGTCAGTCGGGCTTCGGACCTTTAACTCGTGTTCTATCGCCTCGAAAGATATCGACGCCCGTTACACGACGTATCGACGATAGTCGTCATGCGACGGTTCGGAGCGGACCGCTTCGCCCGACGAGTCGGCGGAGCCGAAATCCCGACGGTTTCGGGACTTTTACAATTTTTACAATTTCTGAGGCGTTCGGAGTGTGTCGTCGCCGTCCGGCGGGTACGGATACCGACGCTCGACGCCCCGCACCGCCGGATTGACCTGCCGGCGCCGCGAATTTCGACTACGCGATGCTCACCGACACGCCGGGAATCCACCACGTCACGTCGATGGTCGGCGACCCGCAGGAGAACCTCGACTTCTACGTCGACACGCTGGGTCTGCGCCTCGTGAAGCGGACGGTCAACCACGAGGACGTGCTCCGATACCACTTCTACTACGGCAACGGTTCCGGCGACGTCGGCACCGTCTACACCTGCTTTCCGTACCCGAACGAACCGCCGGGGAGACGGGGGCGGCCGGGGATACCCGCCGCCGCCTTCGCCGTCCCACCGGGGTCGCTCGACTACTGGGAGGGTCGACTGGATGACCGGGGCGTCGACACCGAGCGACGCGAGCGGTTCGGGGAGACGGCGCTCCGGTTCGAGGACCCCTCGAACACCCGCCTCGAACTCGTCGCCGCCGACTCGCCCGTGGACCCGTGGACGGGCGGGTCCGTCCCGGCCGACGCCGCGATTCGAGGGATTCACGGCGTCACGACGCTCCCGGTGAACCCCTATCAGACCGCCGGCGTCCTGGAGACCCTCGGGTTCGAGTACGTCGCCGAGGAGGGCGACCGGGTCCGCTACGAGGCTCCCGGCGACCGTGGCACCGTCGTGGACCTGTTGGACCGCGAGGCCCCGTTCGCCCGCGAGGGCGTCGGCAGCATCCACCACGTCGCCCTCCGCGTCCCCGACGAGGAGGAGTTGCGCGAGTGGCACGACCTGTTCCGGGAGCGGGATATCGAGGTGTCGCGCATCCGCGACCGACACTACTACCGAGCGATATACGTGCGCGAACCGGGCGGCGTCCTCTTCGAACTCTCGACCGAGAAACCCGGCTTCGACGTCGACGAGGGGGAGGAGTCGTTCGGGTCGTCGCTCGTCCTGCCGCCGTGGGCCGAGGAGGACCGCGAGATGATAGAGGGGCAACTGCCGCCGGTGGACGTGCCGGGTGCGGACGAGTGACGCCGCCCGGCGGGCGGGACGACGGTTCCGTCCCGGGACCGCACGACCCCGACTCGTTCGTCGCCGCGGGCGCGCCGCGGGGGGCGGCGCGGGCCGCGGTGGTCGCCCTCCACGGCCGGGGAGCGACGGCGCAGGGCATCGTGAACCTCCTCGACCCGGTGTACCGCCACGGCGTCGCGTTCGTCGCGCCGCGGGCCGACCGGAGCCGGTGGTATCCGGGCGCGGCCGACGACCCCCTCGAACGGAACGAACCCCACCTCTCCTCGGCGCTCGGCGTCGTGGAGACGGTTCTCGACCGGGTCGCCTCCGACTTCGGCGTCCCGCGGGAGCGGACCGTGCTCCTCGGGTTCTCGCAGGGCGCCTGCGTCGCCGCGGAGTACGTCGCGCGGAATCCCGGTCCGTCGCCCGTCGTCCTCCTCAGCGGGACGCTCCTCGGACCGAGCGTCGACGCCGGCGCCGACCGGTACGTCGGAGAGAAGAGCTTCGACGGCACCCCCGTCTTCGTCGGCTACGGCGCCGAGGACGCGCGGGTCGACGCCGGGCGCGTCCGGGATACCGCCAACGCGTTTCGGTCGCTGGGCGCCGACGTGACCGAACGCCGCTACGAGGGAGTCGGCCACGAGGTGACCGACGACGAGTTCGACTACGTGGACGCGTTGCTCGCGGAACTCGTCGACGGGAAAAGATAACCGAGCGCGGCGACCGCTACGCGGGTTGGCCGGGACCGGACGGGTCGCGTTCCCCGTCGCCGTCCCCGCGGTTGAGAATCGCGTCTCGGATGCGGTCGAACACCGATTCGTCCGCACGGACGGATGGTACGTCCATAGTTCCCAATGGTCGTTCGCGACACTTCAGCCTGGCGGACGAGCCGGGTGGGGGACGTCGACCGCGGCGGTCCCGGACGATGGTGCCGAGGGCGGAAGCCACCTCCGCGGCGGGACCGAATCGGGAGGCATGCGAGAGACCAACCGCGAGTGGTACTTCGCCGAACGGCCCGACGGCGAACCGACGCTGGACAGCTTCGAGTTCCGCGAGGGCGACGTTCCCGACCCGAGACACGGCGAACTGCTCGTCCGCGTCCGATACCTCTCCGTCGACCCGTACATGCGCGGCCGGATGCGCGACGCCGAGTCGTACGCCGAACCGTGGGACGTGGGCGACACGCTGAAGGGCGGCGTCGTCGGCGAAGTCGTCGAAAGCGAGAGCGACCGGTACGAGGCGGGCGACCACGTCACCGGCAACGGCGCGTGGGCCGACTACGCCGTTCTCGACGCCGACGAGGCCGCGCCCGTCGACACCTCGGTCGCGGGGCTACCGGCGCACCTCGGCGTCCTCGGGATGCCGGGACGGACGGCGTACTTCGGACTGCTCGACGCCGGCGACCCGAAGCCCGACGACACGGTGGTCGTCTCCGGCGCGGCGGGCGCCGTCGGCTCCGTCGTCGGCCAGATAGCGCGGCTCAACGGCTGTCGCGTCGTCGGCTTCGCCGGGTCCGACGAGAAGACCGAGTGGCTCACCGACGAGTTGGGGTTCGACGCCGCGATAAACTACAAGTCGACCGACGACTACGCGGCCGCCCTCGACGACGCCGCGCCCGGCGGCGTCGACGTCTACTTCGACAACGTCGGCGGGCCCATCACGGACGCGGTGTTCAGAAAACTGAACCTCGACGCCCGCGTCGCCGTCTGCGGGCAGATAGCCCACTACAACGACGAGGGCGTGCCGACCGGGCCGCGGAAACTCCCGATGCTCATCGCGCCGCGCGCGACGGTTCGAGGGTTGCTCGTCGGCGACTACGTGACCCGCTTCGAGGAGGCGAACGAGCGACTCCGCGGCTGGATCGACGCCGGGGAACTCGAACACCGCGAGACGGTCGTCGAGGGGTTGGAGAACGCTCCGGACGCCTTCCTCGGACTGTTCTCGGGTGACAACATCGGGAAACAGGTCGTCCGCGTCTCCGAGGAGTGAGCGCGGCGGAAGCGACGACCGGGAACCGACAGAGGGTTCGTCTCCTCTCCCGAAGCCGGTGACGTGACCGACATTCGTTCCGCGTTCTCCACGACAGATCCGACGCCCGACGCCGAGTCGCTGCGACTCGGGGCCGTACTGGGCGCCGTCGCCGCACTGTTCGAACGCTTCCTGTTCGCGTTCGACGCCGTCACCGTCGCCGTTCTGCTCGCGTTGGTCGGCGTCGTCCTCGCCCTCCGGGGAGAGCGGTGGTGGCGGGACGCGGGGTGGGCGTTCCTCGCGGCGGGTCTGGCGATACTGGTCGTGCTGCCGGTGCTCCTCCTGTTCTGAGCGGCGTCAGTCCGCCCGCTCGAACCGGTAGGTCACGACTTCGTCCCCGTCGTCCCACTCGAAGTTGCCGCCGTGAACCCGGTTCATCCGCTCTTTGTACGCGTCGAGCGACTCCGAACCCTCGCGGCGAGCGTCCTCGTCGGTGAACTCGCCGAGCGTTCGCTCCTCGACGGACGCGACGCGGAACGTCTCGCCGTCGACGGCGAAGGTATCTCCCGCCTCCGCGTAGCGGTTGCTCGCGCCGCGGGTGAGTTGGGTGACGTCGCCCTCCAGCACGGACTGTTTCACGCGGTCGTTGGGGAGCAGGCCGTCGACGTCGATTTCGGACATGGAACCACGTTCGGCCGCATCGGGGAAAAGTCTCACCGCGACGGCCGACACTGTCGGGACGGTATTCGCACAATTTATATTATATTTAATATGTTTTAAAATAAATTATTACTGCCAAATTTGTTATCAAAGTCGTCCGTGAGACTTTACGGGAGATGGTTCGAGGAAACTCGGCTTCCCCGAAGGACGCACTCGAACAGACTGCCCTCCGACTCGGAGGTGGTGGCACCGACGCGGTCCGGTCCGTCGACCGCGCAGTCCCGCAGGCGACCAGCGGTGCGACCGCGGGGGCCGAGAGACGCCCATGAGTCTGAGCCGCATCGACCGACTGGCGAACGCCGAGCGGAGCCACGACACCTTCGTCTACGTCGCCGCCGTCATCGCGGCGTTCAACGGCCTGCTGTTCGGGTTCGACACCGGCGTCGTCTCCGGCGCCCTCATCTACATCGAACAGTCGTTCGGCCTCTCGACGTTCATGGAACAGGTCGTCGCGAGCAGCGTGCTCGTCGGCGCGATGGTGGGCGCGATGACCGGCGGGCGACTGGCCGACCGGTTCGGCCGCCGGCGCCTGACGCTCGCGTCGTCGGTGCTGTTCTTCGTCGGGTCGCTCGGGATGGGACTCGCACCGAGTCTCTGGTCGCTCATCGCCCTGCGGGGCATCACGGGCCTCGGCGTCGGCGTCGCCTCCATCATCGGACCGCTGTACATCTCCGAGATGGCCCCGCCGGACGTCCGCGGGTCGCTCGGCTTCCTCCAGCAGTTGATGGTCACGCTGGGCATCCTCCTGGCGTACGGAATCAACTACGTCTTCGCCCCGAACTTCCTCGGCATCATCGGGTGGCGCTGGATGCTCGGGTTCGGCGCCCTCCCGGCCGTCGCGCTCGGCGTCGGGATGTACTTCCTCCCCGAGAGCCCCCGTTGGTTGGTCGAGAACGGCCGCATCGACGAGGCCCGCGACGTGCTCTCGCGGATGCGGGCGCGCGACGACGTCGACGAGGAGATAGAGCAGATAGAGCAGGTCAGCGAGAAGGAGTCCGAAGGCAGCGCCGCGGACCTGCTTCAGCCGTGGATTCGCCCGGCGCTGACGGTCGGTATCGGCCTCGCCATCCTCCAGCAGGTCAGCGGTATCAACACCATCCTCTACTACGCGCCGACCATCCTCACCAACATCGGCCTCGGAAACATCGCCTCGCTGTTCGGCACGGTGGGTATCGGCGTCGTCAACGTGGTGATGACCTGCGTCGCAATCTACCTCGTCGACCGGGTCGGCCGGCGGCCCCTGCTGCTCGTCGGCACCGGCGGGATGACCCTCATGCTGGGCGTCCTCGGCCTCGGCTTCTACCTGCCGGGGCTCTCCGGAATCATCGGCTACGTGACGCTGGCGAGCATGATACTGTACGTCGCCTTCTTCGCCATCGGTCTCGGCCCGGTGTTCTGGCTGCTCATCTCGGAGATATTCCCGCTCCGACTGCGCGGGTCCGGGGAGGGCGTCTCCAGTTTCTTCAACTGGACGGCGAACCTGCTCGTCTCCCTGACGTTCCTCTCGCTCATCCAGCGGTTCGGCGAGGCCGTCGGCTTCTGGACGCTCGGCGTCTTCTCGCTCGCCGCGGTGGCGTTCATCTACTTCCGCGTGCCCGAGACGATGGGTCGCTCGCTCGAGGAAATCGAATCGGACCTCCAAGAGAACACCGTCGTCGGCGCGGACGAGAGGGGCGCGCAGGCGGACAACCCGGACTGAGACGAGAGGCGCATCCATCATCACTCTGAAAGAAAGTCAATAGGAACAGATTATACAGAAATATTATATTTCTGCGGTCGGTAGAGCCGGACATGATAGTCGTCGTCCCCGGCCACCGCCTCGAATCGGCGCGGATACACGACCAACTGCGGGCGCGGGTCGACGCGGGAATACGGGCGTTCGAGGACCTCGACGCCTCCCAACTCGTCTTCTCGGGCGGACGGGCGAACCCGAGCGTCGACCGGACGGAGTGCGGCGTGATGGGCGACTACGCGGTCCGCGAGGGGGTCGACCCCGACCGAATCGTGCTTGACCCCTTCGCCTACGACACGATCGGGAACGCCTACTTCACCCGCGTCCTCGCGGACGACGTGGGACTCGACGCGGGGTCGATACGGATAACGACCGACGACTTCCACGCCGACAGAACGGTGTACGCCTTCGAGCACTGCTTCGGGCCGGGCGTCCCCGTCGAAGCGACGCACACCGTGGCGACGGACGTCGACGTCGACGCGCCGGTGTGCCGGCGGAAACTGGCGCAGACGCGGCGGTTCTTCGACGGCATCGCCCCCGGCGACGCGGCGGCGATTCGGCGCCGCCTGCACGAGGAACACGACTGCTACGAGTTCCCCGAACTGGAGACGGCCCGGACGGCCGCGCGCTGAGTCCTCTCGGAGCGGCTATCCGTCCGTCACCGGTCGACCGGGTCGGGGAAGAGGGCGATGGAGGGGGGACCCGCGTCCGCGTTCGCGTTCGGACAGGAGTCGACGCGTTCGACGGGAATCGTCTCGCCGGTGAGGTTCGCCGCGTTCGTGTGCAACGCGACTCGGTACGTTCGCTCGCTCCCGCCGAGGACGTACTCGTCGTAACCGTCGTCGACGTGCGCGTCGAGGTACACCTCCCGGTCGGGACGCCCCGGTTCGCCCGGCGGTCGGTACGCCGTCCAGTTCCCCACCGCGCAGACGCCGTAGTCCGGGGCGTCGACGCGTTCGGGGAACGGCGTCGGGTTCGAGACGACGACGGAGGCGACGCTGACCGAGTCGCTCCGGTCGTACTCGTCGACGAACTCGACCCGGCTCTCGGGCCGGAGTTCGTAGGCGAGGCCGCCGGTGGCGACGTCGGCGACGAGGACGGCGGCGGCGAGGACGGCGACGCCCGCGAACAGCGTCCGGGCGCGCGACGGGGCGAGGAGGCGGTCCGCGGCGTCGAACCGCGGGACCGCGTACAGCAGCGCCGCCAGCAGAAGCAGGCCCGCGATGACGAGGGGCGTGCCCGCGTCGAACGTCTCGGCGACGTCGAAGAAGACGGCGACGAGGACGACGAGGACGACGCCGTACCCGAGGAGTCTCACCTGCGGGTCCGGCGTCCACTGACAGAGGGCGACGACGCCCACGAGGAAGGCGACGGCGAGGGCGTACTTCGACACCGGCGAGTAGGGGTACTGAAAGCCGAGGACGAACAGCAGTAGGGCGGCCGTCCCGACGACGGCCGCGGCGGCGTCGAACAGCGTGTCGGAGGTTATCGAGACCATCGGAGGACGTCCGCCGGCGGCGCCGGCGAGTCTATCTGGACGTTTCAGTCGTGATACAAGTAGGTTTCGGAGGGGGTCGAAGAGGAAAACCGAAGTGCGCTTCGGTCGCTCGGTTCGACATGGCACTGAAATCGGTCGACGCGGCGCGGTGTCCCGAGTGCGGGGAGCGCATCACCGGCGACGACGACGTCGGGTTCCTGCAGACGAGCGAGAGTTCGAACGGGTCGTCCGGACTGGTCGTCTGCCCGCACTGCGACCGAGTTCTCGGCGCCGCGGCGTCCGCCTCGTACGACAGCATCCTCTTCTGACGCCGCGGGCGAACGGTCGCGAGTCCATCGTCGGAGCGCCGTCGTCCAGGAGCCGGCGCGCTTCGTATTCGAAGTCGTGAGCGGGGCGAATCTCTAGTTCGTTAGCCGAAATCACTGAAAAGCTCCGACGCGTATCCCTACCGGAGTCGTCGGTGAACGGCGGCCGCGCGCTCGCCTCGTTTCGAGGAAGCGTGGCCCGTCGGCTCCGACACGTTCGATCAAACGATGCTTCGAGAACAACTCGCGACGCCGCTACAGGGGTCGTTGATTCCGCAGTGGCTCGCACAGTTCGGAAAACAGCTCGAACACGCGTTCGCGCCGATACGGCGGGTGCTGGAGCCCGTGCTCTCCAGCCCCGTCGTCGCCGGCATCTGGGTGTTGTTGGTCGTCTCGGCGGTGGCCGTCCTCTGGTGGGACATCCGGAAGCGAAACGAGGCGCTCCCGTCGATGATGAAGTTCGTCTGGACGCTGACCGTCGTCTACTCGGGCCCCATCGGTCTCGCCGTCTACTGGTGGTCCGGGCGGACGCAGATAGCCCGCGACTCGCTCTGGCGGCGCGGCGCGCGCTCGACGAGCCACTGCTACTCGGGGTGCGGACTGGGCGAAATCGTCGGCATCACGCTCGCGCAGGGCATCCTGGGACTCCACACCCTCTGGGTCGTGGTCGTCACGTTCGGGTTCGCGTACCTGTTCGGCTACGGGCTCAACATCGGCCCGCTGATGCAGGAGGGGTCGAGTTTCCGCGAGGCGACGCGGGACGCACTCCTCAGCGAGACGCCGAGCATCACCGTCATGGAGATAGCGGCCATCGGCACGGACCTGCTGTTGGCCGGCACCGCCGGCATCGGGAGCGTCCTGTTCTGGATGGCGATGGCGTTCTCGCTGTCGGTCGGGTTCATCGCCGCCTACCCCGTCAACGCCGGTCTCATCACCTTCGGCGTGAAGGAGGGAATGATGAATCCGAAGGAGATGGGTCAGGGTTCGGGCGCTTAGTCGTACAGCGCGGTGTCCGAGGGAAGCGCCGCCGTCAGCGCGCCTCCGCGCTGGTCGCTCGGGCCATGAAGTAGACGGCGACGGATCCCAGCGCGAGGTCCAGAGCCCCGAGCACGAGAAGCGCCGGCACCAGCGTGTTCCAGACGCCGCCGAACGCCGACACGTCGACGACGGTCATCACGTCGCGGCCGAACATCAGCGCGCGCGCAGCGTCGACGCCGTAGGTGATCGGGTTCACCGCAGCGACGGCCCGAACCCACCCCGGAAGGCTGTCGAGGGGGAGGAAGGCGCTGGAGAGAAAGAGGAGCGGGAACTGCAGGATGTTCACGGATATCATCGTCGACTCGTCGTCGCGGGTGACGAGCGCCATGATGTTCGAGAACGCCGTGAACCAGACGGAGAAGAAGATGCCGACGACGACGATTCCGACCGCGCCGAGGAGGCCGGTAGCGACGTAGTCGCCGGGGTCCCCGCCCGTCTCGAACCACAGTAGGACGTAGCCGAACGTGAGGATGATGCATATCTGGACGACGATGCGGAGCACCTCCGAGAGCGACTTCCCGAGGAAGACGGCGCCGCGGTGCATCGGCGAGACGAGCGCCTTCTCGAACATCCCGTTCTCGATGTCCTCGACGAGGCCGATACCGGAGGTGGTCGCCGCGATGAGCGACACCTGTATCGCGATGGCGGGGACGAGGTAGGTGACGTAACTCACGTCGGCGCCGATGCTGCCGGCGATAGCCCCGCCCGTTATCCCTCCGAACACCTCGGTGAACAGCACGAGGAACATCACCGGATTCAGAAGCGAGAACGTCATCACGAACGGGTTCCGCAGCGTCTTCAGCGCCCACCGTTTGAGGTTTATCCAGGTGTCGGTCAGGAAGCCGTTGCCGTCGGCCTTCCGCCCGGTTTCGGCGCTCACTCCGACGCCTCCCGGACGGTCGTCTCGGCGTCTTCCGCGCCCCCATCCCCGCCGTCGGTCCCTCCGCCGCCGGTACCGGCGGCGTCCGCGTCGTACTCCTCGCCGGTCACCGCGAGGAACACGTCGTCGAGGGTCGGACTCCGGACGTTGAACCCGACCACCGAGAGGCCGGCGTCGCGGAGCGAGACGAGGAGGTCGGTGCCGTACCGACGCGCCTCGCCGGACCGGACGCGCAGTCCGTCCGCCGTCGTCTCCACGTCCTCGGCGGCGGCGACGAGACGGGAGTCGAGCGCCACCTCGCGGGCGCGTTCGAGGTCCGTCTCGGCGGGGTCGTCGAGTTCGAGTTCGAGCACGTCGCCGCCGACCCGCGATTTCAGCTCCGCGGGCGACCCGCTGACGGCGATGGTTCCGTCCTTGATGACCCCGATTCGCTCGCAGAGTTGGTCGGCCTCCTCCAGGTACTGCGTCGTCAGGAAGATGGTCGTCCCGCGGTCGTTGATGCGCTCGAAGTAGTCCCACAGGCGGTTGCGCGCCTTCGGGTCCAGTCCCGTCGTCGGTTCGTCGAGGAAGACGATTGGCGGTTCGTGAGCGAGAGCGGTGGCCACGTCGAGGCGCTTTTTCATCCCGCCCGAGAACCCTTTGGCCTGCTTGTCCGCCACGTCGACGAGGTCGACGAGGTCCAGCAGTTCGTCGATGCGCTCGCTCCGCCGTCCGCGGGGGACGCCGTACGCCTCGCAGGCGTAGCGGACGTTCTCGCGCGCGGTGAGTTCCGGGTCGATGCTCGTCTCCTGCGCCATGTAGCCGATGGACTCGCGGACGCGCCGGGGGCTGTTCTCGATGTCGTAGCCGTTGACGGCGACGCTCCCCGACGTCGGCCGCAACAGCGTCACGAGCATCTTGATGGTCGTCGTCTTACCCGCGCCGTTCGCCCCGAGGAAGCCGAAGAACTCGCCTTCCGGGATGTCGAGCGAGACGTCCTCGACGGCCTCCGTTCCGTCGGCGTACGTCAACGCGAGTTGTCGGGCTTCGATTGCGCTCACGGTCCGAGAGCCGGAGCGGACGGTGAAAGTTTTTGTGAACGAACATTTAGCCGTGTTCACCGCATTGCGCGCCGTCGGCGCCGGAGACGCCCAGAACCGGAGCGCGGGGCTCCGGACGGCGAAGAGCGGGGTTACTGAAACAGCGGCGTCGGCGGCGCCGCGACCTCGTCGACCGACTCGTCGGCGTCGAGGGCGGGGAGGCGGAGCGTCGCCACGGTTCCCGTCCCCGTCGGTCCCGGTCCGATCTGGAACGACCCGCCGTACCAGGTCACGACCCAGTTCACGAACCAGAGGCCGAGTCCGCTCCCGTGGTCGAGCGCCGTCTCCCGGCCCGACTCGATGAACGCGACTTCGCCGGGCAGGATACCCGCGCCGTCGTCTTCGAGTCGTACCTCGACTCGGTCGCCCGCGTCGTCGACGGAGACGGTGACCGCGACCGGCGGGTCGTTGTGCTCGGCCGCGTTCGACACCAACTCCAGGAGCGCTTGCCCCAGTTCGTCGCCGGCGCAGACCGAGCGGTCGGTGGCGACGGTCGTGTGCAGCGTCACCTCCGGGAACCGCTGTTCGCACGTCTCCCGGACGGTCGAGAGCAGGGACCGGGGGTCGATTCGAACCGGGTCGCGGTCCCTGTCGGCGTAGCGCTCCAACTCGCGCAGCCGTCGGCTGAAGTCGAGAAGCGACTCCGCGGTCCGATGTATCACGTCCGCCGACCGCCGTACCTCCTCGATGCGGTCCGTCGCGTCGAGCGAGGACAGCAGGTCCGCGTGGCCCAACACGAGGTTCATCTCGTTTCTGAAGTTGTGGCGGAACACCCGGTTGAACAGGCCGACGAGGCGGCGGGTCCGCTCCCGTTCGGTCACGTCCCGGTGGAACGCAACCACGTGCGTGACCGCGCCCCCGTCGCCGTGAACGGGGCTGAGAGAGACGGAGTCCCAGTAGGGGCTGCCGTCTTTGCGGTAGCTCACCAGCTCCGCCGACGCGGACTCGCGGTTCGCGAGCGCCCGTTCGAACTCGGCGGTCACCGCCGCCGAGGTGCGCTTCCCCGCGAGGAGTTCGCGGGGGCTGCGGTCTACCTCCTCGCGCGCGTAGCCCGTCAGCGTCTCGAACGCTCGGTTGGTGAAGACCGCCCGCTCGCCGTCGTCGGCCAGTTCGGTGATGACGATACCGAGCTGAGAGTCCTCGATGGCCCGGTTGCGTGTCCGGAGCATCTCCTCCTGTCGGACCCGCTCCGTGACGTCGCGGGCGACGCCCTGCATCTCGACCACCTCGTCGCCCTCGAACACCGGGCGCACGTTGATTTCGAGGACGACGACGCTCCCGTCCTTGGCGTCGAACCCTATCTGAACGTTCTGCACCGACTCGCCGGCGTACACGCGCTGAAACGCGTCCATCACGGTGGGCAGCGACGCGTCGGCGATGTAGTCGGCGAACGAGGCGCCCGTGAGCTCTCCTGAATCGTAGCCGACGACGCGTTCGGCGGCCGAGGAGACGTAGGTGAAGTTCGTCTGCATATCGATGCGGTAGATCACGTCGAACGTCGTCTGGGTGATGTTCTCCAACCGCTCGGCCTCCGCCGCCAGTCGCTCGGCGCGCCGCTCCAACCGCCGCTCGTACCGCTGTCGCTCCAGCGCCCGGGAGACGAGGTGTCCGAGGAGTTCGACGAACAGTTCCTCGGACTCGGAGAACGGCTCCTCGCGGGGGTCCGCGTCGGCGAAGCAGACCGTCCCGTACAGTTCGCCGTCGACGGCGACGGCCGTCCCGACGTAGCTCCCCAACTCGAATCGCTCGTAGGCGCTCGGGTCGACCGCGTCGGACGAACCGGCGTTCTGGACGCTCATCGGTCCCGACAGTCGGACCGTGCGCGAGCAGTAGGCCTCCTCGAGGGGGCAGGCGGCGCCCAGACGGACGGTTGGATGTGGTCCCGACACCAGTTCGATGGACTGGGTGCCGTCCTCGATTCGCGTGAGAAACCCCACCTCGACGCCCAAGTGTTCGGCTCCGATTTCGAGGGCGCGCCGCGTCGCCTCCGACGGACGTTGCGACCGGTCCGCAAACACCTCGTATATCGCCTCTCTTCCCCCCGACGCGTCGGAAACTTCTCCCTGTCTCATATGCGCATCACGAACATTCAGGTATATTTACTAATTAGTTCGCGGACACGAGTTGGTATCGTTTCGACAAAAGCGTATGGGTCCGCTCGGACGCTCCGCTCCCGGCGTCCGTCGCGCGGAGTCAGTCGGCGAGCGTCACGTCCGAGAACTCGAAGCGCGCGCCGCCGTCGGGGCTGTCGGCGACGGCTATCGTCCATCCGTGCGCGAACGCGATCTGTTGGATGCTGACGAGGCCGAACCCCGTCCCGCCCGCCTTCGTCGAGTAGCCGGGGTCGAACACCCGGTCGCGGTCGGCCGCCGGGATGCCGTCGCCGTCGTCCTCGACGTAGAAGCCGTCGTCGAGGCGGCCGAGTCTGACGGCCACCGTGTCCGTCCCGTGTTCGAGCGCGTTCCGGATGAGGTTCTCGAACATCCGCAGCAGGGCGTTCTCGTCGGCGCGGACCGCGAGCGGTTCCGTCTCGAACGTCGCTCGCTTCGTCTCTTGGGTCTCCCAGGCCGCCTCGAACACCGCCCGGGCGTCCACGTCGCCTATCTCGTCGACGAAGCTCCCCGACCGCATCACCGTCGTGAGGTCTTCGAGCAGTCCGACGGACCGTTCCAGCGCGCGTTCGACCTGTTCGAGGTGGCTCGCGTCGCCGGTTCGCTCGGCCAGTTCGAGCCGCCCCTGCGCGATGGCGAGGACGTTGCCGAGGTCGTGCGAGAGCACGCTGGCGAAGCCGTCGAACTGCTTGAGCGTGTCCGCGAGCGCTCGCTCGCGCCGGTGTTGGTCCGTCACGTCGGCCATCACCGCGATGACGTTCTCGATGGCGTCCGCGTCGTCCCAGAGAGGGGCGGCGCTGACCGACAGCCACGCGAGGCGCCCGTCGGGTTGGCGTACCCCGCGGACGACGTCGGAGACGGTCTCACCCGTCTCCAACACCCGAGTGCAGAAGAACGGGTCCGCCGACACCGGCGCGCGTTTCTCGTCGACGACCTCCCACCCCGGTTCGGAGCCGGACCGCCCGACCAGTTCCGACGCCTCGACGCCGAGGAGTCCCTCGGCCCGTTCGTTGGCCTGCACGACCGTTCCCTCGCGGTCGAAGACGAGGATGGCCGCGGGGCTCAGTTTCAGCACTCGTTCGATGAATCGTCGGCTCAGCATGAGTTCGTGTTCCCCTTGGTACCGCGAGACAGCGTTGCGGACGCTGTTGCGCAGCACGTCGAACTTGTCGACGCCGCCGCCCTTCTGCAGGTAGTCCGTCACGCCGTTGTTGATGGCGTCGCTGGCTATCTCCTCGGAACCCTTGCCGGTGAAGAGGATGAAAGGGACCTCCGGGCACACCGTCCGAACCTCCGCCAGCAGTTCCAGCCCGTTCGTCCCGGGCATGTCGTAGTCGCTCACGACGCAGTCGACGTCGGTTCGGCGGAGGCGGTCCATCGCCGCGGACGCTCCGGCCGTGCTCTCGACGGTGATATCGTCCTCGCAGTCGAGGTAGGACGCCACGAGGTCCCCGAACATGGGGTCGTCGTCGACGTGAAGGACGGTGATTGACATACTTTGGTTCTCCCGCGCAGCGGCGCCCACGACCGCCGGTTCCGACGCTTCGACGTCCCTACGTCCGGTCGTGACCCCCCTACGTACGACCGGTAAGAATGTCGTATTTCGTGATAAGCGTTTGCATGAACCACAGTATTAGTTAACAATCCACATATTTGATGGAAGAAGGACTTTCGACTAGTGCGGCGGCGCCGACGTCGCGGCCGGGTCGGGGAGATACCGGGTTTTAATATCGGACGCTGACACGTCTCGGTATGACCCTCCCGAACGCGTCTCGGACGACGAGTACCCGCCTCGACCGACGTCCGCCGCTCCGCGAGGCCGGTTCCTGATGTCCTCGCCCTCCTCCGAGGAGTCCGACGGCCCACCGGCCGGCGAGGAGACGGGCGAGTGGCCCCCCGGCGGCGACGGCGGCGGTCCCCCGTGGGCGGCGCTGCTCGGGGTCGCACTCCTCCTCGTCGCCGCCGCGTGGTTCTTCCGACCGACGCTGCACGCGGCGGTGTACGCGCTGTACACGACGCCGCTGCTCGTCGTTCCGCTGGTCGCCGCCGTCGTCGCCGGATGGCTCTTTTCCAAGTACGCGCGGGACGAGACGCCCTCGGAGTACGGAATCGGCGACGACGGTCCGCAGGTGAGTCCGCTCCGGGCGGCGGGCGTCGTGTTCGTCGTCGGTATCTTCGTGCTCTCGCCCGTCGTCAACGTCGTCGCCGGCGCCACGCTGAGCGACCAGACGATGGGTGCGTCGACGACGGTGGAGCGACTCGACGACGTCGACGCCGACAACCCGCGCATCGTCACCCGCGCGGTGGCCGAGCAGTACGCCTCGAACACGCTCAACCGGCCGCAGTACCGGGTGGGCGAGACGGCCATCACCGTCGCGAACGGGACGCCGTACTGGGCGGCGCCGCTGTCGCCGGACGGCCTGTTCAACGTGCTGACGAAGCAGCAGGCGGGGACGGTGCTCGTCGACACGACGACCCAACGGGCGAACGTCCGGGTCGTCGACGGGGCGATGGAGAAGGGCATCGGAACCGTGTTCTTCGAGAGCTACCGCTGGCACCTGCTGAAGAACGGCGAGTACCTCGTCGACTACGGCGACCCGAAGATGGTCGTCGAGAACGGCACCCAGCACATCGTCGTCCCGTACTCGAAGCCGACGTTCCACCTGACGCCGATTCCGCACACGACGCCGTCGTGGGGCGGCGTCGCCGTCGTCGACCCCGACGGCACCGTCCGGACGCTCTCGCCGGAAGAAGCGGCCGAGAGCCCGGTGCTTTCGGGCCAGCAGTTGTACCCCGAGGACCTCGCGCGGCGACGGGTCGCGGCGACGAAGTACCGCAACGGCATCGTGAACACGTTCACCAGCCACGAGGACGAGATAGAGGTCGCTCCACTCCCCGGAGACGACAACGACCAGCCGTTCTTCGTGCTCACCGAGGAGGGGCCGCAGTACGTCGTCGCCGTCGAACCGTACGGGCAGGCGCAGGGTCTCCGCGAGGTGTGGACGATAGACGGCCAGACGGGCGCCTTCGAGGTGTACCGGCCGAACCGGTCGCTGTTCGGCCCGCAGAAGGCCGCGGACCTGGTCAGGCAGGCCGCCCGGCAGACCGACTGGAACCGCTTCTCGCCGGCCGAGCCGATACTGACGGTGATAGACGACCGCGAGTACTGGCAGGTGCGCGTCGTCCCCGAGGACAACAGCGGCATCGCCTACGTCGCGTTCGTCGACGCCCAGAGCGGCGAGGTGCGGGAGTTCGAGCGGACGGACGCGATTCGGCGGTTCCTCGCCGGCGAGACGCCGACGAACGCGACGACCGGGCCCGGCGACGCGGGCGGGGCGGGCGGCGGGCCCTCGGAGGCGGGTGACGGCGCGCCGACGGTCATCGTTCAGCGCGTCGCGGAGAACGGTACGGTGATAGAGACGATGGAGGTGTACGGCGACGAGACGGTTCGCATCCGACAGCCCGCGAACGGGACCGAGAGCGCAAACGCCTCGGCGGCGTCCGCGGCGTCGGACGGGGAATCGGGCGCGAACGCGACGGCGGGTCGGGTTCGAGCGGGCGCGTAGTCGAGGGACGACGCGGCGACGGTCGTGCCTTTCACGCGCAGGCAGCACAGCCGAGTGCGTCCTCCCTGAACCGACGACTCCCCGAATGTCCCCGAGAGATGCAGACGAGAGCGAGCAGCGCGCCGAAGACGAACCGGTCGCCCAGACGTACCCCGGACTGGAGGCGCTCTCGACCGACCCCGACAACGCCCAGACCGACGCGCGGGAGAACCTGGAGAGCTACCTCACGCCGCGGGAGGAACACTACGTCCGAAACCACCACCGGACGCCGGAGATAGACGCCGAGGAGTGGACCGTCTCGCTGACGGGGCTGGTCGACTCGGAGGCGGACCTGTCGATGGCGGCGATACGGAACGACTACCCCACCGAGTCGGTCGTCCACATGATGGAGTGCTCGGGCAACGGCCGGGCGTACTTCTCGCCGGACGCCGAGGGCGACCAGTGGACGTTCGGCGCCGTCGGCAACGCCGTCTGGACGGGGACGCCCCTGCGTGCGGTGCTGGAGGACCACGGCGCCGACACGGGGGACGAACAGTGGCTGACGGCGATGGGCGGCGAGGCGAAGGCCGACGAGGACGTGTTCTGCCGGTCGGTTCCGATGGCGAAGGCGCTCGAAGACTGCATCCTCGCCTACGAGATGAACGGCGACCCGATGACCGCCGAGCACGGCTACCCCGTCAGACTCCTCGTACCGGGGTGGTTCGGCAACAACAGCGTGAAGTGGGTCGAGGAGGTGCGCGTGATGGACTCCATGGTCGCCGGCGAGGAGTGGGAGTCGCGGGACGGCCGCGACTACACCGAGTACCAGCAGTCCTCCTACCGCATCGTCCCGGCGCAGGACGACGAGGCCGAGCGACACGCCTCGGTGGAGACGGTGGACACGCGCGACCAGATGCGGGAGACCGAGGAGGTGCGGAACGCCTACCTGTTCGACCAACTCGTCAAGTCGCTCGTCACGTCGCCGGCGGACGGCGCCGACCGCTCGCCGGGCGCCGACGGACGAATCGAGGTGGCGGGCGTGGCGTGGTCCGGCGACGACGCGGTCGAAGCCGTCGAGGTGTCGACGGACGGCGGCGAGACGTGGGCGGACGCCGAGTTCGTCGGCCCGGACCTCGGCCGCTACGCCGTCCGGAAGTTCCGGTACGTCTGGGACGCCGACCCCGGCGAGCACACCGTCGTCTCGCGCGCGACGGACGACCGCGGACGGACGCAACCCGCGACGGTCTCGGACCCGGAAGAGGGGTTACGCGGCATCGAAGGCGACCGCTACCCGTGGAATCAGAAGGGGTACGGAAACAACGCCTACGAACCGCTCGGCGTCTCCGTCACCGTCGAGCGGTAGCCACCTACGCCGCCGCCCCGGCCCGCGCGAGCAGTCTGTCGCAGACCAGCACGCCGGCCGCGATGACGACCCAGAGGCCGAGGACGGCGACGAGGAGCACCGACCAGTGCGGAATCGGCGTCGACGCCGGAGCGGCCGCCCCACCGTGAAGCGGCGCGGGGACGACGAGCGCCGAGAGGGTGACGGACGCCGGGAGTACGGCGGGCGCGAGGGCCGCAGTCACGCCGTCTCCGTCGCGGCTTCGGTCTGCCGTTTCACGCCCGTCCGATAGATGTAGTAGCCGGCTCCGAGGATGAGGAGGCTCACGGCGGCCCAGTGAGGGTTGTACTGTCCGCCCTGCGAGAGCGGTTGGTGGAGGCCGAGGAGGACGTGGTCGACCACCACGTCGTACAGGTCGAAGGCGCCGAGGCCGATAATCGCCGCGCCGGCCACCGGTCGGAGGGCGAGGGGGACGTCGGTCCGGCGTTCGGACTGCCAGAGGAGGCCGGCGCCGACGCACGCGACGACGAGCATCGCGACGGAGAACAGACCGTCGGCGAGGATGTTCGTCCGGAGGCCGGCCATCGTCGTCTGCGGGTAGATACCCGAGAGGAGGTGGTGCCACTGGAGGACGAGGTGGAGCACGAGCACGTCGATGAGGCCGCTGAAGCCGAAGCCGAACACGCCCGCCGAGAGGAGCGACCGACGGGTCACGCCGTCGGCCGTCTCCAGCGACCGGTTCGAGGAGGGAGTCTGACCGCTCATTGTCAGCACTCGGGGGCACGCGGCCGAAGGCGACAGGGCTGTATATCCAAGTGGTTCAAGCGTCGGGAGTCCGGCGCGCGACCGCGGACCCCCCTTGTCGGGAGGCCGGCAAGACCCCTTTTCACGCTCGTGTCCGTACCGCCGACGATGCGCGAGTACGACCTCATCGTCCTCGGCGGCGGAACCGGAAACATCGTGGCGGCGGCGGCCGCAGACGGCGGACTGGACGTCGCGCTCGTCGAACGCGACAGACTCGGCGGCACCTGCCTCAACCGCGGTTGCAACCCCTCGAAGAAGCTCATCCACCGGGCCGACGCGGCCGAGACGATTACGAACGCCGACTCGCTCGGTCTCGACGCGTCGCTGGACGGCGTCGCCTTCGGCGACATCGTCGACGAGGTCATCGGAGAGGTGACCGCGGAAGCCGAGGAGAAGGCCGAACGCGCCCGCGAGCACGAGCGTATCGATTTCTACCAGACCGAAGGGCGGTTCGTCGGCGAGCGGACGGTCGAGGTCGATGCCGAGGGTGAAAGCGGGGAGGGGGACAGTACGGCGGAACTGACCGCCGAGCGAATCGTCCTCGCGGGCGGGTCGCGACCGGTCGTTCCCGACTCCATCGACGGCACCGACGAGGCGGACTTCCTCACCAGCGACGAGGCGCTTCGGTTGAGGGAGTTGCCGGACCGCCTCGTCGTCGCCGGCGGCGGCTACATCGCCGTCGAGATGGCGCACCTGTTCGGCGCCCTCGGAACCGACGTGGCCGTCGTCGGCCGCGGGAACGTCCTCCTCGGGCGAGAGGACCGCGAGGTGGCCGAACGGCTGACCGAGGCGTACGAGGAGAAGCACGAACTCCACCTCGGTCGCGAGGTGACGGAACTCCGCGAGGACGGCGAGGAGACCGTCGTCGTCGCGGAGTCCGAGGAGGGCGAGAACGGCGACGGCGACGGAAACGGCGAGAACGGCGACGGCCGCATCGAACTCGCGGGCGACGAGGTGCTGTTGGCGACGGGTCGGCGGCCCAACACCGACCGCTGGAACGTCTCCGCGGCCGGACTCGACACCGACGAGGACGGGTTCGTCGAGACGGACGAGTACCTCGAAACCTCGGTCGACGGCGTCTACGCCATCGGCGACATCGCGGGCAACTACATGTTCAAACACTCCGGCGACAAGGAGGCCGAACACGTCGTCGAGAGCCTCCTCGGCGAGTCGCGGTCGGCGGTGTCGTATCCGGGGATGGCTCACGCCGTCTTCGGGTCGCCGCAGGTCGGGAGCCTCGGAAAGACGGAAGAGGAGATAGACGGCGGCTACGAGGCGGGCAGGTACGATTACGACGATACCGCGCTCGGGTCCGTGCTCCCCGGGGACGGGTTCGCGAAGGCGCTCGTCGCGGACGACGGCGAAGTGCTCGGGTTCCACGTCGTCGGCCCGCACGCGTCGATGCTCGTCCACGAGGTGAGCACCGCCGTCGCCGCGGGCGCGGACGCGAAGACGGTAGCTGAGACGATACACGTCCACCCGGCGCTGTCCGAAGTCGTGCAGGGGGCGTTCCGCGAGGTTCGAGACGTGGCGCCCTCTGGGATTTAGGTACCGCGGCGCGTCGCCTCCCCGGACGGGGCGAGTCGCCGAGCGGGTCGTGATGTCTCGCGTTCGGACATATTTTTCTGTCCGAAGATACGAACCTAATTTTACAATTTCGCGGGTCTCGGCGATAAAACTTAACAGACCGGAGACGAGAGTCGGGCTGTCATGCCCGCAGAGACGTACGGAGCCATCAGTCTGCTCCCGGCGTTGTTCGCCATCGTGCTGACGCTGGTGAGCCGGCAGGTGCTCCTCTCGTTGTTCACCGGAATCTGGATCGGCGCGACCATACTGGTCGGGTGGAACCCCATCGGGGGAATGGCCCACTCGCTCCAGTTGGTCATCAACAGCCTCATCACGCCGTTCAACAGCAAACTCCTGCTGTTCACGTTCCTCTCGGGTGCGATGCTCGGGATGATATTCCTCTCGGGCGGGATGAAAGCGCTCGCGGAGCGCATCATCGACCGCATCAAGACCAGGAGGCAGGCCGAGGTGGGGACGGGCCTCCTCGGGATGCTCATCTTCGTCGACTCCTACGCGAGCACGATGATAACGGGGTCGGTGATGCGGCCCATCACCGACCAGTTCGACATCAGCCGCGAGAAACTCGCGTACCTGCTCGACTCGACCACCTCGCCGGTCGTGAGCATCGCCGTCGTCTCGACGTGGGTCGGGTTCGAGGTGGGGCTCATCCGCGACCAGTTCTCCTCGCTCGGCATCGACCAGAGCGCGTTCGTGGTGTTCCTCCAGAGCATCCCGTACCGCTTCTACAGCCTCCTCGCAATCGCGCTGGTGTTCATCCTCGTCGGCATGGGGTGGAACTTCGGGCCGATGAAGCGCGCCGAGAAGCGCGCGAAGGAGGAGGGGAAGGTGCTCGCGGACGACGCCGACCCCCTCATCGAGACGCGCGAGGAGGACATCGTCACGCCCGACCACGTCGACTCGCGCTGGTGGTACTTCGCCGCACCCATCGTCGCCCTGGTCGCCGTCACCGGGTTCGGGCTGCTGTACTCGGGCGGATGGCCGGGTGCGGCGCCCAACCAGGCGCTGCGAGACGCGGCCACCGCCGACGCCATCCTGTGGGGCGTCTTCTCGGCCTGCGCGCTGCTGCTCGCCATCCTCGTCGGACACGCCCGCGTGGAACTCGAAGCGGTGAGCGACTCCATGTTCGAGGGGTTCAAGATGGTGATGTTTCCGGTGGCCGTCCTCACGCTGGCGTGGACCATCGGCGGCGTCAGCGAGACGCTCGGCGTCGGACCGTTCGTCGTCAGCATCGCGGAGGGCGTCATCACCGCGCCGCTGCTGCCGGCCATCGTGTTCGTCGCCGCGGCCATCGTCTCCTTCTCCATCGGCACCTCGTGGGGGACGATGGGCATCATGTTCCCCGTGGCGGTGCCGCTGGCGTTCCAACTCGGCGCGCCGCTTCCGGGCGCCATCGGCGCCATCCTCACGGGGTCGCTGTTCGGCGACCACTGCTCGCCCATCAGCGACACGACGGTGCTGTCGTCGATGTTCGCCGGCGCCGACCACGTCGACCACGTGAACACGCAGATTCCCTACGCCGTGCTCTGCGGGGCGGTGGCGACGCTGCTGTTCCTCGCCACCGGGTACGGATTCAGCGGGCCCATCCTGCTCCTGCCCGTGGGCGTCCTGGCGCTGTTCGTCACCGCGTACTACCTCTCGGAACGCCGCGACGCGGACGTTCCGAACGTCTTCGGATCCTCGTCGGACTGACGAATCCCGACGCCGCGGCGATTTTTCGTACCGCTCCGAATCGAGAGCCGCAGCGCGGTCGGGCCTCGCCCGAGAGCGGAGATAGCGGTACTCGGGTTCGAATACGGCCCGAATATATTCGGAGTTCGGCTGATTGTATCTATTTTGTAGCTCTTGATTATACTACTCGATATCTGTCTCTATAAAATTGGATAGAGACCTATTATATCCATTTCAGTTCTGCAAAATCCCGAACTGTGAGCGGGACCTCAACGTTGAACCATGTCCACCGGACGGCGTACGCGGACGGAAGGTCGTTCAATCCCCGTTCGACCCTTACAGCGGTACAACTGTGACGATGCTTCGAGCGGCGGAGCCGGTACATTACAAGTCTATGTTCGTAATGCGAGAGCATTCATTCACTCGCGAGCTCTACTTGTATCGATTTGGCGGTGCTGAGCACCTGTCCCGTAACGTCCTCTTCGAGGTGCCGCCCCCGCAGACGGTCCGAAGGTCCGTAGACGCTCAGCGCGGCGGGGGTGCGGTCCGCCCCAGACTCGATGGGTGCCGCGACGCCGACGACGCCCTCGAACTGTTCTTCTCTGCAGAACGCCACTCCGTCGTCCCGGATGCGGCGGATCTCCCGCCGCAGTTCGTCCACGTCGGTGTCGGCGGGGAGTTCCGTCGCGTCGAGGACCTCCGCGACGCGGTCCTCCGAGAGCGAGGCGAGTATCGACTTGCCGGGCGCCGTCGCCGACAGAGGGAAACGGTCCCCCTCCTCGAAGGCGGGCCGCCGACCGCTCGGCCGCTCGGCGACGTAGGCGGGGACGCCCCACCTCTCCTCGGCGACGAAGAGGACCGCCGTCTCGCCCGTGGCGGCCGCGAGGTTGTCCAGACTCGGCGCGGCGACCCGGTAGACGGCCGACCGCTCCCGCGTTCGCACCCCCAGGTTGAGCGTTCGGAGCGACGGCCGGTACGCGTCGCCCTCCTTCGTCACGTACCCGCACGTCCGGAGCGTCGAGAGGTGATTGTGGACGACGCTCTTCGACGAACCCACTCGCTCGGCGAGGGGCGTGACGCCCATCGGAGCGTCGGCGTCGACGAGCGCTTCTAAGAGGGTCAGCGACGTCTTCGTCGCCTCGACGGTGTACTCCGATTCGTGGGACATCTCGACGTCTCCTACGCCCTCCTCCGTGAAATAGCTGTTCACGAGAGCAGAACGACAGTTCGGCTCGCGTACCAATTTCGCGCCACGAAGTGCATTAACGACCATGAAGTATCAGTTATTTCCTCTCTGTATACATTGAAAGTAATTCGTTCAGCTCTGAAGAACGAGAGGCGCTCTGCCGGGACGATCTCGTCAGTCGAGAGCGGTCGAAGAAAGTCGACAATCGCGTCGAAAGCCGTCGAGAAGGGGTCTCAGTCGTCCCCGGGGACGACGACGTTCTTCAGTCCCTCGGCGTTCTCCATGCGGTCGAACGCCGCGGGGAGGTCTCCGAGACCGATCGTGGAGGTCACGAGCGTCTCGGCGTCGACGCGGTCGTACCGGAGCATCGTTACGGCGCGCTCGAAGTCGGCCGCGGTGAGCGAGTAGGAGCCCCGATAGCCGACTTCGTCGAAGAACACGTCGAACGGGCTGACCTCCAGGGTCGCCTCCTGGTCCGGAACGCCGAAGATGAGCGTCGACCCGCCCTTCGCGGTCACCTCGTTGGCCTGTTCGATGGTCGGGACGAGGCCGATGGCCTCGACGCCCACGTCGACGGGACCGTCGGCGGCCGCCGGAACGACCGTCGTCGGGTCGTCCTCGTCGGGGTCGACCACCGCGTCGGCGCCCAGTTCGGCCGCGAGTTCGCGGCGTTCGTCGTCGGGTTCGGAGACGACGATCGGCGCGGCGCCGGCGTTGCGGAACGCCTGGAGGAGGAGGAGGCCGATGGGACCGGCGCCGATGATGGCGACGCTGTCGCCGGGTTCGAGGTCCGTCTGGTCCACGCCGTGCATGCAGCAAGCCAGCGGTTCGGCGAGGGCGGCCCGCTCGAACGACATCTCGCCGATGGGTTCGACGCTTATCGCGGGGACCGCCACGTACTCGGCGAACGCGCCGTCGAGGATGGTGTCGCCGGCGCCGCCGACGCTGGTGTTGTTCTCGCAGAGGTGCGTCTCGCCGCGCTTGCAGTACGAGCAGGTCGTACAGGGGATGGTCGGGTTGATGGCGACCCGGTCGCCCGTCTCCACGCCGGTCACGCCGTCGCCGGCGTCGACGACTTCGCCGGCGCTCTCGTGTCCCAACACGAGGGGCGTCTCGACGGCGAAGGAGCCGTGGTACATGTGGTAGTCGGTCATGCAGACGCCGCAGGCGCCGACGCGGACGAGCACCTCGTCCGCCGCCGGTTCGGGTCGTTCCCGCTCTCGGACCGCGATTTCGCCGACGTCCGTCAGCGTCGCCGTCCGCATCATCGGTCGGTCCCTCGTCGAGAGTCGGTGCGCGATGCGGGTCGTGGGGAGTGACAGTCGTTCATGGTGGGTTCGGTCGGCCGCGAGTTCGAGTCTCCTCGGACGGGACTCTCTCTCCCGGTCCGGCCCGTATGTACCGGAAGACCGTATTAAAATCTTGCCACGGGGATGCACCGAACCCGCGGAATCGGGTCGGACAGTCGCTCTCACGTCCGCGGTCGAACCCGCGTCCGGCCGCGAGAGTCAGCCGCTGAGGAGTAATTTTATTAATCATGGATGATTTGGGGGAGGACGAGGCCGACAAGCATGCCAAGCGAACACACGAGGCGAAACCTCCTCAGAGCGGTAGGTATCGGCGCGCTCGGCGGACTCGCGGGCTGCACGCGGGGCAGCATGCAGTCCGGCGGGAGCAGCGAAACGTCCGGGAGCACTGGAACGGGCGAGTCCGGCGGCGGGTCGGACGAACTCGCCGTTCCGCTCGACGAGTACACGGGCGCGGACATCGACTGGAAGCAGTTCGAGGGCACCACCATCAACATCGGCGCGGTCAACCACCCGTGGGTGTCCTCGATCAAACCCGCGATACCGGTCTTCGAGGAACTGACGGGTATCGACGTGGTGTGGAACATCCTGCCCGAACAGCAGTTCCGGACCAAGCGGCTGACCGACGTGAGCACCGGCGCGGGGAAGTTCGACGTGTTCTTCCTCGACCAGGTCGTCAACCAGTTCGCCGAATCGGGCTGGCTCCAACCGCTCGACCCGTACTTCGACGACGGGAGCCTGTACGACGAGCAGTGGTACAAGCCGGACGACCTGTTCGAGGCGACGACGTGGCAGGCCCACGGCGGGGGCTACAGCGACACGTGGACGGGGATGCCCATCACCGTCGAGGTGCAGACGCAGTTCTACCGGACGGACCTCTACGAAAAGCACGGACTGGAGGTGGCGACGACCCTCGAGGGGTTCCGGGAGAACGCGAAGACCATCCACGAGGAGGAGTCCGACGTCGTCGGCACCGTCGGGCGAGGGCAGAAGGGCTACGGGATGAACATCTACGTCCTGAACACGTTCCTCCGCGAACACGGCGCCGAACTCTGGGAGAACTACCCGAAGGACTCCGGACTCGACACCGACGGGGCGATCGCGGCGGCGCAGTGGTACGTGAACCTTCTGCGCGAGTACGGTCCCGACGGAGCGTCGAGTCAGACGTGGTCGGACGTGCTCTCGACGATGCAGTCGGGGCGGGCCGGCCACATCGTCTCGGACGCCAACCTGTTCTGGCCGAACCTGATCGATTCGAGTTCCTCGGACGTGGCGGATAACGTCGAGATAGCGCGGGTGCCCGCGCCGGAGAGCGGCCAGTTCGGCCCGAACGCCTACTCCTGGCAGATCGCCTCCTCGAAGAACGCCAAGAACTCGAAGCAGGCGTTCCTGTTCATGCTGTGGGCGACGTCCGAACCGACGAACACGTGGATGCACCTGGAGAGCGACGCGGCGTTCTCCGTGCGTCGCTCCGTCTGGGAGAACGACGAGTTCCGCTCGCGTGTCGGCGAGAAGTTCGCGCAGGTGTCGCTCGAGTCGCTGGAGGTGGCCAAGCCGGACCCGTTCGACCGTAAGTACCCCGAGTGGGGTCAGAAGTACTCCGAGGAACTCCAGAAGGCCATCGCGGGGACGAAGTCGCCCGAAGCCGCGATGAAACGCGCCGCCGAGAAAGCCCAGCAGACGTTCCAATGAGCACGCTCACCGAGACGAAGACGGCGACCACCTCGAACCTCGCGCGGGCCAAGGAGTTGTGGAACGAGTACCTCCCGTACTGGTTCATGACGCCGATGGTGCTGGTGATGCTCCTCATCACCGTCTTCCCCGGCGTCTACGACCTCTATCTCAGCCTCGTCCACTACGAACTCACGAACCCCGCGACGATGGGGACGTTCGCCGGGCTGAGCAACTTCCGAGCGGCGTTCACGAGCGCCGGCGCCCTGCACTCGTTCGGCGTCACCCTCGCGTTCGTCGGCGGGTCGCTCGCCTTGGAGACGGCGTTCGGGTTCGTCCTCGCCGCCCTGGTGACGGGCGTGAAGTCCGACCGGATGCAGGCGTTCTACCGCGTCGCGTTCATCCTGCCGATGGCCGTCGCGCCGGTGTCGCTGGCGACCATCTTCCGCATCATGCTGAACTCCGAAGTCGGCGTCGTCCCCTACCTCATCGCGACGTACACGCCGTTCGTCGCGCCGAACTTCCTGAGCGACCTGCCGCTTTTGACCATCATCCTCGTCGACACGTGGAACTGGACGCCGTTCATGTTCATCATCTTCTACGCCGGCCTCTCGTCGGTGCCGGACACGCTGGTGGAGGCGGCGAAGGTGGACGGCGCGCCCCTGTGGCGTCGCTACGTTCACGTCGTCGTCCCCTACATGAAGCCCGTGCTGTTCGTCGCCATCCTCATCCGCCTCATCGACCTGTTCCGGACGTTCGGGCTGGTGTTCAGCCTCACGCGCGGGGGGCCGGGGACGGCGACGCAGTTGGTGAGCATCAACATCTTCGAGCAGGGGTTCAAGTTCGTGGACCTCGGCGTCGCCAGCGCCATCGCCATCGTCTACCTCGTCGGCATCGTCGCGTTGTGTAACGTCCTCATCGCCAAGGTCGGCTTCGACGGGGTGTGGGACTGATGGCGACCTCGGATGCGGGTTCGGAGATGAAGACCGACGTGGACGCGAACCCGGGCGCGAGCGGCGAACCCACGCGCCCCTCGCGGCGGTTCTCGAAGGACACGCGGAACCGACTCGCCGCCGTCGGCCGCCACGCCGCGCTCCTCCTGTGGACCGTCGTCGTGCTGTTTCCGCTGTACTGGATCGTCTCCATGTCGCTGAAGCCGCCGCGGGAGGCCATCTCGCTGCCGCCGGACTGGGTGTTCCTTCCGACGGTGTTCAACTACCTGCGACTCGTCCAGGAGTCGAGTTTCATCGCGGCGTTCGCCAACAGCCTGTTCATGGTCACGGCGTCGGTGATTCTCGTGTTGCTCATCGGCGTCCCGGCGGCGTACGTCCTCTCGCGGTACGACATCCCGAAACAGCGGGACGTGCTCGTGTGGATACTCTCCTCGCGGATGCTCCCGCCCATCGCCGTCGTCATCCCGTTCTTCGTCATCTTCCGGTCGCTGAACCTCTACGACACCCGAATCGGGATGATATTCATGTACGTCACCATCAACATCTCGCTGGTCGTGTGGGTGATGAAGGCGTTCTTCGACGGCATCCCGGAGGCGCTGGAGGAGGCCGCGCGCGTCGACGGCGCGACGCGGTTCCAAGGCTTCCGCAAGGTGGTCCTCCCGGCGGCCAAACCCGGCATCTTCTCCGTCGCCATCATCAGCTTCATCTTCGCGTGGATAGAGCTCCTGTTCGGCCTCGTGCTGACGAACAACCGCGCGGTGACGGTGTCGATGCAGGTGTACCAGTTCATCGGCGTCCGCCAGATAGAGTGGGGTCTGCTCGCGGCGGCCTCCACGGCGGTCATCCTGCCGGTGTTGGTGTTCGTCGTCGCGGTCAACAAGTACCTCGCCGCGGGACTCAGCTTCGGCGTGGTGATCAAAGAATGAACGGAGGAACGTCGACCGGCCGAGCCGAACCGCGCGCGAACCGAGCCCGCACGGCGGGGGCGAACCGCCGCACCCTGGAGAGACGATAATGGCAGGAATCACCATCGACAACGTCACGAAACGCTTCGGAGCGGAAGATAACGCCGTCGTCGCCGTCGACGACGTGTCACTGGATATCGACGACGGCGAGTTCGTCGTCTTCGTCGGCCCCTCGGGAAGCGGGAAGTCGACGCTCCTGCGGATGGTGGCCGGACTCGAACAGCAGAGCGAGGGCGACGTCGTCATCGGCGACACCGTCGTCAACGAACTCGGGCCGCGCGCCCGCGACATCGCGATGGTGTTCCAGAACTACGCGCTGTACCCGAACATGACCGTCGAGGAGAACATGTCGTTCGGGCTGAAGATGTCGACCGACATGGACGACGACGAGATAGCGCGGACGGTCACCGACACCGCCGAGATGATGGGTATCGGAAATCTGCTGGACGATACGCCCGGCGAACTCTCCGGCGGCCAGCAGCAGCGAGTCGCCCTCGGCCGCTCCATCGTCCGCGACCCGAACGTGTTCCTGATGGACGAACCGCTCTCGAACTTGGACGCGAAGCTCCGGACGGAGATGCGCACCGAGATAAACCGCCTCCAGCAGGACCTCGGCGTGACGACGCTGTACGTCACGCACGACCAGACGGAGGCGATGACGATGGGCGACCGACTGGTCGTGCTCAACTACGGCGAACTCCAGCAGGTGGGCACACCGCTGGAGTGTTTCTACCGCCCGGCGAACCGCTTCGTCGCCGGCTTCCTCGGGTCGCCGTCGATGAACTTCTTCGAGGGACGCGTCGACGGCGGGACGCTCCGCGCCGACGGGTTCGATTACGACCTGACCGAGCGGATGCAGCCGTCGGTGGGCGACCGGAACGCCGTCGTCCTCGGCGCCCGCCCCGAGGACGTGACGCTCCGCGACGACGCCGGCGCCGACTGCGAGTTCGAGGCCGCCGTGGACGTCGTCGAACCGATGGGCAGCATCTCGTACGTCTACCTCCGCCCGACGCGCGGGGACCGCGAGGAGACGTTCGTCGTGGAGGCGGACGGCCAGCGCCCGATACGGGAGGGAGAGACCGTCGGCGTGAAGATTCCCGACGAGGACGTCCACCTGTTCGACGCCGAGACGGGCGAGACCATCCACCAGCGCCGACTCGACGACGAGGCGCGCGTCGCGCTGGACGAGCGGATGCAGACGGCGCAGGGGTCGACGTAACTCGGTCGCGAGGGAGTGCGGCCGCGGTCGCAGTTCCGCGACGCCGGCCACGTCGGCCTTCGAGCGCCGCGTACATCGTCCGAGAGACACTCTCCCGACCGAAGAGCCTTTATTCCGCGCTATCGAGTATCGCACCGTGTCCGAATCAGAGACGAGCGACCGCGACGTCAGACGCACCATCTGCGAGTACGGTCGGCAACTGCTGGCGGACGACCTGACCACCGGCACCGGCGGAAACCTGAGCGCCCGCGTCGGCGAGGACCGCATCGCCATCAGCCCCTCGGGGGTCCCCTACGAGGACATCGAACCGACGGACGTGCCCGTCGTCCGAACCGACGGCACCGTCCTGGAGGGCGATATCGAACCGTCGTCGGAACTGCCGATGCACCTGGCCGTCTACGAGGCGCGGCCGGACGTGGGCGGCGTCGTCCACACGCACTCCCCGTACGCGACGACGTTCGCCTCGCTGGGCGAGCCGATTCCGGCGTCGCACTACCTGCTGGCGTTCGCCGGGTCGGAGGTGCCGGTGACGCGCTACGAGACGCACGCGACGCCGGAGATAGGCGAGGCGGCCGTCGACGCCCTCGGCGAGGAGGTCAGCGCGACGCTGCTCCGGAACCACGGCGTCCTGACGGCCGACGCGTCACTGGAGGACGCCTACACCGTCGCGCAGATGGTGGAGTTCTGCGCGCGCATCCACCACCAGGCCCGCGCCGTCGGCGACCCGGAGGTGCTTCCGGACGAGGAGATGGACCGACTGGCCGAGAAACTGGACGCCTACGGGCAGTGAGGGGGTAGGAGATGAGACACGTCGCGATAGACATCGGCGCCAGCGGCGGAACCGTCCACCTCGGGACCGTGACCGAGTCGGCGTTCGACGTGCGCGAGGTGCACCGCTTCGAGAACCGGCCCGTCGAGCGCGACGGGCGGTACGTCTGGGATCTCGACGCCCTGCGCGAGCGGATGGTGCGGGGAATCGAGGCCGCCGACGAGGCGGCGGCGGGCCCCCTCGACACCGTCGGTATCGACACGTGGGGGCTCGACTTCGGCCTCCTCGCGGACGGCGAGGTGCTGCGGAACCCCGTCTCCTACCGCGACCCCGAGTCGGCGGCGCGGCGCGAGGAACTGTTCGAGGCGGTCGGGAAACGCCGCCTGTTCGAGGCGTCTGGCGTCACCAACTGGAACACGCCGAATACGCTCTGGCAGTTGTACACGCTCGCCCGCGAGGAGCCGGAACTGCTCGAACGGGCCGACCGACTGCTGATGACGCCGCAACTGCTCTCGACGCTGCTCGGCGGCCGCGCGGCGGGGGAGGTGACCGTCGCCTCCTCCTCGCAGATGGTCGACCCCGGGCGGCGCGCGTGGGCGACGGACCTCCTCGAAGACCTCTCCCTCCCGGTCGACCTCCTCCCGACGCTGGAGGAACCGGGGGCGCGACTCGGTACCCTCGACGACGACGCGGCCGCCGGACTGGCCGGAACGCCCGAACTCCTGACGCCGGCGAGCCACGACACCGCCTCGGCCGTCGCCGGGTTGCCCCTGACCGACGACGCCGCCTTCCTCAGCACGGGGTCGTGGTTCATCCTCGGCTGCGAGCGCGACGACCCGGTGCGCACGGACGCCGCCTACGAGAACGGGCTCTCGAACGAGTTGGGCGCCGACGGCACCGTTCGCCTCCTGAAGAACGTGGACGGCTTCTTCCTGCTCGAGGAGTGCCGGCAGGCGTGGCGGGAGGCGGGCGAGGACGCCGACTACGAGAGCTTACTCGCGGCGGCGGCGGAGGCGGACCCTCGGGCGGCGCTGGTCGTCCCCGACGCCGGCGACTTCCGCATCGACGAACCGATGCCCGCCCAGGTGCGCGCGTTCTGTCGCGAGACGGATCAGCCCGTTCCCGAGGGGAGGGGCGAAGTCGTCCGGTGTCTCCTCGACGGACTGGTGACGAAGACGGCGCTCGTCCTCGACGAGTTGGACGCCGTCACGGCGGAACCGCTCCGGCGGATTCACCTCGGGGGCGGCGGCGTCCGGAACGAGCTATTCTGTCGGCTGCTAGCCGACGCGACGGGGCGGCCCGTGACCGCCGGTCCGGTGGAGGCGACGGCCGTCGGCAACGTCCTGACGCAGGCGGTGGCGTCGGGGACGCTTCCGAGCGTCGACGCCGGGCGTCGACTCGTCGAGGCCGAGTTCGAGACGCGGACGTACGAACCGGCGAACCCCGAGGAGTGGGAGCGAGAGAAGGAGCGGTTGGCCGAACTCGAAGCCGCGTGAGTTCGGGCGGAAAGCGTTACCGGGCCGTGTAGCCGCCGTCCATCGAGACGGTCGACCCCGTCATGTACGAGGAGGCGTCGGAAGCGAGGTAGACGACGAGTTCGCGGAGTTCCTCCGGGCGGCCGAGCCGTTCCATCGGCGTGTTCTCGACCCACTCCGCCTCCATCTCCGGGTTCGCCGCGAGCACCTCGTCGACGAGTTCCGTCCGCATGTACCCCGGCGCGATGGCGTTGACGCGCACCCCGCGGTCGCCCCACTCGACGGCGAGCGACTTCGTTAGCATCGAAACGCCCGCCTTCGTCGTGTTGTAGCTGGCCTGCTTCTGCGGGACGTTCACGTCGAACCCGGACATCGACGCGATGTTGACGATGCGACCCTCGCCGCGTTCGAGCATCCGCCGGCCGACGTGCTTCGCACAGAGGAAGACGCCGTCGAGGTTGACCGCGACGACGCGCCGCCACGACTCGATGCTCGTCTCCTCGGCGGGGGAGTTCTCGACGATGCCGGCGTTGTTCACCAGCACGTCTATCGGGCCGAGGCGGTCCTCCACCTCCTCGACCATCGCTTCGACGGACGCCTCGTCGGTGACGTCGACGGGGACGGCGACCACCGTCGTCTCGCCGTCGAGTTCGGCGGCCGTCTCCTCCGCCTTCTCGACGTTGAGGTCCGCGATGGCGACGTCCGCGCCCATCTGCGTGAGGCCGGTGGCCATCTGTTTGCCGAGTCCCTGCGCCGCGCCGGTGACGATAGCCGTCTCTCCTTCGAGGGAGAGGCGTTCGAGTACGCTCATGCGTCAGTCTGCCATCACTCCCCACGGTGTTAAACCTCACCCTCGGTCGCGCCGCGCGCACGGCCGAACGCCGTCCGACGGCGTCGGCGTGTCGCCGCGCCGACAGTCTCCCCGTCACTTCAAGTGGTCGCGGGGGGATGTGGATTCATGAAAATTACCGGGTACGAGCTGTTCGCCGTTCCGCCGCGGTGGCTGCTGCTCAAACTGGAGACGGACGAGGGGACGGTCGGGTGGGGGGAGCCGATAGTTCAGGGACGCCTCGAAACCGTCCGAACGGCGGTGTCGGAACTGGTAGAGGGCTACCTCGTGGGGGCCGACCCGCTGCGCATCGACTACCACTGGCGGAAGCTCTACCAGAGCGGCTACTTCCGCGGCGGGCCCATCCTGATGAGCGCGCTCGCCGGCGTCGACCAGGCGCTCTGGGACATCAAGGGCCGCCACCACGGCGTGCCGGTGCACGACCTGTTGGGCGGGCACGTCCGCGACCGACTCATGGTCCACCAGTGGGTCGGCGGCGACAGCGTCGACGACGTCGTCGAGATGGCTGCACAGAGCCGCGAACGGGGCTATCGGGCGTTCAAGCTCAACTACCCGCGGGAGTTCCGCCCGCTGGAGACGCCCGCCGTCGTCGACGGCGTCGTCGACCGAGTGGCGGCCATCCGCGACGCCGTCGGCGACGAGGCGCTGGTCGGGCTCGACTTCCACGGTCGGGTGTCGAAACCGATGGCCGCGAAACTGCTCGACCGGCTCGAACCGCACGACCTGATGTTCGTCGACCAACCGCTGCTCCCCGAGCAGTTGGACGGGTTCGACCGCATCAACAGTCGGACGAGCATTCCCATCGCCACGGGCGAGCGGTTGTACTCCCGCTGGGAGTTCAAACCGCTGTTCGTCGAGGACGCCGTCTCGGTCATCCAGCCCGACGTGACGCACGTCGGGGGAATCAGCGAGATGCGGAAACTCGCGTCGATGGCCGAGGCGTTCGACGTGGCCGTCGTCCCGCACTGCCCGCTCGGCCCCGTCGCCTTCGCCGCCAGCCTGCAGGTGGCGTTCTGCTCGCAGAACCTCGTCCTGCAGGAGCAGGACCTCGAACTGCACGACCCGGGGTCGAGCCAACGGCTCGCTCTGCTCGAAGACCCCGAGGCGTTCGGGTTCGAGGACGGCTACGTCGAGCGTCCGACCGGACCCGGACTCGGCATCGAACCCGACGAGGAGTACATCCGCGAGAAGGCGCAGACCGACGTGAACTGGTACAACCCCGTTTGGCACCACGAGGACGGAAGTATCGCCGAATGGTGAGTAAATAGTCCTACAAAGACGAGTAGAATCACAAACAGAGAGAATTTAGATTCTACCTTCCCGTTTATAGACAGAATATCTTTTGGATGGAATTTAAACCCCCACATATGATTCTATTATATCCTATATGTGTTTATATACAGAACAAAGCCACTTCGGTCCAAGAAAAGGCAGATATTTGTCACTGGTATGACTACATACGGACAGGATGGAACGGATGTACGTTTACTACGGGTTCCTCGCGCTCTGGGGCGGGACGGCGGGGACGGACGCGGTCCGAATGGGAACGGAACAGGGATGGGGCGTTCCGATCGCGGTGCAGGGCGCCGCCGGTGCGCTACTGGTCGCGGTGTCGGGATGGAAACTAGCGACGGAGTCGCCGTCCGACTTCGAGGTCGGTCCCGCCGGGTTCTGGGCCGTCGTCATCGGCGTCTCCGTCATAGTCATAGTACATCTGCTCTGAGTTCGGCCGGTCGGTACCCGAGAGACAGGCGTCGCTCACGCCATGTCGGTCAGGCTGACGAACGACCCCTCCTCGGCGGTTATCCACGTCGTCGTGCGCTCGAAGCCGACGAGGTCGGGCGGAAACAGCGTGCACTCGGCCGGTCCGTCCCGCGGGAGGACTATCTCGGCCGCCAGTCGCGGCGGCCGGTCGGGACCCGTTTCTCTCGGCGGGCGTTTCTCGGCGTCGTGCGCTGCGTTGTCGTCCATCGTCGTAGCCTCGGGAGCGAATCGCTCTCGACAACGACTACGGCCCCCGAGCGCATGACTGGCGGCCGTCGTTCCCGCCGAGCGAGAACGACGGACCGCCGCGTCTGCGACGACGTGCGCCACAGGTTCTTGGGGTAGGCCTCGTAGTACGACCATGCCTCGCCTCCGGGACGCTCCGCTCGAACCGCCGCGCCGACGATGACCGCGGACGCCGCCACCGAAGCGGTCGCCGACGACCCGCGGGGGAGCGAGTGGCACGGCGATTCAGCCGAACGCGTCTTCGAGCGGGTGGACTCCTCGACGGCGGGGCTGAGTGGCGAGGAGGCCGCCGCCCGCCTCGACGCGCACGGTCCGAACGAGATACGCCAGTCCGAGAGTATCTCCCTCGTGGAGATATTCCTCGCACAGTTCCGGGACGTCCTCGTCTACATCCTCGTGCTCGCGGCCCTGCTCTCGCTCGGCGTCGGCCTGCTCCCGGGCGCCGAGGCGAACTACACCGACGCGGCGCTCATCCTCCTCATCCTCCTCGCCAACGGCGTGTTCGGGTTCGTGCAGGACTACCGGGCCGAGAAGTCCATCGAGGCGCTCCGAGAGCTATCCTCGCCCGTGGCCACCGTCCTGCGCGACGGCGAGAAGGTGACCGTCGACTCGACGGCCGTCGTCCCCGGCGACGTGGTGTTCTTAGAGGGCGGGGACGCGGTGCCCGCCGACGCGCGGGTGGTCGAGGCGGCCGGCCTCAAGACGGACGAGTCGGCGCTCACCGGCGAGAGCGCCGCCGTCGAGAAGTCGGCCGAACCGCTCGACGCCGACGCGCCGCTGGCCGAGCGGTCGAACATGGTGTACATGAACACCTCGGCGGTCGAGGGGCAGGCGACGGCCGTCGTCGTCGCGACGGGGATGGACACGGAGGTGGGCGGCATCGCCACGCAGATGGAGGCGGCCGAGGAACAGGAGACGTCGTTTCAGGCGGAGGTCGACCACCTCGGCACGCGCATCGGGTACGGCGTCGTCGGCCTCATCGCCCTCGTCGCCGCCGTCCAACTGCTGTTGACCGCCGCCAGTCCGCTCTCCGTGCTCCTCGTCGGCGTCACCCTCGCCGTCGCGGCCGTCCCGGAGGGGTTGCCCGCCGTCGTCACGCTCACCCTGGCGCTCGGGTCGCGGCGGATGGTCGAGAAGAACGCCCTCGTCAGGCGCCTGCCCGTCGTCGAGAGCCTCGGCGCCGTCGACACCATCGTCACCGACAAGACGGGAACGCTCACCGAGAACCGGATGACCGTGGTGCGCGCCGCCGCCGCGGGCGAGACGTACGACGTGACCGGAACCGGGACCGAGACGGACGGGGAGTTCCGTCAGGGTGAAAGGACCGCCGACGCCGTCCCCCTCGAACCGATGCTTCGCTGCGGCGCGGTGTGCAACAACGCCGAGCGAGCGCCCGACTCGCAGGACGTCGACTACTACGGCGACCCGACCGAAGTCGCCCTCCTCGTCTCCGCCGCGAAGGCCGGCGTCGACGCCGCGCACCGGCGCGTGCGCGTGATTCCGTTCACCTCGGAGCGGCGCCGCATGACCGTGCTCGCGGCGGGCGAGGGCGGGGACGGAGAGGAGGGCGTTCGGAACGCGGTCCGCGACGGGGCGACGGGCGCCGACGGCGGGGGCGTCACCGCCTACATGAAGGGCGCGCCGGAGCAGGTGCTCGACCACTGCGACCGGGTGCTCGACGGGGGCGAGGCGGTCGAACTCACCGACGAGCGACGGGCGGCGATTCTGGAGTCGAACCGCGCGTTCGCCGGCGACGCCCTCCGCGTCCTCGGGTTCGCCGCGCGGGCGGTGACCGACCCCGACGCGCCGGACGAGGAGATAGAGCGCGGCATGGTGTTTCTCGGCCTCCAGGGGATGTTAGACCCGCCGCGGGAGGGGGTCCCCGAGGCCGTCGCGGACTGTCGGGAGGCGGGAATCCGCGTCGTCATGGCCACCGGCGACAACGTCGAGACGGCGAAGGCCATCGGGCGAGAGGTCGGATTCGACCCCGAGGGGGCGCTGACGGGCCGGGAGGTGGCGTCGTCCTCCGAGGCCGAACTGCGCGAGGCCGTCGAGGAGACGGAGGTGTTCGCGCGCGTCGAACCCGAGCACAAGGTACGGGTGTTGAGTGCGCTCCAGTCGAACGGGCACAACGTGGCGATGACGGGCGACGGCGTCAACGACGCCCCAGCCCTGCGGAACGCCGACGTGGGCATCTCGATGGGGATTCGGGGGACCGACGTCGCCCAACAGGCCAGCGATATGGTGCTGCGCGACGACAACTTCGCCACCATCCGCGACGCCATCGCCGAGGGGCGGGGCATCTTCGACAACATCCGCAAGTTCGTGAACTACCTCCTCTCGGCGAACGCGGGCGAGGTGCTCGTCGTGTTCGTCGGCGTCCTCCTCGGAACCGTCCTCTTCCCGGAGGTGTTCGCCGAGCGACCGGAGGCGCTCGTCCTGACGCCGGTGATGCTCCTCTGGATCAACCTCGTGACGGACGGCTTCCCGGCGCTGGCGCTCGGGGCGGACCCGAAGGCGGAGGGAATCATGGACGAACCGCCGCGGCCGACGGACGAACCCGTGCTCGACGGGCGACTGATGGCCTCGATCGGTTCTATCGGCCTCGTCATGACCGTGACGGGTCTCGCCCTGTTCTTCTTCGGACTGCAGTCGACCGGCAGTCTGGTCCGCGCGCAGACGCTCCTGTTCGCCTTCCTCGTCGTCGTCGAGGTGGTCAGGATACAGGTGATACGGGCGCGGTACGACCTCTCGCTCGCGTCGAACCCGTGGCTCGTCGGCGCCATCGCGCTGACGCTCCTCCTGCAACTAGTCGTGCTCTACACGCCGCTGAACGACCTCTTCGGCGTCGAAGCCCTCCCGCTCGACGCGTGGGGGTTGGTCGGCGCGGCGTTCGTCGCCTTCCTCGCGCTGAATTTGCTATCCAGCAGACTCCTCGACCGCGCGTTCGCGGCGCGGGAGTAATCGAGTCTTGACCCGGTAATTATCCGGTGGTATTACCAACGTATTTCACCGCCGAGCCGGTACGGGCGAGCATGAGCTTCACCGACGAACTGTCGACGGTGGCCGAACCGCTCTGGGACGCCATCGAGGACCACCCGATGGTCGAGCGGTTGGGCGCGGGCACGCTCTCGACGGACCCCTTCGAGTACTGGGTGCGGCAGGACTACGTCTACTTAGTCGACTACGCGCGGGTGTTCGCCTACGGCGCCGCGACGGCGCCCGACTTGGAGCGAATGGGCACGTTCGCGGGACTCCTGGATTCGACCATCAACACGGAGATGGACCTCCACCGCGCGTACGCCGCGGAGTTCGGAATCAGCGAGGCGGAGTTGGAGGCGACCGAAGCCTCGCCGACGACGCGCGCGTACACGGACTTCCTCGTACGCACCGCCGCGACCGGGTCGTTCGGCGACCTGGTCGCCGTTCTCCTCCCCTGCATGTGGGGGTTCAACGAGACGGCCGAGCGACTGCGGGCGAAAGGCGAACCCGACGACGAGCGGTACGCCGAGTGGATAGACACCTACGCGGGCGCGGAGTTCACCGAACTCACGACGTGGTGCAAAGAGCTGATGGACGGCGTGGCCCGCGATGCGAGCGACGCCGAACGCGAGCGCTACCGCGACCTGTTCTACGAGTCGGGGCGCTACGAGTACCGCTTCTGGGACGCCGCGTGGCGGCAGGAGGAGTGGGCGATATGAACGGCGGCGACTCCGAGGTCGGAAGCGAGTCCGTCCCCGACTCGTTCGACGCGTACGCCGAGACGGTCACAGACGCCCGCTTCACCGACTGGCTCCGGGAACGGTCGGAGCCGGAGTGGACGGCGGCGACGACCCACCGGTTCACCCGCGAACTGGGTGCCGGCGAGGTGGACGACGCGGCGTTCCGGCGGTATCTGGTGCAGGATTACGCGTTCCTGGAATCGCTCGTCGGCCTCGTCGGCCACGCCGTCGGCGACGCGCCGACGATGGCGTCGAAGCGTCGGCTGTCGACGTTCCTCGGCACGCTCACTTCTGAGGAGGACGACTACTTCGAGCGCTCCTTCGAGGCGCTGGGCGTCCCGCGCGAGACGTACGAGGACCCGACGCGAACGCCGACGACGCTTGCGTTCGAGGACCTCATCGAACGCGCCGCCCGGCAGGGCGGGTACGCCGAGCGACTGGCCGTGCTCCTGCCCGCGGAGTGGACGTACGAGGCGTGGGCGGCGGCCGCCGCCGAGGGGTCCCAGTCGCCCGACCGATTCTACCTCGACGAGTGGGTGCACCTCCACGCGAACGACGATTTTCGGGCGTTCGTGGGGTGGCTCCGCGGGGAACTCGACCGGGAGGGCGCGGCCGCCTCGCCGCGGCGCCGGCGCCGCCTCGAACGACTCTTCACGCGGACCGTCTCGCTGGAAGTCGCGTTCTTCGAGTCGGCCTACGACGCGGGCGACGCCGAGGAGGGTGAGAGCCGGTGGTAAGTTCGACCCTCGCCCTCGGTCTCACCGTCGTCACCCTCGCCGTCTTCGCGGGGCTGGGGCTGTGGTTCTCGCGGGGGCGCGTCGGTTCCGTCGAGGACCTCATCACCGCCCGCGGCACCGCGGGCGAGGGGCGGTTGAGCACCACGCTCGTCGCCTCGGTGATGGGCGTGTGGATACTGCTGTCGGCCCCCGAGGCGGGCGCGCTGTACGGCATCGCCGCCGCCGTCGGCTACGGACTCGGCGAGGCCGCGCCGATGCTCGCGTACTCTCGATTGGGACCCCAAATACGGGAGCTGATTCCGGAGGGCCACTCGCTGACCGAGTACGCCTACGCGCGCTACGGCGGCGCGATGTACGCGTTCGTCCTCGCCGTCAGCGCCCTCTACATGTTCGTCTTCCTCGCCGCCGAGTTGACGGGCATCTCGCTGGCGTTCCACTACGTCGCGGGGGTCCCGCAGTGGCAGACGGCCACGCTCGTCGCCGGATTCGTCCTCCTCTACACCGCCTACGGCGGCCTCCGGGCGAGCATCGCCACCGACGCCGTACAACTGTTCGTCGTCCTCCCCCTCCTCGTCGGGAGCGTCGCGGCCCTGCTGTTCGCGCTCGGCGGCCCCGGCCCCGTCGTCGACGGCGTCGCGGAGGCGAACCCGGCGCTTCTCGACCCCGGCTACGTCCCCGGCCTCCGGTTCGGCGTCGCCCTCGTGTTCGCGGTGCTCGGCGCGGAACTCCTCAACCAGACGTGGTGGCAGCGCATCTACGCCGCCGACGGCTCCGAGACGGTCGAACGGAGCTTCCGCGTCGCCACCGTCGCCAATGGTCTCGTCCTCCTTTTGGCCACGCTGCTCGGCGTCGTCGCCGTCGGGAACTCGGACGTGGTCACGGCGGGCGCGGAGTACAACGCCGGCGTCGCCTTCTTCGTCCTGTTGGACGGCGCCTTCTCCGAGCCGCTGGTCGTCGGCGTCCTCCTGCTCGCCCTGCTGCTCGTGACGAGCACGGCCGACTCGCTGTTCAACGCCCTGTCGAGCCTCGTCACCGCCGACCTGCCACGGGTGCTCGACGACCCCGACGACCGGACGCTCCGCCTCGGGGCGCGCGCGGTCACCGTCGTCGTCGCCGTCGCCGCCGTCGCCGTCAGCCTCCGCGCGCGGAGCGTCCTCAGCCTGTTCTTCGTCGCGGACCTCCTCGGCGCCGCCGTCGGCGTCCCCCTCGTCTACGGGCTGTTCAGCGGTCGGCTCTCCGGACGGGGGGCGCTGGCGAGCGCCCTCCTCGGCCTCGCCGTCGGGAGCGCGTTCTTCCCCTTCCCGTTCGGTCTGCACGGCGCGGTCGACTCGCTCCTCGGCGGCCTCCTCCCGGCGCCCGACCCGACCTACCTTCTGCCGTTCGCCGGCGCGTTCCTCGTCTCTTCGACCGCGTCGGCCGCGGCGGCGCGCCTGTCGAGCCGCGAGTTCGACCTCGACCGCCTCTCGCGGGAGATTCGCCGCCTCGACGGACCCGTCGCCGACGGCGGAACGCCGCGCGACTCGACGGAGGCGAACGGCCCGGACGAGCCGAACGACCGGACCGACCCGACCTTCGAGGGGGCGGAGGACCGATGAGTTCCGTCGCACGTCGAACAGCGTTCGACGGAGGTGACGACCGATGAGCGACGCGGCGTTGACAGTCTCGGGAACTCGGCTGGCCGGGGTGCGCGAGCGACTGTCCGGGATGGGACCCGCGTGGGTCGCGGGCGCCGTCGCGGCCGGGCCGGCGACGATGGCGAGCCTCGTCACCGCCGGGGCGAGTTTCGACTACTCGCTGCTGTGGGTCGTCGTGCTGTCGGCCGTCGCGGGGACGCTCGCGCAGTACCTCGCGATGCGGCTGGGTCTGCTGACCGAGCGCGGAATCGTCGCCGTCGTGGAGGCGCACCTCGGCGAGCGGTGGGCGTGGCTGCTGGTCGCCGACGTGGTGGTCGCCGCCGGCGCCGCGCAGTTGGTGATTCTGAACACCCTCGCGAGCGTCACGTCGACGGTGACGGGCGTGGGCGCGGGGGTCTGCGGCGTCGCGTGGGCGCTGGTGCTCGCGGCCGGACTCGCGGGCCGGGGCTACGGCTTCCTCGAACTGGCGGCGAAACTGCTCGTGGCCGGCGTCGTCGTCGCGTTCGTCTCCTCGCTGCTCGTCGTTCCCGTCGACCCGGGCGCCGCGGCGCGCGGCCTCGTCCCGACGCTGCCGGCGGGGAGCGCGGTGCTGGCCGCCGGCATCCTCGGCGGCGCGGTGCACGTCACGCTGGTGACGATGCACTCGTACGCGATGCGGGCGCGCGGGTGGACGCGGTCGGACGCCGACCTCGCCGTCTTCGACGTGGTCGCCTCGATGCTCGTCGCCTTCGGCGTCTACAGCGTCGCCATCTTCCTCGTCGCGGCGAGCGTGCTGTCGGACCCGGACCTCACGACGGTCGGCGCCGCGGAGGCGCTGGGACCGCTCGTCGGTCCGGGCGCGGAGTGGCTGTTCCTCCTCGGACTCGGCGGCGCGGCCGTCTCGACGCTCGGCGGGAACACCGTCGCCCCGCCCTTCCTCCTCGCGGACAAACTCGGCTGGGGGACGACGGTCGAGGACGGCCGCTACCGCGCTCTCCTGGCCGGGTTCGCGCTGCTGTCAGTACCGGGGGCGTTCATCGGCGGCGAGGTGCTCGGCCAACTCGTCCTCGTCCTCGCCCTCGGCACCGTCGGGACGCCGTTCGCCCTCGCCCTCGTGCTCTACCTCCTGAACTCCCGAGCGGTATCCGAACCGACCCCGACGCTCGCAAACGCAGGCGGCGTCGCCGTCTTCCTCCTCTCGGGTGCGCTGGCAGCGAACTTCGTCCGCGGACAGGTCGCCGGCGGCGTCGGTCCGCTCTCGGGGGCCGTCCTCGCGTTCGCCGTCGTCGTCGCCGCCGCCACGGTCGGCGTTCTCGGGAAGTATATCCGAGAGGAAGTCGCCGGCGCGTAGTCCCCGCCCCGACCTTCCGTTCGAGGCGACCCCGTTCCGGTCGCCGACTCGTCCGGCCGACCCGGAGAGTGAGTCGGGTTCGCACGGCACGCGGGAGAGCGACTGCAGCGCTAGATATTCACACACGCCCGAGAGGGGGCTTAAACCACCGAATACGGCGAATTAGTATCCGATTGACAGGGCCAAGTACCGTATAACAAAGTACGTTCCTTCGGTTCGGTCGGTAGACCCGCCTCTCTATTCGGCGGTCGAACACATATGCTCGAAGTCACACAGGCGGCCCCTCAGGTCCGCGCTCTCCACGGAACCGAGGGAACGACGGTCGACGCGCAGACAGCGCCATCGCACGGTCGGGGGTCGGCGCGACAGTGATGGGCCTGTACGGCAGTCAGCGAGACCCCGAAGAACAGCGACGGGCGTTCACGTCCGGCGAGGTGCCGGTCTCCGTCGTCGGCCTCGGGAAGATGGGCCTGCCGCTCGCGGCGGTGTACGCAGAGACGGCCGGCGACGTCGTCGGCGTCGACGTCGACCAAGACGTGGTCGACGGCATCAACGAGGGCCGCTCGCACATCAAGGGCGAACCGGGCCTCTCGGACCTCGTCGCCGAACAGGTGGAGGCGGGGCGACTCCGCGCCACCACCTCGGCCGCCGAGGCCGCGGAAGCCGCGGCGGTCCACGTCGTCATCGTCCCGACGCCGTTGACGGACGACCACGAACCGGACCTCTCGGCGCTGACCGCCGCCGTCGAGGGCATCGGCGAGGGCCTCTCGAAGGGCGACCTCGTCGTCGTCGAGTGCACCGTCCCGCCGGGGACGTGCGAACGCCGCGTTCGCCCGCTCCTCTCGTCGGTCAGCGGCCTCGACGAGGACGAGTTCGGCGTCGCCTTCTGTCCCGAGCGGACGTCCAGCGGACGGGCGCTGAAGGACATCCGCGGCGCGTACCCCAAAGTCGTCGGCGGCGCCGACGAGGAGAGCGGCCGCGCGGCCGAACTCGTCTACGGCGAACTCACGACGAACGACATCGTCCCGATGGAGGACGCGACCTCCGCCGAGGCGGTGAAACTGTTCGAGGGCGTCTACCGCGACGTGAACATCGCCCTGGCGAACGAACTCGCCAAACTCGACCGCGACCTCGGAATCGACGTCAACGAGGCCATCGACGCGGCGAACACCCAACCGTTCTGCGACATCCACACGCCCGGACCGGGCGTCGGGGGCCACTGCATCCCCTTCTACCCGTACTTCATCATGAAGTACACCGAGACCGACACCCCGCTGCTCCGGACGGCGCGCGAGGTGAACGACTCGATGCCCGGCCACACCGTGGACCTACTGACGGACGGTCTGGAGGCGATGGGGCGCGACGTGGACGGGTCGACCGTCGCGGTGCTCGGAATCACCTATCGGGCCGGCGTCGAGGAGACGCGGAAGACGCCCGCCGCCGGCGTCATCGACGGCCTGAACGCGCGCGGCGCGAAGGTGCTCGCCGCCGACCCCCTCATCGACGACATCGAGTCGTTCGGCGCGACGCCCGTCGAGGCCCGAGACGTTCCCGACGCGGACGTCGACGCCGTCGTCCTCGTCACCGCACACGAGGAGTTCGCCGACGTCGACTGGGCGCGCCTCGAAGACGCCCTCCTCGTCGACGGGCGCGGCGTCCTCGAGGAGTGGTGCGGCGACGGCGACCACCGCATCCTGACTATCGGAGGAGGAGAGCGTGTATCGGAACAGTAGCGTCGCCGTCGTCGTCCCCGCCTACAACGAGGAGGGGTTCGTCGGCGACGTGGTGCGCGGCATCCCGGCCTACGTCGACAAGATATACGCCGTCGACGACCGCTCGACCGACGGGACGTGGGAGGAGTTGCGCGCGTGCGCGGAGCAGGTGAACGCCGAGAGCGACGGAGAGCGCGTCGTCCCCATCCGTCACGAGCGGAACCGCGGCGTCGGCGGCGCCATCAAGACCGGATACGGACAGGCGCTGCGCGACGAGATGGACGTGACGGCCGTCATCGCCGGCGACGGACAGATGGACCCGAGCAAACTGACGCAGTTTCTCGACCCCATCGTCGACGGCGAGGCGGACTACACGAAGGGCAACCGCCTCTGGCGCGAGGACACGTGGCGCGAGATGTCGCGGTGGCGCCTGTTCGGCAACCGCCTGCTCACCGTCCTGACGAGGATAGCCAGCGGCTACTGGGGGATGGTCGACCCGCAGAACGGCTACGCGGCCATCTCGCTGCGGGCGCTCGAAGAACTGCCCGTCGACGACCTCTACGAGGAGTACGGCTTCCTCAACGACCTGCTCGTCCACCTCAACGTGCAGGGCCTTCGCATCGCCGACGTGCCGCACGAGGCGGTGTACGGCGACGAGCAGAGCGGTATCAAATACTCGACGTTCGTCCCGCGGCTGTCGAGGCTCCTCCTGCGCGACTTCCTCTGGCGGCTGAAGATGAAGTACTTCGTCTACGACTTCCACCCGACGGGGCTGTGCTACGCGCTCGGCGCCGCCGGAACCGGCGCGGGCGCGCTCGCGACGCTGAAGGCGCTTGCCGACCGCGACGCCGAGAACCGCTTCACGAACCTGCTGCTGTCCGGCGCCGTCTCGCTGCTCGGATGGCTGTTCCTCGTCGTCGCCGTCGTCCTCGACATCGACCGGAACGCCGACCTGGTGGCGTCCGGCGAGTACGGCGAGCGACGCGCGGAGGAGGACATCCCGGACGCGGCGTACGCGCAGACGGGCGACGCGACGAACGGCGCCCCGGAGACGGGGGGCGACGCCGACTCCGAGGTCGGGAGCGAAGGCGAAGACGGGAACGGGAACGGCGCGGACGGCCTCCCGGGAGAGACCGACGAGGCCGCCGGAGGGAGCGGGCGGTGACGGACGCTCTCGAACCCGCCGTCGGTCGCCGCGGAGGTGAGCGTAGCCGTGCGAAACTCGCCTGAGCGGACGTCCGGCGCGGTCGGGTTGGCCGTCGAGTCCATCCTCGTCGTCGCCGCCCTCGCCGTGTTCGGCGCGGCGGCGCTGACGCTTCCTCCGGGCCCGACCCGAATCGCCGTCGTCCTACTCGGACTGCTGTGGCTGCCGGGGTACGCCATCACGACGCTGGTGTTCCCGAAGCGCGTCGTCGAGCGACCGGCGCGGAGCCGTCGACTCGGGCGGACCGACACCGGGTCGCGCCGCGGGACGCTGACGGGCGCACAGCGGGCGGGGCTCTCGCTCGGCCTCAGCGTGGCCGTGCTCCCGGTGTTCGGCGTCGCCATCGTGGCAAGCCCGCTCGCGCTCTCGATACAGGTGGTGCTGGCCGCAGTGGTCGGATTCACCGTGCTCGTGTTCGCCCTCGGCGTCGTGCGCCGGGTACGGAAGCGCGAGGAGAGCCGGTACGTGCTACCGCTGGCCTCGTTCCGACGGACCGTCGGCGCCGGGTTCGAGGGGTCGACCCTCGACGTCGCGCTGAACGTCCTGCTGGTGCTGGTCCTCGTCGTCGCCAGCGCCGGGTTCCTCGGGGCGGTGGCGCTCCCGCAGGACCAGACGACGTTCACGCGGGTGTCGCTGCTCACCGAGAACGACGAGGGGAACCTCGTCGCCAACGGGTACCAGACGGACCTCACGGTGGGCGAAACCGCCGAATACGTGCTCGAAGTCGCCAACCACGAGGACGGACCGACGACGTACACCATCGTCGTCGAACAGCAGGAGGTGGGCGAGAACGGCAACATCGTCAGGTCCGCCGAGGTGGACCGGTACCAGCGGAACATCGGCGAGAACGTGACCTGGCAGTTACGGCACGAACTCCAGCCGACGTTCGCCGGCGACAACCTCCGGTACACCTATCTCGTCTACCGGGGCGAGGCGCCGGACGACCCGAGCGTCGACTCGGCGTACCGCCATCTGACGCTGGACATCAACGTCAGCGAATCGTAGCGGAGGTTTCCCACCGGCGGGAGTGTTTCGGCCCACCCTGCGACCGCCGAGGCCCGCTGGACGCGCGGAATCGCTCAGTTTATGCGACACATATTCAACCGAGTGAGTCCGAATTATCCGACAGGAATGACCGATCAGTCGAGAGTCGTCGACACCGCGGCCGCCGAGGGAGCGCGCCGCGAGGGGAGTCGCGGGAGCGGGACGGACGCCGGCGGGACGGGCGTCGGGGGGCGCGGAACGTGAGCCGCGCGGGTCACGTGGGTCACGCGGACCGCACGGACCGAACGGGTGATGCGTCGCCGCGTGCGCGCGCGGCCGCCGACGGGGTCTGATGAAGCGCCGCACGCTTCTGGCGTCGGCCGCGTCGGCCGGTCTCCTGGGCCTCGCGGGCTGCTCGGCGTTCGACGACTCGAAGCCGTCGACGCCGACGGGGACGCTGCCGCGGGACGGAGTGGAGACGTCGCGAGGGACGCCGAAACAGTATCAGTCGTACGACCGCGTCGTGCGACTCGCCGACCGCGGCGTCGGAAACGCCAGCAAGGGGCGCGTCGGGTCGATAATCGCCTCGGAACTGGCCGACGACACCCTGTTCGTGGTCCCGGCGGGACGCCACTTCGTCGACCCGGTGCGGGTCAACGGCTACCGCAACGTCGGCGTCGTCGGCGCGCCGAACGCGCGGACGACGCTCGTCCCGACGAGCGCCGCCAGCGAGCGGGGGTGGCTGTTCACCTTCGAGAACGGGGGCGACTTCGAGTTCGGGCGCTTCGACTTCGACTTCCGCGGCGAGGACGTGGGCGCGAGCGTCACCCTCATCGCGACGGTGGGCAGCCTCTACCTGCACGACGTTCACGCGTTCGGCGTCTACCCGTACGACACGTACGGCGTCGGCGTGAGCGTGACCGACCCGGACGGCGAAGGCGTCGTCGAGCGGTTCGTCGCGCGCGACGGCAGCACGTACGACAGCCCCGGAGCGGGAATCTTCGTCGCGCAGGGTCACGCCGGACGGCTCGAAATACGGGACTGCGAGGTGTGGAACTGGGCCGACAACGGCGTCTACGCCTCCAGTCCCGGCTACGTCGGCGGGTTCAAGGGACAGACGACGGCCGACCGGGGCAACGGCGTCGTCCACGTCCGCGGCGGCGTCTACAAGAACAACAACATCGCCAACATCCGCATCGGGTCGACGTACAGTTCCGTGCGGGGGGCGCTCATCCGCAACGAGCGGAACCCCTCGGGCGACACGTGGGACTCGCGGCGGTACCCCATCATGCCGCGGTCGGGCACCGAACCCGAACCCGTCGTCAACTCCCGGGGCATCCGCCTGACGAACCGGCACCACCAACTCGTCGCCGACTGCGACATCGTGATGAACGCCGGCCGGTCGGACGGCGCCATCGTCGCCAACGGGGCGACGGGGACGAACAGGATTCGAAACACGCGGATACACGTCGATACCGACGAGGTGCTCTACCCCATCAACCTGAAGGGACCGTCCATCGACTGGCAGCGACACGGGTTCACGGTCGAAGGCGTCACGATAACGGGGACCGCGACCGCCCGAAACGCGGCGGTTCGCGTCCAGGGGAGAGACGACACCAGTTTCGAGAACTGCTGCATCTCGCTCGACGGAGGGAATCAGGACGGCATCGCCTTCGAGAACACTCGCAACGGCGCGGTGTCGAACAGCACCATCGCCGTGCCCGGACGGATGGTCACGACGACCAACGCGACGGTGAGGCGGACGAACCTTCGGTCGAACGGCACCTGCGGCGACGGTACCTGACGCTCGGGACGCGACCTGACAAAACGCTTAGAAGGACGTTAACGTGGTATTAAACGCCGCTAGTGGCCTTTTTCGACCGTTTGAAGCGCGAGTAGACCAAGGCCCGTTTAGTCCGTTTCTCATCTCCGCACACCTAGTAAATAGAATACAAAAATTGAAATTCATAATATTGTGACTATCATATTTCCGTGTTTCTTTCAAGACCAATAGATTTATGTTCTTAATTATCTCTTAATCAAGTGTCCATGGCAGAGAACCCCATCGAGCCTTCGACCGAATCACCCACTGAACCCGCCGGCGCGCACACCGGTTCGAAACTCCTCGGCCGGCGAGGCGTGCTCCGCCTCGGCGCCGCGACCGCCGCCGTCGCCGCCACGGGCGTTGGCTCCGCCGCCGCCGCGGGCGGGCACACCTACGAAGGAATCTCGTTCGACCGCAAGGTGAACGCGGTCGACGACCTCGGTCTCGACCCGAACGAGGGAGCGCTGGTCGACGATACGCTCGGAGCCGTTCCGAGCGGAACGCTCGTTGAGTTCCCCACGGGTCGGTACCGCATCGACTCCTGTTGGATTCGGTCCAGCAACGTCGGCCTCGTCGCGGCCGACGGCGCGAACCCGGTGTTCGTCCCGGCCAAGCCACAGAGCGAGAGCGAATCGTGGACCATCCTGATGAAGACCGGCGGTGACCACGTCTTCTCCGGGTTCGAGTTCGACTACACGCGCGAGGGCTACGGCGGGACGCTCATCGTCATCGCGGAGCGCGGCGACTACTACATCGGCGACGTTCACGTCAAGGGCGTCGTCGGTCACAGCTGTGAGGGCCTGTCTACCGCCGTCGAGGACCCGAACGGGACCGGCGTCATCGAGCGGTTCTACGCCCGCGACGGCAGCACGTACGACAGCGCCTCGCACGGGCTGTTCGTCGGTCTCAAGCACGCCGGAAAGCTCTACATCCGCGACTGCGAGGTGTGGAACTGGACGGACAACGGCGTCTACGCCTCCAGTCCCGGCTACATCGGAAGCTACCGCGGGACGACCGACTCCGACCGCGGCGACGGCGAGGTCCACATCGAGGGCGGGGTGTTCAAGAACAACAACATCTCGAACGTCCGCATCGGGTCGACGAACAGTTCGGTGAAGGGCGCCGTCATCCACAACGAGAAGAACATCTCCGCGGACTCGTGGGACTCCCGCGAGTACGACATCATGCCGCGGTCGGGCACCGAACCCGAACCCGTCGTCAACTCCCGGGGCATCTGGCTTGCCGGCCGGACGAACCTGCTCGTCGAGGACTGCGACATCCGGATGGATACCGGCATCTCCTCCGGAGCCATCATCGCCAAGGGGGCGACGGGTAACTGCACGATTCGGAACACGCGCGTCCAGGTGAACACGACCGACGTGCTCAACCCCATCGTCGTCGCCGAACCCTCCATCGACTGGCCGGACACGGCGTACACGTTCGAGAACGTCTCCGTCACGGGCGTCGGCGGCGGTCGGAAGATAGCCGTCGAGGTCACCGGCCGTCCGGGGACATCGATTCGCAACTGCTGCATCTCCGTCGACGGCGCCGACCAGAACGGCATCAAGTTCATCGACACGTCGAGCGGCGTCGTCGCCGACACGAACATCGGCGTCGACGGCCGGTCGACGCTGTTCCAGAACTCCACGATCAGCACCTCGAACGTCTCCACGGCGTACGCGTGCCCCATTCCGGATCTCTCGGGGTCGGGAGCGAACTACGGCGGGTCGAAGGAACTGCCCTACACGCTCACCGTTCGGGGCACCGGCGCCCCCCTCGACTACCGCGTCGTGACGACCGACGGCATCAATCAGGGCTCGCACATCGTCGACGAGGACGTGCCCACCGTCGTCGAGGGCTCTCTCGACGCGGACGACCAGGAGGACTGGTTCTGGTTCGCCGGCGAAGTCACCGAAGTGAGCCTCAGCGACGAGGCGAAACTGTTCGTCGAGGGCGAACCGGTCGACCCTGCCGACTACGCCCCCGCAGACGCCGGCGGCGACGGCGGCGACGGTTCGACCGACGGCGACGCGGGCGAGGGCTCCGATGCCGACGGCGGTGCCGTCGACGCCCCCGAAATCATCCGGTTCGACGGGACCCGAAAGCTCACGGATACGACGACGGTCCGGAGCACCGGCGCCCCCCTCGACTACCGCATCGTGACGACCAGCGGTATCAATCAGGGTTCGCACATCGTCGAGAACGAGGTCAGCACGGTCGTCGAGGGCTCTCTCGGCGAGAACGACGAGGACTGGTTCTGGTTCGCCGGGGAGATCGTCTCCGTCGAACTGAGCGACGACGCGAAGTTCTTCGTCAACGGCGAGGAACTCGACCCCGGGGAGTACGCCCCCGCGGACGGCGGCGACGGCTTCGGCGACGGTTCGACCGACGGCGGTTCGGAGGAGGGGTCGACGCTGGAACACGTCATCTACGTCGACGGCTCCGCCACTCGCAACACCAGCCACTACTCGTTCACCGTCACGGGCGACGTCGAACGCAGCGCGGAACTGAGCGTCGTCCCCGCGGACGCGCCGGCGGGCGACCTGAAGACGGACGAGGTGCTCGACGGGCGCGTCGAAGGCACCGTCACGGAGGGCGTCGACGCCTACCGCTTCTCCGGTTCTATCACGCAGTTCGACATTACCGGTTTCGCGGTCGTCGACTTCGAGAACCGATAGAACAGACGACACGTTACCGAGCCTGTCGCTCGCTAACACACCGCGTCAAGGCCCGAGTAAGCGGTTTTTAGGTGTCACGGGATTGGCTTTGACGCTTACTAACTAAGTGGATAAGACGAGTGTACTCGTCAAATGACGGCCCCGTTGTTGACAATCCGACAAGAGTGTTCGTCGACAGGTGCGTCTGTTTCGAACGAGCGCCGTCTCCCCCCGTTCCACAAGCGATGAAGGTACTCGTCACGATACAACATCCCGCACACGTTCACTTCTTCAAGCATTCTATCCGGGAACTCGAAGCCCGCGGCCACGAGGTCCGCGTCGTCGCGCGCGAGTACGACGTGGCCATCGAACTCCTCGAGGAGTACGGCATCGACCATCAAGTGCTCGCCGGGCACGTCGACACCACGTTCGACATGGTCAAAGTCCAACTCCAGTACGAGGCGCGCATCCTCGACATCGCCCGGAAGTGGAAACCGGACGTGATAACGGCCATCGGCGGTATCGCCGCGGCGCACGTCTCCGCGGTCGTCGGCGCTCGCAGCGTCGTCTGGACCGACAGCCCCGTCGGGTCGAACCGCATCACCGTGCCGTTCGCCGACTTCGTCTGCACCCCGCGGAAATTCCGCGACGACTTCGGCGAGAAGCACGTCCGCTACGACGGCTTCCACGAACTCGCCTACCTCCGCCCGGAGTACTTCGAACCGGACCACGACGCCCTGCGCGAACACGGGGTCGAACCCGACGAACCGTACTTCCTGCTCCGGTTCGGGACGATGAAGGCCCACCACGACATCGGTCAGAAGGGGATGTCGCTCGCCGTCAAGGAACGCCTCGTCGATCTGCTGTCCGAGCACGGGGAGGTGTACATCATGAGCGTCGCAAAGAAGCTCCCCGACTCGCTGTCGCAGTACGCCTTGCAGACGCCCGTCCACCTCTCGCACTCGCTGCTCGACGCCGCGGACATGTTCGTCACCGACACCCACACGATGGCCACCGAATCCGCCATCCTCGGGACGCCCGTCATCCGGACGAACTCGTTCGCCGGCGAGGGCGACATGAGCAACTTCGTCGAGTTCCAGGAGCGATACGGGTTGATGTACTCCACGCCCGACGGCGAGGAGGCGGTCGAGAAGGCCCGGTCGTGGCTCGAACGGCCGGAGAGCGAGCGCGAAATCGGAAAGCGGCGGCGACGGCTGCTGGACGACACCATAGACGTCGCGCGGTTCGTCACGGACGCCGTCGAGGCGGCCGGGCGGCCGGACGCGACGCCCGCCGACATCCGCGGCGTCCGAGACTCCGACCCCGTCCGCCGACCGACCGAACGGAACCCGGCGTGAGACCATGAGAGCTGTGAACCACACCGCGGCTCCGGCGAGGGTGACGTAGCGTGCAGCGAACGACCGCGCGGCGCGGACGGCGGAACGCGCGCGGGAGCGGAACCGAGACGGAGAGCGGGACGTCCGCGCGACTCTCGAAGGCTCTGCTCGTCGTGGGCGGACTCGCCTTCTTCGCGGGACTGGTGCGGGCGTACTTCGCCCCGGCGACGGGGTACGAGCTCTCCATCTACGGGTCGACGCCGGCGCTCTACTGGGTCGGTATCGGCGTCGCGGTGGCCTGCGCGCTCCTCGTGGGCCTCGTCCTCCGCCCCGGCGGTCCGCTCCGCTGGGCGACGATGGTCGTCGGCGGGCTCCCGATACTCTCGGTGGCCGGCCTGCCGCTCATCCGCGGCTACTTCTTCTACGGGATGGGCGACTCGCTCACCCACCTCGGCTGGGCGAAGGACCTCGCGTCGGGCGTGATGCAGCCGACGCAGTTCCTCTACCCCGGGGTCCACACGACGACGCTCCTGATTCAGGAGCTGACCGGCATGACGCTGAACCGGGCGATGCTGCTCGTCGTCCTGCTGTTCGTCCTCGTCTACTTCGTCACGGTTCCCCTCTGCGTCGGGGTGTTGGTCGACGGGCGCGGCGTCTCGGTCATCGCCGCCTTCTCGGCGCTGTTGCTCCTGCCGAGCAACGACCTCGGCGTGTTCATGATGGCGCATCCGTTCACGCAGGCGCTGTACTTCACCCCGGTCCTGCTCTATCTCGCGCTCCGCCACATTCTCGACGCGCCCGGCGAGGAGGGGTTGCTTCCCGTCACCGCGACGGACGGCGCCCTCGCGTTCGCGTCGGTGGCGCTCGTGCTCCTGCACCCCCAGCAGGCGCTGAACGTCGCGATGGTCTTCCTCCTCATCGGCGCGACCAGGGCGCTCATCGTGCGTCGGTGGAACGACCACCCGATAGCGGCCCAGCGGTCGGTGCTCGGACACGGCGCCTTCCTCATGGCCGTGTTCCTCCTGTGGACGAGTCGGCTCGAACGCGCCCAGCAGTCCTCCATCGGCGTCGTGCAGAGCTTCTTCGAGAGCATCTTCCAGACGGGGACCGGCGCGAACGACGTGGCGACGCAGGCGACGTCGCTGAGCGCGCTGGGCGGAAGCACCGTCGAAGTCGCGACGAAACTGTTCCTCCCGACGGTGGTGTTCGGACTCCTCGCGGCCGGGTTGGTGCTCCGAGCGCTCATCGCGGAGGCGCGCGGCGACGCCTCCCGCCGGTCCGCCATCGTCGTCGCCCTCGGCGTGGCCACCACCGCGCTCACGGCGATGTTCGGGGTGTTCTACCTCGCGTCGTCGACGGCGGTGTGGGGCCGGTACGTCGGCGCCGTCGTCCTCCTGTTGAACGTCCTCGGCTGCGTGGCGCTCGTCCGCGGGCGCGAGTTGGCGACCGGACGGCTCAGGAACGTCAGCGCCGACAGCGTGCTGGCGGTGGCGTTCGCGGCGCTCATCGTCCTCAGCACGATGACGTTCTTCATGTCGCCGCTCATCTACCTCCCCTCCTCGCAGGTGCCCGAGACGGAGATGGCCGGCTACCAGGCGAGTTTCGAGGACGTCGGGGGGGACGCGAGACTCCTCGGCGTCCGCCTCGGCCCGGGGCGATACTCCGACGCCGTCTACGGCCGCGAGGCGAAGCGGACGATGTCGTCGCTTCCGACCGGCGGGAGCGTGCCGCCGGAGGTGTTCAACAGCAACCTGACGACGCACTACAACGGCGAGGGCGACGTCTACGTCGTGGTGAAACGCTCCGACGAACGCCGCGAACTCGAACTGTACCGCGGACTCATGTACAACGAGTCCGGGTTCCGGAGTCTGAACTCGACGGCCGAGGTGAGCCTCGTGCAGACGTCGGGCGACTACAAGATGTACAAAGTGAGCGACTGAGCGACGAAGTCGTTTCCCCGTTTCTCGTTTCTCTCGTTCCTCGCGGTCCGCTCGACTCCTCGACTCTCGGCGCCGCGCCGCGCGCTATCTTGACTCCAGCGCGCGCCGGTAGACGTTTTCGATGCGCTCGCCCATCGTCTCCAGGCGCAGGTGCTCGACCGTCTCGCGCCCGTTGGAGCGCTCGCCGCGTCGGAGCGTCTCGACGAGGGCGTCGACGAGTTCCGCGTCCGTCTCGCATGCGAACGACGGGTCGACGCCGGAGAGGAGGTTACGCACGTCGCCGACGTCGGTGGAGACGACGGGGAGGTTGCACGCGAGCGCCTCTTTGACCGTGTTCGGCGACCCCTCGCGCTTCGAGGTCATCAAGAGCGCGTCGGCGGCGTTCATGTACGTCGGTATCGTATCGTGCGGGACGCCGTGGACCGCGTGGAGTTCGACCGCCTCGTCGAACTCCTCGTCGACGCGTTCGACCACTCGCTCCGCTCGGGGGTGGTCTTTCAGTTCCCGGCCGGGCGAGTACGGGAACAGCACGTGTCGGGCGTCGTGGCTCCAGCCCACCTCCTCCCGCGCCTCGCGCGTCGACCGGGGCTCGAACAGTCGCATGTCGATACCGTGGGGGATGACCTCGCAGTCGCCGCCGTACGCCTCGGCCATCTCGTCGCTCATCACGATGACGGCGTCCGAGAGACGGGCGCAGGCTTTGCTCACCGGACCCGTCCAGCCCAAGAGGTCGCTCCCCCACAGCGACAGCACGACGGGCCGCGTGGGCTGTAACAGCGCCGCGGGGGCGGTGAGTCCGTAGTTCGCGTGGACGATGTCGAACTGCCGGGACTTCTTCAGCACCGGAGCGTGAAATCGGAGGTAGTCGGCGGCGGTGCGGGTGTGCTCGGTGTCGTGACTCCCCGGCACCTCTATCGTCTCGCACTCGATACCTCGCCGTTCGAGGATTTTCTCCTGCTGTTGAAAGAAGGGCGCCGACTCTTCGACTACGAGATTGAGAACCCGCATGTGTGCACGCGTTCGGACAAGCGCGGTATTGTTATAGCCCTCGTATACCCGCGAGCGACCCGCGAACCGGCGAGCACCTGACAACGCGGAGACGAGAGGCTCTGCGGCGCGACGGCGGGTACGCGACACGATACCGAGTAGCGACCCGAGTACGAGAGCCGGTCCACCGAGGCGAACGGACCTACTCGTCGTCGACGAGCGTCCGGAGTCCCTCTTCGAGCGAGACGGTGGGTTCGTACCCCAGCGACTCGCGGGACTTCGAGAGGTCGGCGACGCTCCGCGGGATGTCGCCCTCGCGGCCCTCGACGTGGACGATGTCGCTGTCGCTGCCGGCCGCGCGCTTGACCGTCTCCGCGAGCGTCTCGATGCTCGTCTCCTCGCCGGTACCGACGTTGTACGCCTCGCCGACGGCGTCGGTGGTGGCCGCCGCGAGGTTCGCGCGCACCACGTCGCTGACGTGGACGAAATCGCGCGTCTGGTCGCCCTCGCCCTCGACGGTGATGGGTTCGCCGCGGCGCGCCTGGTCGAGGAAGATGCTGATGACGCCGCTGTACTCGCCGGCCGTCTGCCGCGGCCCGTAGGCGTTGAAGTAGCGGAGCGCGACCGTCTCGAGTCCGTACTGTTCGTGGTAGACCTCGGCGTAGGAGTCGATAGCGGCTTTGTCGACGCCGTACGGCGACCGCGGACCGAGTCGGTCGGTCTCCGAGAGCGGCACCGAGTCCGGGACGCCGTAGATGGCGCAACTCGAGGCCATGACGACCCGCGCGTCGGCGTCTCTGGCGGCTTCGAGGACGTTCAGCGTTCCGCCGACGTTGACCTCGTTGCTCCGTTTGGGCTGTTCGACGCTCCGTTGGACGCTGACCTCCGCGGCCTCGTGGAACACCAGGTCTGCGCCCTCGACGGCGGCCGAGACGACGTCTTCGTCGCGGACGTCCCCGGAGACGAGTTCCGCGCCCTCGGGGACGTTTTCTCGGTACCCGGTCGAACAGTCGTCCAACACGCGGACGTCGTTCTCCGGGACGAGGGCGTCGGCGATGTGACTGCCGATGAATCCCGCGCCGCCGGTGATGACGACCGTCTGATCTTCGATATCTACTGTGTTCATCGTCTGATGATAGAGTCTCTGTCGAGTCGTGCGACGCGGCGTCGAGCCGCGGGAACGCACTACTCGCCGAGTAAGTACCAATCCGACCCGGACGCAAAAACGTATCCCCCGGTCGGCCGAGATAGGTACAACTTACTAATGAGGGAAGAGTCGGTACGTACACGATAGCATGCCTGCGACACATCGGATCGGGCCGAGGCGACCGACCGCCGAGGGCCGACCTGCGAGCGACGAAGGCAGTGCGACATCCGTCTCAGGCGCGTCTGCGCCGTCTCCCTCCCATCTCGGCGACGACCCGCTCCCGACGAGACCGCAGCACAGAACGGTCGAACGCACCGACGAATAGCCCGGTGAAGCAGATGTTCTCCCTCCCGAACGCCGCCGTGAGAGACGGCGCAGAGTACTTCCTTCGCGCGCACGCGCGACACCGAGAGGCCCGCACGAACTCCGGGCGTGCGCCCCCCGACCGGCGCGCCCCCTCCGAGGCGGGTGACGCGTAGTACGATGGACGTGCCAGCGCGGCTCGGACCCGAGATGCGCGAGTGCGTCTCCCGATGCGTGGTCGTCAACGAGGACGTCGCCGCCGACGCCTCCGTCGTCGTCGTCACCTATCGGACGCCCGCCGAGGTGTTCGAGCCGGTGTTGGAGGCGCTCGACGACCAGACGGCCTCGAACTACGAGATAGTCGTCGTCGCCAACGGCACCGACGCGGACGTCGAATCGACCGTCGCGGAGTCCGAACACGTCCGCCTGTTCGTCGAACTCGACCGCAACTACGGCGTGACGGTCGGTCGAAACCTCGGCGCGAAACTCGCTCGCGGGGAACTCCTCCTGTTCCTCGACGACGACGGCGTCCCGGAACGGGACTTCGTGGCGGCCCACCGGCGCGCGCACGCGGAACACGATATCGTCGCGGCGCGCGGCCGCGTCCTCCCGAAGCACGACACCGTGTATACGCGGATTCAGAGCCACTACGACCTCGGAGACGAGCCGTTTCCCTACTTCATCAACGTCGAGGGAAACACCTCGTTCGACCGGAAGACGTACCTCGACGCCGGCGGTTACGACGAGAACCTCGCCGACCGGGCGGGGCACGAGGGTATCGAACTGACCCACCGGCTGATGCAGGACGGGATTCGACGCGACCAGATCATCTACTATCCGGACGCCGTCATCTACCACGACTACGCGAACTCGTTCGTCGAGTACATCCGCAAGCGGACGGGCCGAAACCCGAACTTGGAGTACCTCTTCGAGCACCGCCCGGAGATATTCGAGTTCGCCGCCTCCTACGACCCGCCGGTCACCTCCCCCGAACTCCGCACGCGCGACAAGGTGAAGTTCCTCGCGCTGAGCGGCGTCCGCCGCGTCGTCGACTTCGTGATGTGACCCCTCGACCCGCGACGTGACCGCGAACCGACGGTTTGGCGGCGGCTACCGGCGCGTAGCGGTTCGGTAACAAAGAGAGTGGGACGCGTTCACCGCGACGATGAGTCAGACGACGGCAGACGGAGCGACGCGTCGACGTCCGCACGAGACGGTGGGCGACGCCGACGGCTCCGCGGCGGTGTGTCACCGATGAGAGAGGACCTCGATTCCGACACCGGGTCCGACCCGGCTTCCGCCCCCCTCGTCAGCGTCGTGATTCCGGCGTACGGCCGCCCGGAGTACCTCCCCGAGGCCGTCCGGAGCGTCGTCGAACAGACGTACGACGCCGTCGAGATTCTGGTCGTCGACGACTGCTCGCCCGACCCCGTCGAACCGGCGCTGACGGCGTTCGTCGAGGACCCCGCGGTGGACCTCACCGTCGTCCGCCACCCCGTGAACCGGGGGGCTAACGCCGCGCGCAACACGGGCATCGAGGAGTCGAGCGGCGAGTTCGTCGCCTTCCTCGACGACGACGACTACTGGCGTCCCGAGAAACTCGAGCGGTTCGTCGACGCCTTCGAACGCGCCGGGCCGGGCGTGGGCGTCGTCTACGGCGGCGTCGACGTGGTGGACGGCGACGGCGAGACGGTCCGGTCGGTCCGCTCCTCGCGCCGAGACGACGTAACGAAGGCGTTACTTCGCGGGGAGAACGTCGTCGGCGGGTTCTCGAACCCCGTCGTCCGCCGGTCGGTCGTCGAGGCGGCGGGCCCCACGGACACCCGTTTTCCGAGTTGGCAGGACCGCGAGTGGTACCTCCGCCTGTCGACGCACTGCGAGTTCGAGTACGTCGACGAACAGTTGACGGTCCGACGGATGGCCTCTCACGGGCAGATAAGCGACGATTTCGAACGCAAGCGCGACGTGTCGTTCCCGCTGTTCGTCCACAAGCATCGCTCGACGGCCGCGGAGTACGGGATGGAACGCCGCTTCGTGGCCGAGCGGTCGCGCGCGGTGGCCGCGGCGGCGATTCGAACGGGTAACTTTCGGTCGGCGCTCCCGTTCCTCCTGCGGTCGCTGTTCTACTACCCGCTGGACTGGAAGACGTACGCGTTTCTCGCGCTGGCGCTGGCCGGTCCGTCGACGCTCGAACGCGTCAGGCGCGTCCGGCGGCGAGTCGGGGTCTGAATTCGAGTTCGAGTTCGAGTTCGAATCGGAACCGGAGACCCGAGAGAAAAGCCGTTCGTACCGTCGCTCGCCCGCGAGGTCAGTTCATCCCGTGCGGCAGCGGTCGGTCGCCGACGTCGACGCCGTGTTCGGGGTCGCCGGCGCACTCTCTGATTTGGTCGGCGAGTTCGACCGCTCGGAGGCCGTCCTCGGCCGTGACGCGCGGCGTCTCGTCCTCGATGATGCTGTCGACGAACGACTCCAGTTCGAGTCGCAGCGGTTCGCCCGTGTTGACGAACGGTTTCTCGATGATGCCTTCGTGGCGGTAGCGGAGGTTCCCGTCGTCGTTCATGTACTCCGGGCGGGACTGCCGGTGAATCTCGACCGACTGGTCGATGTAGTCCAGCGTGATGTAGCAGTCCTCGGCCGTGATGGTCAGGTCGCGCGTCTTCTGCTGGGTGACGCGACTGGCGGTGAGGTTCACGATGGTGCCGTTGTCGAAGGACATCTGGGCGTTGGTGTACTGGCGGTCGGGGGTGCCCATCGCGTTGACGCGCACCGCCCGCCCGGGGACGAGCGACCGGACCACGTCGATGTCGTGTATCATCAGGTCGTGGACCACGCCGTCCAGCGAGCGGTCGTCGTCGCTCGGCGGGCCGAGGCGGCGCGCGTGGATGGCGATGGGGTCGAAGTCCTCCGTGATGCGGGCCAACTCGGTCACGGCGGGGTTGAACTGCTCGACGTGTCCGACCTGCACCTTCACGCCGGCCTCGTTCGCCCGTTCGATGATCGAACGTCCCTCCTCGCGGGTGGTGACGAACGGTTTCTCGACGAGGACGCTGACGCCGGCGTCGATGCACTGCTCGGCGACGGATGCGTGGAACTGCGTGGGGACGACGATGGAGACGGCGTCGACGCGCGCGAGCAGTTCCTCGGTCGTGAACGCCTCCGTCCCGAGGTCGTTCGCTATCTCGCCGGCGCGTTCGACGTCCGCGTCGGCGACGCCGACGAGGTTCGCCTCCCACATCTGCGAGTAGATGCGCGCGTGGTTCTGCCCCATCGATCCGACGCCGATGACGCCGACGTCGATGCCGGTCATGGGACCACCGACCTCGTCATCGCCGCGACGATGTCGTCGATGTCGTCATCCTCCAGGGCGGGATGCACCGGCAGCGACAGCACCTCCTCGGCGGCCGCTTCGGCCTCGGGGTAGGAGCCCCCGACGTCGTCGTACGCCGGTTGCCGGTGGATGGGAACGGGGTAGTAGACGCCCGTTCCGACGCCGGCGTCGGAGAGGTGTTCCTGCAGGCCGTCGCGGTCGTCGACGCGGACCGTGTACTGGTGGTAGACGTGCTCGTACCCCTCGGGTTCGGCCGGCGGGGTCACGCCGGGGACGTCCGTGAGTTCCTCGGTCAACCGCGCGGCGTTCCGCCGGCGGGCCTCGGTGAACCCGGGGAGACGCTCCATCTGCGCGAGGCCGATGGCCGCCGCGATGTTCGTCATCCGGAAGTTGTGGCCGACCGAGGCGTGTTCGTAGCCCTCGGTACGCCCGTGGTCGACGAACCGCCGGGTGCGTTCGGCCACCTCCTCGTCGTCGGTGAGGACCATGCCGCCCTCGCCCGTCGTCATGTTCTTCGTCGGGTAGAACGAGAAGCACGCCGCGTCGCCGAACGTGCCGACGCGCGTCCCCTCGTATTTCGCGCCGTGCGCCTGCGCGGCGTCCTCGAGGAGTTTGAAGTCGTATTCGTCCGCGAGTTCGCGGAGACGACCGACGTCCGCCGGAAGACCGTACAGGTGGACGGCGATGACAGCGTCGACGTCCTCTCCCGCGCGGAGGCGGGATTCGAGGGCCTCGGGGTCGATGTTGTACGTCTCGGGGTCGATGTCGACGAAGTCGACGTCCGCGCCCGCGAGTCGAGGGGTGTTCGCCGTCGCGATGAACGAGAACGGCGTCGTGAGCACCCTGTCGCCGTCGCCGATTCCGAGGCCGACGAGCGCCGCGTGTAGTGCCGTCGTTCCGTTCGTCGTCGCGAGGCCGGTGTCGGCGCCGCAGTACGACGCGAAATCGGACTCGAACTCGTGAACGACGTCGCCTTCCGCGACCATGCCCGAGTCGATGACTTCCGTTACGCGATCTTTCTCTTCCCTTCCGAGCGTCGGATTTGCGATGTGTATCATAGCGTTACCGGATCTTGTTCTCGCCGCGCAGTTTCTCCGGGAGTTCCTCGTGCCTCGCCGGACACCCCACGGCTAAGGTCTCGGGCGGCACGTCCTTGGTAACGACGGCTCCGGCGGCGACGAACGCCCCTCGACCGACGGTGACGCCGGGGAGGACGGTCGCGTTCGCGCCGATGGAGGCGTGGTCTTCGATGGTCGGCCCGACCAACTCGTCGTCGCGCCGTATCGGGTGCGGGTCGTTCGTCAACACCGCGCCCGGACCGACGAACACGTCGTCGCCGATGGTCGTGTTGGAGGGGACGTAGACACGCGTCTGGAGGCTGACGCCGGACCCGATGGTCGAGCGGCCGTCGATGACGGTGTGCGTCCCGACGAGGACGTCGTCGCCGATCTCGGTCTCCTCGCGGACGAGCGCGTCGTGGCCCGTCTGGAACCGGTCGCCGACGACGACGTCGTGGTAGATGACCGTCCCCGCGCGGACGACGGCTTCGTCTCCCAACACGGGGTCGGCTCCCTCTCCGTGACCGACGTCGGCGTCCGGAGAGATCGAACCTGTATCGTCGTTCGTATCGCTCATCTGTACGCACCAACCGAGACCGAGTCGAATCTCCGGCGTGCGCACGACGGACGATACGAATTCGAGCACCACATCTCAGTAGGGACCAATGCGCCCGTCGGCATTGTTTTTAACGGAATATCGAATTATAACCGTGTCTTAACCGGAGATGTTATTCAAACGTACACTACTCTCAGATAAAATATGATAAGAGATGCCGTGAATCCCCATCAGGCGGAGATAACGGTCGCATCGTGGCGTCTATCTACCGGTTCTCGATTCCGGACTCGTATCGTCCGACGAGGCCGGTCGGCGACGTCGCAGATTATGCACAGAAGAGGCGCCGAAATCGTGCAGAGCGGTAGCAAGCGCCTGTCAGGACGGTGAACGGGGACGGGTCGCAGCGGATGAGCGTTCGGTTCGACTACGAGTCTCGGTCCATCCCGCTCCGAGCGAGTTGGATGAGCACCTTCGCGAAGTTCGTACCCGAACTCCAGATGGCGGTCTCCTCCTCGTTCGCCTGCACGCCGAGCAGAATCGTCTCGTCGTCCGCGATGAGGACGTGCTGCGGTCTCGGAACGTCGGCACCCGCCGCCTCGCGGTGTTTGACCACGCTCGCGAACGGTTCGAGCCGCTCGGCCGCTGTCTCGCTCTCGGTGACGACGACGATTTCGACGCCCTGCTCGCTCTTCTCCGCGAGTTGCGTCACCAACTGCTCGAAGAGCGGGGAGTTTTCGTCGATGCCGACGACGAGTCGCTCCTCGGTGTCGGAGACGATCTTGGCGATGCGCGATTTGACCGCCGCTGCGCCGCTGACGGTCCAGACGTCCTCCTTCTGCTCTTGCTCGCGGCTCCGACGCTCGTTTCGGATCTGCTTTAGCTGCTGTTCGGCGTCCGCGGTCCGGCGCTCGTACCGCTGTTTCAACTGGTCGATGGCCTCGTCGACCGCGATGGGACGGTATATCCGCGGGTTCGACTGCTGGACCTCGACCAGCCCCTGCTCCTGTAGGGAGTCCGCGGCGCCGTATATCTGCGAGCGCGGGACGCCCGAGAGGCTGGCAATCTCCTTCGCGGTGCCGCGACCGAGTCGCTGGAGCGCGACGAACACGCTCGCCTCGTAGCTCGAGAGGCCGAACCACTCGAGCAGTTCCGCGGTCTCAGACTGAGTTGGCATCCGTGTCACCTCCGTGCGCGGTCGTTCTGTAGTCGATGTAACGGTCCCAGAGGACGAGCGCCGACGGGAGGACGAACACCGAAGCGAGGTACGAGTACAGGATGCTAATCCCGATGAGCAGCCCGAACTGCCCGAGGATGGGCGTCACGGCGATGACGAGGACGCCGATACCGGTGACCGTCGTCATCATGCTCGCCGTCAGTGCGCCGCCAGTCCCGCGGACCGTGGCGTACAGCGATTGGGTGGCCGTACCGGGCCCTTCGTACTCCTCGGCGAATCGGTGGACCGTGTGCGCCGAGTAGTCGACGCCCAGCCCGATGGCTATCGAGAGGATAGTCCCCGTCAGGGCGTTGAACGGGATGCCCGCGTAGCGCATCGTCCCCGCGATGAACGCGATGGCGATGGCGATGGGGAACAGGTTGACGATGCCGAGCGAGGGGTAGCCCTCGGTCACGTAGTAGCTGAAGACCAAGAACAGCGCCGTCGCCAGCATCGCGAGCATCATGCTCTGCAGCGCGGAGTTGGCGATGGTGTCTGAGACGGCCTTGAGCACGATGGTCGTCCCCGTGGCCGTCGCCTCGAAGCGCAGTCGGTCGGCGACCGCCTGCGCGTCCGTCGTTATCTCGGCCTGTTCGGCGTCGGCCTTCACGTCGTAGACGATTCTCGCACTCCGGTAGTCCTCGGAGATGTACTGACTGGCCTGCGACCCGTACGGCGAGTCCAGAAGCGCCGCGTACACCTCTTTCAGGTTGTCGTCCGGAATGCCGTCGTCGTCGATGTCGTTGCGCGCGACGAGTTGCCGGAACTCCTCGGACTGGTCGGCGTAGTCTTGGATGACCGTGACGATGCTCGTCGAGGACGCCTCGCCGCCCTCCGAGACGAACGAGTCCGGCGGGTCGTCGCCGGCCTTCGCCAACTGGTCGAGGGCGCTGTCCTGATACATCGGCCCCTCGACGTAGAGGGTGACCGTGTCGCCCTGTCCCGTCTGGAAGTTGTCTTCGAGGTAGTTCGTCGTCTCCGTCACCGTGTAGTCGCCCGGCGCGAACGGTTCGGGGAGACTCTCGATGAACGCTGGGTTGTCCTCCGGCGGGAGGAAGTCGTCCTGCGTGAACTTCGACTCCACTCCCGTCCCGTAAACTCCGACCCCGGCGGTGAGCAGAATCATCCCGACGACGAACACCGCCGGTGCGACCTGTCCGATTTTCACCCCCGCGGGCAGTATCCGGCCGAGGAGCGACTTCTCGTCGCCGAGCGGCGACTGCCCCCAGAAGGGGATGTCGTGTCGCTCTCGGAACTGGTCGGAGTGCACCTTCGCGGCGGGGAGGAAGATGCCGAAGATGAGGAACGTGAACACGATACCGATGCCAGCCACCAGTCCGAAGTCACGAATCGGTTGGAGGCTGCTGGTGACGTTCGCGAGGAAGCCGATGACCGTCGTCCCGGTGACGATGGTGAACGCGACGAGCAGTTGGTCGGTCGCCGTCCGCATCGAGTCCGCGACCGAGTAGCCCTGCACGCGTTCCTCGCGGTAGCGGTTGACCGCGTGGATACCGAAGTCGATGCCCACGGCCAAGAGCAGCGGCGGCACCGCGATGAGCATCTGCGTGAACGCGATGCCCGCCAGTCCCATGAACCCGAACGTCCACAGGATGGCCATCCCCAGACAGACGACCCCCAACAGGAGGTCGAACGGGTCCCGGTAGGAGTACACCAAGAATCCGAGGATGAGAAGCACCGCCGCCGGGACGACGAGCAGCAGCGAATCCGTGATGACGTTGGTCAACTCGCTGGAGACGATACCGCTGCCGAAGACGGTGATGGTGCCGCCGACGGAGGCGACGACGGTCTGGGCCTTCTCCTGAACCGAGGTGAGCGGGCTCGTCCCCGAGGTTCCCGCGCTGCCCCCGGTATCGGCGCTCGGCAGGCGGTGCGTGACGACGCCGATAGTCGCCGACGCCTCCACCGTCTTGCTGTTGTAGTCGTCGCTCACCGTCGAGGTGAGACCGGGACTCCGTTCGAGCGTCGCGCGCGTCGCCGACTCCACCTCGGAGTCCGACGCCCGTTCGAGCGCGCGAATCTGCGCTTCCAGGTCGGTCGCGTCGGGGTTCAGCGTCTGCGCGACGGCGCTGGCGACGCTGGTCGTGCTCTCGACTCGGAGGTCCTCGTGCTCCTGCATCCGGTGTTGCGCCCGGAGCATCCTGAGCTGTTCGTCCTTCGAGAGGACGTTGTTCGCCCGCTGGATGAGTTGGGTCGTCCCCGACCCCTCCTCGAACGACTGCGTCAGGAACTCGTCGTTGACGTTCTCCAGGGCGGTCTGTGCGGGCACGTCGTTCGTGAACTGCGAGGTACCCGAGTCCGTGGAGATGAGGGGCAGGCCCGCCGAGAAGACGAGCGTGGCGACTAAGAAGACGAGGAGAACCGTCCGCGAGCGTTCGACGATCCAATCGTCGACCGCGTCGATGTACGGTTGGTAGTCCATGCTGTACTCGGACTGTTATTGCCGCCTGCGGTAGAGGACGACGCCGCCGATGACTAGAAGTGCGACGATGCCGAGCGCGATGCCGGTGATCGGGAGGCCGCTGTCCTCGGGTTCGACCGCGGAGACGGGCACCTTGTACGTCTCGGATATCTCGGTGTCGCCGTTCGGTCGCTCGTACTGGAAGTCCATCGACATCGGGTACGTCTTGTTGATGGCCGACCCCGCGACGCTCGCGCTCACGCGCACGGTCTTGGTCTCACCGGGGGCGAGTCGACCCAAGAACGCCTCGTCGTCGTCCAGCGAGAGCGGGGAGTTGACGTAGGCCTTCGCGCTCACGTCCGTCAGCGGCTCCTCGCCGTTGTTCGTGACGTTCACCGCGACGACCTCGCTGTTACCGATGGGAACCTCGAGAGTGTCGTCGACCGAGACCGAAAACCGGTCGCGGCTCTCGTTGATCTGGACGCGGCTATTCAGCGACTTGCTCGTGCGGTCGTCGCCGTCGCCGTTCTGGAACTCGACCGCGTGCGTGAGTTGGCGCGCGCCCGGGTCGGCGCTCTCGCTCACGTCGACCGTGAACTCGAACTCCGCGGACTGGTTCGGCTGGAGAGTGCCGATGGCGTACTCGGACTCCTGACTCGACAGGGTTCCGGAGTTGGTCTGGACAGTGACGACCGCGTTCTGTGCGACCTGCGGTCCCTGATTCGTGATGGTGCCCGAAACGGTTCCCTCCTCGCCGACGCGGAGGTCGCTGCTGACGTTCGACAGTGAGAAGGACTGCTCGCCCCGCGGCGTGACGCCGACGGAGAGGTTGTTCGAGCGCGCGGGCACGCCGTCGGTGTCCTCGAACTGGACGGTGCTGGTCAAAGAGTAGCTACTCGTGGCGGCGCTGTTGGTCGCGGTGGCGTCGAACTCGACGGTCTTGGTCTCGCCGGCGTCCCAGTTGCCGACGAAGCGGGAGGCCGAGGCGGACTCGCCGAAGCGGATGTCGGCCGTCGAGGAGCGGAGGTTGACGGTAGCGTCGCGGGCGGGTTGGGAGCCGATGTTGCGCACGTCGAGCGTGACCGTTCCCTCGTCACCCACGAGGACGTTCGAGGAACTGTCGACGACGCGGAAGCGCGCTTGGTCCTCGACGCGCACTTCCACCGTGTACGTCTCGGAGGCCTCGCGGTTCTGGTACGCTTGCGTCGTCTCCGCTATCTGGGAGGTGTAGGAGTAGTCGACCTCCATCTCCAACTCGTAGGTGCCCTCTTCGACGCCCTCGGGGACGGTGATGGCGAAGCCGGCCGTCTGAATCTGACCGTCTTGAATGGTTCCGACGGCGGTTTGCCCGGTGTCGATTTCGATGGGCGTGCCGTCGGCGTCGAGGCTGGCGGTGACGCCGCGCGCGGTGGTCACTTGCGAGGTCAGCGACGGGTTGGCGCCGGCGACGTCGACGTCGCCGGTGTTCTGGATCTGGACGTTCAGCGTGGTCTGTTCGCCGGGAGAGACGGAGTTGTCGGGGGTGAACACGGAGAGTTCGGGGGACCCCCGCACCACCGCGGCCGCCGTTCCGGGCGCGACGAGGAGGCCGACGAGCGCGATGGCGATGAGTTGGTTTCGGTTCATAGAGCGTGTTGTAATTACCTACAACACACCCTTTCGACGCCTCACATATAAAGTGTTGCAAACGAGTACAAACGGGACATATACCTCGATTCGACCGCTGTCGGTCGATTATCGTATTCACGGGTCGTACGGTCGGTATAAGCCGACAATAAGTCTCAAAGCGTTTAGAATACAGAAAGTATTTACCGGCGGCGGGATGAGGAAATCGTACCCCTACCCATGACGGCACAGGCGAGTAGTCCTCGGGCGCTTCCGGCGTTCGGGGCGAAAGCAGGTGTTGTCGACTCAACTAAACACACATGAGCGAAACAAACAATCTCCGTGCCCTGCTGATGGCGGCACTGGTGGTCATGTCGGTCTTCGCAGGCGTTGGAACGGTCAGCGCCGTCGAAGAGACGCCGACACCCAGCGCCACCGACGTCCCTGTCGGTCAGGACACGGCTACTCAGACGGTAGAATATAACACCACCATCCAGAGTGGCGAAGAAGAAACGGTCACGATTGATGCGAGCGAGCTCCCCAACGTTGACGTCCTTGGCGTCGGCGCGTCGTTCGAAGACGAGAGTAACTTCTCCGTCTCCGATTCGTCCGTCGACGATGACGTCGTCGAGGTCACCGTCTCCAACGACGGCGACACAAACGAGACCAGCAACGTTACGCTGACGCTCGTTCACGACACGTCCGACGTCGGTGTCGGCTCGATCGGTACGTCTGCAACCTTCACGATCGAGAGTAGCACCACGGACAGTGTGGATACTGAAGAGTTCGAGTTCACGGCCAACGAAGCTGGCAACAACGACGTCATCTTCCAGGGCGAGACCGTCCAGGCTAACACCACCGACCTGGCTGGCGACCTCACGCTCCGCGAAGTTGACGAGCGCGACAGCGACGGAATCAGCAGCAGCAGCTTCGTTGAGCAGCTTAGCGCGAACGAGAACGGTTACGTCGAAATCGACACCGACGATCTCGAGGGTGACTACATCATCGTCGGCGACGGCGGTGTCAACGGCGAGAACACCCTCGAGTTCGAGGTCGCAGTCCAGAGCCTCACGGCCAACTGGAGCGAGGACTCCGTCACGCAGGGTGACAGCGAGGACCTCGAACTCGAATCGGGTCGCAGCGACTACATCGTGGAAGTCAGCGCAGACGGTCTCGACGCTGACGAACTCGAAACGCTCTTCGGTGACTCTGACGCCTTCGTCGGCACGAACGACGAGGACGACAGCGTCTACCTCGACGCGGGCGAGCAGGACGAGATTCCCGCTGACTTCACCGACGACATCGACGCCGGTGACTACGAGTTCGACGTCGAAGTGACCGACACGACGGCCTCCGACACGGCTTCCATCGAAGTCTCGGAGTCCGACGCTGACGTCAACTTCGCCGACTCGGTCTACACCGAACAAGTCGGTGACGTCGTCACGATGTCCGTCGAAATGGAGGACCGTGACGAAGCGTACGTTTACGTCGGCGGTGACGACGTGAACTACCTCGAAGTCGTCCAGGTCACGGACGACGACGAGGACGGTATGGTGAACTTCACGTTCAACACCTACACCGCGAACGAGAGCGGCACGAACCCGTTCGAGCTCGTCGAGGACTCTGACGACGAACTCGAACTCGTGACGGGCGACGTCGAGACGGAAGACAACGGTCTTCCCGCTGAAGTCGACGGCGTCCTCGACAGCCGTCTCGAAACCGGTGACTACGACCTCCGTACGAGCACGTCGCTCGAATACAACGTCGAGGACGACGAAGTCGTCGACGAGCAGGACGTCGCGACGCTCGACCTCGGCGAGCGCAGCACGAACGGCCTCACCACGTGGACCGCAGCGAGCGGTAACGCCGGCGAGTTCGACGACACGCAGGAACTCCTCGAGAACGTCAACCAGAGCAACGTGGTCGCCATCGGCGACCGTCTCGTTGTCCAGGTGAACGCCAGCGGTACCTCCGGCGTCATCGACGAGGACAACGTCAACGCGCTGCTGAACGGCGACGAGGGTATGGAGTTCAACATCGAGGAAGCTGACGCCGGCGCGAACGCCGACGACAGCCAACTCGGCCTCGACGGCACGAACACTGCCATCTACCAGAACGAGACTGGCGACAACGACCAGTTCTTCGTGGTCGTCGACACGCGTAACGTCGACGAGTTCGACGACGACACGGAGTACGAGGCGGTCTTCACCGTCGGCGACGAGGACGCGGACGTGAGTCCGATCGACTACATCGACGACGAGGAAGAAGAGAGCGTCTCCGCGACGTTCACGGCCGAGGAGCCTGACGCGGACCTCAGCCTGAACGACGACGACCAGTTCGAGGTCCCGCAGTCGCAGAACGCACAGGTCCAGTTCGACACGAACCTCGCGGGCGGCTCCGAAGTCGTTGTCCGCCTGCGCAGTTCGGCCTCGGACTCCGCGTTCCTGCTCTCGAACACGGTCGACACGAACGGTAACGGTACCGTCATGACGACGTTCGACACCTCGGACGTCGAAGTCGGTACGGAATTCGACATGATCGTCCGCAGCGGTGGCGACGAACTCGCCAGCGAGGACGGCATCATCGTCGAAGGCTCGAACATGACGGGTACGGGCACGATGGACGGTACGATGTCGGAAACCCCCGGTACGGATGACGGGATGACCGACACCGAGACCGAGATGCCCACCGGCACCGACGAGACGCCCACCGAGGGCGGCGAATCGCCCACTGACGGTGGCGAAACCACGACCGGTTCCACCGACGGTAGCACGCCCGGCTTCGGTGTTGTCGTCGCCGTGACGGCACTGCTGGCCGCGGCTCTGCTGGCAGTCCGCCGCGACTAACGACCGAAGCTAACTACCGGCTCACCGCCGGCTCTCGACTCTCTTTCACTTTTTCGCGATGCTCCGACCCGAGAGCGACAGCGACCCTCGGTGACGACCGTAGTCGCTCCGAGTGTGTTTCCGGCCTACTATCGAAGCCGGTGTACGTAGATCTCCATCGACACAGCGAACGAGACGCACGTCCTCTCGCAGTCGCTCGGCGGAGTTCAGAATCGAACAGTAGCGAAGTGCGAGAGAAGATAGTCGAGAATGCGATAGCTCGGGTGCGGATGACAAATCGTCTGTCGGCAGTTGGTTGTCATCACAGTCACAGTCGTTTCTCTCTCTCTGCGAGGTCAGGACCGAGCAGATTGCTCCGCCCAGGTGAGGCGTGGACTGAGAAGATACCGTCCCGCGGTCAGCGCTGGGCGGCGTCCGGTCGTTCGACCGGCCGGCCGAGCAGTCGGGCGTACAGCGAGACGAGTTCGTCGGCGACGCCGCTCCACGTGTAGTCGGCTTCGACGCGACGACGGCTCTCTGCGCCCATCCGGGCCGTCGTCTCCGGGTTCCGAAGGATACCCTCTAACGCCGAGACGAGGTCGTCAACGTCGCCCGGGTCGACGAGCGCGCCGTTGGATCCGTCGACGACCGAAGCGATGCTACCGACGTCCGTCGAAACGACGGCGTTGCCTCCGGCCATCGCCTCCAGAATAGCGATCGGAAGGCCTTCGGCGTAGGTCGGAAGGACGTACACCGAGGCGTCGCTCAGCAGATTCCGTTTTTCGGCCTCGCTCACGTAACCGACGTACTCGGCGTCGTCGTACGCGGCCGCGAGCGCCTCGGCGTGAGACGAGAGCGGACCGGAGCCGGCGACCGTGGTGCGGAAGTCGAACCCGCGGTCGTACAGCGCCGCGACCGCTTCCGTGAACTCGACGACGCCCTTCCGCTCGACGTGGCTCGAAACGAAGACGACGTGCTGTGGGTCCGCGGCGGCGTCGGGATCGTACTCGTCCGGGACCACCGCGTTCGGCAGGACGACCAGTTTCGAGTCGGCGACGCGCGCGGACAGCGTCTCGCGCCAGTACTCCGAGAGGACGACGACGGCGTCGCAGGCGTCGAAGACCATCGACTGGAAGGCGGCGACGGGACCGGACGCCTCCGCGACGAACTCGTCGAACGAGGAGCCGTGGACGTGCAGGACGACCGGCACGTCCCAGCGGCGCGCGGCGACGAGAACGTACGCCGAAGACAGATAGAAGGAGAGGTAATGAGAGGTGTGAACGTGGACGACGTCCGGCGGGGACTCGCGGCCGAACCGAACCCAGTCGGCGGCGGCGTGGAGGGCGCCGCGGGCGAGGCTGAGCGGTCCGTCGGCCGACGGCGTCTTCGAGTTGAACAGTCGGGCGGAAACCCGGCCGTCGAGGTGGCGCAGTTGCTCGGAGATGTACCGACCGATACCCCCGTCCTTCCCGCCCGTCGGCCCAACGACCAGCAGGTCGATATCGTCCATCGTGTACGGGATAACCGTACCGCCTGCAAAGTAACTCTACGGATAATCGACGGGCGAGCGCTCGCAGCATCGAAACGCGCGGCGAGCGATGGAGGAACGTATACGGATGCGCGCACCGTCTGCGTGTGCGTGAGCCGAACAGGCGACGGGAGTTCGAACGGAGCGGACGTTAGGGAGAGCGAGGCGACGTAGCGATGTGCGCGAACGCACTGACGCAGGCGCGTCGCGTCGGCAACTTGGTGAAACATCAGACGCTGAAGCAGATTCGCCTTCGACGGAGCGCCGCGCGGGCGTCCGAGGCGGCGTTCGACGAACTCCTAGACGAACACGCCGCCGGGCACAACGAGGTGTTCGTTCACGCCGGCCTCGGCGACGTGAGGGACGCGTTCGACACCGACCCCTACCGCTTCCTCCTCGGTCGACTGGAGGAGCGATTCGAGAGCGTCGTGGCCCCCGGATTCACCGACTACTTCACCGTCTCGGGGGTGTACCACAAGCGGTTCTCGCGACCGAAGCACGGCGCGTTCGTCCGGCAGTTTCACGAGGACGCCGACTACCGAACGGACGACGCGATAAAGTCGTTCCTGGTGAAGGGACCCTACCGGTTCGACGACTGCGTCCACCGCGACACGTACCACGAAGCGGGCTGTTTCGCCCGGTTGGCGAGCGAGGGAACGCTCCTGGTGAACGTCGGGACGCCCTGGTTCACCTGCTCGCACCTCCACTACCTCGAAGCGAAGTACGACGTGCCGTACGTGGAGACGCGGACCCACGAGGGCGTCGTCTACCGGACGCCCACGGAGTACGAACGGACCGAGCAGACCTACGAGACGCTGACGTCGCCGCTGTACTCGTGGAACAAACCGAAGATAATGCGTCGTCTCCGGCGCGCAGACGCGTTGGACGCTTACGACTTGAACGGACTCAACGTCTACATCTCTCGGCTCGACAAAGTAGAAGCGGTTCTCGGCGCCGAACTCCGCGAGGACCCCTACTACCTCGTCACCCTCTGAGCCATTTTCTCGCGTTAATGCCATCCTAAACGCCGAAATCAGGGAGTACGGCGAGCGCGAGATTCAGCGGACGAAACGCTTCGCAGCGTCCCGAACGGACGAAAACGGTCGGGACGGCGCGTGCGTCGGTCCGGACTCGACGGTTTCTGCGACGCGCGACAACGGCATCCGGAGCACCCGTCCGTCGCGCGTGCTCGTGTTGCACGGGTTGATCAGGAGACCGAGTTCCGGGTCGACGCGGACGAAGGCGTGCGCGTCCGTCGTCGGCACCCGCGGGAGCACGTCGCCGAGAGTGCGTCGGCGCTCGAAGGAGCAGAGTTCGTGCCAAGACCCGTAGTCGTCCGCACTGGAGGCGACAAGAACGCGTACCTCGCGCGAACAGGTATTCTGTCGACGGTCGGGTGGGGCCGTGCTGTCGATACCCGTCTGCGAACTCGCCGACCCGACGACGTAGTGCTCGCCCCCGTGTTCGACCGTCTCGACGTAGAAGAGAACGCCCTCTGTGGTTCCGACGACGTCCGGAACGGGGTTCGGCTCCGAGAGGCGTTCGCGGGGGAGCTTGTAGATGGGTTTCTCCGCGGCGAACGAGGCGTCCTTGCCCCAGAACACGGCCTCGGGCGTGAACCCGAGTTGGACGCCGCGCCACGCCTGGCTTCCGGACCCGAGGGGTTCGTACCGGCCGTCGACGACGACGCCGATAGAGCTCTCGTCGTCTCTGTCCCCCGTGTTCGCCCAGAGCGTCTCGCCGTATGGGTCAGTGTAGACGCCGTGGAAGTGCCGCACGTCGTCGCGTTCGAGAAGCACCGACCAGGAGCGGCCGTCGTCGTCGCTGACGCGAATGCGACCCGGTTCGTCGCTGAGGGCGTACTCGGAGAGGTAGACGGCGCCGTCGTGCCGGCAGACGGAACTGGGTAAGAGCCCCTTCGGCGGCGACGACGGGGGAAGGTCGAGGACGTGCGTCCACGAGCGACCGCCGTCTCCGGAGCGATAGACGCGCGGGCCGACGTTGGCGAGAAGCGACTCCGCCGAGAGCGCCCAGAGGTTCGACGACTGGTAGCGCCCCGTGACCGGCGCGAGAAGCGACTTTCCGAGCGACGAGTGCAGCGTCTCGAACGGGACTCGGTCGGACGCGCCGGGTGGACTCGGAAACCGACTCCGCACTTCCGTTCGGTCCGCGGGATTCACCACGACGGACTCCAGACCCGACGTGCAGTACAGCGTTCCGTCGCGGGCGTCCCCCAGATGCATCTATTCGGAGATGCGACGGCGGAGATATAACTGCTCGGTCGGGTCGTCGGCGTCGTTCGGGTGACGTGAGAAAAGGCCGCGTCGCGCGTCCGCGTTACTTCTGGCCGTAGCTCGAAACGTGGAACTCCATCACCGTCTTCATCCCCCGAATCAGACGGTCCACCTCGAAGCTCTCGATGTCGAACTCGCGTTCGGAGACGGCCTCGTAGCGCTCGTACCACTCGTCTTCGAACCGTTCGGCCACGCCGTCCTCCCGGATCGCCGCGATGGCCCGGTCGGGTTCGTCGTCGGTCGTGATGATGCCCTTGTCGAGGGCGTCGACGACGACGCCGGCCGTGTAGTCGTCCTCGTGCAGTTCGCGTTCCCACGTGGTCACCCAGTTACCGATGCGGGCCATCCCCTGCAGTTCGAGGAGCAGTTCGCGGAGTTCCCCTAACTCCGTGCGGTCGAACGAGGGCGTCCACATGATGTCGATGCCCGCGTACGGGAACATCACCATGTTGAACGGGCCGTAGTGCTGGGACTCTTCCAAGTTAGCTATCTCGCGGTTGTCGTTGAGGACGCGCGCGTACTCCATCGCGTTGAGCGCCTGGCGAAGGTCGAACTGGAACACGTCGAGGTGCTCGTCGTAGCACGGAGCGTCCGTTAATCTGCTATTAACCTCGTTCCAGAGCGTCTCGGCGAACTCCAGAATATCCGTGTCGACGCCGGGCGCGTCGTAGCGGATCGACTCGGGCGCGTACGGCAGGCGGCGCGCCTGCTCGAACGTCTCTTGGTCGCCGAAGTGGTCGGCCAAGTCGTCGAGGACGGTAATGTACATCGTGAGCATCGTCTTCGTCGTCTTGACTTCCTCCATCACGTCCGACGGGACGCACGGGAGCGTGAACGCGTCGAACAGGCGGTGGATCCACTGCCAGAGGAACACGTCTCTGTCCCCCACGACCCGGTCGTACTCGTCCGAGAGTTCGCGGACCCGCGGCGGTAGTTCGGTTTGCTTAACGGCTTCGATACAGTCAACTTGAGTCCCCCCCAGGACCCCATCCGAGTGCTGGTATGCTGCTCTCCCCGACATACTCCGATTAATACGCCGATAACATATTAATCTTCCTCCTTAAAGCTACCATTCCTGAGAAATTCAGTATAATATGAACATTATATCTGCACTTCTTGCCGCATTCGGCCAGTATATTCTCTCATTCGTGAATTTTCCGTTCGACGTGACACGACCACTTATTGTCGGCGGCGCGCTACCTGCGTCCCATGACCGCCGAGTCGACTGCGACCCAGTCCGCGGTGCGAGTCCGTCTCCTCGGCGACGGCGACCGCACCTCGGACGTCCGCAGTCTCCTCCGCGACGACGAACGCATCTCGCTTCTACCCGTACCCGAAGGGGACGACGCGCGTGCGGGCGCGACCGCGGACGCGGACTGTCTCGTCTGTACGACCGTCGACGCCGTGCCGGCCGAGCTCGGCGCCGCCCCTCTCGTGGTCGTCCTCTCGAACCCCGACGACGAGTCGGTAAGGACCGCCTACCGCGCCGGCGCGACGGACGTCCTCGCTCCTTCCGAGACGCTCCCCGCGCAGGTCGCGTGGCTCTCGGGAGCCGACGAACTCGACGCCGAGGACGAGACGCCGGCGGCGACGCTGGTCGACGCCGCGGCCGCGTTCGGCGACGCGGCGTGCGTCCTCGACCGACGCTGGCGGGTCGGGGCGGCGACCGACGCGTTCGCCGAACTCGTGGGCGAACGCGCGGCGGACGGTTCCGACGCCGACGAACTCTCAGACGGCGAGGCAGGCTCCGACCGCTCGCCCGCGGACGCCGACGCGCATCTGTGGGCCGACTACCCAGCCGTGCGCGCGGTCAGAGCGTCGTGTTGGGAGACAGTGCTGTCCGGGGAGGCGACGCCGTTCGAAGAGGCGCTTCCCGACGGACGGCGCCTGTCGGGCCGAGTCGTTCCGCTGCGCGACGGGGTGGTGGTTCGGGTCCGGGACATCACCGAGGAGACGGAGACGCGGGAGTCGCTGGACCGCTACGAACGAATACTGGAGACCATCGACGACGGTATCTACATCCTCGACGAGAACTTCCTCATCACGGAGGTCAACGACGCCGTCACGCAGATGACGGGGTACGACCGCGAGGAACTGGTCGGGTCGCACTCGACGATGCTCGCGGACGAGTCGGTCATCGTGGAGGCGAGCGCCCTCATCCAGGAGATACTGATGGGCGAGCGGTCGGACGGTCGCCTCGACGTCGAGTTGGAGACGGCGGACGGGAGCTCCCTCCCCGTGGAGACGCGCTTCTCCGCGCTCTCCTTCGCCGACGGCTCCCACGGGATGGTCGGGGTCATCCGCGACATCACGGACAGAAAACGGTACGAAGAGACGCTGACGTCGCTGAACCGGTCGGCACACGAACTGTTCGAGTCGCAGACGAAACCCGACGTCGGCGAGACGGTGTTGGACACGGCGACGGATATTCTCGAACTGGAGTCGGTCGTCGTCTACCTCTACGACGAGGAGGCGGGCGCGCTCCAACCGGTGGCGTGGGAGGGCGAGGGAACGCCCGCGCGCATCGGGCCGGGCGACGGCGCGCTGTGGACGTGTTTCGCGGAGCACGAGTCGATAACGCTGGGGACCGTCGAGACGACGCTCGAAGAGTGGGACGAACTCGCGCCCGCGGACGCGCCGGAGGCGTCGAGCGGCGAGAGCGTCGTGATTCCGCTCGGCGAGCACGGCGTGCTGGCGACCGTGTCCGCGGCGGAGGACGCCCCGCGCGGGCAGTCGACTCTGACGCACCTCTTGGCCGCGAACGCCGAGGCGGCGCTCGACCGCGTGGCCCGGTCGGTCGAACTCGAACGTCGCAGGGGCGAACTCTCCCGGCGGAACGAGGAACTGACCAGCCTCAACCGTTTCAACGAACTCCTGCGCGAGGTGAACCGCGTTCTCGTCGAGGCGGACTCCCGCGAGGCCATCGAGAAGGCGGTGTGCGAGCAGTTGGTGGACGGACCGTCCATCGCCTTCGCGTGGGTCGGCACGTACGACCGCGTCTCCGAGTCCGTCGTTCCGCGCGCGTGGGCGGGCGCCGAACGAGGGTATCTCGACTGCCTGACGGACGACCCCGAGGCGTTCGAGGTCGAACCGAGCGTGCAGGCCATCCGGAACAGCGAGACGACCGTCGTCGACAACGCGGGTCAGCGGATTCAGGAGTACCAGTGGCGACGCGACGCCCTGGACAGGGGGTTCGTCTCCGTCGCCAGTTTCCCGCTGACGTACGGCGAGTTCAGCTACGGCGCCCTGACCGTCTACGCGACCGAACCGAACGCGTTCGACGAACGGACGAGGCTCATGTTCGAGGAACTCGGTGTCACGACGGCCAACGCCATCAACGGCGCGGAGGCGAAGGAGTCGCTGCACACCGAATCGCTCATCGAACTCGATATCCGCATCACCAGCCCCAACGCCCCGCTGCTCCGCATCTCACAGGCCTTCGGCGGTCAGATCCGGTTGGAGGGGACGGTGCCCCAGCCCTCGGGGTCGTCGCTGCTGTACCTGACGGTGCAGGGGTCCGACACCGACATCGAGTCGCTGTCGTCGCTGACAGTGGTCGAGCGGGTTCGGAAGGTCGTCGAACGGGACTCGGAGACGCTGGTCGAGGTGCAGTTGGCCGCCGAGGCGCTCCCGTCCCGACTCGCCGACCTCGGCGCCGTCGTCCGCACGCTCACCTCGACGCCCGACGCCCTCGACGTCGTCGTCGAACTCGCCCCCGGGTCGGACGTGCGCGAGTTCGTCGAACTCCTACAGGAGCAGTACCCCGGCACCGAACTGAGCGCCAAGCGGACGCGCGAGCGGTCGATAGAGACCCAACAGTCCTTCCGCGCGGGTCTCAGAGAGGCGCTGACCGACCGGCAGTTCGAGGCGCTGCGCACCGCCTACTTCTCGGGGTACTTCGCCTGGCCGCGCGAGCGAACGGCGAGCGACCTCGCGGAGTCGCTGGGCGTCGCACAACCCACGTTCGCGCGGCACCTCCGCGTCGCCGAGCGCAAACTGCTCGACAATCTGCTGGCGGACGAGCGCCGAACCCGCCGCTGAGGCGCTCTCCACCCTCGTACCACGTTCTGGACGTTCGACGGCGACCGTCTGAGATGTCCTCCGAACGAGTAATGGCTAACAGTATAGTACCCGGGGACTCAGTCCACTAACATCGTAGTTACAACCGACTTATCCCGATAGCACAGTGGCAGTAGTATGAATCAGATGGAGGGGAACGACGGTGCGACGGTGGACGAGGAACTCGACTGGAAGATCGTCAGCGCGGTGGCCGAGGAGAAGGGCGTCGAACCGCTGGACCTCGACGAGCGACTGTACGACGTGGTCGACCTCGACGCCGTGAAGGACCTGTTCGTCGGGATGCCGAACCAGACGGCGCTGGTTGAAGGACACGTGACGTTCACGCTCGCCGGGTGCGAAGTCGTCGTCGACCAGGCGTGGAACGTCGACGTCACGCCCGTCCCGTCGCCCAACGTCGCCGCCGACTGAGCGGACAGACGAGCGGACCTCGGTCGAGTCACCGCCTACCGACTCGACCCGGACGGACCCGGTTCGGGGGGACCGGGTCCCGCGGACTCTTTTCTCGGAACGTCGACGCCGCGAGCGGCGGCGTCGGTTCCCGACCGCGCGACCGCACGGCCGTCACGCTTCGGCCGAGACCATCCGGTGGACGCCGAACCCGACGGCGGCGACGGCGGCCGCGGCGGCGAGAACCGCGACGAGGGGGTTCGACGCGGCGTACGCGCCCCCGATGCGGAGCAGTTCGGCGGCGAGGTGGCGGAACCCGAGCCGGTCGAACTGCCGTTTCCCGTACAGCAGGAGGGCGGCCACCGCGAGGTTGAACAGGAACGTCCCAACCGCGGTGTAGACGGTAAAGCGGACGACGTTCATCCCCGCGAAGCCGGCGGGGACGGAGACGACCGAGCGGACGAACGGGAGGAACCGCCCCCAGAGGACGGAGTGTTTCCCCCAGCGGTTGAACAGCCGCTGACCGCGGTCTATCTCCGTCTGCGAGACGTTGATGCGCCCGCCGTACGCCTCCGCGGCCGACGCCCCCTTCGTTCCGAACGCCCGGTAGGCGAACAGTCCGCCCAGCGTCCCACCGGCCGCGCCGGCGAGGGCGAACACGACGGCGCCCTGCGTCGACGCGACGGCGACGGCGGCTATCGCCGGGACGACCACCTCGCTGGGAAGAAACGGGAACAGCATCGACGTCTCGAGGAACGTGAAGACGAAGATGCCGATGTAGCCGTACCGAACGAGGAGTTCGAGGAGGGTCTGCGTGATGCTCATCGGAGTCGAAGTGGGTTCTCGACTGCCACCTACTCGGGTCCGCGCAATCAATCTTCTCGCCGTCGCGTGGCCGGCCGTCCCCTCCCACGGCGGGTCGCCGACGACGGCATCGAAGGCGACACCACTCTGTCCGGAGTTTTCCTCCCCGAACGCGTCGGAGAAGTCCGAATTCCATCGTACCGCTCGAAGAAGCTCGCGGCTCTCCAGGTCAGTCTCGGTGGCGGAACCGGGGCCGCCGCTCGGTACAAAAATGTGCGGTGGGAGGGAAAGAGACGAGAGGACCGGGCGGATTCAGCGTTTTCGAGGTGGAGCCTCCGGCCTCAAGGAGCGACCGAAGCGTATCGGAGGGAGCGAGTAGGCCGGAGAGGAAACCGAAACGGTACGATACAACCGGCATACTCCGACCGACCGACTCCCATACGTTCAAGTACCGTCGGGTACTCTCTGAAGATATGGAGGTGCGTCGAACTGCAGTCGTGAAACTCGCCGTTTCCGACGACCAGCGCGACGCACTCCACCGAACCGCCGAGCAATACCTGTACTGCGCGAACCGAACCGCCGACTACTGTTGGTCCGACACATCCTACACCGAGTGCAAGACCAACAAGCGAGAGGTTCGTGACGCGCTCTACTCCGAACTTCGAGAGGAGACGGACCTACAGGCACAGCTCGTCCAAGCCGCCATCAAACGCGCTGTCGAAGCCGTCAAAGGCGTTATCGAACGATGGAAGAAGGGACAACGTATCTCTTGTCCGACGTTCACCGCCAAAACGATGGACTACGACGCGCGGAGCGCGACCTTCTACCGAAACAAGGTGTCGCTGGCAACTGTTGAGGGCCGCGTCGAACCGTCGTTCGTTCTCCCGGCAGATAGTCCGACACCCTACGAGCAGTACGTCCTCTCCGATGAGTATGAGTTCCGAGAGAGTACGGTTCGATACGACGCAGTGAACGAAGAGTTCTACATCCAAATATCGACTCGGCGGAGAGACGGTAACGCAGAGGTTTCGGCAGATACCGGGCACCCCGACCAAACGGTCCTCGGTATCGACCTCGGCGTCAACAGCCTCGCCGTCTCCTCGACCGGCACGTTCTGGCAGGGAGACGACTACGACCACTGGTGCCGTGAGTTCGAGAAGCGACGTGGTGAGATGCAACAGCGCGGCACCCAGGCCGCGCACAACGCCCTGCTTCGCCTCGGGAAGCGTGAAGACGCATGGCGGAAACAGTATATCCACACGGTCGCCAACGAACTCGTCACGGAGGCCGTGGAACACGACTGCGACGCTATCGTGTTCGAGGATTTGACCGACATTCGTGAGCGGCTTCCGCACGCGAAGTGGCACCACGTCTGGGCGTTCCGACGCCTGTTTGAGTACGTCTCCTACAAAGCACCGGAACACGGCGTCTCCGTGGAGCAGGTTGAGCCGAACCACACGTCCCAACGCTGTTCTCGGACGGACTGTGGGTTCACGCATGAGGACAACCGCCACGGGGAACAGTTCTGTTGCCAGAAGTGCGGATACGAGGTGAACGCGGACTACAACGGCGCGAAAAACATCGGGCTACGGTACGCTCGAAATCGAATCCACAGACTCCGTTCCTCGCCCACGTCGGGGAGCGGAGACGCAGAAGTAGACCTGCGTATAAATGGTGGGACGTTGAACGGCGGGAGTCACCGGCCTGTTGTTGGCGACTGACTGCCGGGAGTCCACATCAAAGCCCCACCCTCAAGGACCGAGGCGCGTAGCGCCGAGGGAGTAGGGTGGGGTAGTTTACTCGGTCTCGCCGACTCCCAGTCGGCCGGACTCGGCGCCGGATTCGACGTCGCTGGCCGCCTCGCGCGCCAGCGTCGCCAGTGCGAGCGTCATCCAGCCCTGACTCCAGCGGATGTACGGCGTCTCGTCGTCGAAGAATCGACCGATTCGGCGGTAGAAGTAGCCGTCCTCGTCGTACAGGTGCTCCATCGTCCACTCGTACACGTCGTCGGCGACGTCCTGCGCGTCGTCGTCGTCCGAGCGGACGAGGGTGATAATCGCCTGCGCGGAGGCGTGGGCGTCGTACGGATACGACCGGTCGGACTCGAACTTCGGCGCGCCGTCGTCCTCGAACAGTTCGCGGACGAAGAAGTCGAGTCCGTCCTCGTACGCCTCCCGAACGCGCTCGTCCGACGGATAGGTCTCGACGTACTCGCGGAGGCTCTCTAAGACGAACCCCGTGTGGAAGTTGTCGTGGCTGAGGTGCGACTCGGAGGCGGGCATCGAGTAGTACCACGCGCCGCCGTCGTCCTGCGCGTGGAGGACGAACTCGAACAGTTCCTCGGCGCGGTCGGTCAGCCCCTCGTCGTCCGTGCGCTTCGACAGACGGAGGAAGAACGCGGCTGCGAGGGCGTTCGCGTTGATGACGACGAACTCGTCGTACGGCGTGTACGCGTACGCCTCGAACCCGTCGACGTCGACGACGTTGATGCCCTCGCGGATGTAGGCGGCCGCGTCCGCGGCCACGTCGAGCGACCACGTCGCTCCGGTCAGTTCGTGGTGTTCGAGGAACGCGCGCTGCGTCCTCACGGGGTCGGGCACGATGGCCCGCGAGGCCGCTCGGATGGACACGCCCGCCGTCTCCTTCTTCCCGAACACCTGCATCTCCGTCGACCGCGCCCTCATCGACGAGGGGGAGATATTCCACTCGCGGAACGCCGGGGCGGTCCTCGACTACGTCGAGTCAGTCACCGACCGCGACGCCGAACCCGACCGCACCCGGGCCCGACGCGTCCGCCGCGAAGTCGCCGACCTGACCGCCGACCTGATGAATGGCGCGGTGGACTGAGGCCGGCCGGTTCTCGAGCCGCCTTCGTCGGCCGGGCGGACGAACGAGTCGAATCGGCTCTCTCCGCCACCCGAGACGTTATCCCGACCGAACCGAACACCGAGGTGTGTCACCGGCGCGCCTGTTCGTCGCCCTCGTCGTCGTGAGTCTCACGGCCGGATGCGCCGGACTGCTCGGCGGAGTCGAAGAATGACCGGGACCGAGTCCGCCCGCGACGACCGAGGCGTCGTCGACGCCCGAGCCGATTTCGTACCCGCCCGGAGTCGCGGACGGCGGCGTCGTCGACCCGCTCAGATTGGCGAACGCCCACCGAACGGCGACGTCGGCGTTCTCCCACGGCTACGAGCGCTTCATCGTCGTCGACTACGCGAACGGGACGCGGACGGAGTGGTCGAAGACGGCGTGGTACGACGCCGACCGGCGGGCGTACTACCAAGAACAGCGCATCGAGGGGAACACGGAGGTGCTCGACGCGCGGGGGCGGTTCGACCTCTGGTCGAACGAGACGACGAGCGTCGTGCGGGAACCGCCGGACGAGGACGGCCCGTTCTACCGGGCGGGCGACGGCGTCTTCGGCCGAGGGTTCCTCGGCTCGCGCCTCGTGTCGCTGTTCGCCGGGGTGGAGACGGTGACCACGGGGACGACGACGGACGGACGACCCCTCGTCCACCTCCTCGGAACGGGCGGAGCGAACTCGCAGACGTCGTTCTCGTCGGTCGAGAACGCCCGCGACGTGTCGCTGTCGGCGGCGGTGACGCCCGAGGGGGTCGTCCGGTCGTACACGCTCCGCTACGAGGGCGAAGCGGACGGCGAGACGGTCGCGGTGACCGAGACGTTCCGTCTGCGCCGGGTGGAGAGCGTCCCGGACCGGCCGGCGTGGGTGACCGAGGGACTCGCGGCGACGGACGACCGGTCGTGAAGCCGGGGCGCCCGCTTACCGCCCGAGGGACCCGACGAAGCGCGCGCGGAGGGACCCGAGTCGTCCGCGACCACCGGTCCCGCTCTCCTCCGCCTCGTCGCCGTAACTGCGTTCCGTCGCGTCGGGACCGACGCTCTCCTCTTCGACCATCGACTCCAAGGCGTTGTCCTCGGCTTCGAGCGGGAGGTCCACCCGGCCGCGGCGGCGCGAGGACTCCCACGACGCGAAGATGAGTTCGTCGGCCGCCAGCGCGTTCCGCCCGTTCAGTTCGGACTCCTCGCCGTCGCGGAGCGCTCCGATCAGTTCCGCGATGGCGCGCTCTGTGTACGTGGTAGAGCCGAGTCGCTCCGCGAGGCGCGAGGAGACGCGCCCGGCGACGAGTCGGGTGCCGGCGCGGACTCTGCCGGGTTGCGGGCGGTACCGGCCGTCGATACCGGTGTCGACCGTCTTCCAGGATTTCCCGTCGCGACGGTACGCGAGCGTGCCGTCCGCGCGCACCTCTATCTCGCCCTCGGTCCCGAGCAGTCGGAACAGGGCGTCGCCCGCGAACGCCTCGCCGCGACCGGTGGAGGCGAGGCCGTAGACGCCGTTCTCGTAGCGCCACTGCGCGAGCGCCTGGTTCTCGTTGTGGGCGCCGAACAGCACGTTCTCGTCCGTGTAGTCTATCTGCGCGAGCACCCAGTCGACGGGTTCCATGTCGTTGTAGAAGTTCGCGAGGTCGAACGCGTGCGTGCCGGTGTCGTACAGGTGTTCCTCGCGGAACTCGATTCGGCGCAGGTCGCCCACCTTCCCGGTGTCGAGCAGGTCCTTCGCCTTGCGGTAGGGTTTCCCGAAGCGCTGTTGGTGGTTGACCGTCAGGGCGACGCCCTCCGCCTCGCACTCCTCGACCATCCGCTGTGCGTCCTCCCACGTGTCGGCCATCGGTTTCTCGCAGTGAATCGCCTCCACGACGCCGCTCTGGGCCACGCCGACGACGATGTCCGCGTGGAGGGCGGGCGGGACGCAGACGCTCACCACGTCGGGTTCGGCCTCCGCGAGCATCTCTTCGTAGTCCTCGTAGGTGTGCGCCGCGTCGATGTCGTGCGCGTCGGCGAACGCCTCGGCGTTCTCCGGGACGACGTCGGCGCAGGCGACGAGTTCGCAGTCGTCCAGTCGCTCGTAGCCCGCGGCGTGGCGGTACGCCATGGCGAAACCGTCGCCGTCGGGGTCGCCGGTCCCGACGAATCCGATTCTGAACGTCATGCCGGTCGGTACGGCGCTCGGCCCGTTGAGTATACGCGGCATAACCGTCGCGGTCGGTCGACGAATCGGAAAACGAGCGTCCCGCCGCCGGGGAGGACCGTGTCGCGTGTGAACTCTGTTCCCTGAGAGCGCGCCTCCGACCGTCTACCGGCGGTTCGTGCCGGTTCGCGGGCTTAGTAGCCGCATTACAATGCTGCGGACGCGACACCGCGGCGTATGGAGCGTACGCCACGTCCGGCGATACAGTTGTACAGCGTCCGAGAGGCCTCGGACCCCCTCCCCGAGGTGATCCGCCGCGTCGCCGAGGCCGGGTTCGAGGGCGTCGAGTTCGCCGACCGCTTCTTCGAGGCGGACGCCGACGCCGTCGCCGAGGCGCTCTCGGAGACGGGCGTGGTCCCCGTCGCCGCGCACGCCGACCTCCCGACGATAGAGGCGGCGCTCGACGGCGGCGGCGACCTGTTCGAGCGGTTGGAGACCGTCGGCTGCGACCGGGTCGTCGTTCCGCACGTCCCGGCCAATCACTTCCGGACGCGGTGGGCGGTCCGGGCGTTCTCGTATCGCATCGCGGACGTGGCCCACGAACTCGACGCCCACGACGTCGACCTCGGCTACCACACGATACGGCACGACCTCTACCCGATGGTCCCCCGGGCGGTCGGGTCGCTGTTCGAGAAGACGCCGCTTCCGCACGCCCTCGCCGACGCGGGCGCGCGGGGACTCGCCCGCCTCCGCGCCGCGGACCCGCGGTTCGACGCGAGCGAGATTCCGAGCGACTCCGGCTACTGGAACCTCATCGCGCGGACCGCGCCCGACGACCTGTTCTTCGAGGTGGACGTGGGCGAGGTGACCGCCGCCGGCTTCGACCCCGCTGCGGCCGTCGAACTCGCGTCGGGGCGAGTACCGCTCGTCCACATTCGCGACGTGGCGCCGACGGGTCGATTCGGCGCCTTCGAGAGCGCCGACCCCGGCCGGGGCGTCGTCGACTTCGCGTCCGTCGCCCGCGCGGCGCGCGAGAGCGGGACCGAATGGCTCGTCTACGAGCACGACGACCCCGCGGACGCGTACGGGACGGTGTGCGAGGGCGCGAACCTCCTCTCGGACCTCGTCGGCGACCCGAGCGACGGTAGTTCGGGGGACGAATCGACCGACGACGCCGCGACCGTCGGGTCAGCCGACTGAGGAAGACGCCCCCTTCGCGCGGTTAATCGGGGTATTACAATCGGGTTCTCGGCGCTCACGGCACGTATGAAGCTTCAGCATCGTCGTCTCGACGACGCCCCTCCGTCCGGACAGATGAGTTTCTGTCTGACGACGGACCTGACGGGCAACGGTCGCCCGGACGTGCTCATCGGGGCGTTCGGCGGCGAGTACCCCGTCACGATTCCGATACTCGACAAGGAGATAGAGATGCGTCTCCTGCCGGGGTCCCGCGAGGCCATCCACCGCCGCGAGTGGAACGTCTTCTGGTACGAGAACCCCGGGTGGGAGCGGCACGACGTTGCCCGCGCCCCGGACCTCTCGGTCGGCGGTGCGCTCGGCGACATCACCGGAAACGGGTCGATGGACCTCGTTTCCGGGCAGAACATCCGAAAGCACGACCTCTACTGGTTCGAACAGCCCGACGACCCCAGAGACGAGTGGACGCGCCGACTCATCACCGACGACTTCGAGAAGTTCCACGACATCGTCGTCGCGGACGTCGACGGCGACGGGGAGGACGAGGTCGTCTGCACCTCACAGCGGAGCGAACTCATATTCTACTACGACATCCCCGAGGACCCCCGGCGCGAACCGTGGCCGGTGGCGAACCGCCACGTCGTCCACGAGGGTCTCAACGTCGAGGGCCTGCACGTGGGCGACGTCGACGGCGACGGTGCCCCCGAAATCGTCGCCGGCGCGAACGTGTTCCACCGCGAGGACGACGGGACGTGGACGCGCGAGCAGATAGCCGAGGGCTGGGACTGGACCCGCCTCGTCGTCGACGACATCGACGGCGACGGCGACGAGGAGATAATCATCACGGAGGGCGACCTGCCCTATCAGGAGGATAGACCGGCCCGCCTCGGCGTGTTCGACCCGCCGGACTGGGACCTCACCGTCGTTCACGACGACCTCTCGAACCCCCACAGCCTGCAGGTCGCCGACCTGAACGGCGACGGGAACAAGGACATCTACGTGGCCGAGATGCGTCTGGAGGAGGGGCACACCCCCCGACAGTTCGTCTTCTGGAACCGAGGCGACGGGACGTTCGACGAGGAGGTCATCGTCGAGGACGTCGCGACGCACGAGGCGAAACTCGTCGACCTCGACGGCGACGGGAAGTTGGACATCGTCGGGAAGTCCTACACCGAAGAGCACGTCGACGCCTGGTTCAACGTGAGCTGAGATGTCGCTCAGAAACGAGGTCAGAGCGCGCGTCCGCGGCGGCGTCGACGCCGCGCGCCGCGCCGCCGTCGACCGAATCGCGGGGACGTCGTTGGCGGACGCCGCCCGGCGGAGCGGTCTCACGAACGCGCTCACCGACGCGACGAACCGCGCGGCCGCGGTCGTCCTCCCGGACGAAGTCGTGTTCCGCGTCGGCGAGGAGGAGACGCGGTTCAAGGTGTCGACGCGGTTCGAGTACGAGGGGTTCGCCAAATATCGTACCGACCCCGACCGGACCGTGCTGGAGCGGTTCGTGAAGACGCTCTTCGGGGGCGACGGGGACGACGTGTTCTGGGACGTCGGCGCACACGTCGGCGTCTACAGCGTTCTCGCGGCGAAACGCCTCCCGCCGGAGCGCGTCGTCGCCATCGAACCGCACCCCGAGAACGTCGAGCGACTCCGAGAGAACCTCGAACGGAACGGCCGGGACGCGACGGTTCGCCGCCTCGCCCTCGACGACGAGTGCGGCCGGGCCGAACTCGGCGTGAGCAGCCCCGACGGGACGGGCGCGTTCGGCGTCCTCGATCGAGACTCCGCGCGGCGGAGCGTGGCGGTGCAGACGGACCGCGGGGACTCGCTCGTCGCCGACGGCGTCCCGGCGCCGACGGTGCTGAAAGTCGACGTGCAGGGCGCCGAACTCGACGTGCTTCGCGGCCTCCGACACGCCCTCTTGGGCTGTCGCACCGTCTACGTCAACGTCTACGAGAAGCACTTCAGCCGCGGCGACGAGGGCGAGGAGATACGCGACGTGCTCGAATCGGCGGGGCTGACCGTCGAGCGACTAGTCGACTGGGACGGCGGCCACTTCCTCGCCGCCGTCCGGGAGTCGTAGGTGGCAGAGCGGACGCTCGCGCGGCGCGCCGTCCGTGCGGGATTCGACGCCCTCGAACGACTCGACGCCGCGACCGGGTTCTCGCGGCTCTACCCCGACGAGTCGAACGCCATCCTCGCGTACCACGCCGTCGGCCGGCCGGCGGGTTACGGCAACGTCTCCATCGAGCGGTTCCGGCGCGACGTGGCGTACGTCACCGAGCACTTCGAGGCCGCCGACCTGCCCGACGTGCTCGAACCGAGCGGCGGGAAGCGGGTTGCGTTCACGTTCGACGACGCCCTCGACGACTTCTACGAGAACGCCCTCCCGGTCCTCCGCGAGCACCGCATCCCGGCGACGCTGTTCGTCCCCGTCGATTTCGTCGGCGGCGGCCCCGACGGCCACGCCTACCGGTTCGCCGAGTCGCCCGCGGAACGCGCGTCGTTCAACGACCCGGCGGCGTTCGCCGACGAGTCGTTTCCCGACCCGGCCGTGATGTCCTGGGACCGCCTGCGGGAGGTGGCCGCCGACCCCCTCGTCACCGTCGGCACGCACACTCGAACGCACCTCGACCTCGGCCGCGTCCGCGACGCGGAGACGCTGGAGCGGGAGATAGTTGGCGCGCGCGACGAACTCGAAGACCGACTCGGCGTCGATGTGGACCGCTTCTGCTACCCGTTCGGGCGGTACACCGAGGAGGCCGTCGAGGCGGTCCGGGCGTCACACGCGATGGCCGTCACCTCCCGGCCGGGCGTCGTTCGCGGAGGAGGGAGCGCCGACGCCGGGTCCCCGGACCGGTACCGGCTCCCCCGCGTCCGCGCGCACGAGACGGAACGGCGGGTGCGGTGGGACCTCTCCGGACTCCGCTGGCGGCTCACGGAGTGCGTCGAGTGAGGGGTATCAGGACCAGAGTCGGAATCGGAATCGGAATCAGAATCGGGTTCTGAGCGCTTGCATCAGTCCGACCGCCGCGCTGCCGAGGCGGGTAGCGGCGTCGAGCGCGAGATGGGTGAACCGCTCCGCGGGCGACTGCTCGAATCCCCCGTCGTCTGGCGGCGAGTACGCGCTCGCGAACTCGAACAGCTCCGGCCGCCGTGCCGCGAGCCGCTTTCGGTGGCGACGGCCGACGACGCGCTTTTCGAGGTAGCCGAGGAGGCTCGTCGCGTAGTCGTGGTAGACGACCGGATCCGGGCTGTAAACGATGCTCTCGCGGCCGTAGCCGGCGCGGACAAGCCGGTAGGTGAGGTCGATACCCTCGTGGCCCGCCCGTCCGCCGAGTTTCTCGTCGAAGCCCGACACCGACCGGTAGGCGTCTCGGGCGACCGAGGTGTTTCCCTCGATGTTCAATAGGAAGGGGCGCGGACGGTCGCCGAGGTCGTACCAGCGCTGGAGGCTGTTGTAGAACGTCCGCGACTGGGGGACGACGCGCCCGCGGACGGCGACGACGTCAACCGCGGCGTGCGCCCGCCGGTGCGCCGCGACGAAGTCCGGCGCGGGCACGGCGTCGTCGTCGAGGAACAGGAGGAGGTCGGCGTCGCCGAGGCGGGCGCCGAGGTTCCGCGCGAGCGTCACCCCGCAGTTGCGGCTGAGTTCCGCGTACACGGCGCCGCCCTCGACTTCGCGGAGTCTGGCGCCGAGGTCCCACTCGACGCCGTTGTCGACGACGACGAGTTCGAAGTCGTCGTCCGTCTGCGACCGGAGCGCCGAGAGCACCGACTCGAACGCGTCGCGGTCGGTTCGGTAGGTCACGACGACCAGCGAGACGGCCGGGGCGGCGGCTGGCGACTCGTCGAACCCCGCCTCGACGGCGGCGCGGTGCGACTCCGAGAGGTCGGCGAATCGGCCGGCCGTCGGCGCCCGACCCGAGTCCGCGGAACCGTGGTCGGCCGTTCCGCCGTCGGCGTTCGCACCGTCAGTGGGGCCGCCCTCTTCCGCCGGTCGCACGTCGACTACTCGTCCGTCGGCTCCTCCGAGTCGGCGAACTCGGAGGCCGCCGGGAGGGTGGCCACGTCGGCGTTCACGCCGCGGTACTCCGCGCCGGAGACCGAGCGGTCGAACGACCCGACGTCCGGGTACTCCCGGAAGGTGAGCACGCGGCCCTCCTCGGTCATGAACACCACCTCCGTCGTCCCGTCGGGGTGGCTGTACTCCTCTCCCTTCTGCGGCGGTCGACCGCGGTCGCGTCCGTCCATGCACGCCACTTCGCTCGTCCGGCATTTCAACGTCCGGAAGACGGCGACCGGAACCGCTCGCGGCGAAACCGCGCGCCGCGTGGTCGCTTCTCGAGTCGCCGCGTTCGCGCATATCCCACGCGACGGCCGGGAGCGGTATGGTTATACACGGTGAAACGACGCAACGTTCTTGAGTTCACCCGGTCAATCGACTGACAGTGAACCAGTCACGGGCATCGTCGCCGCGGATCGAGCGGCCTCCGACTCCCCCGAAGGACGTCGAAGCCGGGAGTCCGAAGCGGTGTCGGGACGAGTCGTCTCGGCCGTCCCGGACGCGTCGGCGCGTTACACTGCTAATAACCAAAGTCGCGTCGGCCGTGCCGACGAGCGTGATGCTCGCCCGCAGTGCGGTCCCCGGAGGGTTCGAAGACAGCGCGGCGCACCGGCCGACGGCGGGGGGCTAACCACTCGTGTCGCCCTCGCTGCGTCGACGCTCCACCTCGACTTTTCCCAAGTGGGCGAGAGCCCTCCTCCTCATCGGATTTCTCTCAGTCGCCGGCGCCGTCCTCGCGGCGCGGTCGAAGCCCGCGACCGGCTACGAGGTGTCGATATACGCCGCGACGCCGCTCGCGTTCTGGGTCGGCGTGCTCGCGGCGGCGACCATCGGCGTCGTCGTCGCCCTGTACGCCGGTCGCTGGGGCCGGGTCACCGGCGTCGGCCTCGCGGGCTTCGCCACGATGTCGTTCGCGGCGCTCCCCTTCTTCCGCGGCTACTACTACTACGGGACGGGCGACGCGTTGACGCACCTCGGGTGGGCCAAGCAGATGCTCGGCCCCGACTTCGGCTTCTTCGACATCATCTATCCGGGGGGCCACTCCCTCGCGCTGTTCCTCTCGCAGACGATGGGCGTCCCCGTCCGCTGGGGGATGATGTACGCGATGCTGACGGTGTCGCTCGTGACGCTGGTGTTCGTCCCCCTCGCCGTCTGGGTCGTCCTCCCCGACTCGAAGGCCGTCGTCATCGCGGCGTTCTCCGCGATGTTGATGATGCCCATCAACAACATCAGCACGCATCCGCACTTTCACGCCTACACGCTGACGACGCTGTACTTCCCGTTCGTCCTCTACCTCCTGTTCAAACACCTCACCCGGTCCGCGGAGGACGCGGCGCTTCCCGAGTGGCTCTCGGCCGCCAGCCTCGTCCTACCCATCGCGGTGACGGCGAACGTGTTCTTCCACCCGCAGGTGGCGGTGAACGTCCTCGTCTTCATGGGGACGATTCTGGCCGTCGGTATCGCGTGGCGGCGCCGCGTCCGCGTCTCCCACCCGGCGGCGACGGACGGCGGCGGACAGCACCACCGGCTCCTCGTGGGGCAGGTGCTGTTCCTGTTCGCCCTCCTCGTCGCGTGGGCCGCCCAGTACAGACACACCTACATCTACGCGCGAAACGTGCTGGCGTCGGCCATGGAGTTTCTCCAGACCGGGAGCGGCGCCGGACAGGCCGTCGGCCGCAGCGGCGGGTCGGCACAGTCCATCGGCGTCAGCCTCACCGAACTGTTCGCGAAGCTGTTTCTCGTCAACACCGCGTACATCGCCCTCGCGGGCGGTCTCGCGGCCGCCGTCGCGTACGGAGTGGTGCGCGAGCGCTACGGCGACAGCAACGCCGCCGTGACGTACATCGGCGCGTCGGCGCTGACGCTCGGCCCCCTCTTCGCCGCGACGTTCGTCGGCGACGTCTCGGAGTACTTCTTCCGGCATCTCGGCTTCGCGATGATACTCGTGGCCGTCGTCGGCTCTATCGCGCTGTATCACCTCTCCGAGCGCCTCGGCGGCGTCCTCGACGGGAAGGCGAAACCGCTCGTCGTCGTCCTCGTGGTGGCGACGATGTGTCTCTCCCTGGTGGCGTTCTTCCCGTCGCCGTACATGTACCACCCGACGTCGCACAGCACCGAACAGCAGTTCGTCGGCTACGACGCGACGCTCGAACACCGCGCCGAGGGGGCCGCGATAGCCGGCATCCGCCACGGACCGGGGCGGTTCACCGACGCGCTGAACGACCCGTACGACCTCGACCTGCAGTGGAGTCTGAGCGGGCCGGCCGCCAGCAGCGTCGAGAACGTCACCCGCTACCGAGGGTCGAGTGCGGAGCGGCCGTTCTACTACCTCGTCGTCTCGGAGGTGGCGAGGGACAGGGAGGTGCTCGGCTTCAAGGAACTCCGGTACACCAGAGAGGACTTCGAGCGCATCGAACAGGGGGCGAACCCGCGGCTCTCCCTGGTACAGACGAACGGCGAATTCGCCACCTACTACGTCAACCAGCGCGGGTACAGCCTCGAACCCACCGAGACGACCGAGGAAACGGCCTGACGGTCGACGGTGAACGGTCGAACCGACGCCGCCGCTCGACGTCGACAGCGGATGGAAGAACGGAGCCGGTAGCCGAAGCGGAAGCGCGAACGAGAGAACGACGGGGACCAACTGCCCTGTCTCGCCAGAGGCGACGCCGGACAGGGCGACCATAGGTAACGGCGCGGTCTGTAAGGGAGGCGTGGCTGTATATTCATGATTCGGGTAGCCGGACTCGGGAACGGGTGCCGGGGGCCGCCGCGTCCGCGAGTCGACGGGCGCCGAAACCGGCGGTCGGCGCCGCTTCGGGGGAATACCCTCCATAACTAAGCGGGATTCGTGTCGAGGTACGCACAGTGAACGACACGCACGACGAATCGCGCCGGGCGTTCGTCCTCGGCCTCGACGGCGTCCCGTGGGGGCTCCTCGAGGGGTTGATGGACGACGGCGCGTTGCCGAACTTCGAGCGACTGCGGGCGGAGGGCGCGTCCGGTCCGCTCCGGAGTACGACCCCCGCGAATACGCCCGTCGCGTGGCCCTCCATCGCGACCGGCACGTGGCCCGACAAACACGGGCTGTACGAGTTCATGAAGCTCGACTCCTCGTACAAGCAGGTCCCCTACTCCAGCGCGGACGTGCGCCAACCGCCGCTGTGGGAACTCGTCTCCCCCTCCGTCGCCGCGAACGTCCCGATGACGTATCCGACGAGCGACCCCGGCGAAGACAGCGGCATCGTCAGCGGGATGATGACGCCGGAACTCGACGACGACGACGCCGTCAGTCCCGACTCGCTCCGCGAGCGGTTCGAGGCGCGCGTCCCGGACTACGAGATAGATATCACGTGGGCCGACTACGCGGGCCGCGAAGAGGAGTTTCTCGCGGATCTCGATGAGGTGATGCGGACGCGGCGGGAACTGATGGAGATGCTGATGGAGAACGAGGCGTGGCGGCTGTTCTTCTTCGTCTACGTCGCCCCCGACCGACTCCAACATCTCGTCTGGGACGACGACACGCTCCGCGAGCACTACCAAAAACTCGACGACATCCTCGGGGACGTGATGGCGTACTGCGAGAAGCGCGACGCGAACCTCTACGTCGTCTCCGACCACGGCTTCGCGCCCATCGAGAAGATAATCAGCGTCAACCGCATTCTCGCGGACGCCGAACTGCTGACCGCAAAGGACGAGGGAGGGACGCGCGGCGCCCTCTCGCAGGTCGGTCTGAACAAGGACCGCGTGATGGGGACGCTCAAGCGATTGGGCGTCACGGACGACAAACTCGTCCAGACGCTCCCGAAACCGGTCGTCGACTTCTTCGGCGAGCGCATCCCCGGCAGCCACGGGCTGTACGACGTGAACTTCGAGCGGACGGATGCCTTCCTGCACGGCCTCGGGAGCGTCTACGTCAACGACACCCGACGCTTCGAGCGGGGGACCGTACCGCCGGAGGCCGTGGAGCGAACGAAGGGGGAAGTCGTCCGCGTCCTCGAAGCGGCGACCGACCCCGAGACGGGCGACCCCCTCCTGACCGTCAGCGACGGCGACGACCTGTTCCCGAACGACCCGGACGCGCCGGACGTCGTCGTGGAGGCGAAGGACGGATACCACGTCAAGCCCAAGCTAGCGGCGACGCCGGTCGAACCCGCGGAGGGAATCGCCGCCTACCACCGCTCGGAGGGCATCTTCCTCGCGTGGGGCGACGACGTGCGCGCCGGGACGCACGTCGAAGACGCCGCCGTCGTCGACGTCGCGCCGACGGTCCTCCACTCGCTGGGGCGCGAGGTGCCCGACGCCGCCGACGGAGGCGTCCTCTCGGATGTCTTCGCTCCCGGGTCGGTGCCCGCGACGACCGACGTGGAGACCGCACAGTACGCGAGACGGGACGGAGCGGCGGCAAACGAGACAGATACCGAGACCGTCGAAGACCGGCTGCGCGGTCTGGGTTACATGGAGTGAGAAGAACGGGGCTCGAACGAACACACGAACATGACACGCGACGAACGAGACGGTCGTCGGTCGTACTCGCGCCGGCGCCTCCTCGGCGCCCTCGGTAGCGTCGGCGTCGCCTCGCTCGCCGGTTGCGGCGAGGGCGACGTTTCCCCCGCTACGCCCGACCAACCGACTCCGACCTCCACTCCCACCGATACGCCGACCGGCGGGGGCGGCGGCGGGTCCGGGAAGACGCGGCGGGGAATCACGTTCGACCGGGTGGTGGACGCGGTCGACGACCTCGGGTGGGACCCGAACGGCCGGGAGGCGATAGACGAATCGCTCGACGAGGACCTCGAAAGCGGGACGCTCATCGAGGTGCCGCCGGGCGACTACCTCGTCCGGCGGCGTCACGACATCGAGTCGCTCTCTCGGTGGGGCATCGTCGGCACCGGCGCGAGTCGGAAGGGCGTGCAGTTCACGCTGCCGGCCGGCCGGTCGTTCCGGTGGATCATGGCCCACGGCGGACACGACATCCTCATCGAGAACTTCACGATGCAGCAGGGGCGGAAGTTCGACCGCTCCATCGGGATAGCGTTCGTCATCGACCGTAACCTCCAACTGCACAACGTGGAGAAGGCGGGATCGAACCCGCGGCAGGACTCGGAGTCCGGGGCGGCGAACGGTCTCATCGTCGACGTGACGGACCCCGACGGCGTCGCCGTCGTCGACACGTTCGTCCGGAAGGGACCGCAGGACTTCGCGCACTACCCCGGGAACGCGATAACGGTGTTCACGGGACGCCCCCACCTCGGGACGGTGTACTACCGCAACCTCCACATCGAGAACGGCGGCGAACACGGGATGTACGCCTCGAAGTGTCCCGGCAACGTCCGCGTCGAGGGGGGTCTGTTCAAGAACAACTACGGCGACGGGGTCCGAATCGCCGGGGACGGGTCGTACGTGAAGGGGACGACGGTCGTCATCGACCAGAACGACCGCACGCCGGGCAACCGTGGGACGTGGTACGGCGCGCGCGGCATCCACTTCCAGTCCGGCGAGTACGGCTACACCGGCGGTTTGGTCGAGGACTGCACCGTCATCGCCCGCGCGTCTCCGGGGACGGAGGCGCTGTTGATGATGGAACACAGTCAGGGCGCCGCGACGGTGCGGAACTGCCGGTTCTACAACGATACCCCCTACCGGACCATCTTGGTCGACAGGCCGGCGACGAACCACACCCGGCCCGCGAAGCCCTGGAACATGACGTTCGAGAACATCGAGATATCCGGCAACGCGCGGAACACCGCCGCGTTCGTGATGGCGGGGCGGCCGGGGTCACGAATCTCGAACGTGCGTATCGACCTCCCGGGCGAAAACGTCGACGGCATCGTCCTCGACGACTGCGCGGGGACGGTCATCTCGGGCGCCGACGTGCTCACCGGCGGCTACCCCCTCCGAATCTCGGGCAACGTCGGCGAGAACGTCGACTGTCTCGCGACGCTGAAAAACCTCGAACGCCTCCAGTCGTCCTCGCTCGAAGACATCGACGCGCGTCGACTCGCGAGCACGCTATCGGGGGCGACCTGCATCGACGGCGGAACGGCGAACACTTTCGGCGTCATCAGCGCCACGGACGGCCATCTCTACGGGAACGTACTCGAAGGCGAGTGACCCGCACGGCGAACGTGCCGTTCCCTGTGAAACGCCGAATTCGGTGTTTTAATCGCCTATTAATCGCACTTTTTGCCGGGGACCCTATAATCGAAAGACACCGCATAGTGCGGTGAAAAAGCCGTGAACAGCCGTAGAATGTCTATCGAAGCGTCGCCAGAGAAAATATAAAATTTCCTGAAGATCAGAGTTCGAACAACATCATTTCCACGCGTTCGAGACCGGAATAATCGATGCATTTATCTTCTTAATGATATACTAAGAGAACGTCCATGGCAGAACAACCGGCTGAATCTCGAAACGCGGGCGAGGCGAACGAACGAACGGGCGGAGCGAGACTACTCGGACGACGCGACGCGCTACGACTCGGCGCGGCCACCGCGGCCGTCGTCGCCGGCGCGGGCGCGGCGTCGACGTCGGCCGCGGCGGGCGTCGAACGCGAAGGCGTCGCGTTCGACCGCGTGGTGAACGCCGTCGACGACCTTGGAATGGACCCGAGCGGCGGCCGCCGAATCGACGAGACACTCGCCGCCGCCGTCGGCGACGCGGGGACGCTCGTCGAGTTCCCCGCGGGCGAGTACAAGATAACCCAGCGGGTTCGTCTGGAGAACCGGACGGGTATCGTCGGCGTCGCCGGCGACCGCTCGGAGGTTCGGTTCGTCCCGCCGACCGGGAAGAGCTTCCAGTGGGTCAACTTCAACAACGCCGCGGGCGTCGTCCTGAAGGACTTCACCATCGACCGACTGGAGGATTACGATACCAGCGTCGGGATGGGCGGGAACATCAAGCGCGACTTCCACCTCATCAACGTGGAGTACGACGGCTGGACGCCCTCGGGACCGCAGATGTTCGCCTCGAACGTCACCGACCCCGACGGCGTCGCTATCGTCGACGGCCTCTACCGAACGGGCCCCACGGAGTTCCAGCGCTACCCGCACTCCTCGCTCGACATCTGGTCGGGACGCGGTCACCGGGGGACGCTCTACCTCCGAAACGTCGAGATACACAACGGATCGGAGTCGGGCATCTACACCGGCAAGGGCGACGGGAACTACATCATCGAGGACGGCTACTTCAAGAACGTCGTCCACACGGCGATTCGGACCGCGGGGCGCGACTCGGCCATCCGGCGCTGCACCGTCGTAATGGACACCGACGAGTGGGACCCCCGCAACGAGAAGATGGAGTCGACGTACAACGACGGCGAGAACGTCCAACTCAACCGCGCCATCTGGGCGCAGACGGCCGACCGCCGCTTCTCCGGACCGGTCATCGAGGACTGCGATATCATCATCCGGAACACCGAGCAGGCGCTCGCCGGCATCTACATCAACTCTGATACGGGCGGCGCGGTCATCAAGAACACGCGCGTCCGCGTCGACGACGGCCGGGCCATCCCCATCTACGCGAAGAACCCCACCGACGAGGCGGGCGAACCGCTGGCGATGGAACTGGAGAACGTGAGCGTCACCGGAGAGTCGTGGGACAGGGCCGCGATGTGCTTCGAGGGGCGTCCGAACTCCGTCATCCGCAACTGCTGCATCTCCTCGCCGAACGACAACGACGGCATCCTCCTCGACGACTGCGACGGCTCCGTCGTGGAGAACACGAACGTCAGCGTCGGCGGTCGGTCGACGACGTTCAGGAACGGCAGCGTCACCACCTCGGGCGTCACCTCGGGCGATAGCTGCCCGCTTCCGTCGCTCCCCGACGCGACGCCGAGCGGTTCGGCGTCCGACGAAGACGACGGCACGGGGGATTCGGACGGCTCTTCGGATTTCGACCTCCCGTACCGCTTCCGCGTCGAGAGCACGGGCGGGGGCAAGACGGAGTACACGCTGCGGACCAGCGGTCGGATGCTGCCCGCCGCGGACGCGGAGGGCGTCGTCGAGAACAACACCGTCACCGACAGCGTCGGACCCGAGTCGGGCGTCGACAGCTACCTCTACGAGGGTTACGTCGCGGAGTTCTCCGTCTCCGGCGGCGAGTACGCGAACTACTACATCGAGACGGCTGACGGCTCCCGGTCGACGCGGGTGACGCCGGAACTGCTCTCGGCGAACACGCTCGTCGTCAGGAGCACCGGCGGCGGCAAGACGAGGTACGTCGTCAGCGTCGACGGCGAAATCGCCCACGGCGGCGCGGGACTCGAAGACACCGCCGGCACCCAGACGGCCGCGGGAGCCGTCGGACCGACCGACGGGACGGACGTGTTCTACTACACCGGCGAAATCACGAACCTCTCGATAGAGGGCGGCGAGTACGCGACGGTGAAGGTCAACGGGACGGAGATCGACGCCGCGAAGTACGAGTACGACGCGGGCGAGGACGCCCCGACGGACCCGGCGACGGACCTGCCGAACACGCTCACCGTGAAGGGCGTCGGAAGCAGTGCGACGTACACGGTCACGGTGTCCGAGGGGATAGCCGTCTCCCCCGAGGAGACCGACGACCTCTCCGGGAACGTCGCTACGAAGAGCGCCGAGGGCGCCGTCACCGACCAGGAGGACAGGTACGTGTACGCCGGCGAGATAACCGACTTCCAGTTGACCGGCGACGCGACGGTGCTGGTCAACGGCACGGAAGTCGACCCCGCCGACCTCGGCGACAACGACGACCTCCCGAACACGCTCGTCATCGACGGGGAGCGGACGGCGGCGCCCGGAACGTACAAGGTCTACGTCACCGGCGACATCGAGGCCGCTCCCGACCTGAGCGTCGCGAACGGGGAGGACTCCTTCGACTCGCTGGAGGACAAGGTGATGGACGGCGCCGTCGTCGGCGTCGTTGGGGCCGGGAAGGACGGCTACCGCTTCTCCGGTAGCGTCACCCGGATGGAGATAAACGGCGACGCGGTCGTGAACTTCGGTCGGTAGACGGCGAGGTTCGACGCGCCGTCCTCGGCCCTCGGCTCACGGTTCTCGGCCGCGGCGCGTCGCCGCGACCCGCTGCTTTCGTTTTCGCGGAGACCCGGGCGTCTCAGACGTTCGTCTCGGAGCCGGACGTTCGGAACTCGCGCCGGCCGCGGAGTCGTTCGGCGAACCGTTTCAGTCGACGGGCGGCGTCGACGGTGCGTTCGCCGCCGAGGGAGACGGCGAGCAGGGGGTACGACGACGTCTGCGTCGGGTCGTACCGGACGCTTCGGAGCAGGAGGCGGACGGCGTCGGCGTGGTAGCCGTTCTCTATCGCCGAGTGTGCGAGCGACCGGGACTGCGCCGCGACGAGGGCGTTCTCGTGCCGCTTGCCGTACTTCCGAGCCAGCGGGCGGTGTTTCTCCAAGAACAGCGGGTAGGACACGTCGCGCTTCCGCTCGTAGTCGTCGCTTATCTTCCCGTGGGAGTCGACCCGGCGGACGACGAGGGGGTCGGCGACGGCCTCGAAGGCGCACACCTCCGAGAGGCGGAGATACCACTCGCGGTCCTGCCAACTCGGAAAGCGCGTGTCGAGGGGGCCGGCCGCCTCGGCGGCCGACCGACGGACCATCACCGAGGAGAACGGACAGAGCGGAGCGCCGCGGAAGAGGTCGCGGGTGACCCACCCGCGCGTCTCGGGGACGCGGTAGTTCGTCGTCTCGCCGTCGGTCGTGACGTACTCCTGTCCGGCGTAGACGAACCCGACCGCTTCGCCCGCCGACTCGAACGCGTCGACTCGCCGTTCGACCGCCTCGGGTCGCCAGTAGTCGTCATCGTCGAGGAAGGCGACGTACTCGCCGCGGGCGGCCTCGATGCCGGTGTTCCGGGCCGCGCAGGCGCCGCGGTTGACGTCGTGTCTGAGGACGCGGACCTCGCGGAGGCCGCCCGTCTCGGCGGCGTCGACGACGGGCCGAATCGGGTCGGGCGAGCAGTCATCGACGACGAGGAGTTCGACCGGACCGTACGTCTGGTCGGCGACGCTCTCAACGGCGGCGTCGAGGTACTCGGGGCGGCCGTAGGCGGGGACGACCACGGAGACCAACGGCTGGTCCGAGCGGTGACTCATCGAATCGGAGTTCGACCGGGACGGCCTTTGTTCGACGCTCACTAATCGCTCGGAACCGGACGGCGACCGCCGGCAAAGGAGCCCGCGAACGATAGACAATGGCCAGCATTACCAGCGCCATAACGATAGGTCCGGCCACCCCGGCTTTAGGAAGAGAATGCAATCTCGTGTGTGCGCGGAGGGTCGGCGGTGAGCCGACTCCGCGAACTTCTCAGCCGTCTTATCCCTTCCGGCGGGACCACCGAACGCGTCGTCAAGGGCGCCATCTGGGCGATGGGACAGAACGCCTTCGGTCGAGCCCTCCAACTCGCGATGCTCGTCGTCCTGGCCCGCCTCATCGGTCCGCAGCAGATCGGGCTGGTCGGCGTCGCGCTCCTCGCGTTGAGCGGTATCCAGAAGTTCACCGACGTGGGGCTGAACGCCGCGCTGGTTCAAGACGAGAACGAGAACGTCGACGAACACCTGAACACGGTGTGGATACTGGAGATGGCGCGCGGTCTGCTCATCTTCTCGGTGCTGTACGCGGCCGCGCCGTTCATCGCGAACCTCCTCAGCGACAACCTGATCGGAGAGACGACGACGCTCATCCGCGTCATCGGCCTGTCGCCGCTGCTGCTCGGGTTCCGCAACCCCGGGATGGTGTACTTCCAGAAGAACCTCGATTTCCACAAACAGTTCGTCTACCGGGTCGGCGGCGACATCGCGACGGTGGTCGTCGCCATCGGGTGGGCCCTGGTCGAACCGACGGCGATGTCGCTCGCCGCCGGCTACGTGGCGGCCGACGTGGTCCGACTCGGCGGCTCCTACCTCCTGCACGAGTACCGACCGAATCTCGACTTCAGCCGCGAGTCCGCGGGGAAACTCATCAACTACGGGAAGTGGATAACCGGCTCCTCCATCCTCTACTTCCTCTACAGCGAGGGCGACGACGCCTTCGTCAGCGCCTTTCTCGGCACCGCGTCGCTGGCGTTCTACCAGTACGCCTACCGCTTCTCGAACGCGCCGGCGACCGAACTGACGAGCGTCATCTCGAGCGTCATGTTCCCCGCGTTCTCGAAGCTCCAGAACGACACGGCGCAACTCCGGGACGCGTTCAGGAAGACGCTCCGCGTGAACGCCTTCATCTCCGCGCCCGTCGCCTTCGGCATCGCCGTCGTCGCTCCCGACTTCGTGCAGGTGTTCCTCGGCGATCAGTGGACGGAGATGATCCTCCCGATGCAGATTCTCGCGGGCTACGGCTTCCTGCGCGCGCTCGGTCAGACGTTCGGTCCCATCTGGAAGGCGACGGGTCGGCCGGACATCCTGGCGAAACTCGGCGGCCTCCGCGTCCTCCTCATCGCCGTCACCATCTACCCGGTGACGGTGATGTGGGGCTACGGCATCGCCGGCACCGCCGCCGTCGTCACTGTCATCTACATCTTCCCGATGATGCCGATCGACATCTACCTCGCCTCCTCGATGCTGAACATCAGCCCGTTCGAGACGGTGCGCGAGATGGGCTATCCGATCGTCGCGAGCACCGTCATGGCCGGCGTCGTCTGGTACGTCGATTCGGCCCTTCAGCTCCCCTCGATAGCCGAACTCGTCATAAACATCGTCGTCGGCGCGGTGGTCTACGTGGCGATGGTCGCCCTCATCGATCGGTGGTTCCAGTGGGGGATCAGCAGCAACATCCGCGGTATCGTCGCCAGCGCCCGCCGCTGAGACGGGCGGGAAACGAACGACGGACGGACGACGAACCGGGGCCGAACGTGCGGCGAACGCCGACGGCCGGCCTCGACCCCCCGCGGGTCCGGCGTTAGCCGCTGACGAATTAATACCCTGGAGTCGCACGTACACCTCATCAAATGTCACGCGACATCGTCTGGGTCACCCTCGAGAGCGTCCGTCAGGACCACACCGCTCTCGGCGGGTACCACCGCGAGACGGCGCCGTTCCTCCGGTCGGTCGGGGAACGCGCCGACGGCGCGGCGTTCTCGAACTGCTTTTCGCACGACGTCTGGACGCGGGCGTCGAGCGCGTCGATTCTCACCGGTCTGCCCTCCTCGGCGCACCGAACGTGGTCGGGGGAAGCGCGCCTGTCCCGCGACGTTCCCACCGTCCCCGAGGCGCTTCAGCGGGCGGGCTACCGGACGGTCTGCGTCTCGCCGAACCCGCAGTTGAGCGAGGCGACGGGGCTCGCCCGCGGGTTCGACCGATTCCAGTATCTCGGCAAGTCGACGCTGGTCGAGGAGGCCGGCGCGGCGACGGTGCTGCGGTATCTCACGAAGCTGAACTCCCACTCGGCGGGGTACACCACCGACACCGCGAAACACTCTATCGGCTACCTGAGCGACGCCATCGCCCGGCGGCGCATCCGGGAGGCGGCCCGCGACGACGAGGACCTCTTTCTCTACGTCCACCTCGGGGACAGCCACCACCCCTACTACCCGCCGAAACCGTACCAGGACCTGTACGCCGACGGCTTCGAGATGTCCGTCGAGGAGGCCCTGTCGTTCGCCATGGAGATGTCGGACGACCTCCACGGCTACATCGCCCGCGGCGCGCCGTTCTCCGAGGACGAGTGGGACGCCCTGCACGCCATGTACGACGCGGGCATCCGCTACGTCGACGAGATACTCCGTCGCATCGTCGGGTGCGCCGACGAGGAGTTGGACGACCCAATCGTCGTCGTCACCTCCGACCACGGCGAACTGTTCGGCGAGAAGGGGATGCTCGCGCACATGGTCGTCGCCGACGACGCCGTCTCGCACGTCCCCCTCGTCGTCGCCGGCGTCGACGGTCTGACGGGGCGTCACGACGAACTCGTCCAGCACGCCGACGCCATGAAGACGGTGCTCGCCGCGGCGGGCGTCGACGCCGACGTTCCTGCGGGCGTCGACCTACGGGAGGGGAGCCGCGAGTTCGCCGTCACGCAACGGGGCGGCGAGCGCCACGCGCACAAGATGGATATCATCGGAGCGCGCGACGACTCGTTCGACCCCTCGCGCTACCACGCCGGCGACCTGACCAGCCTCCGAACCGAGGACTACCGTTACCAGCGCAGCGACGACGGCGAGGAACTGTTCGCGCTTCCCGACGAGGCGACGGACGTGGCCGCCGACCGCCCCGACGTGCGGGCGGAACTGGCGGAGCGGTTCGAGGCGTGGATGAGCGCTCACGGACTGCCGCGGTCCGAACGGGAGGAGCGCGCGGAGTTCGACGAGTCGATGAGCGCCCACCTCGAAGACCTGGGGTACCTCTGAGCCGACGATGCCCAGGAACCGACGACAGCGGCGGAAACTGTTTTTCCGATACGGACCGTCGAGGGAACGATGACGACGAGCGTCTACTTCGATCTAGACGGCACTCTCGTGAACTACGCGCTTCCCTTCGCGGCGTGGTTCGACCAATCGGTCCCGACGGAGACGACGGCGGAGATGACGGACGCGTTCTCCGACGCCCTCGACGACGCCCTCGACGCGTACGCCGCCGACCCCTACGAGCGCGCGTTCGAGGCCGTCTGCGAGGAGTACGACCTGGTCGGTCGGCCGGAGATGCTGGCGGCCGCGTTCGTGCGCACCGAAGTGACCTCCGCGCGTGTCGCTCCCGAAGTGCGGAATCTCCTCGATATCCTCTCGCGGCGGCACGATATCGGGGTGCTCACGAACGGCAACGAGACGGTACAGCGGCGCAAGCTACAGGTGCTCGGTCTCGACAAGTGGGTCGACGAACTCGTCGTCTCCAGCGAGGTGAGAGCGCGGAAACCGCAGGCGGAGATGTTCGAGACGGCCAAAGAACGGCTGCCCGCCGACACGTTCGTTCTGGTCGGTGACGACTACGAGGCGGACATCGCCCCCGCCGACGAGCACGGGTTCGAGACGGTGTACGTCGGCTCCGAGAACCGGCCGGACGCGACCGTCGCCGCCGAGGACACCGAGGCGCTGGCGACGCTCCTGCTCGCGCTCTTGGACTGACGTCGGACGAACGAAGCGGAGTAAGTGATTCTCGCGGGCGAGAGGGAGAGGAAAACCAAGAGGGTTCCGAACGTGGCTCCGCTCAGTCGTCGTACTCGGATATGTCGGTCTCGAAACCCAACTCCAGCGGCGCGTTGGCGCGCCGGTCGAAGAGCGTCCCTGCGGCGAACGCGAGGGCGCCGAGGAGGAAGCCGCCGAGCGACCGGAGGACGGAGGCGTCGTCCCGTCGGCGGAGGACGCGCGAGACGCCGCGGAGGGTCGCCGCGGCGCCGAGGAGCATCCCGAGCATCCCGGCCACGTAGGCGACCACCGCGGGCTGGTAGGAGCGTTCCCGAGAGCGGTGATAGAGGCGGCGGAGGAAGTTCTGAAACAGCAGCCCCGACAGGCTCGGAACGAACCGGCGGTAGACGATTCCGCTCTGTTCGTCGCCGTACACCGCTCTGTGCGGGACGTTCACGACGCGCGCGTCGTCGAGGTTCAGCGTCGTGAGCATGTCGTTGAGGAAGCCGTACTGGTCGTACACCTCCTCCAGGGGGATGCGTTCGAGCATCTCGGTGGTGACGGCGGTGTAGCCGTTCTGCGAGTCGATGGTCTTCCAGTAGCCGCTGGAAAGGTTGGTGAGGCGCGTGAGCAGTTTGTTCCCGAACAACCGCCACGTACTCATCTCGCCGACGTTCTCCCGGCGGCTGATTCGGTCGCCCTTGGCGTAGTCCGCACGTCCCTCGGCCAAGGGGTCGAGAAAGTTCGGGAGCACCGCAGGGTCCATCTGCGCGTCGCCGTTCATGACGGCGACGATGTCGGCGTCGTCCTCCATCGCGCGGTAGTAGCCGGTCTTGATACCCGCGCCGACGCCGCTGTTGCGTCCGTGTCGAACGGGGACGACGCGCGCCCCCTCCCGGTAGCCGCCGTCGGCGGCGATGGGGTCGCACGACGATTCGTTCAGACGCCCCGCCGTGGTCTGAATCTCGTTCCACGTGCCGTCGGTCGATCCGTCGTCGACGGCGTAGATTCGGTCGACGTAGGAGGGGACGCTCTCGATAGTCCGCCCCACGAATCCCTCCTCGTTGTAGGCTGGTACGACGACTGCGATTCGTTTTCCTTTGTACATAATTCTCGGTGGCCGTCCCCGTGGTGGCGCTCCGACCGAACTCCGAACGCCGTACGGTTGGAGGGTCGACGCCGCCGATGCGGCCTTCGGTTACAAATCAGGCAGAGAGAGACTTTGTTATGCCCTAGTTTTTCTCGATACGATCCCGTTACGTCGCTCGAAACGCGGTCGGAGCGACGGGAGTCGACTTTCCCTCGAGTGGTGGTCGGACGAACGTCGATTTTCGGGGGCACGCGACCCGGCGCGTATTAGTTCTACACGGGGAGATTCATGTAATTGAACTGATTTGCGTACGGAGGTCCGAACCTGTTCGTCTGGAATCATCCGGCAACAGTCGCCCGTATTTCGGCCCGCGAATCCGGTTATGCGGTTCGTAACCACGCGTGAAATTCCGGCGGGACGGTCGCCGTCCGAGCGAACGGCCCCTCGTCGACCGAACCGCCGGCCCTGCGTAGCCGGGTGCCCCCGCGGATGCGACGGCTCAGAAGAGGCGTCGCAGTACGAAGACGACGACGCCGAGTACGAGCAGTCCGATTCCCCAGTAGAGCGACGGGTAGGGGAGATACGCCAACAGGAGTGTCACGATGCCGGACGTGATGAGCGACCAACCGATGGTGGTTTGACACGACACGAGGTAGGAGACGTGAAGTTCGGTGGTAAAAATGACGGCCGGACGACGGAATGTGACGGAGCGAATTGGCGGCCCGCGGCGAGGCGTCTCCGACGGCCCCGAGAGTTATGCCCGCGCCGTTCGAGGCGTTACGGTAGAGGAACTCACCGTGCAGAGCGTCAATCCATACACCGAGTCGGTCCGAGAGGAGTACGACGAACACGGCGAGGCGGACGTCGAGGAGGCGCTGTCCCGCGCGGACGACGCCTTCGAGGAGTGGCGGGAGCGGTCGCTCACCGACCGCCGCCGTCTGCTCGCGGACGCGGGCGACGTGCTCCGCGAGAACGAGGAGAAGTACGCCGAGTTGATGACGGAGGAGATGGGCAAGCCCATCTCGCAGGCGCGGTCGGAGGTGGAGAAGTGCGCGTGGGTGTGCGACTACTACGCCGAACACGCGGGCGAGCACCTCCAGGAGAAGACGGTGAAGGGGCCGGAGGACGCGGAGACGTACGTCCGGTACGACCCGTTGGGTCCGATTCTGGCGGTCATGCCGTGGAACTTCCCCCTGTGGCAGGTGTTCCGCTTCCTGGCCCCGCACCTCACGTCGGGGAACGTCGGTCTCCTGAAGCACGCCTCGAACGTGCCGGGGTCCGCGCTGGCCATCGAGGAGGTACTCCGCGACGCCGGCTACCCGGAGGGCGTCTTCCAGTCGCTGCTCGTCGACTCCGAGCAGGTGGAGAACATCATCGCCGACGACCGGGTGCGCGCAGTTACGCTGACTGGGAGCGGACCCGCCGGGCGCGCCGTCGCCGAACAGGCCGGCGAGAACCTGAAGAAGAGCGTCCTCGAACTCGGCGGGAGCGACCCGTACATCGTCCTCGACGACGCGCCGTTGGACGAGGCGGCCGAGACGGGCGCGCAGGCCCGAACCATCAACTCCGGGCAGTCCTGTATCGCCGCCAAGCGCTTCATCGTCCACGACGACGTGTACGACGAGTTCGTCGAGAAGTTCGTCGAGGAGATGGAAGCGCTCGACGTGGGCGACCCGAAGGACGAGGAGACGAACGTGGGCCCGCAGGCCCGAGAGGACCTGATGTCGGACCTGCAAGAGCAGGTCGACGAGACGGTGGAGATGGGTGCGACGGTGGAGACGGGCGGCGAACCGATGGACCGGGAGGGCTACTTCTACCCCCCGACGGTGCTGACCGACGTACCGCGCGACTCCCCCGGCGGATGCGAGGAACTGTTCGGCCCCGTCGCCTCCGTCTTCCGCGTCGAGAGCGAGGAGGAGGCCATCGAACTGGCGAACGACTCGCAGTACGGACTCGGCGGAAGCGTCTGGACCGAGGACCTCGAACGCGGCAAGGAGGTGGCCGCGAACGTCGAGTCCGGCGCGGTGTTCGTCAACGAACTCACGAAGTCAGACCCCCGTCTCCCGTTCGGCGGTATAAAACAGTCGGGATACGGGCGCGAACTCGGCGTCGAGGGTATCCACGAGTTCGTGAACAGGAAGACGGTGTTCGTCCAGCACGGCGTCGGCGACGAGTAGCGGTTCGAAAAAGGCCTTCGCGCCGCGTTCGAGTCAGACGGTCGTGGGGACGATAGAGCGGACCGACAGCGTCTCCTCGCACTCCGGACAGCGTTCGACGCGCGCGGCGCCGTACACGTCGCAGTGGTACGAGGCGTTCCCTCCCCTCCCGAGGAGCAACCCGCACGACGGACACGGTTCCGGCCCGGAGTCGGTGCGGCCGAAGAGGCGAGCGAGCGGACGGGACGCGAGTCGTAGCATCGTGTTAGCGTGTGTCACGAGACGTAATAACTCTTTAGATGGTCTCCGTTTCCGACCGTTCGGCAATCCGGCCGGGAGTATACAGGGCGCGCGTCCGGAGACGGGACGACGGCACCGGACCGAGACGACCGCGGAGAGTCGTTCCGCATTCCGTACACTCGATACCGGCGCCGTCCGTCGCCCCCGGACCACGAACGGGACACTGCACGGAGTCGAATCCGGTGTTTTGCGGGACGCATCGCTTCGGAGCACCGTTCTCCCCCTTGGAGATGCGTTATATCGTGCGGTGAGTACTCCTCGACGCGTCACCTGAGACTGCCGACTGACGGCGTAGCCGTTTGTGCCTCGTAGTCGGTCATCCCGGACCAGCGTACGGGTTCGGCCCTCCTCGGGTTCGTCCTCTAATCAGATCTCGAATGATTACCCTTACAGACATACAGTTGTTATTGAATGTATTCTCAGAGATATAGAGCGCCGGTCATCGGGATAGTACTTCTTGGACCGAACGAAGAGGAGAGTCGGAGACGGCCGCGCGACAGTCAACCGAGAGCGCACCGAACGAGGGCGGGAGTCGTCCGGTCGAGGACCCGAGAACTCGTCTGTTCGGTGTGACCGGGGCGGCGGCGAAATGAACGCTCGTGGAGCCTCTCAACTCCTGATTTAGCTCTCCTAAGTGGCCCGTTTAAACTCTCCGTCGAACGACCGAGAGTTGTTTTCAGGATTGTCGAACGGTCGGCGAGGGAGATTGTCAGAGGAGGAGTCAACCGGTTCGAAGACTTCTATCGAGTGGTGGAATAGTCAGAAAAGAACGAGGTAATCCGGGCTGTCGCAGTGTCCCTATAACCATACCGTGTGAGGGTGTAGGATGGGACGCGATGACTCAAGGCGATACGAGCCAACCGCGTTGTACGCAGTGCGGCGCGCCGGTTTCCCGACAGGTGACCGGAACGATGGCTCTCTCCGTAACGACGCTGTGTCCAGACTGCGATCGAAGCGGGTGACGGCACCCGCTCGATACGAGTTTTTCCCCGGTATCGAGACGTATCCGCGTCGACCGAACCGAATTTCGGACGCGGTGGGCGTCCTCGCCCGGGTGCGGCAGGCACTTCGAGGCGTCTCACAATTCTGTTCATCGCTCAGAATATAAATAGCAACTGACGAACTCTTTGAAATTACTAGGCTGGTGTTAAGCGAATGTTCGGGCGGGTAACTATGTGGGAAGATAGTGTACATCATTCATGGACCAGAACGCTGTGTTCGGTCGCGGTGCGAGGTGCCGGCAGTGAGTACCCCGAACGACCGGAGCTACGCCGGGAGTCTCGACGTGGCGGACGGCGCGTCCGCGGAGTGGTACGAGAGCGAAGTGCCCAGCATCGTGACCGGTCTCGAGCAGTCGGGACGGATCAACGACCAGGTGGCCGACAGCGCGTGGACGCTCATCTCGGAGGGGCGTTCGCGCGTGGCGCTCGAACTGGTCATGGACGCCGTAGACGCGACCTAACCGGACGGCGGTCCCGCGTAGCAAACAAATAGATTTTCCGTGCTCCCTCGTAGGAGGCCGTATGCAGACTGTAGTCTTAGCCGCCGGCGTTGGCACGCGAATGTGGCCGCTGACCGATTCGCGGCCCAAACCGATGCTCCCCGTGGCCGGAAAACCCCTCGTCGCGCACACCGTCGACGCCGCCGTCGAGGCCGGTGCGACGGAACTCGTCATCGTCGTCGGGTACGAGGCCGACGACGTGCGCTCGTTCTTCGGCGAGGAGTACGCCGGTGTGCCGGTCGAGTACGCGGTGCAGGAGGAGCAACTCGGAACCGCCGACGCCGTCCGGTCGGCGCTGGAGGTGCTCGAAGGCGGGTCGTTCGCCGTTCTGAACGGCGACGCGCTCTACGACGTCCCGTCGCTTTCGGACCTCTACGACAGCGGCCCCGCAGTGGGGTCCTTCGAGGTGGACGACCCGACGTCCTACGGCGTGCTGGAGACCGACGACGAAGGCAACGTCACGGGCGTCGTCGAGAAGCCGAGCGACCCGCCGTCGAACCTCATCAACGCCGGAGCGTACGTGTTCCCCGAGGAGGCCCACGAGTGGCTGTTCGACGTGGAGGCGTCCGAGCGCGGCGAACTCGAACTGACCGACGTGCTCTCGCGGGCGTGTGAGTCCTACGAGGTACGGCCCGTCGCGTTCGACCGGTGGCTCGACGTCGGCCGACCGTGGGAGCTGTTAGAAGCAAACGAGTGGAAACTCGAAGAGGTGGAGACGCGCGTCGACGGCGAGGTGAGCGAGGACGCCGAACTGAACGGTCCGGTCGTCGTCGAGGAGGGCGCGGTGGTACGCTCGGGCGTCGTCATCGACGGTCCGGCGCTCGTCCGGTCCGGCGCGTCAGTCGGGCCGAACGCCTACGTCCGCGGCGCGACGGTCGTCGGACCGAACGCGAAGGTGGGCCACGCCGTCGAGGTGAAAAACAGCATCCTCATGGCGGGCGCGACGGTCGGCCACCTGTCGTACGTGGGCGATAGCGTCCTCGGCCGCGACGTGAACTTCGGCGCGGGGACGAAAGTCGCCAACCTCCGCCACGACGGCGAGACGGTGACGCTGACGGTGAAGGAACGCCGCGTGGACACGGGCCGCCGGAAACTCGGCGTCATCGTGGGCGACGGCGTGAAGACGGGTATCAACAGCAGCCTCAACGCCGGCGTCGTGCTGTCGCCGGAGGCGACCGTGATGCCGGGCGAGTCGGTTACGAGAGACCGCTGAGGATCGGTGCGGTCGGCGCAGACCGTTGACTATCCTGCGACTTTCGCTGTCGAAGAACGGTGCGCGGACGTGGGGGGCCACGCCGCGCGTCTCCCGGTGAGGGGAAAAGAGAAAGGGCTCGACCGAAGCTAGCGGTCGCGCTTTCTGCTGTAGACGCGCATGAACGTCTCGAACAGTTCGGGGTCGAGTTTGAACTGCACGTCGACGAGGTCCTCCTCGGCGTCGTAGTTCACGTGCTGGACGTCCACGACGTCGAGCACCGTCTCCATCGCGTCGAGTTTGGAGTCGCTGGGACCCTGCTGGACGCCGATACCGCTCTCGTCGACCGAGAGGGAGAGCCCGTCGATGCGGGTCTGGTAGGAGCCTTTCGAGGCGCTGAGAAGCGGATTGCAGCGCTCGACGAGGCCGAGTTCGTTCAGGCGGTCGAGACGGCGGTAGATGGTGGACTCGGAGACGCCGCAGGAGTCTGCCAGCTCCTCCGCCGTGACCGGTCCTTCCTTACCCGCGACGAGAATCTCGCGCGCGACTTCGTCGCCGAGTGCGTCGAGAAGGTCATCACTTTCGACCTCCTCGAGAAGGAGGGACGACGATGCGACCCAATGTGTGCTCGCTGCCATAGGAGCATCTATCGAGAGTACCCCCCTTATGTAATCACAGCATACCGGGTGGTTCGGAAAAGTAGCACGATCGTACCGGTCGGCGTAAGCTCCCCTTACGCAAAGTTGAGAACTGACTTCAAAAACTGCGAGCGGCCGCTGTAGACGGCTTCTCGGCGTTAAACGTCACATTATTCTGCGTGTCCGGAGGAAACGTTCGAATCAATCGTCAAAAACAGCCGCTCGTTCCGCGTGCGCACCGCGACCGAAGCGAGTCGATGGGCGATGCGCGTTCGGTGCTCAGTGGACGGTGACCGACTTCGCCAGATTGCGCGGCTTGTCGATGGGTCGGTCCAGCAGGTCGGCGGCGTGGTAGGCGACCAGTTGGAGTTGGACGCTGGCGGGGATGCCGGCGACGTCGGGGTGCGTCTCCGGGATGGAGAGGACGTAGTCGGCGAACTCCGCTATCTCGCTGTCCGTCTTGCTCGTGACGGCGATGACGGGGGCGCCGCGGGCCTGCACCTCTTTCATACTGCTGAGCGTCGCCTCGTCCTCGAAGCCGGTGAAGAGCGCGAACACCGGCGTGTTCGGTGTGACCAGCGCCAGCGGCCCGTGCTTGAGTTCCGAGGCGGCGAAGCCCTCCGCGTGTTCGTAGGTGATCTCTTTGAACTTCAGCGCGCCCTCCAGCGCGGCCGAGTGCCCGATGCCTCGGCCGATGAAGAAGTACGAGTCGCTGTCCTCGAGTTCCTGCGCCAGCGCCGGCGCGACGGAAGTGTCGAGAATCTCTTGGACGTGGCCGGGGAGCCGCGAGAGCGCCTCGACCAGGTCGCGGCCGTCGGAGGTCCGAGTGCCGGTGATGTCCTCGACGAGACGCTCTCCGAGGAGCGACAGCGCCGTCACCTGCGAACAGAACGTCTTGGTCGCGGCAACGCCGATTTCGGGACCGGCGCGGATGAGGAGCGTGTCGTCGCACTCGCGCGTAACGGAGGAACCGACGGTGTTCGTGACCGCGACGGTGTCGGCTCCGGCGCTCTGCGCGCGGCGGATGGCGTCGAGCGTGTCGGCCGTCTCACCGCTCTGCGTGACGGCGATGACGAGCGTTCCCTCGGTGACGGGCGGTCGGACCAGCCCGTACTCGCCGGCTTGGAACGCGTACGCCGGAACACCGCGCGAGGAGAGCATCGACGAGGCGTACATCGCGGCGTGGTAGGAGGTACCCATGCCGACGAACTGCACCTGGTCGACGTCCGCGAACGACTCCGGCGGGAACTCGTCGAGTTCGACGGTCCCCGTCAGCGCGTTGAGCCGACCGTGGATGGTGTTGCGGAGCGACCCGGGCTGCTCGTGTATCTCTTTGAGCATGAAGTGCTCGTAGCCGCCCTTGCTCGCCGTCTCCGCGCTCCACTCGACACGCTGGACCTCGCGGGAGACCGAGCGGCCCGCGCCGTCGGTTATCTCGTAGCCGTCGGGTTCGATGGCGACGAAGTCGCCGTCGTGGAGGTAGACGACCTGGTCGGTGTGCTGGACGAACGCCGGGACGTCGCTGGCGAGGAAGTACTGCCCCGGCCCGATGCCGAGACAGAGCGGCGACCCCGAGCGCGTCGCGTAGATGGCCTCGTCGTCGCCGACGATGGCGGCGATGGCGTACGTACCCGAGAGGCGAGCGATGGCCGAGCGGAACGCCTCCTCGGCGGTCGCACCGTTGTTCAGTTCCTCCTCGATGAGGTGGGGGACGACTTCGGTGTCCGTGTCGCTCGCGAAGACGTGCCCGCGGGACTCCAGTTCCTTTCGAAGCGACTGGTAGTTCCCGATGATGCCGTTGTGAACGACCGCGACCCGACCCGACTCGTCGGTGTGCGGGTGCGCGTTGTCGTCGGTCACGCCGCCGTGGGTGGCCCAGCGGGTGTGACCGATGCCGAGGTTACCCGAGATGGGGTCGGACTCGATGGACGCGACCAGTTCGGACACCTCGCCGACTTTCTTGTCCAGTTGTATCTTGCTCCCGTTTTTGACTGCGACACCGGCGGAGTCGTATCCCCGGTATTCGAGTTTTTGCAGTCCGTTCAACAGCGGTTCGACCGAATCGTCTTGCCCGATGCACGCGGTAATTCCACACATTGTTAAGCTGCCACCTCAGACTTCTCGCGGACGGTTCCGTCCACGACTACGCCGGCACCGACGGTGGCTTCGGCGCCGACGCTGCTACCTGCCGTTAACGTCGCGTTCGCACCGACCGTGGCGCGGTCGGCGACTATGCTTCCGATTCGTCGATCCGTGTAAAGGCGGCCGTCGACGACGACGTCCGCTCGTCCGCCCGGGGAGGCGACGCAGTCGCCGATGCGAGCGCCCGGCCCCACGACAGAGTCGCGCAGGAGGACGTTCGCTCCCACGTGCGCGTCCGTCGAGAGGATGGAACGCTCGACGACGGCGTTGGCCCCGATATGGACGTTATCTTGTAGACACGTGCCCGGACGGATAACCGCACCGGGACCGACATCGCAATCTTTGCCGATGACGACCGGCCCTTCGACGACGGCCGACTCGTGGACGCGCGCCGAATCGGCGACGTACACGTCGGATCCGTACTGCCGTCCGAGCAGCGTCTCGGAGACCGAGAGCAACTGCCACGGCGTCGAGGGGTCGAGCCAGCCGCCGTTGACGAGGATGGACGTGACCGGACCGTCCAAGTGCTCGATGGCGTCCGTCAGTCGGATCTCGCCCTGCCACGGGTCGGTCCGTTCGAGGGCGTCGAACACCGAGCTATCGAACGCGTACACGCCCGCGTTGACGAGATACCCCTCGCGTTCGACGGGATGTTCGTCGATGTCCGCGATGAGGCCGCGGTCGGTGATGACCACGCCGTACTCCTCGGGCGTATCCGAGTGTGCGACCGCCACGGTGGCGGCGCAGTCTGTCGACTCGTACCGCTCGCGCGTCGACGACACGATGTCGGTGTCGATGATGCTGTCCCCGTTGACGACCAGGAAGTCGCCGTCGACGGCGTCGGCCGCCTGCATGAGCGCGTGGCCGCTTCCGAGGCGCGACGGCTGTTGGACGAACTCGATGTCCGCGCCGTCGTACGTCGCGGTGAGGTGCGTCTGGATTCGATCCCCGCGATAGCCGACGACGACGACGACGCGTTCGATGCCACTCTCTACGAGCGCGTCGAGGACGTAGTCCACGACCGGTCGGTTCGCGACCGGCATCATCGGTTTCGGGAGATACTTCGTGAGCGGACGGAGCCGTTTGCCCTCACCCGCTGCGAGGACGACCGCCTCTCGGATCTCGCTCATCCGCGTACCTCCCGGCACGGGCGAACCCGCGTCGTGCCGCTCGGCGGGGCGGAGCGTAGTGGCATATCCACAGTGATGCCCCGAACGGGCATTGTTATAGGCAGCGTTTTTCCGCGCTCAATAGCCCGTTATCGCCCCCGAGGTGCGAGAATGCACATCCTGATTCGGGGTTTTGAGTGTCTGAGAAGCCGATATAGCAGACAATTAGTCACTAATCTAATCTAACGCCTCAGTTCTCCGTCAGACACAGTAACGGAACGGAGAACGAACGGGACCGGTCGAAGCAAACGAGCGAGCGAGCGGTGCGAGGCGGTGAGGAGTGCTATCCAGTCCCGAGGAGCGGTGGAACGCGGTCACAACCCCTAGGGGAGAGCACCCGAGAATAGGGGACGTGAGGCAGAGTCGTCGGTCGGTGAGAGAACGAATCATCTCGGCGCGAGACGAGCCCTTCGGCTGGAGAGCGTGGAAAAATGGAAGAAACGGGTGCCGAGCCGACCGATCGGAGTCGGTCGTCAGTCGTCGAGTTCGTGCTGGCGGTACGTCTCCATCGCGGTGAGAACCACGAGCGCCGTGGTGCTCACGACCGCCCACGCCGCGTCGGGGACGAGCGCGAAGCCGGGGACGCCGAGGAGGCCGGCCGCGACGCCGACGCCGACGGCTCCCGCGACGGCCACGTTTCGCTGCGACGTGGCGGTCGTCGCGTCTTCGGTCTCGGGCGTCGAGTCGCCGAGGTACGGTTCGAGCTGTTCGGCCGTCTGCTTCAGCGTGATGTCACCGCGGTTCTTCTCGAAGTCGATGACGCCCGAAGTGGCCATCTTCGGAAGGTGACACTGGTAGAGTCCGATGTACACGCGCTTGCGCTGGCTCGACGACAGCTGCGCGATGTCGATGTCGTTCTCCTTCGCGGCGATGAACTCGGCCATGTCACCGAGTTTGGCCTCGCCGTCGTTCTGCTTGAGATACTGGATCGCGTCGCGGCGGCGCTGGTTCTTCAGAAGCTCGAAGATGGTGTCCTTCGAGAGGAGTTCCTGAACCTCTTCCTCCTGTTGTTCCTGCTGCTCGGTCTCTGCGTCCGCCTCTGAGGTCGAGGCGTCTTTCGCGTCGGATTGGGTGAGTGTTTCGAGTGCCATCTGCCTACCTCCCTCTCGCTGAGAGTACCGTTGCGGCGGTCTTCGGCGCCATCCACCAGGTTAATTTGATATTTCCCGATTGGTCCGCGGTGGGTGGCATCCTAACGTCGCTGGTTCGACCCGCACGAGAGGTCAACTACACCTTCTACAGCGTCCTTGATATACCTGCCTTTCAGTTGCAGTATCTGCTTCCATTCGCGCATCGAGAGTATTTTTTAAAACTGACTCTCTGGAGATTAATCAGCTACTGAATAGAAATTGAGTTACTAACGTGGCCGAATCGAGGGGTTAATCGGGTCGAGGAGGCAAAATTCGTCACGAGCGTCGGCTTCGCAGTCGTTGAGTCGGAGCCGAGTCGCAGCGACTGCACTGGCTAAAGGTGGTGACAGATAATGAGAAAATTATCGAGGAGACGGTCGTCGGACGGTGTCCGACCAACCCGGGTTCACTCGATGAGCGTCTCGAAGGAGTTACTGGCGTCGTCGCCGCTCGATTCGGTGACGTACTGGGCCCCGACGAGCGCCAGCAACGCGGTCGAAATCAGAACGGCGATAGCGAACCAGGGGAGCATCGCGAAGACGGGAACTGCGACCGCCCGCGCGAGGATGGCGAGCCACCCGATAACGCCGAGCGCGGCGTAGTAGGTCGCCCACGACCGAGAATCGTCCTCGGTCTGCATCCAGAAGAACCCCTCGTTCGCGATCTCGTCGGTGAGCGCGACGATGCGCTCTTCGTCGTCGTACGAGACGATTCCTGCCTCCTCCAGTTTGGGAAGATGCGTCTGATACAGCGAGATATACACTCGCTGTCGTTCCTCGTCCGTTACATCTTCCACCGATGTGCCGTTTTCGACGGCCGCAATCCGGGCGGCCAGCTGCTTCAGGCTCATCTCGTCTCCAGCCTCGTGGAGATAGTAGATGATGTAGCGACGACGAGAGTTACTGAGTATACGGAACAGCTCGTCTTTGGATAGGTTGATCATCTCATTTCGTGTCAGGCGTGTTTCATCCCGCGCGCCCGCGACTGCCGATGCGAATCGTCGGATGAACGTATTCGACTCAGTATCTTTGTTATCGACTTACTTATGCCGTTACGGCGGCGCCTACCGGCCGTGTTCCGTCCGAGAACCGATGCCGAGCGCCAGCCGACTGGAGCATGTATTCGGTCTGAGCGCCCCGGAATAAATCCCGTCATTAGTCCTAGAGGTGGCGACAGATAGAACTGAGCCGGGGAAATGGAAGCCTAGGAGTGATGTTAATACACGGACACCGAACGTATACCGGTGGCTAACAATACCACATGGGGACAAATGATGGCTCGAATCCGAGATGTTCGAGTTAACAGGCTTTCAGCGGGACCTCCTGTACGTAATCGCAGGCTCCGACCGTCCGTCCGGTCAGGAGATAAAAGAGCGAATCGGCAAGGACGTCGGCGAAGTCAACCACGGTCGGTTGTATCCGAACCTCGACGCGCTCGTCGAGGACGGTCTCGTCGACAAAGGTCAACAGGACAGACGCACGAACTACTACACGATTTCCGAGACGGGCGAGGAAGCCATCCGAGAGCGGCGACGATGGGAGAATCAGTACGTCTCCTTGGACGAGTAGCGCCGGCACGAACGATCCGGCGCGACGACCCCACTCCTGTACTGCCGACCGAACGTAGTCCCGTAGCCGCGCGTTCGAACGACGGCCGCTTCGCGGAATTCCTCGACAGTATCCGCTCTCGATAGCCTTTCTCGAGCGAGTCGCATGCGCGATACCGCAGAGCGCACGGCGCCGCCCCACTCGATGCGACCGGGAGCGTCATCTCCGCGAGTCTCCAAACCGATGGGGTTCGACGCCGGATGGCGTCGAAACGCCGTTCGGACGGTCGAAGCCGACGACCGTCCCGGGCGCCGCTGGGACGGAGGTCGGACGGGAGTCGACGAAAAAAGCGCGGAACGTCGCCTCGGAGCCGTAGTCTCGCGATTCCGAGTGTTCTCTGCGCGTACAGGTTCCCTATAACAAAGCGTGTACGGGACGCCGCTAGGGTAGAGAACGATACATGAACACTCACAGGAACGCGGTCGAACGAACCGAGGTCGGCGCCACGTGCGTCCGACATCCGGTCCGAGGTCGTCGATGACGGCCGACGGCGGGCTATCGCAGGTGGCTATCGTCCTGGGAACGCGGCCGGAAATCATCAAGTGCGCGCCCCTCATCAAGGCGTGTGACCGCCGCGGCGTGGACTGCCTGCTCGTCCACACCGGACAACACTACTCGGACGACCTCGACCAGGTGTTCTTCGATCAGTTGGAACTCCCCGCACCGGACTACAACCTCGAGATAGGCTCGCGTTCGCACGGCGAGCAGACCGGTCGAATGCTCGAGGGCGTCGAGGACGTCCTCGACGAACACGCTCCGGACGTCGTTCTCGTGCAGGGAGACACCAACTCGGTGCTCGCGGGTGCCCTCGCGGCCGCGAAGTCGAATATTCCCGTCGGCCACGTCGAAGCGGGTCTGCGGAGTTTCGACCGCGACATGCCCGAGGAGGTCAATCGCGTGGTGACCGACCACGTCTCCGAGTACCTCTTCGCTCCGACGGAGGAGACGAGAGGGTATCTCGAACGCGAGTCGGTCGGTGGCCGTATCGTCGTCACCGGAAACACCATCGTGGACTCGCTGTACGAGTACCGCGAACTCGCCGCCGAGAAGAGCGACGCTCTCGCCGAACTCGGCGTCGAAGAGGGCGAGTTCTACCTCCTCACCGCCCACCGCGCGGAGAACGTCGACGACCCGGACAACTTCGCGCGACTGCTGGAAGGCGTCTCCCGGTTCGCCCGGGAGACCGACCGCGAAGTCGTCTACCCGATTCACCCGCGCGCACGTTCCCGTCTCGACGAATTCGACCTCTCCGTGCCGGAGGAGATTCGAGCGGTCGAACCGCTCGACTTCCTCGACTTCCTGCGCGCGGAGTCGGCCGCCGCGTTGGCGTTCACCGACTCCGGCGGCGTCCAAGAGGAGACGTGCATCCTCGGAACGCCGTGCGTGACGCTGCGCTACAGCACGGAGCGCCCCGAGACGGCCTACGTGGGCGCGAACTGTCTGGCCGGACTCGACCCCGACGATGTCGTCGAGGCGGGGTCGACGATGCTCGGAAAAGCCGCCGACTGGGACGTCCCGTTCGGTGACGGTCGAGCGGCCGAACGGATACTCGACACGCTCGCCGCCGGGACGGAGCCCGATGCGGCGGAGGTCCCCACATGAAGATCTGTGTACACGGAATCGGTTATATCGGACTGGCGACGGCGGCACTGTTCGCGAACAACGGTCACGACGTGGTCGGCTACGACCCCGACGAGAGACTCGTCGAGGACCTTCGGGCGGGCGAACCGCGAACCACGGAGGAGGACCTCCGCGAGTACGTGCTCGACGCCCTCGACGCCGGCTTCGAACCCTCGAACGAGGTGGTCGAGGCCGACTGTCACATCATCTGCGTGCCGACGCCCTACGAAGAGGAGTCCAAGCGCGCCGACCTCGCGTACGTCGAGATGGCCGGTCGGACCGTCGCGGAGCACCTCCGCGAAGGCGATATGGTTATCCTCGAATCCACAGTTCCTCCGGGAACGACCGAGGAGGTGCTCGCCCCCATCCTCGCGGCGTCGGACCTGACGCCCGGCGAGGACTTCTCGCTGTCGCACTGCCCGGAGACGGTCCTCCCCGGAAACATCACCCACGAACTGATCCACAACGACAGAATCATCGGCGGTATCGACGAGCGGTCGGCCAACGAGACCATCGCGCTGTACGAACCGCTCGTCGAGGGCGACATCCACCGCGCACCCGACGCGACGACGGCCGAGTTCGTGAAGCTCTCACAAAACGCGTACCGGGACGTGAACATCGCGTTCGCCAACGAACTCGCGCGCGTGGCTGGCGACTACGGCATCCGCTCGCGCGACGCCATCGAACTGGCGAACGTTCACCCCCGAGTCGATATTCTCAACCCCGGACCCGGCGTCGGCGGTCACTGCCTCCCCATCGACCCCTGGTTCCTCGGACAGTTCTCCGATTCGTTGGACCTCATCGCCAGCGCTCGCCGCGTCAACGACGGGATGGTCGACTTCGTGGTCGAACTGCTCGAGGGCGAACTCGGGGGACTCGACGGCACCACCGTCGCCGTCCTCGGCGTCGCCTACAAGGGGAACGTCGACGACGCGCGTCACAGCCCCGGTCTGCGACTGGTCGAGCGACTCACCGCCTCGGACATCGAAGAGGCGTGTACGGCCGCCGCGGACGGCGGCCACGCGGCTCAGAACACCGTGGACGTCCGCGCCCACGACCCCCACGTGGACAACGAAGCGATAGACCTCGTCGACCTCGAAACGGCGCTGACGGGCGCGGACGCCGCCGTCGTATCGGCGGGACACGACGTCTTCCGCGACATCGACCCCGCGGAGGCGGCCGAGCTGATGGACGGCCGTGTCGTCCTCGATGGGTTCTCCCTGCTCGACGGCGAAGCCTGGCGTGACGCCGGCTTCGAGTACGTCGAAATCTGAGCGCGGCGGTTTTTCGGATCGGTTATTTCGATAATACTTGATTAAAAAACAGTCTACCCCGAAGTGAATATTCCCCTCTCTTCGCTATTCAAGAAACTCTGAAAGACCCGTATACGCCACTTTCAGCGGTATCCGTAGCGATTTTACCACAAGACTTATTTCGTTAATAGCAGAGAAACGGGTATGGGATGTGACAGCGATAACGGCTCGGATGCCGGATCCGAGGTCGAATACGAACTGATGCGGCAGAATCTCTTCGAGGCGGACTCCGTGGGGACTCCATCGCCGGGGACGATGGGGACGGAAGACGTCTCGGAGACGAAAGACACCCGGGAAGCCGGGGAAGAACAGTATCTCACCATTCAACCGACCGGAGACAGCGTCGCCACCTTCGAGGCGACTGTCGACGGCGTCATCGAGTCGGCCGACGACGCGGACCTCCCGGGTCTCGGCCGGAGCGCCGAGGACGCGGTGTCGGAAGAGCCTCGCGAGTACCGAATCGTCGGCAGCCTGATGGACGTCCGTATCAAGGGACCCGCGGCGGCGTTCCTCGACGGCGATCGCGTGGCCTGAAGCGCGCGGCGTCCACAACAACGGACACGGTGGTGTGTGGGCCGGCGTCCCGACGACGCCCCACCCGCCGTCCAATACAAAATGCTTCCATCGGAGCCGCGCGTCCGGGAACTGGTTCGAGCTAGAAATCTCGGCGGAGAAAACGGGAGGCGCGAGAGCGGCGGTTCAGTCGTCTTCGGTCTGAACCTCCGACACGCTCCCTTCCCGGTCGGGTTCGGCGTCGGCCTCGCCGGATTCGCCGCGGACGAGTCGCTCCGCTCGGTCGCGGTCCTCGGGGTAGCCGACGTCGACTCGCCAGCCTTCCGAGAGGACGGCCGAGATGGTCCGACCGGATCGGATGAGCAAGTCTATCGCGTCGGGGAGTTCGTACTCGCCGCGGTCGGATGGTTGGACGAGGTGACAGGCGTGGAAGATGGCGGGCGAGAAGGTGTAAAAGCCCGTCATCACGAGGTTCGACTCGGGTTCGTCGGGTTTCTCGACGACCTCGGTGATGTCGCCGCGGTCGTCCGTGACGCAGACGCCGTAACGGGAGGCCTCCTCCCACGGCACTTCTTCGACGAGGAACGCCGCGTCGGCGTGGTCGTCGCGCTGCCGGGCGACGACCTCGTCGAGGTTCGCATCGAAGACGTTGTCCCCGAGCATCAGCATGAAGTCGTCGTCGATGTACTCCTCGGCCGTGAGGACCGCGTGCGCGAGACCCAGCGCTTCGCGCTGGTGCGCGTACGTGATCGGGACCCCGCGGTACTCGTCTCCGAAGCGGGCGATGATCTGCTCTTTCCGGTGGCCCACGACCAAGACGAACTCCTCGGCGTCGAGTTCGCACAGCGAATCGAGACAGTGCTGGAGGATGGGCTTCCCGTCGACTTCGACGAGCGCTTTCGGTTTGTCGTCCGTCAGCGGCCTGAGACGCGTCCCCTTGCCGGCGGCGAGTACGACTGCTTTCATCGATTACAGTCAGGACTAGAACGTAGATTGTTATACGGCGGATAGCGGCGCGGCCCCCCGCGCCGTCCCGCCAATGTGCGGTGTCGAACCCGTGCCAACGGGTTACAGGCAGATAGCTTGTCGTTCGGGCAACGCGTCGCGGCAGCGAGTCGGGAGCATCCGAAATGCGACTGCGTAGCCTGAACACTGAGACGGATGGGCTATAACGTTATAAATAGTATTATGCCAAAGGGAGAAATACGTGACTCCTGAAAGGGTTAGGCGGAGGATTGTGGCCGCTCAGGACCCGATTCCTTCGCGTTCTATGATACTTCTCACTTCCGAGACCAGTTCGTCGGCGTCGGACTCGGCGCGCGCCTCGGCGGTCACGCGGATCAGCGGTTCGGTGCCGCTGGCGCGAACGAGGAACCAGCCCGAGTCGGTCTCGACGCGCACCCCGTCGGTCGTATCGGCGTCCTCGTAGGCCGCGGTGAGCGCGTCGCCGAGCGTCCGCATCGCCCCCTCCTTATCGTCGACGGAGAGGTTCAGCCGGCGGGTCGCATAGCGGGAGACGTCCAGGTCGGCCACCTGTTCGGAGAGCGGCCCCTTCCGGCGGACGAGGTCCGCGAGGCGGAGCGCCGCGTAGTTCCCGTCGGGGGCGAGCGTCTGGTCGGGCCAGATCCACGCGCCACTCGGTTCGCCGCCGAAGGCGAACCCGGGTCGGGAGACGGCCTCCGCGACGAACACGTCACCGACGGGAGTGTACGTCACGTCGCCGCCGGCCTCGGCCACCACGTCGGCGACCAGGAGGCTGGTGTCGACGGGGACGGCCACGGAGTCGCCTTCGGAAACCACGTCGCGCGCGAAGAGAGCGAGGAGGGCGTCGCCGGGGACGTACGCCCCGGTGTCTGAGACGGCGACCATGCGGTCGGAGTCCCCGTCGTGGGCGATACCGAAGTCCGCGTCGGTCGCGGGGACGGTCTGTCGAAGCGCCGTAAGCGTCTCGGCGTTCGGTTCGCTCTTGCGCGCGGGGAACGTCCCGTCCTGTTGTGCGTTGAGTGTGTTCACGGTGGCGCCCAACTCGTAGAGGGCGTCGACGGTGACGCGACCGGTCCCGTTTCCGAGGTCCACGACGGCGTCGACCCCCTCCATCGTCTCGAACGCGTCGACCACCGCGTCGGTGTGTCGTTCGACGGCGCCCGTCTCGGCGTACTCGCGACCGAGAGCGTCCCACTCCGCGGGCGCGAGACCGCCCGACGTCACCCGCTCTTCGATTCGGTCGTTCCGAGCGGGCGAGAACGCCTGCCCCGACTGCGTCCAGAGTTTGATACCGTTGTCGGGCGCGGGGTTGTGCGAAGCGGTGACCGCGACGCCCGCGTCCGCGTCGAACCACTCGACGCTCCGCGCGATGGTCGGCGTCGCGGCGACGCCGACGCGGACCACGTCGGCCCCGCATTCGCGGAGTCCGGCGCTGAGGGCGTCCGCGAGAACGTCCCCCGTGATGCGCGCGTCCCGACCCAGAACGACCCGCTCGGCGTCGACGGCGAGAGCCTGTCCGATACGGAGTGCGAGGTCCGCCGTCACCGTCTCACCGACGGGTCCGCGGATACCGCTCGTTCCAAACATATGAGGCAGTCAGCCGGGGTAATCGCATTGGTATGTGTCACCTAAAGCGGGAGCTGTTAGCGTGGTACGCGAGTACAGGGAACAAGAATCGAAACCCGTCAGAATCGTGCTCGGAGGTGGTTCGGAGTCGGTTTCGGTGCCGTCGGGCGCCGGTACGTCCGCGGCGGCGATGACCTCCAGACGGGCGTCGCTGTGAACCGCCACCTCCTATCCTATCGCGAAACGAGGTGGACCCGTGCATGTCCGTCCCCCCATGAGGTCGTCCGGCGAGTCGGGGTCCACCGCCGCCGCTAACGGTGGGAGTCGCGTGGCTTCCGCCACTGCTTGGTCGGCGCTCTCGTCTCTGCGGGTGCGCTCCGGTTCGGTCGGACCTAGTGAGGATTATCGCTCGATTTTCCAGCTAAGCGCCGGACTAATTTTCGAACAGGATAGGGCACGAACCGCCGTAGGAGGTGATTTCGGGTCCGGTTACGACTATGACTCGTGTTAATCAACTCGGCCGACGGCGACTCGCGCCACCGTTGAGCGGTACGGGATTCGAACGGACCGACAGGTAGTTATCCGCCCGGCCCGCAGGGTGGCACGATGTGGCCTTGGGGACACCTCGCCTTCGCGTACGTCCTCTACTCCTCGTACGTGCGCCTCCGCTACCGACTCGCCCCCGAGTGGCCGGGCGTCCTGCTCGCGGTACTCGGTTCGCAGACGCCCGACCTGATCGATAAACCGCTCGGGTGGTCGTTACACGTACTGCCAGGTGGACGGACGCTCGCCCACTCGCTGTTCTTCGGGACGGCCATCGTGCTCGTCGTCGCCGGTCTGCTCCGCCGGTACGACTTACCGGGCGGGGCCGCCTTCGCCATCGGCTACTACTCGCACTTGGTCGGAGACAGTTATCGGAGCATCCTGTCCGGCCGAGTCGAGGACCTCACCTTCCTCCTCTGGCCTCTGATGCCCGTGCGAGGGTCGGAGCCCTCGGTCGGTATCATTCAGTACATACTGAGCGCGCGGATCGACGGCCAACTGGTCTCCGAGTTGCTCTTCGCCGCTCTCGTCGTCGTCTGGTGGCTCCTCGACGGCGCTCCCGGGCTGGCGGCGGCTTGGAACGCCGTACGCCGCCGGCTCATTCGGCCCGCGAGCTGATTCCGCACCGACCATTCAGTAATTTCTGAACTTGCGCTAAGTATAATATTCTCTATTTCGTATAAGAATCCGAAATGCACGTCGTCCTCGTCACTGCCTCCGCAGTGCGCCGCGACCACGTCCGCACCGAAGACGGACGGGTCGACGCCGCGCTCCCCGCTCTCGCCCGTCTCGCGGGTGACGCGACGGTGTTCTCGCGAGCGTACACCAGCTCTCCCGACCACGAATCGACGCTTCGAGCGATACTGACCGGCACCCACCCCACCGAAGACAGCGGGAGGGGTCCCACGCTCGTGGACGCCCTCGCAGACGCCGGCTGGGAGACGGGCCTCTTCCACGGGCGTCCCGACGAGGTACGCTCGTCTTGGGGGTTCGAGGCTCCCGACGAATCCCCGGACCGGACGGTCTCGGGACGACTCCGCGCGAGCGCCCACCGACGAATCGCAGACGAGACGGTGCTCGGCGGACCGCTGGCGTCCGCCGACCGGCTGATCGGGTCGTCGTTCGGGACGCGGGTCGCGGCCCCTCCCGCCCACTCCGCCGCAGACGTGACCGAGCGCGCGCTCTCGTGGCTCGACGAGACGTCCGGTCCGCGGTTCCTGTGGGTGCACTACGACACCGCGCGCGCCCCGCACGTTCCGCGTGAGGGGACCGCGAGCGACGGAATCGACCCCCGGACCGCGACCAAACTCGGCTACGCCACCGCCAGCGCGCCCGACGCGCTGACCGACGAGGAACGGGCGACGCTGAAGACGCTCTACCGCGGCGAACTCGAACACCTCGACCGTCACGTCGGCCGCCTGTTCGACGGGATTCAATCGCGCCTCGACGTCTCGGACACCGTGACCGCGTTCACGGGGACGGGCGGCTGTCCGTTGGGCGAACGCGGCCGGTGGTACGACACCAGCGGGGACTTCTACGAGGAGTCGGTCCGCGTTCCGCTGTTCGTTCACGGCCCGGGGTTCGACGCCGAGCGAGTGGAGTTCGCCGCGTCGTCCGTCGACGTGCTGCCGACGCTCGCCGCCGCCGCGGGCGTCGAACGCGCCGCACAGCGCGGCGGTTCGGACCTCCGCTCGTTCACGGGGCGACGCGTGACCGAACGCCAAGTGTTCGCCGCGGCGGGGGCCGCCCCGGCGGCCGCGATGGTCTGTAACGGTCGGTGGAAGCTGTCGCGAAGGCTGGCGGACGGACGAGAGACGCTGTTCGACCACAACGACGACCCCGCCGAACGCCGAGACCGGTCCGGCGAGAATCTCCCCGTTCACCGCGCCCTCTCGCACGCGCTCGATTACTTCGTCGAGAATCGGCGGCGGAGTTCGGCGTCCGCACGCTCGCCGATAGAGACTAAAACACGTAGTTAACGCAGTGATAAACCCAATATAAAGGTTTGAGAGGCCAGTTGACTGTATATCGAATAAGTTATCTACTTTCTGAATTTCACTAATTTCTACTATTTTTCACCGAAAGCTATTTGTAATTAACACGCTACTAACCTGATGGATGGCGCAACAAATCGAATCCGAGAACGCTTGGGGGGATGGAGTCGGCGGGTCGGCCGTCCGAGTTCGTCCACGTCCGCGAGCTCGGACGGTCGGCCCGCTAGCCGGGAGCGAACGCTCGCCCCGTGCGGTGGGTCGCCGCGCCATCCGGCCGGCCCCCGTCGGGTTCGCCACCTCGACCGGGGCCGCCACCGTACCGCCAACAAAACGAGCCTCAACCGTCATCACCGCTCCGCTCGCTCGACCGACCGTCACTCGGCCGAGGCGAGCCACCGCTGACAGCCTACCACGCGCCGGACGGTCGGACCTCGCGGTTCGCCACCACTAACCACTCAGTCTCGGTTCGCCAGCCAGACGCTCGGCGGACCGCGGTGGTCCACCGTCACGCCGCTTTTTGAGAATTGAGAACTTCCAGACCGTGAGCGGCGGCGTTCGGCGGGATCAGACCGTCGAGAGTTCGGTGCTCCGTTTGGATTCGTCCGAGACGTCCGACAGCTTCCGATAACACTCGCGGAGCGTCCGGCCCGTCCGCTCCCAGTTGTACGTCCTCTCGACGGCGCGACGACCGTTCTGCCCGAGGGTTCTCGCGCGCGTCTCGTCCTCGGCCAACTCCACGAACGCGAGCGCGAACCCCGCGGGGTCGTCGGGTCGGACGACCATTCCGGCGTCGGTCTCCCGGACGATGCGGCGGAGGGGGGCCACGTCGGTGACGACGACGGGGCGCGACATCGCCATGTACTGAAACAGCTTGTGCGGAACCGTCGTCTCGGTGTGGCCGGTCGACTGGTGCGGGACGAGACAGACGTCGCTGGCGGCGATGTAGGACGGGACGTCGTCGAACGGAACACGACCCGTGAAAGTGACGTGATCGCCGACGCCGAGTTCGGAGACGAGGGATTCGAGGCGACACCGGTACTCCTCGCCGTTACCGACGACGAGGAGCCGAGCGTTCGGGACGCGGTCGACGACGGCCGGCATCGCACGGACCACCGCGTCGAGGCCGCGGTGGGGACCGCCGAGAGTGCCGACGTAGGAGACGACGAACTCGTCTTCGAATCCCACGTCTCGGAGGTCCGCGTCGCCGAACGTGTCCATCGAGACGTAGTTCGAGACGATGTCGACCTTCGAGCGGTCGACGCCGCAGTTCTCGACGTAGTGGTCGGCCGCCTCGTCGGTCACGGTGACGACGCGGTCGGCCCTCCGGACGGCGTCGCGTTCGATCCGCTTCCAGCGGAACACCGGGCGGGTCACCCTGTCGGCGAGATATCGGAGGTTGGTGAGCGACCCGAGCGAACTCCCTCGGCGGTACTGCTTGACGGCCTCCGGCCAGTTCTCGTGGAGGTCAGCGACGACTGGGATACCGTGTCGCTCTCCCGCGGCGAGGGCGGTGTGAACCATCGGGAGGTCGTGCGCGTGAAGCGCCTCGATTCCCTCTTCGGGGACGACGTCGTCCAGCGCTCGCATCCACGACTCGACGACGCCGGTGGTGAGAGTGCGCGCGCCGGCGACGGCGCCGTCGAGACCCGCGTAGGCGGCCTGGAAGGGACGACGGATGACGGTCGCCGACCCGACCTCCTCCCGGTCGGGAAGCCCCTCGTCGGCCTCCGACAGGATGAAGACGGTGTGTCCGTCGGCGGTCAGCGACTTCACCTCCTTGGCGAGACGGATGTCTGTCGGGTAGACCGCGTTCAGGAGCATACAGATGCGCATCGCTACTTCAGGCCTGGGGTGGGGAGGAATAAAACGTTGTGCAGCGTCCCCGGCGACGGGCGGGTCGGGGCGTTCGTCGCCGTATACTTAAGTTCGACTCGTCTGTGTCTCCAATATACGCCGCCGTCACGCGGTCGGACATCCATGTCAGAATCCGCTCACTCCTCCGAGACGATGAAGTCGCACGACGCCCGAGAACGCCGGCTCAAGCGGTGGGTGAAACAGCCACCCGTCGGTCCCAACATGCAGTACCTTCGGGACGCGGAGCGTCTGGCCGCCGTCGAGCGTCTCGGCCACCGCGACCGGGTGCTCGACGTCGCCTCCGAGTCGACGGTGACGGCCACGCTGGACGCGGACGACGTGACCCGACTCGACTTCTCGGCCGCCGCGAGCGACACCGCGCGCGAGGTGCTCGGCGACGCCGTGGACGCCTACGAGGTGACCGAACCCGAGGCCCCGAACCTGCCGTTCCCCGACGACCACTTCGACGGCGCCGTCTCCATCGGCCCGTACGACTGGAAGTTCCTCGACGTGCCGGGCCTCACCGAGGAGGTACACCGGGTCACGAAGCCCGACGGCCTCTACGTCTTCTCCGTCCCCACGCCCCGGTCGCCGTACGCCGCCAACGGGGACAACCGCTTCTACGAACCCGACGAGGCGCTCGACGTCGTCTCGCCGGACTGGCACCTCGCCGACTTCGACCTGCTGTTCCAGTACCCCCGCAAACTCCACCTCGGCGTCAACGCGCTTCCCGACCGGTACCAGGAGCGGTTCGTCGACGCCGCCGAACGCCTCTCGGAGGAGTTGACGGAGCGAGAGATGTGGCGGCGGGCGTCGTACATCGTCCTCGCCGCGCGTCCGATGAAGTACGAATCGTACCTCGAACGGGGGTTAGAAGCGCTGTTCCGGCCGACAGCCGAGGACGGTTTCTGGGACGAGGTGGACGACGGCATCATCCGCGCGCTGAAATACGAGTTCGACGACGACGGCTCCCCGACGTGGTCGCGCGACGAGAGTCAGGAGTGGCGCTACGCCCCGATGGCGCTGATGGGCGTCATGAACTGGCGGACCTCTCCGCTCGGCACCGACGAGTACGACGCGAAGATTCGACGCGAGTTCGAGTTCTTCGACGAGCGCATCGAGTCGGGGGAACTCCCGGAAGCGATGCCGAGTTACGGGGTCGGTCCGCTCCTCGCGGCGTACGCGATGGCCGCGGACGTGTTCGATGACGAGGGGGAGAGGGAGTACCTCGCGTCCGCGCGCACCCTATTCGACCACGCCGACGAGACGGTCGAGTTCGACCACGCCGAGGACAGCCTCGCGCTCTACGGCGCGACGTACCTCCACGAGGCGGTCCCCGACGACGAACGCGTGGAGGCGTTCGTCGACCGCGGTCTCTGGGAGATATCCGACCGCCGGACCCCCGAGGGCCTGTACGGCTTCGACAACCACACCACCCGCCGCCACCAGAACCAGATGTACACCTGCTGGGCCGTCGCGCGGGCCATCGAGGTGACGGGGAAGACCGGCTACCTCGGCGACCTGGAGGACGTTCTCGACTACACCGTCGAGAACCGGATGCGCGAGGACGGCGCGTTCGTCTGGGAGGATTGGCCCCTGCACGCCCGCCTGTACGGGGAACTGCGCGGCAAACTCACGGGCGGAACGCCGTACTGGCACTACCTCTACGAGTGTCATCAGACGTTCTTCGTCAACGCCGTCGCCCACTACTACGCCGCGGGCGGCGAGGAGGAGTACACCCGCGATGCGGGCCGCGCGATGGCGTGGATATTCGAGACGAACGGGACCGGACGGGACCTCGTCGACGTGTCGGGTATCGGCGTCCCGATGCGGCAGGTGACGACGGACGGCCGGATGGACAACCGCCAGTTCACGAACGGGTGGCGCGACCAGCAGTACAAGGGAACCTACGAGGTGGGTTCGTACGTGATGGCGCTGACGCACCTGCTCGACGGCACGGTGGAGTGAGTCACGGGTCGAGTCGTGTCGGGGCGCTTCGCCTCCCAGACGCCAGCACCTCGACTTCCGGAAGAAGTGTTCAGTATTCGCCAATTTGTCGAGTTAGGTAAATTCTTTGTGTTGGTTATATTTTCAGCCTGTCACTGTTAGTTCGTCATTTTTTGAATAAATTCACGATGAAAAACGGGACGAAATTCGACCGAACGAGATTATCGTGGCTAACTTTGAGGGGAGAATCCTTGTCGCAACACAGAGCAGTGCAACTTACAACCCGTTCAGGCGCGAGGCGACAGGCGGTTGCGGTGCTGCTGGCGTTCGTCACGCTCACGTCCTCGGTCACCGCAGGCGTCGTCTTCGCCGCCGGGGGGGCCGCGGCGCACGGCGACCACACGAGCGGTGGCGGTAGCGACGGCTCCGGGGAGTGGGCGGCCGACGGCGACTCCTTCCGCAAGGAGACGGTCATCTCGGGACTGAACCAGCCGATGGAGACGGTGTTCCTGCCCGACGGGCGGATGCTCGTCATCCAGAAAGGCGGCGAGATACTCGTCTACGACCCGGAGACCGAGGAGTACGAGACGTACCTCGACCTGCGGGACATCGACAGCGTCGAGTCCAATCGCGAACGAGGACTCCTCGGTATCGCGCTGGCGAACGACTTCGAGGAGAGCGGCGAGTTCTACGTCTACTACTCGCGCCTCGACGACCCGGACGCGGCCGACGCCGCGAACAGCGAACCCGAGAACGTCCTCGCACGATTCACCCATGTCGAGAACGACGGGGGAACGACCAGTCGCGCCGACCCCGCGAGTCGGGAGGTGCTCTGGCGAAACGAGATACACACCGGTTCGGACATCGCCTGCTGTCACCTCGGCGGCGGCGTCGACGTCGGCCCCGACGGGAAGGTGTACGTCGGAACCGGCGACGAGTACGACAACGCCCAGTGGGCGCAGGACCTCTCGCGACCCGACGGGAAGATAATCCGGCTGAATCCCGACGGCTCCATCCCCGAGGACAACCCGTTCGCCGGCGACGGCGACCCGGACACGCTCGGGGAGATATGGGCCTACGGCCTCCGGAACCCGTATCGAATCAACTTCGCGCAGAACGGCGAACTGTACATCGGCGAGGTCGGGGGGAACAACCGCTACGACGCCGCGGAGGACATCCACCTCGGCGAGAAGGGCGCCAACTACGGCTGGCCCGACTGCGAGGGGGTCTGCGAGGACCCGGCGTACGACGACCCGATTTTCTCGTACTTGCACGGCGAGACGCCCGGCGGTCCGAACGACGACCCGTCCGGCGACGGCTACGGCGCCGCGGTCACCGTCGGCCCCGTCTACGGCGCCGATATGTTCCCCGACGAATACGACAACGTCCTGTTCTACAGCGACTACAACGACCGACTGATCAAGTACCTCGTGCTGAGCGACGACGGGACGGAAGTCGTCGCCGGCCCGTACAACTTCGACGACCGGACGGGCGCGCTCGTCTCGACGAAGGTCGGCCCCGACGGCGCCCTCTACGGGTCGCAGTTGGGGCGGGGACAGATCGTCCGCTACGTCTACGAGTCCGGTAACAAGGCGCCGCGAGTCGAGTCGACGAGCGCGACGCCCGAGAGCGGCGCCGCACCCCTCGACGTCGCGTTCGAGGCGGGCGCGTCGGACCCCGAGGGCGACGACCTGAGTTACACGTGGCACTTCGGCGACGGCGAGACGGCGACCGGCGTGAGCGTCTCACACACGTACGACGAGCAGGGGTCCTACGAGGCCTACGTCGAGGTGAGCGACGGGACGACGGCGGTCGACTCCGAACCCACACCGGTCACCGTCGGCGGCGCGCCCGAGATGACGCTCGACCCCGCCGGCGACGTGACCGCCCGCGGGGGCGAAGAGGTCACGCTGTCGGCCGACGTGACCGACGTCGAGGACGGACGGCTCTCGGGGGAGGACATCGAGTGGCAGGTCAGCCTCGCCCACAACACGCACCGACACCCGCAGACGTCCGAGACGGGCGAGTCGATAACGTACACGGTGCCGGCGACGGGTCACGCGACGACCGGCGTCGTCGCCTACGAGGTCAACGTGACCGCCACCGACTCCGACGGACTGCGGACGACGAAGTCGGTGACCATCGAACCTGAGGAGGTCGACGTCACGCTGGCGAGCCAACCCGAGGGCGTCAACGTCAGCGTCGGCGGCGTGCCGGAGTCGACCGCCGACGGCGGCTACACGTTCGACAGCATGATCGGGTACCGACACAGTCTGTCGGCCCCCGAGACGGTCTGTCGGGAGGGGACGAGCTACGAGTTCGACGGCTGGAGCGACGGCGAGACCGACTCGGACCGGACGTACACCGTCCCGGACGCCGACGCGACGCTGACCGCGCAGTACGCCGAAGTGGGGACGTGCGGCGGCGTCGTGGAGGAGAACGCCCCGCCCGAAGTCGGGGAGATTCCCGCGCTGGAGTACACCGGCGAAGCGGTCACCGTCGACGTGACCGAGTACGCGACCGACCCCGACGGCGACGGAGTCGACCCGTCGAGCGTCGCGATAGTCGAGGGCGCAGGGGAGGGGTCCGCGACGGCGAACGACGACGGGACCGTCACGTACGATACGGAGGCCACGTCGGGCACCGACTCGTTCGCGTTCACGGTCAACGACACCGAGGGCGGGCAGTCCGCTCCGGCGACGGTCGACGTGAACATTGACGTCGGCGACGCGAGTGGCGATGATGCGGGTAACGACGGCGCGGGTGACGACGGCGATGGCACCGACGGCGGCGCGAACGCCGAACCCGACGACGAGGCGTCAGACGGCCAGAGCGGTGGCGCTCCGAGCGGCGGAAGTTCGGACGATCCGAGCGACGAGAACGACGAGAGTGACGAGAGCGGGTCCGACGACGCAGACAGTGAAGACGACGGCGACGACGGCGGTTCCGGCGGCGGATACGCCGGGGACGCCGAGAGCGACGGGACGGCCGCCTTCGAGCTATCGAACGCGACGCTCTCCGCGACGAACGCGTCGGTCGGCGACGAGGTGAACGCCTCGGCGGTCGTCGACAACGTCGGCGAGGCAGACGGCACGACCGCCGTCAACCTCACGGTCGACGGCGAGACGGTCGACGCCCGCGAACTCTCGCTCGAAGCGGGAGCCAGCGAGACGGTGACGCTCTCGCACACCTTCGAGGAGCCCGGGACCCACGAACTGTCGCTCGGTGGCGGGGTCGTCGGGAACGTGACGGTCACGAACGCGACGACCGCGAACGAATCGGTCGAGAACGACGGCGGATCGTCGGTATCGACGGCTCAGACGACCGCTGATGGCAGCGGGACCGGTGCCGGAGAGAGCGACGGCGGAAGCGCGGAGACGGCCGCGTCAACCGGCGACGCGACCGACACGGCGGTCGAAGCCGGCGCCGAGTCGACTCCGACCGGCGAGACGAACTCGGGAACGCCCGGGTTCGGTCCGGTCGCGGCGCTGCTCTCGGTGCTCCTCGGGGCCGCCGCGTTCGCGCGCCGGCGGGCGTAAACCGGACGGGCGTCTCCCCCGCTCGCTCGAACGGCGGACGCGCCGGTGTCGAGTGCGGACGGATACGGGTCGAGCGGTGTGGGGGCAGCGCAAACATCCGTTCGACGTCGGGAATGTCGGCCCGCGAAGAAACAGCGGACACGGTGGTGTTCGGCTCCCCTTCTGACGGCAGCGTCCGACACCGCCGTGTCCGCGGTACTGCGTCGCGAGGAGCCGTCGAGGTCTACGCGCCGTGGAAATCCTCGAGCGTCGTCGGTTCGTCGTCGCCGTCGACGTAGGAGTTGATGCTGTCGTGGACGCCGACGAGTTCGACGGTGTCGGCCATCGCCGAGAGGATGAGTTCGACGTCCATGTCGAGCGCGTACTCCCGGTAGGTCCCGCCGCGCCGCCCCTCGTTCCGTTCGGTGACGGAGACGATGCCCAGCATGGCGAGTTCGCTCAGATGGTCTCTCATTCGACGGGGGACGAGGGGGTCGCGGTTGGCGAGTTCGGCGAAGCGCGTGTAGCGGGGGCGGACGTCGCGCGAGCGGATGGGAGTCTCGCCCTCCAGGTCTAGGGTGAGGAGCGCGTAGAGGACGAGGTGGCCGTGTTCCGTGAGCCCGTTGATTCCCTCTTTGATGCGGCCGCGTTCGAGCGCGCGACGGCCGCGGCGGACGTGGCTCTCCTCGATGGAGTCGGTCTCCTCGTCGCGCGCCAGGTCGCCCGCCTTCATCAGGAGGTCGATGGATTGGCGGGCGTCACCGGCGTCCTTCGCACCGTAGGCGGCGCACAGCGGGATGACCTCCTCGGAGAGGACGCCCTCGTGGAAGGCGACTTCGGCGCGCTGTTGGAGGATGGCGCGGAGGTTCTCGGCGTTGTAGGCGGGGAAGTGAATCTCCTGTTCGCACAGCGAACTCTTGACTTTCGGCGAGAGGTCGTCGCGGAAGGAGAAGTCGTTCGAGATGCCGATGAGACCGATCTTGGCGACTTCGAGGTTACCGTTCGCGCGGGCGCGGGGGAGTTGATAGAGGATGCTGTCGTCGTTGACGTGGTCTATCTCGTCGAGGACGACGAGGACGCTGCCCGCCCGGTCGTCCAGTTCCTCCCAGAGCATCTCGTAGACGGACGCGAGAGGGTACCCCGTCGTGGATATCTGGTTCGACTCCGAGCGGAGGCTGTTGACGAGGCGGGTGGCGATCTGATAGGAACTGGTGAGACCGTCGCAGTTGAGAAAGGTGACCGAGAGGTCGATGTCGTCGTACTGCGCGGCGTCCTCTCGGAGGTGTGCGAGGAGGTACTTCGTCGCGGCCGTCTTGCCGACGCCGGTCTTGCCGTACAGGAAGATGTTGTTCGGTTGCTCGCCGTTGATGACGGGTTGGAGCGCCGCCTGGTACGTTCGGAGTTCCTCGTCTCGACCGACCAACTGCTCGGGCTGATAATCCTCCCGTAGCGCATCCCGGTCCCGATAGATGTCGTTGTCCCGCTCGAACAGCGCCATAGACACGCTCTCACAGGCGTCGTTGATAAAACCACCGCGTCCGGAGTGTCCGCTGTTCTGTGAGTATATAAAGAGCGGCGATAACACACCCCCTCCACTTTGTCCGGAGTTCCGGCGTGAGTAGGGGTGGGGGGTGGTGCCGGTCGCGACGGCGGTCTCTTTATACCGACAGCTTTATATTCTAGTCACACAAGTTACTCCGTAGTCCTCTTAGAGTAGAGAACGAGAGAGGAAACGAACGAGTTCGACACTCTAGACCGATCTAGGCCGAGAAATCGTCGACTGCTCTCGCGCATCGTCGTCGCCTCCCGTGGAAGGAGGCGACTTCGCGGCCCACCCCACCCCCCTCTCGGACGGGCAGAACAGCGGACACGGTGGAGGGGGTGTGGGAGAGCGAGGATAGCGGGCGAACGAGGGCCTCCGAGGATAGATGGTCTCTGAAACGCCAGTAGATGTCTTCTAAACCGTGAATTCGGAATGCTCGGTCCGAGAGTTCGGCCGGCAGGATGGCTTTCTCTGCTCCGACTCTCGCCGACGATTTCTCGAGTGACCGGAGATGCGTCGTCGAACCCGGCCCCACCGCCGACTACTCCTCGTCACCGAAGAACAGCGGACACGGTGGTGTGGGTTGGGAAGCTGCGACGGGCACCTCACGGAGGGTGGTTCGATTGCTCTGGATTCGGTGGTACTACTCCGGACACGGTGGAGTCGACGACGGGGGCGTCCGACCGACGGTCGCTCCGGATTCGTGAATTTCAGGGTGTTTCGTAGGTGTTACTCAGGACAGCGTGGTGTCCGGGTCCGAATTCGATTCGACTGAGCCGGGCTGTCGAACGGGTGAGGAAGCATCGACGTCCCCAGTCGGTCACGAGTATCGAGAGCAGCCTACCGACCGGAACGGCGGACACGGTGGTGTGGACGACGGAGACGGACTGGGGCCGTCGGACCACTCGTCGAATCCGTCCCGAAACTGCTCCGAATTGAATCACGTGTCTGACTCGAACTCGCAGTTACCGCCGCCCCACGAACCGAATGCGACCGTTTCTCGAACACCACCTCGTCCGCTGTTCTCCTCGTAACGCTGCGCCTCCGTATCGCCTTTCGTCGACGAAAGTGCTTAGAGTTAAGTTCGGCCCCCGAGTGCGCCGAACATGGTCAAGCTCGACGACGTGGACCCGGACGAACTTCGTCGCGCGCTCGCGGACGCGGAGTCGGCGAAGGAGGCGAAGCGACTCGTCGTCGCCCTGGACTACCTCGACGGCGTCGCGGTGTCCGTCCTCGCGGAGCGCTACGGAATCCCCCGCTCGACGCTCTACTACTGGCTCGACCGGTTCGAGGCGGAACCGGTGACCGAGGCGATAACCGACGAGGACCGCCCGGGCCGCCCCCGGAAGCTCGATTCGGCGGACCGACGACGACTGCGGGACCACCTCGACGCGGACCCGACCGAACAGGGGTACGACGGCGACCAGTGGACTCCCGAACTCGTCCGAGACCACGTCGAACGCACGTTCGGCGTCTCCTACTCGGTCGGACACGTTCGGCGGCTACTCCGAGAACTGGAGACGTCCTGACGCTCCGATCTCCAACTCGTTTCGTCTCCCCAACGCGTCGGGTTCGGGGACGTTCGGCCACGCTCGGTCGTGCTCGGCCGAACTCGGTCGCGCCTCGTTCGAATTCGGCCGAATCGCGCCCCGACCGGCCGGGCAGCGAGGCGGAACGTATTTACTGGCTCGCCCTCTCGTCTCTACCGTTCAATGAGTAGTGAGGAGAACGAGACGGCGAAACGTGGGCGCCGAAGCAAAGTCCGCCGACTCATCGACGAGTACGGCCTCGACGGGGAGGGCGAACGACTGGAGAACCTGTGGACGGCGGGTCGGGACGACCGTCTGAGCCTGCGCGAACTCGCCGACGACTTCAACCGACGGCTGCTTCGCGCGGTGATGGTCGACGCGGGGATGAATCCGCTCGACGGCGAAGTCGCCAACACCTACCGGTTGTTGACCGACGACGACGTCTCCAGTGGGATGCGGACGCAGGCCAAGCAGACGCTCGAGCGCGAGGATATCGATATCGACGACCTGCAGAAGAACTTCGTCTCCCACCAGGCGATACACACCTACCTGACGAAGTACCGCGGCGTCAAGCGCGACGAACAGACGGACGAGGACCGCGTGCAGAAGGGTCTCGACACCATCCAGCGACTCCGGAGCAGGACGGCCGCCGTCTCCGAGAACATCGTCGAGAACTTGGCGAACACCGACCGGATCCAGATCGGCGAGTTCGAGGTGCTCGTCGACGTCCGCGTGTTCTGCCGCGACTGCGGGACGCAGTACGACGTGCAGGACCTCTTGGAGGCGGGGCATTGCGAGTGCGGGGGCGAACTCGCCGCCGCCGCGGGCGAGACGAGCACGACGGAGTGACTCCTCTTTTCCGAGCCTCGAGGCGCCGACGACGCCGGTTCGACGGCGTCAGCGTCCGATAACCTTACAGCGGTATTTCTGTAACGCCTTTCGTGCGTGTACTGAAGTATTATATGCTCTCGCCCAGTTCTACCGTTTATGAGTCAGGCACAGTCTGCAGCAGAGGCCGTCACGCTCCACGTCGAGAACATCGGCGGTATCGGGGAGACGACGGTCGAGTTCGGCCCCGGCGTCACGGCGCTCGCGGGCCGGAACGCGACGAACCGAACGTCCCTCTTACAGTCCATCATGGCGGCTCTCGGCAGCGACAGAGCGTCGCTGAAAGGCGACGCCGACGAGGGCTCCGTGAGCCTCACCGTCGGAGACCGAACCTACACCCGGACGCTGAAGCGGCGCGGAAGCACTATTGTCACCGAGGGCGACCCGTACCTCGAAGACGCGACGCTCGCCGACCTGTTCGCGTTCCTCTTGGAATCGAACGAGTCCCGGCAGGCCGTCGCTCGCGGCGACGACCTCCGCGAACTCATCATGCGGCCCATCGACACCGACGCCATCCAGACGCAGATTCGCGAACTCGAAGAGGAAAAACGAGAGGTCGACAACGAGATATCCGACCTCGACTCGCTGGACGGGCGACTCCCCGAACTCGAGGAGGAGCGGCGCTCGCTGAAAGAGCAGATCGAGGAGAAGCGCGCCGAGTTAGAGGAGAAAGAAGCGGAGATAGAGGAGGCCGACGCCAACATCGAACAGTCGCGCGACGACCGCGACGAGTTGGAATCTCGACTCGACGACCTCAAGGAGGCGCGCTCGGACCTCGAGGACGTCCGGTACGACATCGACGCCGAAGGGGAGAGCATCGAGGCGCTCGAATCCGAGCGCGACGAACTCACGACCGAACGCGCGGAGATTCCCGACGAACTCGACGAGAGTGACGAAATCGAGACGCAGATAGCCGACCTCCGCGACCGGATGCAGCGGGTCGACTCCAGCGTCAACCAACTTCAGACGGTCATCCAGTTCAACGAGGACATGCTGGAGGGGACGAGCGCGGACGTCGCCGCCGCCCTCCGCGACGAGGACGGAGGCGGTTCGGTCACCGACGCCCTCGTCGAGTCGGACACCGTCGTCTGCTGGACGTGCGGCACCGAGGTCGAGACGAGCCAGATCGAGGAGACGGTCGACCGCCTCCGGTCGCTCCGCCGAGAGAAACTCGACCAGCGCAACGACCTGCGCGACCAGATCGACGACCTCGAAGACGAGCGGAACGAACTCGAGCAACTCCACCGACGCCGCGGCCAACTCGACGACCGCGTCCAGAGCATCGACCAGGAACTCGACCGCCGCCGGGACCGACGCGAGTCGCTGAAAGACGAGCGCGAGGAACTCACCGGCCGCGTGGAGACGCTGGAGTCGGAGGTCGAAGAGCTCGAATCCCGCGACTACGGCGATATCCTCGAACGCCACCGCGAGGCGAACCAACTCGAGTTCGAGATCGGTCGACTGGAGAACGACCTCGACTCGACGGAGTCGGAGATCGAGTCGGTCGAATCCCGGTTCGACGACCGCGACGAACTGGAGCGACGCCGCGAGGAGATAGCCGACGAACTCGCGGACCTCCGAACGAGAATCGAACGCATCGAGTCCGAGGCCATCGAGGAGTTCAACGGTCACATGGACACCGTCCTCGACATCCTCGACTACGGTAACCTCGACCGCATCTGGATCGAGCGCACCGAGCAGACCGTCCGCGAGGGTCGCCGGAAGGTGCAGAAGTCGATGTTCGACATGCACATCATCCGGAGCGCCGACAACGGCGCCACCTACGAGGACACCATCGACCACCTCTCCGAGAGCGAACGCGAGGTCACCGGACTCGTCTTCGCACTCGCGGGCTACCTCGTCCACGACGTGCACGAGACGGTGCCGTTCATCCTGCTCGACTCCTTGGAGGCCATCGACTCGGGACGCATCGCCCAACTCGTCGACTACATCAGCGAGTACGCCGACTACACCGTCGCCGCACTCCTCCCCGAGGACGCGGCGGCGCTGGACGACGACTACGAACGCGTCCAAGAAATATAGCGCGTCGGCTCCCCGCTCGCGCCCTTCTCGCCGTCCTCTCGCCCTTCGGTAAACCGCCACCTGCTCGATTACCCGTAGCGGTTCAAAAATATATCTGGTTGTACAACTTCTACACTTTCTCCGTTATCAAATCCAGAAGCGGACCTCTTGCGATAAGTACGTTACGAATGTAACTCTGTAATAGCTGGCCGAAACGGTGCTCTCTCATCCGCCGAACTCCTCGCTTTGTGCCCTCAAAGCGGACGCGACTTTCGCTCGGACCACTATCTGGCGCCAAGCGCTACTCTCGTCCTCGTTCCCTCCGCCTCCAGATTTGATGGCACTCCGCTTTTTCTCACGTTCGCTGTCTGATTACTTTTCTCTCTCGTGCTAATATTCCTTCTCTTTTGGTATCACAGACGGATGCTCTCGCCTCGGTCCATTTCCTCTCCCAGTAGCCCATTTCGCCACGCGAATATTGAATATGATAATCTGAAGAAGAACTTTCTAAAAATTTTGAAAACTCTAACAAAATGCGGCGAGATAAGATACAATCTGTTATCTATACGGCATAAATCTGACACAAATGAACAATACTAATGAAATAAACACTCCCCGAATTACCTAGATTGATATCTTCAATTACGTCTACTCGAAGCGCCTCCGGACGACGGCGACCGGACGACAGGTCCACGATACAGAAAATATTTATCAACGAATGCACGATTTAGAGTTGGCATCTGATAGTGTGATGACGGGAATTCGACCCTTCCGGCTTCGTGGGGTAGTAGGAAGTCGGTCACGCTACCAAGATAACAGCAAACTATGACAAAAACAAACGACATGCGTGCCCTCCTCATGGCGGCGCTCGTGGTCATGTCCGTCTTCGCTGGCGTCGGTACGGTCAGCGCCATCGACACGGCCACCGTTGACGACGAGAACGTCGAAGACGTCGCCGTCGGGCAGGACACCGCGAGGCAGGTCGTCGAGTTCGAGACGACGCTCGACGAGGATGAGAGCGAAGACATCAGCATCGACACGAACGACATCCCGAACACCGACCTCTTGGCGGTCGGTGTGACGCTCGACGGGAGCGAGGACTTCTCCGTCTCCGATAAATCCGTCGACGACGGCGTCGCCGAGTTCACGGTTCAGAACAACGGCGACGCCGAGGAGACGGTCACGGTGACGGCGACGCTCGTGTACGACACGAGCGAGGCCGAACTCGATGACCTCGGCGAGTACGACCTCACCGTCGACGGCGACGGGACCGACGGGGAAACCGCCCAGTTCAACCTCACGGCGAACGAAGTCGAGTCCGTCAACTTCCAGGGCGAGACCGTCCACGTGGACGTGAGCTCTCTGTCCGGTGACCTCGTCCTCCGCGAGGTCGAGGACCGCAGTAACGAGGAGACCAGCTTCATCTCCCAACTCAACCCCGAGAACGGCTACGTCGAAATCGACACCTCGGACCTCGACGGAGACTACGTCGTCATGGGTGACGGCGGGTTCGACGACGGCATCTTCTTCGAGATAGCCGAGCAGGACCTCACCGCGGAGTGGGACGAGGACTCGGTCACGCAGAACGACGAGGTCGAACTCGACTTCGAGTCCGGCCGCGGCGACTACCTCGTCGAGGTCAGCGCCGACGGTCTCGACGCCGACGAACTGGAGATCATGTTCGGCGACGCGAACGAGTACGTCGCCACGAACGAAGAGGACGACAGCGTCTACCTCGAAGGCGACACCGACGCGACCATCACCGCCGAGGTGACGGACGACATCGACGCCGGCGAGTACGACTTCGAGTTCCAGGTGACGGACACGACCGCGTCCGACTCCGACACGCTCGAAATCGGCGAGGAGAACCGCAACATCGACTTCTCGCAGTCGACGTACACCGAAGAGGTCGGTGACCTCGCCGAAATCACCGTCCAGATGGAAGACACCGATCAGGCGTACGTCTTCATCGGCGGTGACGACGTCAACTACCTCGAAGCCGTCCGGCTGAACGACGACGACGACGACGGCGAGGTGACGTTCTCCTTTAACACGTTCACCGGAAGCGAGGAGGACACCGATCCGTTCGAACTCGTGAGCGAGGACGACGAAATCGAGACGGTCACCGAGGACATTGAGGTGACCGAGGGAGACCGTCTCGACGGCGCGGTCGACAACCGTCTCGAACCCGGCGACTACGACCTCCGGGCCAGCACGTCGCTGCAGTACAACGCCGACGAGGACGAAGTCGAGGACGAACAGGACGTCGCCGTCCTCGACCTCGTCGGACGTAGCACGGACGGCATCAGCACGCTGACCGCTCCCGGCGGGAGCGCCGACGGCTTCGACGACACCGAGGAACTCATCGAGAGCGCCAACCAGAGCGACACGGTCGCGCTCGGCGACCGCCTCGTCGTGCGCGTCACCGCCAGCGGCGTCAGCGGCATCATCGACGACGACGACATCGACTCCCTCCAAGAGAACGGCGTCTTCCTCGGCATCGAGGAGTCCGACGCGGGTGCGAACGCCGACGAGGAGTCCATCGACTTCGACGGCGGTAACGCGGCCATCTACCGCGACGACTCCGTCGCCGAGAACCAGTTCTTCGTCGTCTTCGAGACCGACCAACTCGACCTCGACGAGGACGCGGAGTACCAGGCGTACTTCCGCGTCGGTGAAGAGGGCGAGGACGTGATCGACTACGTCGACGAAGACGAGGAAGAACGCGTCTCGACCGCGTTCACGGTCGAAGAGCCCGACGCCGACCTCGACCTGAACGACGACGACCAGTACGAGGTCGTCCGGTCCGAAGAGGCGACCGTTCGGTTCGACACGAACCTCGCGGGCGGGTCGGAAGTCAGCGTCCGTCTGCGCAGTTCGGCCTCGGACTCCGCGTTCCTGCTCTCGAACACCGTGGAGACGACCGCGAACGGGTCCGTCACCACGACGTTCGACACCTCCGACATCGAGGCCGGAACCGAGTTCGAGATAACCGTTCGTAGCGGCGGAGACGACCTGGCGAACGAGGACGGCGTCATCGTCAACCAGACGACGCCGACGCCCTCGGATACGCCCATGGACACGCCGATGACGACGGACACGCCGACGGATACGTCGACGGACACGCCGACGGCGACGCCGACGGACACCCCGACCGAAACCGCGACGAGCACCCCCACGACGACCGGGGGTAGCACGCCCGGGTTCGGCGTGGTCGTCGCCGTGACGGCGCTGCTGGCCGCGGCCCTGCTGGCGACCCGCCGCGACTAGCGACGGACGACCGTCCGGCCCGTCCGGACCGACCGACTCCGTCTTCCGGAACGGTCTCTCGACCCACTTCGATTCGATTTTTGGCGCACTTCGTCCCCCAGAGACCGCTCTCGCGTTTCGTCGCCGACCGAACTGCGAACGGACGGCGGTTCTGGGAGTCGTACCCCCGGGGTCGAGAGCCCAGGTACGGGGTTCTCGCTCGCCGGCGCCGTCCCTCTCCGTAGCCCGCCCGCCGACTGACGGATTTATACACCTTCGGACGGTATGAATGAATACGGAACGCGGGAGTTACGCGGCGTGTGCGCCGCGCGAGAGGGGAGCGATCTTCTCTCGCTCACGTATCCCGAAACGGGGCGCACGCACCGCTCACGCGAGTTCCGACCCTCTACTATGATCCGCAGTGATACGGCGACCGCGTCCTGGGACGCGATGTTCGACTCGCTCGCGCACGCGACGCGCCGCCGCGTGCTCGCAGAACTGACCGACAGCACCGACGTGAGCGTCGACTCGCTCTCGCGGCGAACCGACCCCGACGCCAGTCCGGAGACGACACGAACCACGCTCTATCACGCCCACCTGCCGAAACTCGAACGCAACGGGTTCATCTGGTGGGACAGAGAAGAGGGCGCGGTCGGTCGCGGTCCGCGGTGGGACACCGCCGAGTCCGTTCTCGCGGCCGCAGACTACCCGACGGAGCGACTGACGTCGCGTCCGTAGCGTCCGAAGCGTCCGACGGACGCTGGTGTCTCGGCGCGTCGGTTTCCTACCGACCCGAGTCGACGCATCCCGTCCCCTCGTGGTCGCTCTCGCTCGCTTTTACCTTCTTCCCGCCGACTCCTACTCTCCGTCCCGCGCCGAGACGATGACCGCCGCCACCTCTTCGGGGTGGTCGGCGGCGACGCGGACGAAAGCGTCGTGGAACTCCCGGCCGGTCACGTCGCGGACGTCGTGGTCCCGTCGGAGCAGCGACTCCACCTCGAACTCGGCGTCGTCCATCACCGACAGCGTCTCCGACCGGACGTAGACGCTCTTGGCCGTCGTGTCCTCGAACTCGAACGCCGGACCGGACTGCGACTCGACTTCCGTCTCTGCCTCTGTTTCCGCTTCCGGTTTCGATTCCGAGTTCGGTTCGGACGGCGACCCGCCGGCGTCGTTCGCGTCCGATTCCGCCTCTACTGCGGCGTCCGCTTCGGGTTCCTCGACCACGTCGCCGAGTCCCGAAAAGCGGTTCTCGTCAGGCATCGGTGCCTCCGTTCTCGACGACCTGCGCCAGTTGGTCGAGTCGCTCTAGCATGTCGCTGTCGGCGTCGTACTCGCGCAGGGTCTTCCCGTCTCGCCAGGCGCGACTGAACGCGATGCGGTGTCTGATTCCGGGACCGGGCGACTCGCCGAACCCCTCCGAACGCGCGAACGCGGGAAGATACTGCGCGAACGGCGACGCCTCGAGGTCGTCGATGATGCGTCGCTCCTCGTTGTTGCCGCTGAGGTCGTTCGGGACGATGGCGAGGATGTCGAGGTCGACTTCGTTGCGGATGGGCCGGACCTGCTGTTCGACCATCCGCTCGAACCCGGAGACGCTGGGTTCGCTCATGAGCAGGGGTACGATGAGATTGCCCGCCCCGATGAGCGACGCGTCCGAGAGCGGTCCGAGACTCGGGGGGGAGTCGATGACGATGTAGTCGTATTCGTCCCCGAGGAGGGGTTCGACGATGCGCCGCCGGACCCACAGGATACCGAACGTCGAGTTCCGAATCCGGTCTTCGATGTCGTCCAAGTCGACGTGCGCGGGGAGGAGGTCGAACTCTCCGCGGTCGTGAATGATTTCGCGTACGTCCACCGGGTCGTCCTCGGTTAACACGTCGCCGACGTGCGGACCGTCGGTCTCGTACAGTTCCTTCTTCCCGACTCCCTCCGTCGCGTTGCCCTGTTGGTCGAGGTCGACGAGGAGCACCTCGTTCCCCCGCGCGGCCAGAGCGTCCGCGAGATTGATGGCGATGGTCGTCTTCCCGACGCCGCCTTTCTGTAGCGAGACGCTCACGGCGCGCGCCATCTACTTCGCCTCCCGTCCGAACTGCGTTCGAGTTCTGCGCATGGTGAAATCTGTGGAATTTTCGGAATTTGTAGACTGCTTCAGCCGTCTACACGCTGTCAGCCGTTTCCGCGGCATAGTATATAACTCTGCGTCAGACGTTGGACGCATCCCGGAATTCTAACAAATTCTAGAATTTGTAGAAATCTTGGGCGCCCTCTCGGCGGCGTAACCGTTCCGATACTCAATTGTAACATCTCGGGCACTCCACAAGCTCTGCACGCTCTAAGCACTCTTCGCATCCTTCAAATCCTAGAATTTGCACACATTCTAAACTGTCTTCTCCGTGGTAATAGGTCCGTCTTCTGCTCTCTCGGCCACCCTCTTCAGTTTTCACATTTCCTACAGTTTCTACAAATTCTAAGGTTCTCACAGCGTCTTGGAATTTTGTTGTTCCGCTCGCTCACTTCGTGCTACCCGACCGACGGTCGGATAGTCGTCGGGGTTCGTCGACAGTCGCCGTTTACGGATCTATTTCTCCTCCTCTCCTCAATACTTTCTCAACCGCCACCGATTCACATCCCGAAATCTCGCGCACTGCGAAATTTCCACAATCTCCACAAATTTTGAACACTTCTAAATTAGTGAATACCGGTTCTCATAGCAAACACCGATAGCACCCCGCTCGACTACCTCCCCGCCGAACGGCGGTTCTCTCGCACCGGAGAAGTACTCGCCCGAAGCGTCCTACCGGACGCCGACTCGAAGTCGGGTCCGTTCGTTCGCTCGAATCGAAGCGGCGAGTCGTGGCAACGCGACCGACGGCGGTGTGACGGTTGGGACAACCCGCCTCCCGACTACTTCTACGGCGACGAGGAGAGAGGCCCGTGGCCGGGGCCGCCCGCGCCCCGAAACTCTGACGAGAAGTACCGAACGAAACGAGAACGACCACCGTACCCGTACGCTTTCGCCGGCATCGTCTCGATACCGTTCTTCGCGCCTCGAATCGGGCATCTGCTCGTACATCGGAGCACTCTCGACGCTCTACCCTTTCATTCAGGCTCGGCACCCTCGCGCGCGGTTCTGACCCTCGCTGCAAAAATTCCATAAAGCACTGAGTGATTTATGGAGTACGACCGCCACTCCGGAACATCGCTCTCGGTTCGGGAGCTATTCACCCGGTCTCGCGCTGCCGGCCGTTCCGTCCGCAGAACCTGTCGTTCCGACGGCCATCGCACTTTACCTGCGAGGTGATGAGGATTCGTGTATGTCCGGACCGGTGTTTCTCCGCGGCGACGGCGTCACGCTCTGCCCCGCCGACCAGTCGGACCTCGAGTTCCTCTGCGAACACGAGAACGACCCGCGGGTTCGGTCGTCGCGCGCGGTCATCACGCCGACCAGCGCCGACCAGGTCACCGCCCGCCTCGGCGGGACGATGGGTCAGAACGAGGAGAGCGTCGGCCTGTTGGTCCGCGCCGGGGACGAGCGCGTTGGATTCGTCTACCTCGTCCGCGAGGAGTCGAACGCCGTCGAGTTCCGGTTCGCCGAGTTAGCCTACTGGATCGCACACGAGCACTGGAACGAGGGCTACGCGACGGCCGCCGTCGCTGCAATGGTCGAGTACGGCTTCGACGAACTCGGTCTCCACCGGCTGAAGGCCGTCACGTTCGTCGACAACGATGCCTCACAGCGGGTCTTGGAGAAGGTCGGCTTCGAGCGCGAGGGCGTCGCCCGCGAGGAGGCGTTCGTCGGGGGAGAGTGGCGCGACTGCGTCGACTACGGCCTGCTCGAAGACGAGTGGCGGGACAGCGAGTGACCGGCGCGCCGAGGCGGCGGCCGCCGCTCTCGGCTCAGTCGTCCGCCGCGTTCGGTCGCGCCGCGTCGTCCGGACATCTCGCGGCGACGGCGTGTAGCGGATTTCGCACCGTGCCGTGTTCTGCGGCGTGCGGACGGCCCGGGGCGTCGTCGTACCCGTACTCGAAGATGCGGTTTCGGTTCAGCGTGAGCTTCGTGAACTCCGGCCGGAGCAGGTCGAACAGTTCGAATCTCTCCTCTAGTTCGGGGAACTCCGACTGGTAGGCCAGAATCGCCTCCCGCGTGTGCGCCCAGAACCTCTCTTCGAGGTAGTTCTCGTGCCGTTCGAGCACGTCCGCGACGTACCGGAGGACGCAGACGAACAGGCCCGAGAAGACGAACTGACACAGTTCCTCCGGCGGTTCCTTCCGCAGCACCTCGTGCATCTCGTCCGGGAGCGCCTCCAACTCGGGGAGCGGTCTGTCGCTCACGTTCACGTCGTCGACGAAGTCCTTGACCGCGAGCCTGGACGGAACGCCGTCCTCGACGACGAGGATGGTGTTCTGCCCGTGCGGGGAGAACACCGTCCCGTAGCGGTAGAGGTAGTGCAGGAGCGGCGGGAGCACCGTCCCGAAGAACTCCGAGAGCCACTCGTCGAGAGAGAGTCCCGACGCCTCGACCAGTCGCGAGAGGTAGGGAACGCCCTCGCCGTCGACGTGCATCAGCGACGACAGCGTCACCGCCCGCTCCTCGTCCTCCAAGAACTCGTATATCGGCTCGCGCCACACCGCGCCGAGCAGTTCGTGGTACTGGTACGGCGACCCGTCGATATCGGTGAAGTCGCCGTGGTCGTAGTTCAGCCCGGCCACCTCGCCGGGGAGTATCAGCCCCTCTCTCCGCAGGAATTCGTCGTCGTCGCGGATTCCCTTGACGTACTCGGTCACCGTCGGCGCGAGTTCCGTCCGCTCGCCGGGCAACCCGCGCCAGACCAGCGTGTTCAGGATGCGCATCGGCACCTTCACGTGGTGTCTCTCCTCCGAATCGACGTTGACGAAGGTGCGAACCGACTGCTGTGGGAGGTACTCGTCGGGGCCCTCGCCCAGCGGAACGATGTCGTCGCGGGCGATGTCGTCGGGGAACAGGGGGACGACGCTGTGTTCCCACTGCCAGTCGTGGACCGGCAGGAGGTAGTACTCCTCGGGGTCCAGCCCCTTCGATTCCAGTCGCTCGCGGAACTCGCCGTAGCGGTCGCCGAGTTCCCCCCGCACGAGCGAGTCGTGGTCGAGGTCCGCCGTCGAGACGAACGTCGCCTTCTCCTTACTGACGGCGACCCACGACAGCGCGACGGGCTCTTTCGCTTCGGGGGCGTACCGTCGGTAGTCGTCGTACCCCCACCCGAGGCGACCCTTGTTGTAGGTTATCCACGGATGACCGTCCATCTCGCCCTCCAGTTCGGCGTAACCGAGGTCCAACGGGTCGAACTCCCCGCCCCCGTTCGCGCGCTTTCGCTCCCTCGCTTCGACGTGCGCGTCCGCGAGGAGCGTGCGCTTGTACTCCCGCACGAGGTTCCCCTCGGTCAGGCCGTCGAGGTCGGTCGATTCGCCGACGTCGCGGAGGAGGGTCAGCGGGTCGTTGAGCGGGGTCCAGCCCGTTCTCTTCCCTTCGTTTCCTCCGTCCGCTCCGTCCTCCTCTCCGCCTCCGGCGCTCCGCCGTTCGACGCTCCCGATGTCGACGGAGAGACTGTCGAGCAGGCGTTCCTCGGCGCGGAAGCGGTAGGCCGCGTCGCCGAGGTCGACCCGGTAGGTCGCGGCGTCTGCGTCGGAACCGGCCTTTCGGTCGCTTCCCGCACCCGTCTCGACCCGCTCGGGGTCGAGTATCTCCTCGTAGGCGAACTCTTCGAGCATCTTCGCGAGCAGACGGCGTTCGACCGTCTCCCACACGTCTTCGTCCAGTGCGTCGTCTCGGATGTCGTCGTTCGGATTCATTGTCTCTCAGTCGTCCTGCGTCGGCGCGGTCGATTCGCTTCCCTTCCGAGAAGCGCCCGGTGCGTGCTCGACGAACCGGTCGAGCGAGAAGTCCTGATACACGGTGTCGGCGTCTTCGGGGTACACCTCGCGGTCGGCGAGTCGGTTGACGAACCGGGTGTTCCGGTAGCAGCCGAGACCGAGGTCCGGAACGCCGACGCCGTGGGTGTGGAGTTCGGCGTTCTGGAGGAACACGTCGCCCGGCAGGTCGATTTCGAGCCGGTGGTCCTCGGTCACCCCGAAGCGGCCGCGCTCGTCCCACGATATCGCCTCCTCCAGCGGTTCGAGAAACCCGGGTATCGGACGTTCGTAGCCGGTACCGCAGACGACCACCTCGCTCTCGTGGACGAACGGCTCGTCGGTCTGCCACTGCCGGCAGTCCAGCGCGTAGGCGTCGCCGACGGACTCGATGTCGCGGGCTTCGGTCATCGCGAACAGGCCAACATCAGGCTCTCTGCCACCGATGGACCGCCGGTACAGCAGGTCGTAGATGTCGGCGCTCGTCTCCGGGTCGACGCCCTTGTACAGCAGGTCTTGGTTCGGAATCAGGTCGTCTTTGACCCCCTGCGGGAGGTCGTAGACGTACCGCTCGTACTCGGGCGTGAAGTGCTGGAGGCCGAGTTTCGAGTACTCCATCGGGAAGAAGCCGTCCGAGCGGGTGAGCCAGTCGAGGCGGTACCCGTGTTCGTCCTGCCGCTTCAGCAGGTCGTAGAACACCTCCGCGGCGCTCTGGCCCGACCCGACGACGGTTATCGAGTCGGCCGACAGCGCCCGTTCTCGGTTGTGGCGGTACTTCGCCGTGTGGAACACGTCCTCCTCGGAGTGGCCCCGCAGTTGCTCGGGAATCTGCGGCCGCGAGCCGATTCCGAGCGCGACGTTTTTACCCCGATACTCGAACCGCTCGCCCGTTTCGGGGTGGCGGGCGACGGCGACGTACTCCTCCTCGCTCTCGTCCCAACGCACGTCCGTCACCTCGCGGCGGAACCGACAGACGTCGAGTTCGTCGACGACCCAGCGGAGGTAGTCGTCGTACTCCCGGCGCGGAATCTGGAACGTCTCGTAGAAGTAGAACTCGTAGATACGCCCCGTCTCCCGCAGGTAGTTGAGGTAGCTGTAGGGGTTCGTCGGGTCGGCCAGCGTCACGAGGTCCGCGAGGAACGGCACCTCCAGCGTCGTACCATCGAGGAGCATCCCCTCGTGCCAGTGGAACTCGGCGTCGCGTTCGAGGAAGACGGCGTCGACGTCGGCGTCGCTTCCCTCCAGGAGCGCGGCGAGGCCGAGGTTGAACGGGCCGACGCCGATTCCGACGACGTCGCGCGTCTCCGCTGCTGTCTCCGCCCTCTCGTCCGCCGCGTCGCCGCCTCCGGCCGTCATCGGCGCACCTCCGGGCCGTTCGCGTCCGTCTCTGTCGCTCCGTCGCCCAGCACCTCCGCCTCGAACCGCTCGCGGTCGCAGACCAGCAGGACGGCGTCCTTCCCGGCCTCGTCGAAGCGGAACTCCCCCTCCGATTCGAACCCGCAGCGCTCGAAGACGCGAATCGCGCGGTCGTTCCGCGCGTCGGGTTCGGCTACCACGCGCTCGGCCTCGCTCATCTCGAACTGCATGGCGACGGCGCCGCGCAGCAGCGGGAGCGCGTAGCCCCGCCCGAGGTACTCCTCGGGACCGACGAGCAGGTGGACTCCCCTGTCGGCGTCGTCGGCGTCGTAGTGGTTCGCCACGCTGTCGTCGGCCGCACGGTAACACTCCCAGTAGCTCATCGGCACGTGGTCGAGACAGCCGACGTAGGGCGTCAGGTGGTCGTCAGCGAGTTTCTCGCGGAACCGCTCTCGGAACCGGTCGAGCGACAGGTCCAACTGCCAGTACGGCTTCACGTGGTCGGACCCGAGCCACGCGTGTAGTCGCCGCAGGTCGCGTTCGGGCGTCGCCGGACGGAAGGAGACGGTCCGGTCCGCCTCCGCGTCGTAGCGTCGGTAGTCGTAGCAGGGTCGGTTCCCCTCGGTCTCGGAAGTCTCGCTTTCGCCTCTCATCGGTCGAGTTCGGTGACGAGCGGGTTGGTCACGTCCGCGTAGACGGACTGCGATTCGAGTTCGTTCTCCAGTTCGTCCAGCCCGCGGAAGCGCGTGAGCAGGTTCGCCTTGCAGGGCACCGTCGGCGACTCCAAGAGCGGGTCGAGAAACTCCGAGTCGGGGTGGCCGTAGCGCTCGCGGGCGCGTTCGAGTTCGTCGTGCAGGAGGCCCAGCAGGCGGCGTTCGTCGACGAGGCCGGCGCTCCCGAACGCGTTTATCACGTCGAAGGCGTTGTTCAACACGACGTAGTAGCGGAGTCGCTCGTCGGCTATCGCGTCCGCACAGACGGTGTCCGCTCGCTCGCCGACGCCGGGGAGGTAGGCGTCGACGGCGTCGTACCGCGATTCTGGGAAGTAAAAGCCCTGGTTGTCGCGGTAGCGGAACTCGCTCGGGTAGCCCTCCGCGTCGAGGGTGAGAACCGAGTTCTGCTGGTGCGCCTCGACGCCGACGCCGCGTTCGAGGTAGAGCCACAGTATCGGTCGAATCCCGACTTCGAGGTAGCGGCGGAACCACTCCTCGCTCGTCGCGTCCGCGCTCCGTCCCTCGCGCTCCGCGATGGACGAGACCAGACGACCGAGCCGTGACCGTCCTCGAATGGCGTCCTGACACAGCGAGACGACGGGCGTCGAGCGCTCCGCTCGTTCGCCGCGGAACGGGTTCGCGCGCAGGATGGTCTCTACCCCCGATTCGGCTCCCTCCCCGACGTCCAGCGCGAGGTACGCCGGGTCGCGGACGACGTCGAACGCGGGGAACGCCTCGCGGAGTTCGTCGCCGAACGCGGTGTCCAGCAGTTCCGCGACGGCGACGCCGCGTTCGAGTTCGGGGCGCTTGTTCGTCCGCACGGAGTTCGTGATGGCGACGTTCATGGAGGATTTGACCATGAACGGCGCGTCGGGGCTGTACAGCGTCCGCACGGACGTGGTCGGGTAGAACTCCCGGCCGACCGCGCCGAGGTGTTCGAGTCCGTCGCCGAGGTGCCGGCGGACGCGCGGTCGGTCGAGCAGGTAGTCGGCCTGCCACGGGTGAACGGGGAGAAGAGCGTCGCCGCTCTCGACGTGTTCGTCGACGAACGACTCCGGGACGGCGGGGTCCGCGCGCAGGTCCGCTCTCACCCACGAGGCGGCGCTCCGGTCCAGCGCCGACTCGGACGAGACGAGCGCGGGGTCGGCGCGGAAGTAGTCGAGCGGGAACGACCCGCGGAGTTCCGGCGCGTACGTCCCCCGGTTGCGCTCGGCGATGCCCTCCCTGCTCTTCGGCGTCGGGTGGCGGTGGTGACCGAACACGAGCGCCTGCTCGGCGTCGCGAAACGTCACGCCCTCGCCGTTCTCGCCGTAGAGCCGCTCTTCGTCGCCCGCTCGCGCCGCGACGAACGACTCGACGGCCCGCTCGCTCCGCAGGACGCGCGCCAGCAGTTCGTCCGTCTCGCTGTCGCCGCTGCGCGATAGCGAGAGGTCCGTTGCGACCAGAGCGGCCAGCGTGGCGGCGTCGGCGGGGTGTGCGTCTCCCTCGCCGTCGCCGCCGTCTCCCCCACCGCCCGGCAGGCGGTAGCGCACCGGCGTCTCGAACAGATGCCGCTCGGTCGGCGAGCGGTACGACAGCGGCGCCAGGATATCGACTCCCTGCGCGGGGAGTCTCGCCCGGAGGAGGCCGTCGGGGCCGGGTTCGACGCCGGCGGCCCCGGCGCCGTCTCCCTCCAGAACCTCGTAGGCGCCCGTCTCGCGGAGGTAGCAGTTCAGGAACGCGTGGACCGTCGCGTCGTCGGCGCGCCCGGCCGGGTCCACCCGCTCCGTCCCGCGTTCGACGCCGAAGCTCACGCCGCCACCCCCCGTTCCGCGGCGAGTTCGTCGCCGCAGTCCCGGACGGCGTCGAGAACCGCGGCCACGTCCTCCAGCGTCGCCGTCGGGTTCAGGAGCGTGAGCTTCAGGCTCGTCGCGCCCTCCGCCTCCGTCCGGGCGACGACGGCCCGTCCGTCGTCCAGCAGTCGCCGCCTGACGGCCGCGTTCACCCGACTCACGTCCTCCTCGCTCATCCCCTCGCGGGGGCGGTAGCGGAAGACGACGGCGTTCAGCGTCGGTTCGTGGACGACTTCGAAATCGTCCGCGGCGTCGAGCAGCGAGGCGGCGCCGTCGGCGAGTTCGAGCGTGTCGTCGACGAGGCGCGCCAGCCCCTCGCGTCCGAGGGCGCGGAAGGCGACGTACGGTTTCAGCGCGTCGAACCGCCGGGTGGTCTGGACCGACTTGGCGACGAGGTTCGGGACGCCGGCGTCCTCGTGGTCCTCGGGGTTGAGGTAGGCGGCGTTACGCGCCATCCACTCGAACTCGTCGCCGTCACGGAGTAGCAGGGCGCCGCAACTGACGGGCTGGTAGAACAGTTTGTGGAAGTCGACGGCGACGGAGTCGGCGCGCTCGATTCCGTCGAGCAGGCCCGCGTGCTCGTCGCTCAGCGCCGCCGCGCCGCCGTAGGCCGCGTCGACGTGGAACCACAGGTCGCGTTCGGCCGCCCTGTCGGCGAGTTCCGAGAGCGGGTCGACGCTCCCGAAGTCCGTCGTTCCCGCCGTCCCGACGAGCGCGAACGGGCGGTCGCCGCGCGCGTCGAGTCGGTCGAGCGTCGCGTCGAGGGCGTCGACGTCCATCCGGTACGCCTCGTCGGTCGGCACCGAGACGACGGCGCCCTCGCCGAGTCCGAGGTGGTGGGCGGCCTGCGCGGCGGTGAAGTGCGCCTCCGCCGAGCAGAGGATTCGCAGCGAGTCGGCCCCGGCCGGGAGCCCCTCGGCCTGCGCGTCCCGGTCGAATCGCCGCCCGCAGCAGCGGTCCCGCGCGAGCAGCAGCGCTTGAAAGTTCGACTGCGTCCCCCCGGCGGTGAACACGCCGTCGGCCCCGTCGGGCAGGTCGAACAGGTCGCAGAGGGCGTCGACCAGTCGCTCTTCGAGCACCGTCGCGGCGGGCGCCTGGTCGAACGAGTCCAGCGACTGGTTCGCCGCGGTCAGCATCGCCTCGGCGGCGAGACCCGGAATCATCGGCGGACACTGGAGATGGGCCGCACAGCGCGGGTTCGACGTGGCCACCGAGTGAGAGAGCACTCGCTCGGCCGCCTCGTCCATCGCCGCGTTGAGGCCGGCGCCCTCCTCGGGAAGCACCGGCTCTTCGAACAGGTCGCGGAGCGCCGCGGGCGAGGCGCCGGTGTAGGGGTTCTCCCCGTCCGCCACGGTGTCGAGGACGGCCTTCGTCGCCCGCCGCATCGACTCGCGGTAGGCCGCGTCGCCCGACTCGGTGCCGAGAAAGAGGTCCTCTCCGCTCATGCCGTCACCCCCGTCCTCGCCTCCTCCCCGTCGACGGCGGCCGCGACGGCCTCGTCGAATATCGACGCCACGTCGTCTATCTGGCCGTCCGAGACGGTCAGCGGCGGGAGGAACCGGGCCGTCGCGCTCTCGCGCCCGCCGAGTTCGACGACGAGTCCGCGGTCGAAACACGCCGCGCGGACGGCCGACGCGAGGTCGCCGTCCGGGGGTCGGGGTCCGGGGCCGCGCCACTCGCCGTCGGGGTTCACGAACTCGACGCCGAGCATCAGACCGCGGCCGCGCACGTCGCCGACGGCGTCGAACCGCTCTGCCGTCGATTCGAGGTGTCCGCGCAGGCGTCGCCCTGCCTCCGCGGCCCTGTCGGCCAAGTCGTGCTCCAGCACGTAGTCGATGGTCGCCTCGCCGGCCGCCATCGCCAGTTGGTTGCCGCGGAACGTGCCCGCGTGGGCGCCCGGTTCCCACGCGTCCAGCGACTCGTCGTAGACGACGACGGCGAGGGGGAGGCCGCCGCCGACGGCCTTCGAGAGCGTCACCGCGTCGGGCGTGATTCCGGCGTGCTCGAAGGCGTACGTCTCGCCCGTCCGACCGAGCCCGGTCTGAATCTCGTCCAGAATCAAGGGCACGTCGTGCTCGCGCGTGATGCGACGCATCTCGCGGAGCCACTCGTTCGGCGCGGGCACCGCGCCGCCCTCGCCCTGCACGGGTTCGAGAATCATTCCCGCGGGCTCCCCGACGCCGCTGTCGGGGTCGCAGAGGAGGTTCTCGACGTACTCGCTGGCGAGTCGGTGTCCCTCCTCGCCGCCGCCGAACGGGGGACGGTAGTCGTACGGGTAGGGCAGGTGGTGGACGTGCCCCGGCAGGCCGCCGACCGGTTCCTTGACCTCCGCGGCGCCCATCAGCGAGAGCGCGCCGCTCGTCATCCCGTGGTAGGCGCCGCCGAAGCCGAGAATACTTCGATTGCCCGTCGCCGTCCGGACGAGTTTCAGCGCCGCCTCGACGGCGTCGGTGCCGGCGGGGCTACAGAACTGCACCTTTGCCCGCGAGGCGAACTCGCCGGGGAGGCTCTCGAACAGCGAGTCCACGAACCGCTCCTTCGCGGGCGTGGAGATATCGAGCGTGTGGAGCGGTCGGTCCGCCTCCAAGACGCGTTCCATCGCGTCCACCGCATGGGGGTGATTGTGCCCGAGTGCGAGCGTTCCGGCGCCCGCGAGGCAGTCGTAGTACTCGTCTCCGTCCATGTCGACGACGGTGAATCCGCGCGCCTCGCGGATTGCGAACGGGAGGTGGCGGGGGTACGTTCGGGCATTCGACTCGCGGTCCGTCTGCTGGGAGAGAACGGCGTCGTTGCCGGCGTTCTCGTAGGTCACGGCGCATCACTCTCGGAGGGGTCCGGACCGGCGGCGCGGCGCGTCCGAACGGGGGTGCTCTGTGACTGCATGCGGATTTAGGCTAGCCTAAAAGTACGTAAGTCCACCGGATTTTAGGCAGACCTAAAATCTAAGGGGATGCGGTTCGATTCGGGAGACGACGGTACGAGCGGCTCACGGCCTCGAATCCCGTTCCGAGCGTCGCCACTGTCTGAACGGATTCGACATCCGGGAGGGCCGGTTCGCGGGGCTCACCGAGGGCGCCACCCGATAGTTTAGGTCGACCTAAAATAACTGTTCGGGTTCTACGACGCGTCGGGAACGGCATCGCCGTCCACCTCGACGGCCACCTCGTTGCGCCGCATGAACGGCGGCGTGTACGGGTCGTTGTACTGCAGGAGCGTCGCTTCGCCGCGCGGTTCGACGCCCTCCCGTTCGAGCGTCGCGCGGAGCGACTCCTCGGCGTTCGCCGCTCGACGGTCCGTCGCCCGCCACGAGAACCGCTTTACGGCCACCGTCCGCGGCCCTTCGACGACGAGGCGGACGTCGGAGTCCGTCGGCATCGGGGCCGTCTCCAGCGTGTACCCCGCGGGAAGGAAGAACGCCATCGTGACGCCGTCGCCGTCCTCGTCGGTGCGGACCGGAGCGGTCATCGAGACGCTCGCCCCGTTCTCCGTCCGGACGGGCGTCGTCATCGACACCGACTCGCCGTCGCGCCTGCCGCGCGACCCGTCCGCGCTCTCGTCCGACCGAACCGGGGCGGTCATCGACACGTCCTCGGAACCCTCGTTCGCGCCGGAGATGTAGTCGAACAGCCGACGGAACGCCGTCTCGCCGTCGGGAGCCGTCGTCTCGACGAGAACCGTCCGCGGGTAGCGCCGCAGTTCGACGGTCCCGTCGCCGACGAACCGGAGCGTCTCGTACGGGACGCGTTCGGCCGACCGAGCGCTGTAGACGCCCCATCCGACCCACGCCGCGAGTGCCGTTCCGACGCCGCCGAGGAGGAGCTTCGTTCGTGTGCGCATACCACATAGAGGCGTTCCGAGGACAAAACTCCCTCTCTCCCCCTTCCCCCCGCACCCCCCATCCCCCGCTCACCCACTGTCGCCGCCGCCGCTCGCACCGCCGCTCGCACCGCCCTCGGTCCCTCGGCCGTCGCGCCCTCTCCGCCCTCGCCCGCCGGGTTTGTCGGCGGGCGGCGGTTCGAAGCGCGCGACGCCGGGGGTGGTCCTCACTCGTTCGCCAACCGACGAATCCCGCCGGCCAGCGCCCGCGTCGCGTCGGCGCAGTCGTCCCAGTCGGTCCACTCGCGGGGGTTGTGCGAGATGCCGTCTTCGGAGGGCGAGAACAGCATCGCGGCGTCGGTGGCGTCCGCGACGTGCATCGTGTCGTGCGCCGCGCCGGAGATGAGGTCGGTCGATTCGAGGTCGAAGTCGCCGGCGCCCGCGCGGATCGCGTCCTGACATCGCTCGGCGAGGGGCGTCGGCGCCACGTCGAGGTCCACCTCGAACGTCGTCTCGACGCCGCGTTCGTCTTCGAGTCGCTTCAACGTCGACTTCACGCGGTCGGTGATTCGGTCTATCGAGGCGGCCTCCACGTCGCGGATGTCGACGGTCAGGTCCACCTTCCCGGCGATGACGTTCGGGGCGTTCGGCGAGACGTTCAGTTTTCCGACCGTGCCGACCGCCGACTCGCTGTCCGTCTCGACGATTTCTCCGGCCTCCGACTCCACGTCGAGGACGAGTTCGCTCGCGGCCGCCATCGCGTCCGTCCGCTCCGGCATCGGCGTCGTGCCGGCGTGGTTCGCCTCGCCGACGATTTCCACCTCGCAGTGGAAGATGCCCGTCACGTCCGTGACGACGCCGACCGGAATCCCGGCGTCTTCGAGGCGGGTGCCCTGCTCGACGTGGAGTTCGAGCCACGAGTCCCACGCGCTCGCGTCCACGACGCCCTCGCCGTCGTAGCCTATCGAGGCGAGCGCCGACTCCAGCGTCGTCCCCTCGTCGTCGGTGAGGGCGAGGGCGTCCTCGACGGAGAGCGACCCTGCCGCGACGGACGACCCGAGCATCCCGCCGGCGAAGCGCTGTCCCTCCTCCTCGGTGAAACAGACCACCTCGACGGGGCGAGCGAGTTCGGTGCCCGCCTCCCGCATCGCGCGTACGGCTTCGAGGGCGGCGTACGTTCCCAGCGGACCGTCGAAGATGCCGCCCTCGGGCACCGAGTCGAGGTGGCTGCCCGCGGCGACCGGCGCCGCGTCCGGGTCGGCCGACCCGGGCGTCCACCGCCCGACGACGTTGCCCACGCGGTCCACGCGCACGTCCAGACCGGCGTCTTCGAGACGCGAGACGAACCGGTCGCGCGCCTCCCGGTTCGCCTCCGTCCCCGTCAGGACGGTCCGACCCCGTCCCTCCTCGCTCTCGACCCGTCCGAACTCGGCGTTCGCTTCGATGTCCTCGCGCAGTCGCTCCCGTGAGACGTTCATGGGTGCGATGCAGTGCCAACGGTTATCAATTGACTGCCTCCGGCGACGCGTGCGGGGACCGGCAGGAGGGGGGGCGGAGCAGGGGAGAAGAGGAGACGGCCGTGAGCGACGGAGCGTCGGCCCGACCCGAACGGATTTGCCCCCTCGGCCGAAGAGGCGGACAGTGGGTTCGAACTACGAGGGTTCCGCGGATGAGGACGCGGCGGGCGGGAACGGCGAGTCGGACCGGTCGGACTCCTTCGAGTCGGTGACGACGCACCGCGAACTCGTCGAGTGGTCGGCCGCCTACTGCGGACGGGCCGCCGAGGCGTTCGGCTTCGACGTCGACCTCTCGCGCGTCGAGTGGGAGGTGTCGACGCGGGCGAAGCGACGCGCCGCGGCGGTCAAGCGACCGTCGGTGGACGGCGCGGTCGTCGGCGAGCCGAAATCGTGGGACGGCGCGGTGCCGGACTGCACCGTCTCGCTCACGTGGGCCGCCTTCGAGTCGTTCTCCCGGACGGAGTGGACGGCGACGCTCAGACACGAGTTGGTCCACGTCGAGCAGTTTCAGCGGTTCGGGACGACCGACCACGGCGACCGGTTCGAACGTCGCGCGGCGGCCGTCGACGCGCCGGTTCGCGTCCGGCGGTTCGCGGACCCGGCGTACGTCCTCTCCTGTACCGAGTGCGGAGAGGCCGTCGCCCGCCGCTACCGCGACTGCAAACTGGTCCGAAGGTGCGAGGAGTACGTCTCCTCCTGCTGTTCGGCCCCGCTGGTGCTCGATGAACGGACGTGATTCGACCGTTCGATTGATTGGCGTCCAGACGGAACCGACGAGCGAATCAGTCAAGATGGCCGCGGCGCGGTCGAGCGTTCCGCGGGGCGAGATGCGGATTTACCTCAGATAGATGGTAGGAAGCGGACCGGCAGTACAGGTCGGAATCGTCGTCGCGACAGTCGTCGGTTTGTGGGTCGGCGCCCGCCTGCTGGTGGACTCGGTCGTCCGGTTGGCTCGACGGGTCGGGCTCTCGGAACTGACTATTGGACTAACGGTCGTCGCGGCGGGGACGTCCGCCCCGGAACTCGTCGTCACGTCCGACGCGGCGCTCAAGGGACTCGGCGACATCGCGGTCGGCAACATCGTCGGCTCGAACATCTACAACTTGGCGTTCGTGCTCGGCGTGGTCTCGATGCTCCGCGTCGTCCCCATCGAACGCTCGCTCGTGCGCCGCGACGGAGTCGCGCTCCTCGCCAGCAGCGTCGTCGGCGCGTACGCCGTCTTCGACCTGACGGTGACCCGACTCGAAGGTGTCGTCCTCCTCGGTCTCTTCGCGGCGTACACCGGGTTCCTACTCCGGAGCGGTATGGGGGCCGAATCCGAATCGAAATCCGATTCCGACGCCGTCGGCGCGCCCGCCGAGGGGGAAACGAGCTTTCGCGCGCGGGACGTCGCCGCCCTCGTCGGCGGGTTGGCGCTGGTGCTCGTGAGCGGCGACCTGATGGTGGGCGCCGCCTCGTCGCTCGCCCGCGGCGCCGGCATCTCCGAGTGGGTCATCGGCGGGACCATCGTCGCCGCCGGCACGTCGACGCCCGAGTTCGCCGTCTCGCTGGTGGCGATTCGGCGCGGTCGACTCGGCGTCAGCGTCGGTAACATCGTCGGCTCGAACATCTTCAACTTCCTCGGCATCATGGGGCTCGCCGCCGCGATTCGGCCGCTGGCGCTGAGCGGGGGCGTCCGGTCGAGCGTCGCGTGGTTGCTGGTCGTCTGCGCCGGTCTGGTCGCGGCGCTCTGGACGGGACGTCGACTCTCGCGCCCGGAGGGGGGAGTGTTCGTCGCCTCGGAAGTCGTCCGGTGGGTCGTCGGCCTCCTCGGCGGGGGCCGGTAGTTCGAGCGGTCCGGTCGCGCTTCAGCTCCGTCGCGCGAGCAGCGCCGCGGCCGCCGCCAACGCGACGGCGGCGGTCACCGGCGAGAACCCGGGCACGCCCGTTCCGGTGACCGCGGCCGGCGTCTCCGTCGCGTCGTCTTCCGCCGCCGGCGTCCGCTCGGGCGGTTCGGTCGCCGTCGCGGTCCGAGACGTCCGTTCGGTCGCTTTCTCGGTCGTCGGCTCGGCCGCCGGTTCGGTCGCGTGCGGCACCGCCTCGTTCGGCGTCTGCGTTCGCGGCGTCGGCGTCTCCGTCACGCTCGGCCCGGGCGTCGGCGTCGGAGTCGGTACCGGCGTCGGCGTCGGCGCGGGTGTCGGGGCCGGCGCTCCGCCGCCCGAACCACCGCCACCGCCGCCGCCGCCCGAGGAGCCGCCGGACTCCGAGGACTCGCCGGACCCGCTCTCGGGAGCGGGTTCTGGTTCCGGGACCGACGCGGTCCCGTCGAGACTGACGTTCAGCGTCCCGACTTCCGCCGTTCGCACGGTCAGCGTCGCCGCGTGGTCGCCCGATTCGTTCGGCGCGTAGCGCACACGAACGCCGAGTGTCGCGCGCGGCCGCACCGTCTCGTTGTTCGGCGCGTCCACCAGCGAGAACTGGGCCGCGTCGGGCCCCGAGAGGTTCGCGGCGACGACGGTGAGGTTCGCCCGACCGACGTTCCTCACGTCCGCGTCCGCCGTCGCGGCGTCGTCCACATCCGCGGTCACGGAGAGCGTCTCCGTCGCGTCGACGGCCGGATAGCCGACGGCGTAGACGCCGTAGGTGCCGCTCTCCGACGCCTCGAAAGTCACCGTGTTCGCGGCGGTGTCGACGGTGGCGTTCGTCTCGGTCCACGTCCCGTTCGCGTCCGTCCACACGGCGGCGGTGGACTCGTTCGCGTGCGACTCGTCGTACCGGAGCGTCACCGTCGCGTTCGACGACGCGAGCGTCAGGTTCGGCGCGGCCGACAGTCGACCGCGGTTCGGCGGCGCGCGCGTATCGTCCACGGAGAGACCGACGTTCTCGCCGGCGAGGTCGAACGACGGCGCGTCGCCCGTCGAGACGTTCGTCAGCGTCACCGCGGAGACGTTCGACACCGACAGCGCCGCGTCCGTCGTCGCCGCGACGTTCGTCAGTTCGAGCGTCCGGAGGTCCGCCACCGCGACGCCGACGGGTCCGCCGGTCACGGTCAGGTCGCGGACCGAGAGGTTCGACGCGTTCGCGGTGGTGGCGAACGCGACGCCTCCGCCGGCGGCGAACGGGCGGCCCTCGCCGTCGACGGTGACGTTCGCGGCGTCGACGACGAGCGACGAGGGAACCGCGCTGCCGCCGGTGTCGAGTCGGTAGTCGCCGTCGTGCGTCAGGCGGCCGTCCGGCGGCAGGTCGTACGTTCCGAGGCCGGCGACGGCCGCGGCGGCGTCCACTTTCCCGTAGCCCGTCTCGTTGTCCGGCCCGTCCCCGATGGGACGGGCGTGCGCCGTCAGATTCGCTTTCAGTTGCGCGGGCGTGAGCCGGCGGTTCGCGTCGAGGAGCGTGGCCAGGACGCCCGCGGCGTGCGGCGCCGACGCCGACGTGCCGCGGAAGTTCCCGTAGACGCTCGACCGGACGTTGTCGGCGGCGACGACGTCCGGTTTGATTCGACCGTCGACGGTCGGCCCGCGCGAGGAGTACGACTCCAGTCCGCCGGTCTCCTGGTCGTAGGCGCCGACGGTGACGACGTTCGGATTCGTCGCCGGATTGGTGAGACTCCCCGCGTCGACGCCGCCGTTTCGGAACGTCGCCCGGCCGCCGAGGAAGACGTCGAACCGGACGGGCCGGGTGGCGTTCGCCTCCCGTATCGCCAGGTAGTACGTGTCGTGCGCTGAGAAGTCGAGCGTCGAGCGCTCCGTGGGGTTCGCCGAGGCCCCCGTACAGTTCTCGTCGTACGGCGTCGCGTTCGCCACGTCCGGGTCGGTGTACAGGCAGACGTCGTAGTCCTCAGTCCCGTCCTCCCAGTCGTTCCACTGCGCCCACATCCGCTCGGTCCCCGACCCCTCGATTTCGAGGGACTCCGTCCCGTCCTCGAAGTTCATCAGGCCGTCGCCGTCGGTGTCGTTCCACGTTCCGCCCCAGTGGTGCCCGCCGGCGGAGTTGCCGGCCGAGACGACCCACGAGGTGCCGTTCGCCGCGCTGGCGTTTATGACGCGGTCCATCTCGGAAGTGCCGTCGAGGGGGCCGAGGTTGTACCACCCGAGCGACATCGACACCACGTCGGCGTCGGTTTCGGCTTCCAACCAGTCGACCGCCCGGTAGAGGTCCCAGTCGGTGCTGATGCGCACGAGGACGAGCGACGCGTTCGGCGCCGTCTCGGCGACGAGTTCGGCCGTCGCCGTGCCGTGCTCGCCGTACCCGCTGTCGCCGTCGAGTCCGTTCCCCGTGAAGTCCTTCGCGGCGACGACCCGGTCGGTCAGCGCCGGGTTGTCGAGGTCGAACCGGTCGACATCGACGACGGCGACGGTGACGTTCTCGCCGCCGTAGCCGCGGGCGTGCAGGGATTCCAGCCTCGCCGTCCGGACCGCCTCCGTCGTCCCGTCGGTACCGGCGAACGAAACGGGCCGCGCCGGTTCCCGCACGTACGAGACGGACGGTTCGGCGGCCAGAGCCAGTATCTCCTCGCGCGTCGCCGTCGCGCCGACGTACCGACCGTGCGCCGCGGCGTCGCGGCCGAGCACCCGCGCGACCGCCTCGCGTCCCGACGCGACCCGCTTCCCGTCGAGTTCCACGACGACGGCGTACTCCGTCGACTCCTCGCTCGACGCCGAGGCGTCGAACCCCCGCGCGGCGACGGCGCTCCCGCCGTCCGCGTCCCCGGTCCCGGCCCCGGAGAGCAGTTCGGGGGCGACCTTCGCTCGAACCGCCGCATCCGCCCCGGCGTCTCGCCCGGCGGTCTCGGTCCGCGTCGCCGTCGACGCTTCGGTGGCCGTCTCCGCTTCCGTCCTGGTCGGCGTCGCCTCCGCGAGCGTCGCCGATTCGGTTTCGGTCTCAGCTTCGGCCGGCGTCGCAGTTCGGGTCGGCGTCGCGGTTTCGGCCGCCGTCGCGGTTCCAGTCTCGGACGTCTCGGTCCCCACCGCCGTCGTCGCGTCCGCGTCGCTCTCGTCGAGCGCCGAGACGACCGGCGCGGCGACCCCTGAGAGGACGACGAACAGCGCTACGAGGACGGTACACGCCCCGCGAGCGGACACTAGCGCCTCCCGCAGTCGGCCCCACCGGGCGGACCCGCGGGTCGCCCGTCGCGGCGCGAGCGAACTCCGCTGCCCGCCGCGCGGCCGCCACCGCGGACCGTCGGCGGCGCCGTCTCTCCCCCTGTTCCCCCCGTCTTTCCCGACGTACCGACGCCGCCGTCCGCGTCTCCCCCGAGACGCGCGGACGGGCCCGCGGTGCGGGCCGCGGCGGCGTCGATGACGAATCGACGTCGGGTCGAGTCGTCTGACACGTCCGACCGTTCTACCCGGGAGAGAATATCTCTTTTGGAAGAATTTAGTGTGGAGATTACATTGCTTAAGAAGTGATTTAGAGCGCGACCGGACCGGTTCCTCGATGTCGATGACCGCGAGTCGGCGTCGACGGAGCGCGGCCCCGCAGCAGTCCGGCGCTTCGCTGCCGCCGACCCGACCGGGTTTCCGCGTCGCTCCGCATCGGCCGGCTAAGCCCGTCCTACCGTCGACTAACCGCCGAGTAACTATGCCCTGACGAGGCGTCGTTTCGGTCGCTCCTCGGAATCCAGTCCCGTTCTCGGTCTGCCAGGAGCGAACATGGGTTGGTGGACGGCGGTTCCCACCCCGCCGAACCACTTACTGTATCTCCGACCGTCGCCCTCGCAGTCTACTCTCGGAGCGACCGCTCTCGGTTCGCCGTCCCGTCCCCCCCGCCGCCGTCGGTCCGAACCTCGAAACGCGCGCCGCCGCTCTCGCTCTCGCCGACGGTCACGCTCCACCCGTGCGCGTGGGCGATGGTGCGAACGATACCGAGGCCGAGACCCGTGCCCTCGGGGTTCGTCGAGACGCCGGGGTCGAATACCTCCCCTCTGTCCGCCTCGGGAATGCCGGAGCCGTCGTCCTCGACGAAGAAGCCGCCGTCGTCCAGACGGCCGACGCGGACCGCGACGGCGCCGTCCCCGGAGTCGGTTCCGTGGCCCGTCGCCCCGTGTTCCACGGCGTCGTCGGGCGTCGCCCGACTGCTCGTGGAACCGTGTTCCACGCAGTTCCGAAACAGGTTCTCGAACAGTTGTCTCGCGCGCCCCTCGTGCGCCTCGATGGTCCCGAGTCCGTCGGGGGTTTCCAGCGTGGCGTCGCTCCCCGCCGTCGCCGTCTCCCAGGCGTCCCGCACGACGCTCCCGAGGAGGACCGTTTCGAGTTCCTCGACCGGCTGGCCGTTCCGCGCGAGGTCGAGCATGTCCTCGATGATGCGGCGCATCCGCCGGTGAGCGCCCTCGATGCGCTCCAGTCGCTCGGCCATCGCGCCGTCGTCGTCGGCGTGGTTCGCCCGCAGCAGCTCCGTCTGCCCCGACGCGAGATTCAGGGGGTTCCGCAGGTCGTGGCTCACGACGCTCGCGACCTGTTCGAGTTGCTCGTTCTGGTACTCCAACTCGCGCTCCCGGCGCCGGAGCAACTGCTCGCGCTGGACGCGTTCGAGCGCGGCGCCCGCGTTCGACGCGAGCAGACGGGTGAGCGAGACGCGCGAGTCGTTCAACTCGTCGGGCTCCCACGACCCGGCCATCAGGACGCCCTCGTCGCCGATGGGGAAGATGACCTCACTCTGTATCTCGGTGTCGGGGTTCAGCGCGTCGGGGTCCTCACTCACGTCGCCGAGCACCTCTCCCTCGCCGCTCTCCAGCACCCGCCACGCGATGCCCTCTCCGCGCGGTATCACCTGTTCTTCGACCGTCTCCGCGGCCGCGTCCGACAGCGCCCGGGTGACGAGGGCGTCGCGGTCCTCGTCGTAGAACGCGACGCCGGCCAGCGGGTAGCCGAGGATGTTCTCCGCAGCGTCGCTCACCACCCGGGCCACGTCGTCGTGCGTCGTCGCCGCCGTCAGCTCCCGGGTCGCGCTGTGGAGAGCGCTCAGACGCTCCTGGTACCGCGCCTGCTCCGTCACGTCGGTCACCACGACGACGACGCCCCGAGTCGCCTCCACCTCCGCCTTCGGTCCCGCCTCCGCGCCCCCGGACTCCGCAGGCGCCTCTTCGTGGAGCGGCGAGAGGTCGACTTCGATGCGCTCGATGCCGGACGGGAGGCTCGCGGGAAGCCGGTGTCGCTCGTGCTCTCGCTCCCCGTCGAGTATCCGGTCGACGCTCGCCGCGACCCGCTCGACCCCGTCGTCGTCGAGGACGCCGGCGTCGCGGAGGGCCGAGAGGCGACGACCGACGAGTTCCTCGGCGGGCACGTCCGTCCACGTCTCGACGACGCGGTTGACGAACGAGAGGCGGCGGTCCGTCCCGACGATGCACGCCCCCTGTCGGATGTTCTGCACGAGGCTCTCGTACCGGCGGAGTCGCCGTTCGTACTCCAACCGCTCGGTCACGTCGCGCGAGTTGACGACGATGCCGTCGATGCTCTCGACGGGGTCGGCGCGGGCGACCGCCTCCAACCACACCCACGACCCGTCCGCGTGCCGAGCGCGGAACCGCATCGTTTCGACGGTCGACCCCGCCGACTCCGACAGGTGTTCGAACGTCGCCCGCACCCGCGTCTCGTCCTCGGGGTGTACGAACGAACGGACCTCCCGCCCGGCGGCGTCCTCGGGGTCGATACCCAGAATCCGCTCGCTCGACGGGCTCTGATACCGGATCACTCCGTCGCGGTCGACGGTCGTCACGAGGTCGGTCGAGCGCTCGATGAGGGCTTGGAACCGTTCTTCGGCACGCTCCTCGTCGCTCATCTCGCGGACGGTGCCGAGCGTCGCCGGTTCGCCCTCGTACCGTATTCGCTGCGCGTCGAACGAGCAGCGCACTGCCTCGCCGTCTTTCCGGACGATTCGAGCCGTGTAGCGCGACGTGACGTTCCCCTCGCCGCTCTCGCGTCGCTCGGCGATGCGGCGGACCCGCGCTTCGTCGTCCGGGTGGAGGAGGTCCCAGACCTCCTTCTCGCGCAGTTCCGACTCCTCGTAGCCGGTCAGTTCCCGGACCCGGCGGTTGACGAACCGAAACCGGTCGCCCTGGTAGACGTAGATGGCGTCGTGGGTTCGTTCGACGACGGTGCGGTACAGCGTTTCGCTCTCGCGGAGTCGCCGCTCGGTCCGGTAGTGCTCGACGGCGTTGCGGATGCGGTTCGCCAGCAGTTCGTACTGCTCGCCGCGCGCCCGCTTCTGGATGTAGTCGGTGACGCCCGCCGAGATGGCTTCGCTCGCCACCTCCTCGCTCCCGCGACTGGTCAGGAGGACGAACGGGAGTCGCTCGCGACGCTCCCGGACGCGTCTGAGGAGTTCGATTCCCGTCGTCTCCCCCATCTCGTAGTCGCTGACGACGCAGTCGACGGCCGCCGCGCGCCCGCCGGACTCGTCGCCCTCGCCGTCGCCCTCCTCGGTCGCCAGACGGTCGAGGACCGCGGCCGGGTCCGTTTCGGTGACGACCTCGAACCCGCCCCGCCGCTCCAAGTGCGTCGCCACCAGTTCGACGAACGCGGAGTCGTCGTCGACGTGCAACACGCGAACCGTCTCGGTCATTGAAGCGAATTGACCAGTGAAGTATTTATGAGTTGTCACCACACCGCAAAGTTCGTCGGCGGCGAATCTTCGTCCCCGCCTCCCGAACGCGCTCGTTCGAGCCGCTCGCGTGGACGACTTCGGCCGGAACACCACCGTGTCCGCTGTTATTCGCCGCCGCGCGCCACCGAGGGCTCAGTCCACGTGTCCGCCGCCGTCGACCCAGACCGTCTCGCCGGTGACGTAGGAGGCGTTCTCGCTGGCGAGGTAGAGGTACGCGCTCGCCAACTCCTCGGGGTCGGCCGCGCGGTGCGGCAGACCGGGCGTCTCGCCCTCCGGTTCCATCTCTTCGGCCTCCTCGGCCCACCCCTCGCGTATCTCGGTGGCGACGGGACCGGGGGCCACGGCGTTCACTCGGACGTTCTCCGGGGCGAGTTCGAGGGCGGCGCTCCGCGTCACCATCCGAATCGCACCCTTCGACGCCGCGTAGTGCGAGTGGTCCCACGCCGCGCGCCCCTGCGTGTCCGAGGAGGTGTTGATGACGACGCCCTCGACGCCGCGGTCGATCATGTCGTTCGCCGCGTACTGCGTCCCGAAGAACGCCCCGCGCGCGTTGACGCCGTACACGTCGTCGAACTCTTCCGGCGTCACGTCTCTGAACCGGGTCTTCGTGTAGAGGCCCGCGTTGTTCACCATCACGTCCACGCCGCCGTACTCGCGGGCGTGGTCGACGAGGGCCTCCAGTTCGGTCGGGTCCGACACGTCGCACTCGACGTAGTCGGCCTCGCCGCCCCGTTCGCGTACCTCCTCGTGGGTCGGTAACTCGGCGTCGGGGTCTTTCGGTTCGCTTCGCAGGTCAGCGTTCACGACCGTCGCGCCCGCCTCGCCGAACGCGAGTGCGACCGCTCGACCGATGCCGGAACTACCGCCGGTGACGACCACCGTCTCCTCGGAGAAATCAGCCTCGATTCGTCCCATATCCGCCGTACGGGCGGGGCGTTGAAGATACGTGTGGCTGTGGCAGTTCGCGGCGACCCCGGCGTCGGCTACGAGGGTTTCTCGAACGGCGACCGGGCGCCGTCCGGTTCGTTGCCGGGGAGGGTGATGAGGTTCCGCCGACCGAGCGATATCTTCGTGATTCGACCTTCGTCGGCCATCGACGAGAGGACGCGGCTGACCGTCGCCTTCGACCACCCGGTCTCGGAGACGATGGCACTCTGCTCCAGTCGGCCGCCCGCGGTTTCGAGGATGGCGATCACCTCGTCCTCGCGGGTGAGCGGTTCGTCGTACTGCTCGGGTTCTCCGCGGTCGGCCGCGGGTTCCGCGCCGTTCGGAACCTCCGCTCCCGCCGGTTCGACCCCCGACTCGACGCCCGCCTCCGGCGTCTCGGAACCGGTCGACGAGTCGGCAGTGACCGCGGCGGCCCCCCCGCTTCCGTCGCCGTCGTCCGACTCCGTCGCGGACGCGCCGCCGCCGCGGCGACGCCACCAGAGGTAGCCGCCGCCCGCGGCGAGGACCGCGGTGCCGACCAACGCGATGCCCGCGCCCGACGAGACGGGCGCCTCCGGTTCGGGCGCCTCGCCCGGGTCGCTCCCGTTCTCTACCTCCACGCGGTCGCTCGTCCCGTCCTCGTCGGTGTCGGCGCTGTTGGGGTCGGTCCCGTGGACGTTCACCTCGGCGCCGTCGTTGAGACCGTCGCCGTCGGTGTCGGCCTTGTTCGGGTTCGTCTCGTACGTCTGCACCTCCGCCGCGTCGTCCAAGTTGTCCTCGTCGGTATCGGCCTTGTTCGGGTTCGTCTCGTAGGTGTTGATCTCCTCGCCGTCGCTGAGACCGTCGCCGTCGGTGTCGGCCTTGTTCGGGTTCGTCCCGTACGTGTTGACCTCCTCGCCGTCGTCGAGTCCGTCCCCGTCGCTGTCGGCTTCGGAGGGCGACGTGGAGTACTGGTTTATCTCGGGACCGTCGGCGAGTCCATCGCCGTCGGTGTCCGATTTCGTCGGATTCGTCTCGTACGTCCGTATCTCGGCGGTGTCGTCGAGTCCGTCGCCGTCGGTGTCGGCGCTGGTCGGGTCGGTCCCGTGCGTGTTCACCTCGGCGCCGTCGTCGAGTCCGTCGTCGTCGGTGTCGGCGTTCTTGAACTCGGTCTCGCCCGAGACCTCCTCCGCGTTGGAGAGGCCGTCGCCGTCCACGTCGCCGTCCTCCGTCATGACGAACACCGCGCTCTCGACGAGCGTTCGCTGCCCGTCCGTCCCGTTGACGAAGACCGTCTGCGCTCCGGTGACCCCCTCTGGCCAGTTCTGCACCGATATCGTCAGGTTCGTCGCGCCGTTCGCGGGCACGCACGTGACGGTACGGTTCCCGTCGGCGGACCCGACGCAGACCGACGAAGAGGAGGGAAGCGGTCGGTCGGTCTGAACGCGGATATCGGTCTGCGACGACTGCCAGACGTAGGCGGTACCGTCTATCGTCGTGACGGATTGAGACGTGACTGTCGCCCCGGGGGCGGCCGCGGCCGGCGCGCCGACTACCCCGAGGAGGACCACCGCGGCCGCGGCGAACGAGAGCACAGAACGAAGCGCGGGTGAAGACATCTTTCGGTTCCTGTCGTACGTACTGTCGTGGCGTTCGACTGAAAAACTTACTGGATACTGTTGGAATATCAGTATAATGTGATGCTAAATCGGTCGTACGAAGCTGAAGTTCGCTATCTTAGTCACGTGTGGCGAGCAGAAATTGCTCGCTATGCGGGCGCTCTGCGCTCGTTCGAGCGGTATTTCGCTACAGGTCGCCGGCGTAGTTGAAACAGTTATTATTTCTAATCGGTTAAGGGCGGCGTGTCCCGCGGAACAGTCCTGAAACAGTGGAAGTGACCGTAACGAGTGTCACCCACTTTATCCGTGGCCGTTGTCGTACCTATCGATGGCAGCGTAAGGACGCTCATCGCCGCGTCGCGGCCGCATCACCCGCCGCCGCTCAGACGCGCACCGAGGGTCCGAGCCATCGTCAGTCGACACAGCGCGCGGTTCCGGACGACCACTGCCGGTCTGGAGGACCCCACTCCGGGCACCGGCCCGAACTCCCGTCCCGCCGTCCCCACGACGGCATCCCCATCCCGCATCCCCGGGAGTTCACCCCCGTCGCATCCCCAGCGACTCACTGTGTTTGTCCGATTCCCGCATCAGCCCACGTCCGCGCGACGTCACATCCCCATCGACGTTCCACGCGCGGTCGCGCTCGGTGCCCGGACGACCGTCCGGCGCGGCGCGCCCCCGACTGCTAGCCGGGCTCCCCACCCCGGCGTTTTCCTTTCGGATCGCGAACTCGACAGCGATTGCTCCGCGTCTTGAGGGACTGTCTCACGGTTTGTAGCGACCTAAGCGCGCCTGTTTCGCCCTCTTGCACTCGAAACGGTGAAACCGCTCGCAACGGGCGCCGGGGCCTTTATTCCTCGCCGCCGTCGGCCGATTCGATGGTAGATAGAAAGATCGTGGCTGCCGGACTCGTCGCGGCGCTCATGCTACTCGCAGGGTGCTCGGGTTCCGGCGGCGCGGGCGAAGCGGGTACAGGTACGGAAGTTACGACCTCGGCGAGCGAGGAGACGACGGCCGAGATGGAAGCCACCGAGGAGGACTCCATGATGGAGGAGACCGAAGAGGAGTCCACGATGGAGGAGACCGAGGAAGAGTCCATGATGGAGGAAACCGAAGAAGACTCCATGATGAACGAGACCGAAGAGGACTCCATGATGAACGAATCCGAGGAGAACTCCTCCGTGGAGAACGAGACGATGGAAGAGACGGACATCCCCGAGGAGAACGAGACGATCAACGTCGAGAACGAGACCGACACCGAAACCGAAGCGTCGGCCTGAACGGCGCTCTCGACTCGGTCCTCCGCTGACACCATCGAACGCACGCGCGTGCCGTCCCCGCGTTCGATGTTCCGCGGTACGCCGCACGAACGACTTTTTCCGCCGACCGACGCCCGACAGCGACGGCGTCGACTCGTTACTCGTCCAGCCGAGACATCTCCTCGTCCGTCAGGTCGAGGTGCGTCGCGCCGACGTTCTGCTTCAGGTGCTCGACGTCGGCCGTCCCGGGGATGGGCAGCGTCACCGGCGAGTGTTCGAGCAACCACGCCAGCATCACCTGGTACTCCGTCGCGTCGCGTTCCGAGGCCACGTCCGCGAGGGCGTCGGACTTCTCGTCGACGTCGCCCGCCGCGAGCGGCGACCACGGGATGAACCCGATGTCGTAGTCCTCGCAGGCCGCCAGCACGTCGTCGTCGTCTCGGTGACCGAGGTTGAAGCGGTTCTGCACCGTCGCGATGTCGACGATGTCCCGCGCCGTCTCCAACTGCTCGACGCTGACGTTGCTGAGCCCGACGTGTTCGATGACGCCTTCGTCTTTCAGTTCGGCCAGCGCCGTCACCGACTCCTCGAAGTCGACGTCCGGGTCGGGTCGGTGGTACTGGTAGAGGTCTATCGTCTCGACGCCGAGACGGTCCAGACTGCAGAGGTGCGCGTTGCGGAGGTGGTCGGGGTCCCCGCGGGGGAGCCAATCGCCGTCGCGGTTGCGGAGGAGGCCGCCCTTCGTCGCCACCACGAGGTCCTCCGGGTACGGCGCGAGGGCTTCGCGGATGAGGCGTTCGCTCACGCCCGGCCCGTAGGAGTCCGCGGTGTCGACGAAGTCGATGCCGAGGTTCACGGCCGTCTGGAGGACGTGCTCGGCGTCGGCCTCGTCGTCGGGGCGGCCGATGATGTCCTCGCCGGTGAGTCGCATCGCGCCGAACCCGAGTCGGTGGACCGTCAGTTCGCCGCCGATATCGAACGTGTCGCTCTCGTTTTGGAGCATCCTCTCGGCCGACGGACGGGAGGGTGGTAAACGGTGTGGCCCTGCGACCGGTTCACACGAATTCGCCGTCGAGAGGGCTCCTCCGCGTCAGACACGCGGCGGACACCGACACAAGACTTTTATTCAATCTCACGTACGTGTTGGTACGGTGAACGAGCGGCGGTACGCGGGCGCGACGGGTAGGGGTACTTGACGCGCACGCCGCTGCCGCTCACTCCTACTTTCATGAAATCGACCCGGGAGCGACGGCGCCGTCCGCGCTACCGACTCTCGCCGTCGCTCCGAGCGCCGGGTCCGGACCGAGCCTCGGCCCCGGCGTACTCCGAGAGGCGGTACGTGACCTGCTCGTCCATCTCGCGGAGCGTCCGCTCCACCTCGCGCCCCGCGACCAGTTCGGAGACGCCCTCGGAGACGATGCTCCGAACCGTGCTGAACGGGCCGATGCGGGCGCCGCGCGTCGCCGGACTGTCGCGCGTCTCGTTCAGTTGCTCGAAGGCGACGGCGAAGGCGGGGTGCTCGTCGAACCACCCCTCGCGCCGGAGCATCCGTTCGGCGTCGGCGTGCACCGGGAAGTAGCCCGTCCGCTGGTGCCACCGCCGCTGCTGCTCGGGTTCGGTCAGCCACGCGAGGAAGCGGCCGGCGGCCTCCTGCTCTCGGGCGGGGGCGTCCTCGGCGACCCACAGCGAGGCGCCGCCGACGACCACGCCCTCGCGTTCGCCCGGCGCGGGGAACTTCCCGACGGCGGCCGTGAAGCCGCGTTCCTCGGCGCCCTCCACGACCGAGAGCGTGGTCGAACTCGAATCGACGAGCATCGCGGCGTCGCCGTCGAGGAACGCCTCCCGCGCCTTCCCGCGCGCCTCGATGCCGGCGTCGAACAGCAGTCCGCTCCGCGCGAGGTCGGCCCACCACCGCAGAACGCGCTCGCCGGTGTCGCTCGTCAGGTTCGACGTCGTCGCCCGCCCGGACCGCCCGTTCTCCGCGTCCACGAGCGTCCGGCCCGCCGCCGCGAACCACTGTTCGAGGAACCAGCCGTAGTTCGCCCACGTCGCCCCGTAGTCGGCGACGCCGCGTTCGACCACCCGTTCGGCGGCCGCCGTCAGTTCGTCGAACGTCTCCGGCGGGTTCTCGGGGTCCAGCCCCGCCCGCTCGAACGCCTCGGCGTTGTAGTACAACACCGGGTTGGAGCTGTTGAACGGCATCGACCACAGCGTTCCGTCGTCGCGGTAGTAGTTGGCGATGGCCGGGACGAGGTCGTCGGTCGACGCCTCCGAGGGAAGCACCGACTCGACGGGCGTGAAGACGCCGCTGTCGAGCGCACGCTGCGTTCCGACCTCGAACACCTGCGCCACCGTCGGCGGCGACCCCGACCGCGCGGCGGCCATCGTCGCCTCGAACGCTCCCCGATAGCTTCCCTTCGGCGACATCTCCACGCGCACGTCCGGGTTCGACTCGTTGAACTCCGCCGCGAACTCCTCTAAGAGGATGGCTTTCGACCCCGACATCCCGTGCCAGAAGTCGACGGCGGTCCGGCTCGTCGCCGCCGTCGTCGCCGTCGCTCCGTCGAGGTCGTAGCCGTCCAGCGTCGCCCGCAGCACGTCGGCCTGCTCGGCCAGCGCGTTGACGCTCGTCATCGCCTCCGACAGCGAGGTGGTCTGCCGCCGGGCCGAACTCGCCACCGTCGTCGCCCCCGCCGCCGTCTCCTCGCTGATGGCGCCCACCTCGTCGGTCTGCCCGACGACCTCTTGGGCCGTCGCCGCCTGCGAGTCGGTCGCGTCGCTTATCTCGCGGACGCTGGCGTTCGTCTCCGTCACGTCCTCGACGATGCGGTCCAGCGACCCCAGCGCCTCCTCGATGGTTCCGCTCTCGGCGGCGACGCGCTCTCTGGCCTCGCCGATGCCCTCGACCGTCTCGGCCGACTGCGCGCGTATCTCGTCGATGGCCGCCTCGATGTCCTCGGTCGCCTCGGCCGTCTCCTCGGCCAACGTCTTCACCTCCTCGGCGACGACGGCGAACCCGGCGCCCGCCTCGTCGGCGCGGGCGGCCTCGATGGAGGCGTTCAGCGCGAGGATGTTCGTCTGGTCGGCGATGTCGGATATCCGCGTCACGACGCCCGTTATCTCGTCGATGAGGCCGTTCAGCGACTCCACCTGCGAGACGGTCCGCCGGGTCTGCTCGTCGATGGCGTCGAGGCCGTCGATGGCCTCCTCGGCGGCGTCCCGCGTCCGCCGTCCGCGCGCCGCGGCGTCGTCCGTCGCGGCGGCTATCTCGTCGGCCGAGGAGGCCACCTCCTCCACCGTGGCCGAGAGGTCGCGCATCTCGTCGGCGACGGCGCCGATGCTCTCGCTCTGCTCGGTCGCCCCCCGCGCGATGTCGTCGACGGACTCCGCCACGGTCCGACTCGCCTCCCTGCCGTCCGCGACGGACCCGGCGACGCGCTCCGTCGACGCCGCGACCTGCTCCGTGAACACGTCGACGCCGGCCATCGCCTCGTGCCACTCGGCGAACAGGCGGTTCAGCGACTCGGCCAACGGCGCCATCTCGGGGTCCTCGGGGACGTCCACGCGGACGCTCAGGTCGCCGTCGGCGCAGCGGTCCACCGCCGCGACGAACCCCTCTACGAGGTCGGTCCGCGACCGCCGGTCGACGCCGTTCGATCCGCTCGTACCGTCGTCATCGGCCGCGGTGTCGGCTACGCCGCCGGGACCCGCGGCGTCGATGGACCCCTCCGAGAAGTCCTCGGCGTCGCGCCCGGCGACTGGGGAACCGAAATCGGAATCAGAATTGGAAGCGGAGGATTCGCCGCCCGTTCGCTCGAAGACCAGTTCGGCGAGTCTCGCTCGCAGCGACGGTGCGGGACCGTCCGCCGCCCTGTGTTCTCTCATCTGAGAGACATTCTCCGGAGGTACGACTTAACGGTTGAGGACCGATTCTCGATACTGAAAAAGGGAGCCGCGCCGGTCAGTCGCGCGTCGACCCGTGTCCGCCGCCTCCGCTACACCTCGGGCGTCTCCATCACCTGCGGGACGCCCTGCGCGACGACCGTCTCGCCGACGACGTACGACGAGGCGGGCGCGGCGAGGAACTGCGCGATGTCGGCTATCTCCTCCGCGGTGCCGATGCGACGCTGCACCTCCTCGCGGTCGATGTTCTCCGCGGAGACGCCCATCTGCGACTCGACGCCCGGCGTGGCGACGAACCCCGGCGCGATGCAGTTCACGCGCACGCCCTCGTCGGCCCACTCGTAGGAGAGACTGGTGGTGAGGTTGACGACGCCCGCTTTCGCCGCCCCGTAGTGACTCATCATCGGCGACCCCTGCGTCCCGGCGACGCTGGCGAAGTTGACGACCGTTCCGCCGCCCTCCTTCAGGTGCTCGCCGGCCGCCTGCGTGCAGTGGTACGTGCCGGTGAGGTTGATGTCGACGATGGTCTCCCAGCCGTTCTCGGAGACGTCGTCGAACGGCGCCATGAACGACGCGCCCGCGTTGTTCACGAGGCAGTCGAGGCCGCCGAACTCCTCGACGGTGGCCTCGACGAGGGCGTCGACAGCGTCGCGGTCGGTGACGTCGCACTCGACGGCCAGCGCTCGGCCGCCCTCACCCTCATCGGCGCTCCGCTCGTCGATTCCCTCCGCCACGGGGTCGACGTTCTCCTGTTCGCGCGAGCAGACGACCACGTCCGCGCCCTCGGCGGCGAATCGCTCGGCGATGGTCTTCCCGATACCGCTGGACGCGCCCGTGACGATGGCCGTCTGTCCCGCTACCGAGAAGCGGTCCGAACTCATCGCCGCGCCTCCGCTAATCTGTGTGTCATCGATTGACGACTCTCGTGCATTGGTAATCAATCCTCGGCTGCGCTTAGCAGTGTAAAACAGGAGTCGTCCCGGAGAGGGGTGTCGGCCTACCCCTCGTACCGCGTGATGCCCTCCACCTGCGAGGGGTCCACGTCCTCGAAGGCGTCGCGCGCGACGACGCGTTTGTGTACCTCGTCGGCGCCGTCGACGAGGCGGAACGCGCGCACGTCCTCGTAGAAGTCCGCGAGGGGGAGATCCTTGCCGATGCCGTTGCCGCCGCACAGTTGCAGGCAGTCGTCGACCACCTCCTGCACCACGTTCGCGGCGTACACCTTCGCCATCGAGACGGGCACGCGCGCCTCCTCGCCCCGTGCGATTCGCTCGGCGGCGTCCCGCACCATCGTCCGGACGGCGTGCAGGCGCGTCTCCGCCTCCGCGACGGTGAACCGGACGGACTGCTTCTCCGAGAGACTGCCGCCGAACGCCTCTCGCTCGTCGGTGTAGGCCTTCGCCACCTCCAGCGACCGGGCGGCCATCCCGGCGAAGCGCATGCAGTGGGTCAGGCGCGCCGGCCCGAGTCGCTGCTGGGCGTGCGCGAAGCCGCGGTTCTCCTCCCCGAGGAGGTTCCCCTCGGGAACCCGCACCTCGTCGTAGCGAATCTCGGCGTGACTCGACCCCAACAGGTCGCCGCCGACGTGCGGGATGTCGCGCACGACGTCGACGCCGTCGGCGTCCGCGTCGACGAGGAACAGCGAGGTGCCCTCGTAGGGGTGCGCCTCGGGGTCCGTGCGCGCCATCACGATGAAGAAGTCGGCGTCGCTCCCCTGCGTCGTCCACCACTTGTGGCCGTCGAGAACCCACTCGTCGCCCTCCTTCCGCGCTTCGGTCCGAATCATCTTCGGGTCCGACCCGCCGCCCGGCGCGGGTTCGGTCATCGAGAATCCCGAGCGCACCTCGCCGGCGACGAGGGGTTCGAGGTACTCCTCCTTCTGCGCCTCGGTGCCGACGAGTTCCAGCGTGTGCATGTTCCCCTCGTCCGGCGCGCCGACGCGCATCGCCGGCGGGCCGAGGAGACTGCGCCCCGCCTCCTCGAACGCCGGGAGTACGTCCCGGAAGTCCAGCCCCTGTCCGCCGTACTCCTCGGGCATCTGCGGCGCGTACAGGTCCCGGTCGCGCGCCTCCTCGCGCAGGGCCGCTATCTCCTCGTCGGGGACGGGGCCGTCGCCGAGGTACTCTCGCTCCACCGGGACGACGCAGTCGTCGACGAACGCCCGCACGCGTTCCGCGAGTTCGGCCGCCGTCTCCGTGTCGTCGTACTCCATACCGAACTCTCGAAACCGAACGGTGTAAATCTATTTCCGCTTCGGACTTATCGTCGGTAACGGGACTGATGACATGAGCGACGACGGAGACGGCGGCGAGGGCGACGACGACTACTTCCGACGACTCGTCGACGAGGACGCCCTCCGCGCGTACCTCGAAGACGAACTCGGCTCCGAACCGACGTTCGCGGTGGAGCGACACCCTGCGGGCCACTCGAACGAGACGCTGTTCGTGACGTGGGGGGACCGTGAGTTGGTGCTCCGGCGGCCGCCGCCGGGCGAGACGGCCGAGACGGCACACGACGTGCTTCGGGAGTACCGGGTGATGGACGCATTGCAGGGGACGCCCGTACCCCTCCCGGAGACGGTGCTGGCCTGCGAGAATCACGACGTCGTCGGCAGCGACTTCTACCTCATGTCGCGCGTCGCGGGCGACGTGCTCCGTGAGGCGGAACCCGAGCGCTTCGGCGATCCGGCGGCCCGCGAACGCGTCGGCTACGAACTCGTCGACACCCTCGCCGCGATTCACGAGGTGGACCCGGAGTCGGTCGGTCTCGGGGATTTCGGGCGCGCTGAGGGTTACACCCGGCGGCAGGTCGACCGCTGGGGCAAACAGCTCTCGTGGGCGTTCGAGCGGACGAGCGAAGTCCGCTCCGTTCCGGTCCTCCGCGAGGTGGGCGAGTGGTTGGACGAGCACGCCCCCGAGGACCACCCCGAGTCGCTCGTCCACGGCGACTACAAACTGGACAACGCGCTGTACGCGCCGGAGTCGACTCCCCGACTCGCCGCCGTCTTCGACTGGGAGATGAGCGCCTTAGGCGACCCGCGCGCGGACCTCGGGTGGATGCTGTCGTACTGGCGCGACGCAGACGACCCCGAACCCGCGATACCGGAACTGGAGACGCGGTTAATGGAGCGCGAGGGTTACCCGACGCGCCGCGAACTCGTCGACCGATACGAGGAGCGGACCGGAATCGAGTTCGAGCACCAGCGGTTCTACCGCGCGCTGGCCGTCTACAAACTCGCCGGTCTCGGGGAGATGTTCTTCCGGCGGCACTTGGAGGGCAACAGCGACGACCCGATGTACCCGAAGATGGAAGACCGGGTCCCGGCGCTCGGGGACCGGGCGAAGCGCATCGTCGAGGGCGACGAACCGCTGTAGCCCGTCTCGGGCGTCCGATAGGGAGAAGAACGCTCAGTCGGCCGCCTGCCCGCCGTCGACGGGGAGGGTGTGGCCGGTGATGTAGGAGGCGTCGTCCGAACAGAGGAACGCGATAGCGCCCGCCATCTCCTCGGGTTTCGCGGCGCGGCCCATCGGGACGTTCACCATCGCCGATGTGTCGAACGGCATCGAACTCGGGTCGGCGCTCCCGCCCCGCGAGTTCGCCTGGATGTTCGTCTCAGTCGGGCCGGGGGCGACGGCGTTGACGCGCACCCCGCGCCCGGCGTACTCCAGAGCGACGGACTTCGTCAGACCGACGACGCCGTGCTTGCTGGCGACGTAACTGGAGAGGCCGCCCATTCCGACCAGTCCGGCCTCCGAGGCCGTGTTGACGATGGCGCCGCCGCCTCCCTCCTCCATGACCGGCAGTTCGGCCTTCATGCACGCCCACACGCCCTTCAGATTCACGTCGAGCAGTCGGTCCCAGTTCTCCTCCTCGATGTCGGTCACCTCCGCGAACCCGGTGAGGATGCCCGCGTTGTTGTTCGCGAAATCGAGGCCGCCGTACGTCTCGACGGCGGTGTCGACCATCCGCTGGACCGATTCGGCGTCGGAGACGTCGACGTCGACGAACGTCGCGGCGCCGCCGTCGTCCTCGATGAGTTCGACCGTCTCCTTACCCTCGTCTTCGGCGATGTCGGCGACGACGACGCTCGCGCCCTCCGCGGCGAACCGGAGTGCCGTCGCTCGCCCGATACCCGACCCCGCGCCCGTTACGACCGCCACTTTCCCGTCTAATCCGTTCATTGACACTCGGCGCTGACTACGCAGTCAGTTTAGAAAATCGTGCGGGTCGTTCTCGTCTGACAGGAACGACCAGCGATCCGTCGGCGCCCCACCGCCGGGCGGGAACGGTTCAGACGAACACCAGAACTCCCCCGAGAACGAGGGCGAACGCGCCGATGGCGACGCCGACGAGCGACTGGCGACCCAACCGTATCGCCGTCCGAAGCGGCGTCGTGTCCGAGACGACGGCGGGGTCGATGCGCTCCTCCTCTCGCCGTCCGACGACGGTGACGCGGTCACCCGGGTCCAGACGGCGTTCGAGGTACCGCCGGTCGCCGAGGCCGACGCCGAGGCGTCGGAGGGGCGCCGGCGCCCGCGGCCCGCCCGCGCCCGTCGCCCCCTCCGCCGCCCGGTAGTCGCGAATCGCCGCCGGCGGCGTCTCGCCCTCGCCCACGCGGACGCTCGCCGTTCGGTCGAGGCTGACCACCGCGTCGCCGGAGACGAGGTACTCGCCGTCGCCCCCGTCCCCCTCCGCCCCATCGGCGTCGACGTCGAATCCGGTCAGGCGCCGGCCGCCGCCCACGCGGACCCACGTCGGGAGATAGTACGCGCCGAGTCGACGCTCCTCCGCGTCGAACTCGACGGCGACGCAGTCGCGTCCGGTGAACGGGGCGGTGACTGTGTCGTCGGTCTGTCGGACGGTTCCCTCGATGCGGATTCGCTCGCCGACTCGCGGCGCCTCCTCGCCCGGTTCGTCCGCGGCGAGGAGGCCGAGCGTTCGCCGGGCATGGCGGGCGCTGACGGCGACGACGATGACGCCGACAGCGAGCATCGCGACGCCGAACGCCGCCGTCGCGTCGAGGTTCACGCGCGGTCACCGACCGTTCGGGTCCGATTCGGTTTCGTCGTCGTGGAGGGCATCGCGACCCGATTCGACCTCCGGCACCGTGAACCCGGCGACGCAACACATTAGTGACACGTCCGTCTACTCCGAGCAACCGAGCCTTCCTATGCCCGCTATCGACGCCTCCGACCTCACGAAGCGCTACGGCGATACCCTCGCGGTCGACGCTCTCTCGCTCTCCGTCCCCGAGGGAACCGTCTACGGCTTCCTCGGCCCGAACGGCGCGGGGAAGACCACGACGATGCGGATGCTCACCGGCCTGTCGAAACCCACCGCCGGCACGGCCGCCGTCGGCGGCGCGCCCGTCACCGACCGCGCCGCCCTCCGCCCCCGAATCGGCTACATGCCCGAGGAACCGCCGCTGTACGACCAGGCGACGGCGTTCGAGCAGTTAGAGTACGTCGGCGGCCTCCGCGGCATCGACGCCGAGGCGGTCCGGGCACGCGGAGAGGAACTGTTCGAGGACCTCGGACTCGACGTCGGCCCCTCCGACCGCATCGACGACTTCTCGAAGGGGATGCGGCAGAAAGTCGCGTACGCCCAGACGGTGCTGCACGACCCGGCGGTGGTGTTTCTCGACGAACCGACGTCGGGGCTGGACCCGCGCGCCGCCCGGACGCTCCGCGACCGCATCCGCCGACTCGCCGACGGGGGGACCACGGTGTTCCTCTCGACGCACATCCTACCCGTCGTCGAGGAGGCGGCCGACGCCGTCGGCATCCTCTACGAGGGGTCGCTGGTCGCCGAGGGGTCGCCCGACGAACTCGTCGCCCGCGCCGAGGAGGGGGAGGGCGGCACGCTCGAAGACGCCTTCCTCGACGTGACGGACGCGGACCCGACAGAGAGCGACCGGAGCGACGACGCCGAGAACGGCGACGGTCCGCACGAGGAGTCGACGCTCGATGTCTGAGGGCCGGTCCGAACCCGGATGGGCGCGCAACGCCGTCCGCATCGGTCGTTTCGAGTTCCGGCGGTCGTTCCGGGGCCTCCGGGAAAGCACGGGACGGTTCGTCCTCACCGTCTTCGGTGCGCTGTTCATGACGGCGATGCTCGCGCTGTTCGGCGTGGTGGTCGTCGGGTTCGTCTCCGCCGACTCGGTGCCCGTCTCCGACGGCCTTCGAGGGACGGTGGGAATGTTCTGGCTGTTCGGCACGTACCTCGTCGCACAGCGCGTCGTCTCGACTCGCCCCCGCCCAGAGGCCGAGTCGCTGCTCTTCACCGCGGCCGCCACGCGGAGCATCGCGTTCGGCCTCGCACTCGCCGAGACGCTGCGCTTCCTCAGTTACGTCACGCTCCCGATACTCGTCACGTCGGCGCTGCTGGCGTACGCGTTCGGCGCCCTCTCGCCGCTCCTCGTCGTCCCCGCCGTCGCCCTCCTGACGGTGCTCACCGCCGTCATCGTCGGGTCGCTGGTCGGTTACGGAATCGCGCTGCTGCTCGACACCTCGCCGTTCGTCGCGCGGCACAAGACGGCGCTCGGAGTGCCCTTGGTTCTCGTCCTCATGGGCGGGTTCTTCCTCGTGCAGGCGCCGGAACTGGTCGGCCTCGACCGGGGGTCGCTGGCATGGCTCCCGTCCGGGTGGTTCGCGGACCTCGCGGCCGTCGGGACGCCCCTGGTCGGGTCGACGCTCCGCGCCGCCGTCGCCGGCGTCGGGTCGCTCTCCGTCCTCACTCTCGGCGGCGCCCTCCTCGAACGGGTGACGGAACGGTTGTGGTTCGGAGACGAGTCGGCGACGTCCCGGGGAGAGGCCGACGAGAACCGCGCCGTGACCGACCCCGAGACTGAAATCGAGAGCGGGACCGGAGCCGGAACCGGAACGGGCGAGTGGCGCGGGCTGACCGCCGCCGTCTCGCCGTTCGTCGCCCCCGGCGTCGCGGACCTGCCGACGCGCCGCGTCGCCGAGATGTCGCTCCTGCGCGCCCGCCGCGACCCGAAGCGACTCACCTTCCTCCTGACGCCGCTGTTCATCTTCTCCGGGTCGCTCGTCGGCGTCATCGGGTCGCTCTCCGAACTCCTGAGCGCGCTTCCGTTCCTCCTGACCGCCTTTCTCCCGTGGGTCTTCGGCGCGGCGACGACGCTGAACTTCCTCGGCGACGAGGGGTCGCTCCTGCCGGTGACGCTCGTCGCGGTGACGCCGACGCAGTTCGTCCGCGGCGTCCTCCTCCCGAGCGTCGTCTACGGGGCGCCCGTCGCCGCCGTCCTGACCGCGCTCGCGGCGTTCGCGGGCGGTCGCTCGCCGCTCGCCGCCCTCGGACTGGCGGCCGCGGCGGCGTTCGCGACGCTCGTCGCCGCACCGCTCGGCGCCGCCGTCGGCGCGTACATGCCCCGGTTCGAGGGCGTCAGCGTCGCCCGGAGCGACGAGGTGCTCCCGCCGCGGACGGGCGCGGTGCTGCTGCACGGCGCCGCCGTCCTCGTCCCGTCGGGTGCGCTCGCGTTACTCGTCGGCGCGCCGGAACTGGCCGACGCGCTCCTCGCGCCGTTCGCGTCGCTCGCGTCCGCGGCGCCGACGCTTCTCAGGTTCTCGCTCGCCGCCGCCGTCGTTCTCGTCGGCGTCCTCGTCGGACTCACCGGGTACGAGGCGGCGCTGCACCGCGTCCGGGGATTCGACCCGCACTGAGCGGCGAACGCGGCGGACCCCGCGGCCGACGCCCGTCCTCACTCCTCGGCGTTCAGGCGGCCGAACAGTTCCGGGTCGGTGCTGAACTTGAGGACGTTGTGGACGGCGGTGTTCCGGAGGTTCGAGACCACCTTGCCGTGGTGTTTGTAGAACTCGTGTATCCACTTCGACTGCGCCGTCGAGGACTCGAACATCATCACCGACTTCCACTGGTACTCGCCGTCCGAGAGGAAGTAAAAGAGCGTGTGCGGGTCGTCGCGGATGGTGACCATCGCGTCGTGCCACTCGTCGGCGAAGTGCTCGGGGTCGAACTTGAACTCGAACAGCGCAAAGGAGTAGTACTCCTCGTTCGGCACGATGGCCTCGCGGAAGACGCCCTCCTCGCGCATCCGCCGGATGGTCTCCGAGACGGTGACGTGCGACACCTCGATGTCGTGTTTCTCCGCGAGGATGCGCGTCAGTTCCCGCGAGGAGCGCTGCGGGTCGGCGGCCAACTCGCGCAGGATGACCGTGTCGCGGTCTTTGAACGTCCAGTCGGGGGCGTCGTCGGCGTGGTCCATGTCTGTCACCGTGATTCCCGCCTCCGGCCGTGTCGGTTTCGGTCGATTCCGGCGGCGCCGACTCGTAGCGCCCTACAGCACACGGTCGGAGATGATGTTCTTCTGAATCTCGCTGGTCCCCTCGTATATCTTCGTGATGCGGGCGTCGCGGTAGAAGCGCTCGGCCGGGTGGTCGGTGACGTACCCGGCGCCGCCGTGGACCTGCAGGCCCTCGTCGGCCACCTCGACGGCTCGCTCGCTGGCGAACAGTTTCGCCATGCTGGCGAACCGCGCCGCGGCGTCGTCGTCGCCCGCTTCCACCTCCGTCGCCGCGCGGTAGGTGAGCGACCGCGCCGCCTCGACGCTCGTCGCCATCTCGGCCACCTTGTGGCGAATCGCCTGGTACTCGGCTATCTTCTGTCCGCCCTGCTCGCGGTCGTTCGCGTAGTCGACGGCGGCGTCGACCGCCGCCTGCGCGACGCCGACGGCCTGCGCCGCCACACGGGTCCGCCCGTCGGCGAAGAAGTCCATCAGCTGATAGAATCCCTCGTCCACCTCTCCGATGACGTTCTCCGCCGGCACGCGCACGTCGTCGAGGACGATTTCGGCGAGGTCGGAGGCGCGGATGCCGAGTTTGTTGTCTATCTTCGTCGCCTCGAACCCCTCGGCATCGGTCGGGACCAGGAACGCCGTAATCCTCCGGTGACCGGCGTCGGGCGTCGTCTTGGCCATCACGACGGCCACGTCCGCGACGGTGCCGTTCGTTATCCACATCTTCGTGCCGTTCAGGACGTACTCGTCGCCATCGGACTCCGCTCTTGTCTCTATCCCGGCCACGTTCGACCCGTGCGCCGGTTCGGAGATGCAGGAACAGGTGGCGGCGTCGCCGGCGGCCACCTTCGGGAGCCACTCCTCTTTCATCCACTCGTCGCCGTACTTCCGGAGCATCGACGTGCCGAACCCGCGGGACCCGATGGCGCTGCCGATGCCGGCGTCGGCCCGCCACAGTTCTTCTGTGACGAGAATCTCCGTCAGCGCGTCCATCCCGGCGCCGCCGTACTCCTCGGGGATGCCGGGCGCCACGAGGTCGTATCTGGCCGCCTTCTGCACGAGGTCCGCGGGATATTTCTTCTCCTCGTCGTGTTCGCGCGCGACGGGGCGAATCTCCTCCTCGCCGAACTCGCGCACCGCCTCGCGGACGGCGCGTTGCTCGTCGTTCAGTTGAAAGTTCATCGCTCGCCCTCCGTCTCGCCGCCGTCTCCGTCCTCCGCCCCACCCGCGCTCCGCTCCCGGAGTTCGAACTTCTGCACCTTCCCGGTCGTCGTCCGCGGCAGTTCGTCGATGAACTCGACCTCGCGGGGGTGTTTGTACTCCGCGAGGTTGTCGAGGCAGTACTGTCTGATCTCTCCGGGCGTCACGTCCGCGTCCGGAACGGGGACGACGTACGCCTTCACCGTCTCGCCGCGGCGGTCGTCCGGGATTCCGACGACGGCGGCGTCGGCCACCTGCGGGTGCTCGAACAGCAGTTCCTCCACCTCCCGCGGGTAGACGTTGTAGCCGCCGGTGACGATCATGTGCTTCGCGCGGTCGACGACGAAGTAGTAGTCGTCCTCGTCGCGGTAGCCGATGTCGCCGGTGTGGAACCACCGTCTCCCGTCGACTTCGGTGAACGCCTCCTCGTCCGCTTCGGGCAGGCCGTAGTACCCCTGCATCACGTTCGGTCCGCTGACGACGAGTTCGCCCGTTATCTCGTTGAGGTCGACCGCCTCCTCGTCGACCGGCCCCTCCTCGACGGGCGGGACGTCCTCGAACTCGCCGTCGACGATGCGCGCGTCGAGGCCGTCCAAGGGCTTCCCGATGCTCCCCGGTCGCCGCTCGCCGGGCCGGTTCGCGTGCGTCACCGGACTCGTCTCCGTCAGCCCGTACCCCTCGTACAGGTCGACGTCGAACACCGTCTCGAAGCGGTCCATCACCTCGATGGGGAGGCTGCTCCCGCCGGAGTTGACGAAGCGGAGCGAGGAGACGTCGTAGTCGTCTGCGTCCTCGAAGTTCACGAGGTCGTTGAACATCGCGGGCACGCCGTGCATGACGGTCAGTTGTTCGGCCTCGATGCGCGATAGCGTCGCCTCGGCGTCCCACGTCGGCAGCGGGTAGTAGCTCCCCCCCTCGAACAGCGTCGAGAGCATCGTCACCGTCATCCCGTAGATGTGAAAGAGGGGGAGGACGCCGAGGAACTTGTCGTCCGCCCGCACCCCGTCGGGCAGCAGTTTCGCCGTCGCGCGCGCGTCCCACGCGAGGTTGCGATGCGAGAGCAGGACGCCCTTCGGCCGCCCCGTCGTCCCCGAGGTGTACGGCTGGACCGCCACGTCGTCGTCGTCGCGTTCGACCACGTCCGCTCCCTCGTCGGCGAGGAACTCTTCGAACGGTATCGCGCCCTCCGCCTCGCCGCCGACGCTGACGACGCGTTCGACGCTCGTCTCCTCGCGGACGGACTCCACGAACGGCACGAGGTCAGAGAGCGCGACGACGACGCGCGCCTCACTGTCGGCCAGGAGGTGCGATATCTCGCGCGCCTTGTACTGGGGGTTCATCGGGACGACGATGCCGCCCGCGTGGAGCGTTCCGTGGAACGCGGTGACGAACTGCGGGAGGTTCGGGAGGTACACCGCGACCCGGTCGCCCGGTTCGACGCCCTGTTCCGCCAGTCCCGCGGCGAACCGCGAGGTCAGCCCCCACAGTTCCTCGTAACTCCACTCCTGCCCGCGGAACCCCACGGCCGTTCGGTCCGGGTTCGCCTCCGCCGCCGCCGCCACGTCCTGTGCCAGGTTTGTCATTGTCGACCGTTCGAATCGTGGGCGAGCGGGGGCTAAAGTGTTCGGCACGGTGATTAGCGACGGTCAGCGAAACCGGACCACGAGTTTACATCGTTCGGCAGGGTTCGGTTTTTTGACGGCCCGCCGCGGAGGGAGCGACATGCAGACCGTGGAACTCACCGAACCGGGCGTCTTCGAGCACCGAGAGCGCGACCGCCCCGACCCGGCGCCCGGCGAAATCCTCGTCCGGGTGACTCACGTCGGCATCTGCGGGTCCGACATCCACTACTACGAGCACGGCCGCATCGGCGACTACGTCGTCGAGGAGCCCCTGATTCTCGGCCACGAGAGCGCGGGCGAGGTCGCCGCGGTGGGCGACGGCGTGACCGAGTTCGAACCGGGCGACGAGGTGACGCTGGAACCCGGCGTCCCGTGCGGCGAGTGCGCGCGGTGCCGCGCGGGCGAGTACAACCTCTGTCCCGACGTGGAGTTCATGGCGACCCCACCGGACCACGGCGCGTTCGCGGAGTACGTCGCGTGGGACGCCGACTTCGCCTACGGGCTTCCCGAGAGCGTCTCGACGCGCGCGGGCGCGCTCTGCGAACCACTGAGCGTAGCCATCCACGTGGCGCGGCGCGCCGACGTGGAACTCGGCGACTCCGTGCTCGTCTCCGGGGCAGGTCCGATAGGAATGCTCGTCGGCGAGGCGGCCCGCGCCGCCGGCGCGGGGTCCGTCCTCGTCTCCGACGTGGTGGAGACGAAACTCGAACGCGCCGCGGAGTACGGCGCGACGGCGACGGTGAACGTCGCCGAGGAGTCGCTGACCGACACCGTCGACGAGTTCACCGACGGCGAGGGCGTCGACGTGGTCATCGAGGCCTCGGGCGCGGCGCAGTCGGTCAAATCGACCGTCGACGCGGTGCGCCGCGGGGGCACCGTCGTCTGCGTCGGCCTCGCCGCCGAGGACGAGATTCCGATCCAGACCAACGAGATAGTCGACAAGGAACTCGACTTCAAGGGGTCGTTCCGCTTCCGGAACACGTACGACGACGCCGTCTCCCTCCTCGAACGCGGCGCGGTGGACGTCGAGCGAATTATCGACTTCGAGATGCCGATGTCGGACCTCACCGCGGCGTTCGAACGGGCGACGGAACCCGACGTGGTGAAGGGGATGGTGCGGGTCGGCGAGTAGCGGCCCTTCGTTCTCGACTCGGCCGACCGCTCGAGCGTGAGATTCATTACTGATAAGCGGAAACGAAGGTAGTAGCCACCGCCGTGCCGACGCAGACCCATCCGCTCGCGTTTCTACTCGCTTTCTTCGCAGATGTATCGCTGTCCGTCGCGATGCCGGTCTCGACGTTGATACTCTGGCGCGTCGTCATCGGACCGCTCGGCGTGGCCGAGTCCGTCGTCTGCGTCGTCGTCGGACTCGTCGGCTACGTCTTCGCTCGGGGCGTCGTCCTCCCGCGGCGCCTGTTCGTCTCGCGGGGAGACCCGGAGGAACCGAAACGCCCGCCGCCGCCGTAGCCCCGTCCCCGCGGCGTCCGCGCACCCGTAGCATCCGCCGCGATGCGACAGTATAGGTAGCCGGAACCGCAGGCCTGTAGCATGGACCCGAGCGAACTCAGGGCTTCTATCCCGGTCTTCGAGGACGTGCGCTACATGAACACGGGCGCGAGCGGACCCAGCCCCCGGCCCGTCGTGGAGAGCGCCCAAGAGATGCTGGCGCGCCACGAGTACGACGCCGCGAGCGAGGAGGGGCCGTACCCGTTCGCGTTCGACTTCTACGAGGAGGTTCGGGGAACCGTCGCGGACTTCCTCGGCGCCGCGGAGACCGAAATCGCGCTGACGCAGAGCACCGCCGACGGCATCACCCGCGTCGCGGGCGCGTTCGACTGGGAGGCGGGCGACGTCGTCGTCCGAACCGACCTCGAACACCCCGCGGGCGTCCTCCCGTGGTCGCGGCTCGAACGCCGGGGCTGCGAGGTACGCGTCGTCCCCACCGACGAGGGGCGCATCGACCGCGAGGCCTACCGGGAGGCCGTCGAGGACGCGAAACTCGTCTGTCTCAGCGCGCTGACGTGGAACTACGGGACGTACCTTCCCGTCTCGGAGTTGGTCGAGGAGGCCCACGACGCGGGCGCGTTCGTCCTCGTCGACGCCGTGCAGGTGCCCGGCCACTCCCCGTTGGACGTGACCGACTGGGGCGCCGACGCCGTCGCCGCCGCCGGACACAAGTGGCTGCTGGGGACGTGGGGCGGCGGTTTCCTCTACGTCGCGGAGTCGGCCGCGAACGACCTCGAACCGACGGACGTGAGCTATCGGAGCGTCGAGGACCCCTCCGCCGACGGCTACGAACTCAAGACCGGCGCGCCGCGCTTCGAGGTTGGGACGACCAACCTCGCGCCGTACGCGGCGCTCCAGACGGCGATGGAGACGATGAAGTCCGTCGGCCTCGACGCCGTGGAGTCGCACCTCCTCGGTCTCGCGGACAGGCTGACGGACGGCGTTCCGAACGACAAGCTACTGAGCCCCGAGGAACCGGAGTCGGGGCTCGTGACGGTACGGGTCGACGACCCCGAAGCGACGGTGCGGACGCTCAAAGACGACTACGGTATCGTGGTCAGGCCCATCCCCTCGCTCGACGGGTCGGTCCGCGCCTCGCTGCACGCGATAAACACCGAGACGGACGTCGACCGACTGGTCGAGGCGCTCGAAGAGACGGGGTGGTGAGGCCTCAGACCTTCCGCGCGCGTTCGCGCATCACGTCCGCGAGGCCGGCGTTCGCCGAGCAGTTCGGGCAGGCGCGGACCGTCCCCGACTCGTCCGCGAAGACGCGGACGAAGCGTTCGGAGACGTGGGTTCCGCAGTGGTCACACGCCGCCATCTCGTCGCTCCTGTGCTGCGGTCATCTGTCGTACCCTCGCTCGAAGAGGCGGGCGGAGGGGTAAAAGAGAATTTTCCGATTCTCACCCAAATCTCTGCAAAATCTCCGTCGGTAGGCGCGTCCGTACCGGTGAAACGTTCGATTCCCGAACCAATCGCCGGCTACCGCCTCCGAGGGGCTTTTGCTCGTGGGACGCCCAGTTCCCCCATGAGCGACACCGAACTCGCGACGCTCGGCGGCGGTTGCTTCTGGTGCATCGAGGCCCCGATGAAGGAACTCGTCGGCGTCGAGTCCGTCACCTCCGGCTACGCTGGCGGCCACGTCGAGGACCCCACCTACGAGGAGGTCTGCCGGGGGTCGACGGGGCACGCCGAAGTCGTGCAGGTCGAGTTCGACCCCGACGAGATATCCTACCGGGACCTGCTCGAAGTGTTCTTCGCGCTCCACGACCCGACCACGGAGGACAGACAGGGGCCCGACGTGGGGTCGCAGTACCGCTCGGCCGTCTTCTACCACGACGAGGAGCAGCGCGATATCGTAGAAGCGCTCGTCGTCGAGATGACCGAGGACGGCGTCTACGACGACGACATCGTCACCGAGATAGCGCCTCTAGAAGCGTTCTACGAGGCCGAGGAACACCACCAAGACTACTACGAGAAGAACCCGGACCAGCCCTACTGCGCGGTCCAGATTCCGCCGAAACTGGAGAAGGTCCGCGAGAAGTTCGCCGGGCAGGTCCGCGGCGTGAACTGAGTCGGTCGACTGAGCCACCCTCCTTCGCCCTCCCCCCCGTCACCCCCGCAGCAGCAGCACCGCCGCCACCAGCAGACAGACCACGAGTCCGCCGAACGCGACGGCGTAGTCCGCGTAGGTGGCGACGACGCCGACGTACGCCGGGCCGAGGGCGTTCGCGCCGAGAAAGAGCGCCCGCGCCGCCCCGAGGTCCGCGCCCATCCCGTCCGCCGGCGCCTCGTCCATGATGATGGCGTCCGCGAGTGGGAACCCTGTCTTGTAGCCCGCGGCCGTGGCGAAGACGGCGGCGTAGAGGACGAGACGCGACTGCGCGAGGACGACGCCCGTCAGCGAGACGGCGCCGAGGAGGAGGCCGGCGACGGCGATGTGCCGGCGCGAGTAGCGGTCGCCGAGGCCGCCCGCGAGCGGTTTGATGGTGAGGCCGACGACGAAGACGATGGCGAACGTGGCGCTGGCGAGGCCGTCGGAGAACCCCCGCGCCTGCGCGAGGTAGGTCGGAAAGAAGTTGATGAAGCCGCCGACCATGAAGTAGAAGAGCGCGAAGGCGAGGAGCGTCTCGCGCTGTCTGGAACTGGCGACGAGGCGGCGGACGGTGCCGGCGGCGTCGAGCGACGCCGAGCCGACTTTCACCGACTCCCGCGTCCAGAGGGCGTACAGCGCGGTCACCGCGGCGAGCGCGGCGGCGACGGGGAGGAACGGCGTCCGCCACGTCGCGTACGTCAGCGCGAGGACGGCGATGCCGGAGGCGAGCAGGCCGCCCACGTCCGTCCCGGCGGCGTAGACGCCCAGCGCGCGGCCGCGGCGGGCGGTGAAGAGGTCCGAGACGAGCGCCCGCGAGGGGATGGCGAACAGCCCCTTCCCGAGGCCGACGACGACGCTGCCGGCGAGAAAGCCGAGGAGGCCGCCGGCGAGGCCGAAGAGGAGGAAGCCGACGACGAGGACGGCGAGTCCCGGCAGGATGAGCGTCGTCCGGTTCCAGTTGTCGGAGTACTCGCCGCCGGGGTACTGCGTGACGGCGTAGACGCCCTGGAACGCCGCGAGCGCGAGGCCCGCCGTCGCCTCGGTGATGCTGAGCGAGGAGATGATGGCGGGCAGGAGCGGCGAGAGGAGGAACCGCCCCGTCTGGAGGACCGCCCACCCGAGCGAGACGACGAGGAGCATCCGCGTCGCGTAGCCGCCGCTCCCGCTTTCGCGGCCGCGCTCGCCGCCCGTCGCGTTCGCTCCCTTCGTCTCGCTCACGGTGGAGACTCCGCGACGGGGGCGTAGGTGGTTTCGGGTTGCGGAACCCGCGTGCCGGGAAAACCCCGCCGATTAATCGTCTCGACGCCGGTTACAGGTTCGAGGCGCTCGACCCGCCGTCGATGGGAATCGCGGCGCCGTTGACGAACTCCGACTGCGGCGAAGAGAGGAAGGCGACGGTCCGACCGAGGTCCATCGGGTCGCCGATGCCGCCCGTCGGGATGCCCTCGCCCCACTCCTCGAGTCCCTCCTCGTAGGAGTCGTACTCGCCGCGCTCGACGCCCTGTTCGACGAGTTCCTCGATGCGGGACGTCTCGTGGGACCCGGGGAGGACGGCGTTGGCGCGCACGTCCGGCGCGAACTCCTTCGAGAGCGTCTTCTCCAGTCCGATGACGCCCATCCGAACCGAGTTCGAGAGGACGAGTCCGTCGATGGCCTCCTTGACGCTCCCGGAGGCGATGGTGACGATGGTACCGCCGTCGCCCTCCCTGAGATGCTCCTCGGCGGCCCGCACCGTCCGCACGACGCTCATCACGAGCAGGTCGAACGCCTCGTCCCAGTCCTCGTCGGTCGTCTCGGAGAACGGACCCGAGGGCGGACCGCCCGCGGAGGTGACGAGGTGGTCGAGGCCGCCGAACTCCTCGACGGGTCGCTCGACGAGCGACTCGATGTCGTCGGGGTCGGTCAGGTCGCCCGCCTCGCCGACCACCGTCGCGCCGCTCGTCGCGTCCTTCTGTACCTCCTCGACGGCCGATTCGAGTCGGTCGGCGTCGCGTCCGTTCATCACGACGTCCACGCCCTCCTGCGCGAGCGCCCGCGCCGAGGCCCTGCCGAGACCGCTGCTCGACGCCGTCACCAGCGCCGCGTCGCCCGCGATATCGAGTTCCATACCCGAGGATGCGCGCGCCCCCTCAAAATCCTGACCGTGGCGGTGGCTTTCGCGGGTGTTCGTCGAGGCCCGAACTCGCCTCCCGACGCGGAGCGACGGACGCCCGGCGTCACTGCCAGATGACGTACGCGAGAACCGCTATCGCCACCGTCTCGAGCACTTGGAGAATCATCATGAAGCGGACGGCGAGCGCCGGCATGGCCGGGGGGCTCAGATAGAAGTACAGCGCGACGGCGTTCTCGGTCAGCAGCAGCGCGCCGAACACGATGGAGCCGAGCGTCAGCGGCGCCCGAATCTCACGGTAGTTCCGAATCCAGATGACCAGAAGCACCGCCAACAGCACCACGTTGACGGCGGCCGCGAGACGCGCCGCGTCGAGCATGAGACTCATCCGCGCACCCCTCTCGGATTCTTCGACTCGTCCGTTCGCGCCCGTTCGTTCGCGTCTCTCGGCCTAATCATCGATCTGTGAAATGATTCGTTCCACGGTGTTCCAGTGGTCGCGGACTCTGTCCGACGGGAGGTAGACCGTCCCGTAGTCCGAGCCACCGCTCGTGACGACGCCGTTCTCCTCTAAAACTTCGAGGTGGTGTCTGATAGTGTTGTAGGCCATATCGAGGTCCTCGGACAGCCGATTCGCGTTGCGAGGACGCTCGTCGATAGCCCGGAGAATCCGCGCGCGGTTGGGCCCTCCTCGTGTCCCGGCAAGAACCTGCCAGAGGACCGTCTCCATGGTGACGTTGGTGGTCGTCGCTCGACAAGAAACCACCGAACCCGGGCGCGTCCGTCGTCCGAACGCCCCCGAATCGGCGGCGGCACGGAACGCGGAGAGCGGCCACCGCGAGCGTCCGCTCTCCCGTCGCCGTCGACGCGGCGTCTTGGGGGAGATTCGACCGGGAGTCACCCGAGAGTTGAGTGCAATTTGAGTCGGAACTGCGAAAGCGGTTAATCCGGCATCGTCCTTGCCGTACGACGCATGAACTCAGACGACTCCGAGACGACTCGACGGCGCGCGCTGATCGGTATCGGAACGGGACTCGCGGTCGGTCTCGCGGGCTGCATGGGCGGTGGTGGCGGCACCGAGACCGAAGGGTCGACGGCGACCGAGACGGAGATGTCGACCGAGATGGCCAGCGAAACCGAGATGGAGACGGAAACCGAGTCCGGCGACGGCACCGGAACGGAGGGGGAGTCCGCCTCCGTCCGCGTGGCGCACGTGGCCCCGAACGCGCCGAACGTCGACGTGTACGTCGACGATTCGGCGGTCCTCGAGGACGTTCCCTTCGGCGCCGTGAGCGAGTACCTCGCCGTGCCCGCCGGGGAGCGACAGGTCCGGATCACGGCGGCGGGCGACCCCGACACGGTCGTCTTCGAGGGCGCCGTCCCCGTCGAGGCGGGGATGATGTACACCGTGGCCGCGACCGGCGAAATCGGCGACATGGCCGACCAGGCCTTCGAACCGCTGGTCCTGCAGGGCGACGGTTCGACCCCCGGCGGCGACATGGCCCGCGTCCGGTTGGTCCACGCCTCCCCCGACGCGCCCGCGGTGGACGTGACGCTCGCCTCGAACGGCGACGCGGTGTTCGACGGCGTCGCCTACGGCGAGAGCAGCACGACCACCGTCCCCGCCGGCGACTACACCCTGGAGGTGCGCGGCGACACGGAGGGCAACGACGGCGACGTCGCCGCCAGTTTCGACGTGAGCCTGTCGGGCGGACAGGCGTACACGGCGTTCGCGGCGGGCTATCTCACGCCCGACGACGAACCCGCGGACACCGCCTTCGACCTCATCGTCGCGCAGGACACACAGGGGATGTCCGGGTAACTTCGGCCGAAACGCCCGGCTCGATTCACTCGCCGCCGAGTGAGGCTTGCGCCCGATACTCGACGAAACGCGTGTTTTCGGGGGCTTAACGCGCGATTAACCCGAGTAACGATGCGCACACCAATATGCCCCCGCGTCCATGCGTGGCACATGGCAGCCGAGCTAACGGACGCGCAGAAGGAGGAAGTGTGGAATCTCTTCCGGTCCGGTATGTTCTCGGAGGAGGTCACCCGGGACTTGCTCGGGGAGCGGACGTTCGAGGCGCTGGTGGAGGAGACGCCGCCCCCCGTCGACCTGTTCTGGGGCGACGCGAACCAGTTCTTCGCCTGAACGGCCCGACGGCTCGACGGTTCGACGGCGAATCGAGGAGTTTCGACCGCTCACGGGGTTTAGCTCTGTCGTTGGCGGCACGGGACCCTGAAGCTACAACGCTTTTGACTGACCGGCCAGTCAATCAGTACAGTGACCGATTCTCGGTCGATTTCGAATGAGCTCTGACGCCGCCGACGCCATCATGGACGGAACGCACAGCGCACTCCGCTCGCGCGGGTACGCCGACCTGACGATGCGGGATATCGCCGACGAGGCCGGGGTGAGCAAGGCGGCGCTCCACTACCACTTCGACGGCAAACACGACCTCCTGCTCTCCTTTCTCGACCGCCTCTTAGAGCGGTTCGAGGCGCGTCTCGATGGGGTGACGGGCGCGAACCCCGAAGAGCGGTTGCTGTCGCTCGCGGAGACGGTGACGCTGCCGCCCGCCGGCGGCGACCCCCGCGAGTTCCGAACCGCACTGCTCGAAATCGAGGCGCAGGCGCCCTACGACGAGGCGTACCGCGCGCGACTCGAACGCTTCGACGAGGCGTTCGCCGACCGCGTCCGCTCCGTCCTCGCCGCGGGCGTCGCCGACGGGACGTTCGACGAGGGCGTCGACCCCGACGAGGCGTCGTCGTTCGTCGTCACCTACGTCAAGGGGGCACGGACGCGGAACGTCGCCGTCGGCGCGTCGCTCGACGACTCCCTCGCCGCGTTCCGCCGCTACGTCCGCAGTACGCTCTCGGCCGACCCGTCCGAAGGGGTGGCGGCCGAATGAGCCTCCGAGACCGGTTGGACCGCGTCTTCAAGAGCCGCGACGAGTTCGACCTCACTTCGGGCGACATCGCCCGGCCGCTGTTCTACCTCTCTCTGCCCATCGTCGTCACGAACCTCCTCCAGACGGCGTACAACCTCGCGGACACGTTCTGGCTCGGCCAGTTCAGCACGAACGCGCTGGCGGCCATCAGTTTCGCGTTCCCGATGGTGTTTCTCCTCATCTCCCTGGGGATGGGGCTCTCCGTCGCCGGCAGCGTCCTCGTCGCCCAGCACACCGGCGCCGAGGAGGAGGAACGAGCCGAGTACGCCGCCTCCCAGACGGTGACGTTCTCGCTGCTCGGGTCGCTGCTTCTCGGCGCCGTCGGCTATCTCCTCGTGGGGCCGTTCCTCTCGCTCTTGGGCGCCTCGCCCGACGTTCTCCCCCTCGCGACGAGTTACATGCAGGTCATCTCGCTGGGCCTGCCGTTCATGTTCGGCTTCTTCGTCTTCGTCGCCCTCATGCGCGGCTACGGCGACACCATCACGCCGATGCTCGTCATGTTCGGCTCCGTCGTCCTGAACATCGCCATCGACCCCATCCTCATCTTCGGGTTCGACGGGAACCCGCTGTTCGGGATGCTCGGACTCGGCGGCCTCCAGTCGCAACTGTTCGCCGCCACGGGCTACGTGGGGTCCGGGATTCAGGGGGCGGCCATCGCCACCGTCTTCTCGCGGTCGCTCGCCCTCGTCGTCGGTCTGTACATCATGTTCGGGAGCGCGCGCGGCGTCCAGATTCACCTCTCGCAGATGCGCCCCGACTTCGAGTTCCTCCGACGCTTACTCGCTATCGGCGTTCCCGCCTCCATCGAGGGGACGGGACGCGCCCTCTCGGTGAACCTGTTGCTCATCGTCGTCGGGATGTTCCCCACCACCGTCGTCGCCGCCTACGGTATCGGCGTGCGGGTGTTCTCCGTCATCTTCCTGCCCGCCATCGCCGTCGCGCGCGGCGTCGAGACGATGACGGGACAGAACATCGGCGCCGGGAAGGAGGCCCGCGCGGAGCGAGCGGCGAACGTCGCGGCGGTAGCGATGTTCGTCATCCTCTCGCTGGCGGGCGTCCTCGCCTACGTCGGCGCGAACCCCATCATCGCCGTGTTCACCGACGACCCCGAGGTGATTCGCGTCGGCGCGGACTTCCTCTACTGGGTCGCGCCGACGTTCGGATTCATCGGCATCATGCGCTCGTACACCGGGAGTTTCCGCGGCGCGGGCGAGACGCTGACGTCGGCGGCCATCTCCGTTCTGATGCTCGGCGTCATCCGCCTGCCGTTCGCCTACTTCGCCTCGCAGTCGTGGGGCTACGGCTCGACGGGTATCTGGATGGCCTTCACCGTCTCGAACGTCGCCGGCGCCGCCATCGCCTACCTCTGGTACCGCCGCGGCACGTGGCGGGACGGGTCGCTCACGCGGCGAGCGCCCGCGGACGACTGAAGACTGACGCGTCACTCCTCGGCGGACCGTTCGGAGAGGACGACGGCGTCGCCCTCCGAGAGCCGGGTCGTCCGGTCGGCGTCGCCGCCGTTCACCCGACAGACGAGTTCGCTCGACAGCGACTCGGGGTCGAAGGCTTCGAACTCCGCGGCGAGGCCGCGAATCACGTCCTCGACGGTCGAGCGCGGTTCGAGGACGCGCGACAGCGACCGCTCGCCCACCGCGTCGGCGACGCCGGCGTAGCACCGAATCGTGACTTCCACGACCTCCGAGTGGTGCGGCGGGCGCAAAGAACGTTGCGGGCTCTCACACCCGACGGATCAGCCGTCTCCGGCGCGAGCGACGCTCACGCCGCCCGTTCCGAGGGGCGAGCGTACTCGTCCACCGCGGTCCGGACCGCCGGCGGGAGGTCCATCGCCGCCAGTTCCGCGGCGGCGTCGACCTCGGAGGCCGACGGCTCGGCGCCGGGGCGTCGCTGACGCCCGACGAGGCGGAGGAGGTACGCGAGTCGGAGCAGTTCGACGGCGTCCGTCCGGCCGTCCGCCCCGTCGACGGGGAACGACACCCACCCGGTGTCGGGAAGGACGTGGTGTGGCCGCGCGCGTCCGGACGAGACGAGGGCGTCTCTGATAGTTGTCGGGAACGGGATGTCGACCAGCGAGTCGCCGTGGACGTGCCCGAACTCGTTTCTACCCAGCCTGAACTCGCGCCCGCCGAAGCGGTGCGGGAGGGTCTCGACGCCCGGCCACGACGCGACGACGTCTGCGATGGTCATACTCACTTGTACGCGCTCCGAGGAGATAACCCGGCGCTCGTCGGTCGTCGCCCGTTCATCCACACTCGTCGTCCGTCGGCCGACGTTCGCCGCCCGCCGGAGTCTGTGGACATATGTACGTCCGGCACGTACCGGTAATATGACCGAGACGGCTCTCGGCGGCGCCCCCGAACCCCGCCGGTTCGCCGGTGCGTTCGACGTCTACGAGGTGGAGGCCGAGGGGGAGGAGATACGCTACTACGGCCAGCCCCGCTCGGACCGCCAGTCCGTCGTCCGCGTCGTCGCGCCGGTGTTCCGCAAACGGGGGTACACCGTCTCCGTGGAGCGGGAATTCGGAGAGTACGTCCTCGTCGCCAGCGAGCGCACCACCGGCGTCGACGAGTTCCCGACGACGAACGTCGCGCTCTTCTGTCTCACCGTCGTCACGACGCTGTTCGCGGGCTCGCAGTGGTACGGCATCGACGCCCTCTCGAACCCCCTCGGAATCGTCGAGGCGTGGCCGTTCGCCGCCGCCGTCCTCGGCGTCCTCGGCGTCCACGAACTCGGCCACTACGTCGCCAGCCGCTACCACGACGTGCAGGCGTCGCTGCCGTACTTCATCCCCGTCCCGACGCTCCTGGGCACGATGGGCGCGGTCATCCGCATGCGCGACACGCTCCCCGACCGGGAGTCGCTGTTCGACATCGGCGTCGCCGGCCCCCTCGCCGGTCTGGTCGCCACCGTCGTCGTCACCGCCGTCGGCGTCTCCCTCCCGCCCGTCGAAGTGGGGGCGTTCCCCGTCCGACTGGGCTACCCGCCGCTCATCCAAATCGTCGCGGCCGCGCTGGGTCGACCGCTCACCTACGCGGACCCCTCGCTGATGGCCAACCCCGTCGTCGTCGGCGGGTGGGTGGGGGCGTTCGTGACGTTCCTGAACCTCCTGCCGGTCGGCCAACTCGACGGCGGCCACGTCGTCCGCGCCATGTTCGGCCGCGCGCACGCGACGGTCCAGCGACTCGTCCCCATCCCCCTGTTCGCCCTCGGCGCCTACACGTACGTCTTCGCCGACGGCCAGTCGCTGAGCCTCTGGGTGCTCTGGGGCTTCCTCGCGCTGCTGTTCGCCCGCGCGGGCGGCGCCGAACCCGTGGACGACTCCCCCCTCGGCGCGTTCCGACTCGCCGTCGGCGCGGTGACGCTCCTCCTCGGCGCGCTCTCTTTCACGCCCGTCCCGCTGGCGCTGGCGTGAGCGTCGGCGCGCGATGTCTAAGTAAACGGCGCGGGCGTCCCCGGAACGAGTCGCCGGCGCCGGTACCGCCTTGACGGTCCCGCCCGACTCTCGGGCATGAACGTCCCCGACGCTGTACACCCGCTCCCGGTCGAACTCGAATCGGACGGCGAGACCCGACGATTCTGGCCCTGCGCCGTCGAGACGGACCGCGGCCTCGTTCTCGTCGACGCCGGGTTCGCTCACACCGTCGACCAACTCGAAGCGGGCCTCGCGGAGGCGGGCTTGGCCCTCTCGGACGTGCGTCTCGCCTTCCTCACCCACCAGGACGGCGACCACGCCGGCGGCCTCGCGCGCGTCGTCGACCGGACGGACGCCGTCGTCGTCGCGAGCGAACGCGCGGCGCGGGTCGTCGACGGGACGGAACCCCCGCGCGGCTCCGACCCCGGCGACGACCGGTACGAACCCGTTGCCGTCGACGTGGCCATCGCGGGCGAAGCGACGCTCGACACCCGCGCCGGCCCGGCGCACGTCGTCCCGACGCCGGGACACACCCCCGGCCACGTCTCGCTGTACTTCCCCGAGGAGTCGTTCCTGCTCGCGGGCGACGCCGCCACCGCCGCGGACGGCCAACTGAACGGACCCGACCCGACGTTCACCGAGGAGATGGACACGGCGCTGATGTCGGTTCGAGCGCTCTCGGAGTTGGATATCTCGCGGACGCTGTGCTACCACGGCGGCTTCGCCGCCGCCGGGAGCGACCGGTTGGCCGACATCGCGCAACGGGAGTGAGTGACCCGAGCGCGTCGACGTCGGCTCGCGCCTCCCGAACGGTAGCTCTCCGTTCTACACTCTATGAAGAGTGTGCCTTTCAGGAGAATTTGGTTCCACCCGTACCATTCTAAAATGATTTACATATATACGAACCGGGCCGACCGTTCGGGACAATAGCCGACATGTACGGTATTACACAGGACTAAGACGACATCTCGGGACTACGACCTGTGACGGGTTCACGACAGACGCTGGACCTCGGACGCCGACGCGTCCTGGGTCTCACGGGAGGGGCCGTACTCGGATTGCTAACTGGCACAGCCACCGCGAGCGACGACTCGACGGTGAGGGGCGGGGCGACCGCCCCCCATCCGAGGGGGAGTCCCGCGAAGCACGACCACGTCAGACTGGAACAGATCGGTCGGTACGAGTCGGGCATCTTCGACGAGGGCGGGGCCGAGATTATCGCGTACCACGCCCCGACGCACCGACTGTTCGTGATCAACGCCGACCTCGGCGGCGTCGACGTCCTCGACGTCTCGGACCCGACCGCGCCCGAGAAGGTCGGCGAGATAGACGCCACGGGCGGGGTCGACGGCGTGAGTTCCGCGAACAGCGTCTCGACGTCCGAGCACGTCGTCGCCGTCGCCCTCGAAGCGGAGGTCGCCCAAGACCCCGGCCAGGTCGGTCTGTACGACCCGGAGACGCTCGAACTCCTGGGTACGGCGGCGGTCGGCCCCCTGCCCGACAAGGTCACGTTCACCCCCGACGGGACGCGAGCGCTCGTCGCGAACGAGGGCGAACCGACGGACAACTACGCGTACGACCCCCGCGGCTCCGTCAGCATCGTCGACGTTTCCGAGGGCGTCGAGGAGCCCTCGGTCAGCACCGCGGACTTCACCGCGTTCGACGGGGAAGAAGAGGAGCTTCGGGAGAAGGGCATCCGCATCTTCGGTCCGAACGCCAGCGCCTCGCAGGACTTCGAGCCGGAGTACGTGACGATAAGCGACGACTCACAGACCGCGTGGGTCTCGCTGCAGGAGAACAACGCTATCGCCGAAATCGACATCGAAGACGCGGAGGTCACCGACCTCCTGCCGCTCGGGTTCAAAGACTACAGCCTCGCGGGGAACGAACTCGACGCCAGCAACGAGGACGGCGGCGCCGACGTCCGCAACTGGCCGATCAACGGTATCCTCCAGCCCGACGCCATCGCCGCGTACAGCCCGGACGACGAGACCTATCTCGTCACGGCCAACGAGGGCGACAGCCGCGACTACGACGCCTACAGCGAGGAGGCCGAAGTCGCCGACCTCAGACTCGACCCCGACGCGTTCGACTTCGACGACATCGAGGGTATCGACGACATCGAGGGTATCGACAGCGTCGAGGAACTCCAAGCGCCCGAGAATCTCGGCCCGAAGGGCGTGACGAAGACGCTCGGCGATACCGACGGCGACGGCTACTACGAGGAGATATACGTGTTCGGCGGGCGGTCGTTCAGCATCTTCACCGAGGACGGCGAGATGGTGTTCGACAGCGGGAGCGACTTCGAGCGCATCACGGCCGAGCGGTACGGCGACCGGTTCAACAACGACAACACGGAGAACACCGGCGACAGTCGGAGCGACAACAAGGGGCCCGAACCGGAGGGCCTCACGCTCGGCCGGGTCGGCGACCGGCACTACGCGTTCATCGGCCTCGAACGCATGGGCGGCGTGATGGTCTACGAGATAACCGACCCGCACGAACCCACGTTCGTCGACTACGTGAACAACCGCGACCTCTCGTTCGACATCCAGGGCGAAATCGCCGAGGGCGACGCGCCCGCCGGCGCGGCCGGCGACCTCGGCCCCGAGGGTCTGGACTTCGCCTCCGTCGGGGAGAGCCCGACCGACGACCCCCTCGTCTTCGTCGGCCACGAGATAAGCGGGACGACGGCTATCTTCCGCGTGATGAGCAACGTCATCGACACGTCCGTTTCGTGCGGCGACGACGGCGCGACGCTGTGGGTCACGAACGTGAGCGAGGAGACGATAGAAGTCCGCGACATCGACAGCGCGGGCCCGAACGTCATCGACGGTCGCCCGACGCTCGAACCCGAAGAGTCGCTGAGTCTCACGGGTGTCGAGAACGGAACGGCCGTGCTCCGCGCGTTCGACCCCGACAGCGGCGACCCGGTCGGTCCCAACGTCGAGGTACCCGTCGACTGCGGAAGCGACTGACTGACGCGCCACTCCGCCGCGCTCGATTCACTTCTTATTTCGCTCGACGACGCCTCCGGCGTCCGCTACGGCCGCGGCTTCCGCCGACCGGTCGAGTTCGATAGCGGACGGGGTCGCTCGCGAGCGAGCTCCGCCGCCGAAAAGTGGAGTCCGTTCAGAGGCGGTCGTCGTCCGCCGCGCCCGGGTCGTTCGCGGTGTCGAACAGGTTGTTCTCCGCGCCGTCCATGAAGTCGTCGCCGGGCGTCGACTCGTCGACGACGTTGACGTTGTAGGCGTCGATACCCATGCTTATCAGTTCTTCCGCCGCCTGCTCCTCGCTCACGAACTCCTGGTCGACGAGCTGCTCGAACTCGGTCAGCAGTTCGTCGGGGAGCGTCACTTCGACGATTGGCATCGGTCGAGGTTCTACCTCCGGGTACTTGAGTGGACGGTTGGTGGCGCGCCCCGCCGACGGCCTCCCGCCGACCGCCTCACCACTCGGACTCGGCGCCGAGGCCGATGTCCACGTCGTCGCCGTCCTCGGTCACGTCCTCCGGTTCGTCGGCCTCGTCGGCTTCGTCCTCGTCCGTCCGCGGCGTCTCGGCGTGACAGGTCACGCGCACCGGTTCGCCGTCGCGTTCGCTCTCGACGGCCCACATCTGCCCGCACCCGAGCAGCGTCACCCAGTCGTCGCCGCGTCGCTGGTCGACGCTCACGAGGACGTCGTTCGTCTCGCTGTCGCGGCCGGCGTACTCGATGCGAATCGTCTCGCCGTACACCTTCAGCCCCGCCGGTTCGCCCAGTTCGACGAGCGTCGAGTCGGTCCGCCCGTCGGGGTGGTCGACGTACACTTCGACTATCGGCGCGTCGCCCGTCGGGAGCGAGTACTCCACCGCCAGCGTGCTCTCCTCGACGTCCACCCGCTCTATCTCGACGAGCGACGCGGAGGCGCCCACGGCGTCCGCGACCTGCCGTTTGAGGGCCTGAATGGGAACCCGCGCCGTGTCACGTTGTCTGTCCATACGGTCTCTACGCGTGATAGAGGGTGGAGGGGTTTGACTGCACCGGCGTCGCTCCGACGCGGCCGCCGTCGGCGCCGGCCGTCCGGTCGCGGCGGATTCCGCCTTCCGAGCGCACGCGCTCCGAACACTCTGAAATTTTTGCAATTTTCAGAAATCTCTAGCCGAACCGCCGCGAGACACAGGTTGATAGTCGGCCACTCCGACCCGAGACCGTGACCAAATCGGAACTTTTCGAGCGGATCGACGCCGACGAGTCGAAACTGACGGCCATCGCACGGGAGTTGTGGGAGACCCCCGAGTTGGGTCTCCACGAGGAGGAGTCCGCGGCGACGCTGGTCGAGGCGCTCGAAGACGGCGGATTCGACGTGGAGACGGGCGTCGCCGGGATGCCGACGGCGTTCGTCGCGGAGTACGGCGACGGCGACCCGCGAATCGGCATCTTGGGCGAGTACGACGCGCTGCCGGGTCTCTCGCAGTCCGTGTCGGCCGACCGCGACCCCGTCGAGGCCGACGGTCCGGGCCACGGCTGCGGGCACAACCTCTTCGGGACGGCCGGCGTGGGCGCGGCCCTCGCTCTCGCCGACGCCGTCGACGCCGGCGAGGTGTCGGGCACCGTCGTCTTCTTCGGCTGTCCGGCCGAGGAGACGCTGGTCGGCAAGACGTACATGGCCCGCGCGGGCGCCTTCGACGACTTGGACGCCGCGCTGACGTGGCACCCCGGCGACCTCAGCACGCCGCGGATGGGCTCTTCGAACGCCCTGAACTCCCTCACGTTCACGTTCGAGGGCGTCTCCGCGCACGCCGGCGGCGCGCCGGATTCCGGGCGGTCGGCGCTCGATGCGGTGGAACTGATGAACACCGGCGTCGAGTACATGCGCGAGCACGTCTCCGACGACGCGCGGATGCACTACTCGATACCCGACGGCGGGAGCGCGCCGAACGTGGTGCCCGCCGAGTCGACGGTGTGGTACTACGTCCGCGCGCCGACCCGCGAGGAGGTCGAGCGCAACACCGACTGGCTCCGCGATATCGCCGAGGCGGCCGCGATGATGACGCAGACCGAGGTGTCCGAGCGGTTTCTCACCGGCTGTTACGACTACCGCGCGAACGGCGTCGTCTCCGAGTTGATATGGGAGAACATCGACACGGCCGGTCCCGTCCCCTACGACGACGCCGACCGCGAGTTCGCCGCCGAGTTGCAGGCGACGGTGCCCGACGAGCGCATCGAGTCGCGCCTCGACGAACTCCCCGAGGACCTCCGAGACGAGGTCGAGGGTGAGGCGTTATACGCCGAACCGGTCGCGCCGTACGACCACGACCGGCAGACCCACGGGTCGACGGAAGTGGGTGACGTGAGTTGGATAACTCCCACCGGGCAGTTCAACGCGGCGACGTGGCCCGTCGGAACGCCCGGTCACTCCTGGCAGGTCGTCGCCGCCAACGGCGACTTCGGGCTGAAAGGCGTCGCCTTCGCGGCGAAGGTGCTCGCGGGGGCGACGTACGACCTGCTCGCCGACGCGGAACGACTCGCGGCCGCGCGCGAGGAGTTCGAGGAGGAAATCGGCTCGGACGCCTACGAGACGCCGCTCCCCGAGGACGCGGAACCGCCGTTCGACGTGACGATGGGCTGATCGGTCGGGTTCTCGTCGTCCGACAGCCGAAACGCCAGCCCGTACATCTCGCCGACCGACTCCGAGCCGATTGCCCCCGCCAGGCGGTCCGCCTCCGATGCAAACTGCTCGCCGAGTCCGGTCGGAAGGCGCTCGCAGGCCCGGCGGACGACGTTCGCGTGCGCCGCGACGTGGTTCTCGGTCCACGGAACGGGGTCCAACAGCGTCCGCTCCCGGTCGAACGCCCACCCGCGGGCCTCGAACTGCGCGCGGAGGGTCTCTCTCTCGTAGAACGTCAGCGCCGGCCGGCCGTCCGCGAGTTCGGTCGCCGCGTTCTCCAGCGCGAACAACTCCCGCACCGCGGCGTCTTCGGGGAGCGGTTCGTAGTCGTCGACGACGAGGTGGGCGCCCGGCGCCGCGACTCTCGTCAGTTCGAAGACGATGCCGGCCAGCGACGCGACCGGGACGACGTTGAACAGGGCGTGGGCGGTGACGACGTCGACGGCGTCGGCCGGGAGCGGAATCGCCCGGAGGTCCGCCTCCAGCACCGTCGCCCGCGCCAGTTCGTCGGGAGCGAGGCGCTCGCGGACCAGTCGCGCGTGGCCGCGGTCGTTCGTCACCGCGTAGACGTGCGCCGCGCCGGCGTCGAGGAGCCCCGCGGTCGCCTTCCCGACGCCCGCGCCGGCCTCCAGACAGGTCGCGCCCGCGACCGGGCGGTCCGCGAGTGCGACCCGAACCGTTCGAGGGACGTCCATGCGCCGAAGAGGCGAGACGTTCACAAGAAGTTACCGCGAGAGCGATATTCGGGTAGCGTCTCGAAGTTTAGACGTATCGTTTTCAGGAGTATAGATACACTGGGGATAGATAAATCTAAGATAGGATTTACAGAACTGCAAACTAGAATATGGTTATAAATAGGCCTAGAAACTCATCGAAACGGTAAGAATTTGTATATACGCGGAAAGATAAATTCTTCTGTCCGATTCGAGCCGCGAAGTAACTCTCGAACGGCTTCTTCGGAATCCATTCCTGAGAGCGGAACGAAACCCACGTGTGCGAGTTGTTTGCACGCTCTCGGCACTCAAATCGGACGCGGCCGATGCAGTGTCGGAGCGCACTGCATCTAAAAATCATATTCTTTCCGTTTATACCTAATCTTCACCATCTTTCGGACAAAAAACGCGCCGCTCGGGCGGTCCGCGCGACTCGGTTTTTTCTTCCGTCACTTCCCGTTCTGTATTCTCTGCGGGACAGTCCCTCGATGACCCCAAAGAAGTACAGTCATAGATTTGTAACGGAAAAGGAGTTTTCGAGGCTTCGGCGACACGCAGAAGCGCAGACGCGATAGACAGTGTTCCGCTCTCGGGAACGAACTGGACGCGCGAACTGCGGAGCGAGGGGTCTGGGGTCATAGTCGGACGAACGTACGACGGTAGAAGATATTTCTCCAGAAATGAGTCATCGAGTCGATTCGTCGCTGCCGAATCGTGGGGTGATTGGCGACCCCGGAAGTCCGCTCAGTCGTCGTCGGCCCCCGTCGGCCGTCCGTCCGCGTCGGCCGACTCCGATCCGCCGGTGTCGCCGTACAGCACCGTCTCCTCCTGGAGGAGGACGTTCTCCGACTGCCGGTTGAACGATTTGGCGAGGCCGGCGACGGCGATGAGACAGACGATGGCGAACGGCCCGCCGGTGATGATGGCGGCCGACTGGAGCGCTTCGACGCCGCCGATGACCATGAGGATGGACGCGACGACGCCCTGGAGGACGCCCCAGAAGACGCGACTGACGGCGGAGGGTTCGGCCTTCCCGCCGGTGGTCATCATCGAGACGGCGAGCGTCGAGGAGTCCGCCGAGGTGACGAAGAACGTCGTCACGAGGACGAGGAACGCGAACAGGAGGATGGTCCCCACCGGGAGGGGAATCCACGCCACGTCGAGCGCTTGGAACAGGAGGTAGCCCGAGACGGCCTCGCCGTACTGTCCGACGGGTCCGAGGATGTCGACGACGCCGTTGTGCTGGAAGAGGGTGGCGGTGCCGCCGACGATGGCGAACCACGGAATCGTCGCCAGCGACGTGGCGACGATGCCGGTGAACGCCACCTCGCGGACCGACCGGCCGCGCGAGATGCGGGCGATGAAGAGGCCGGCGAACGGCGACCACGCCAGCGGCCACGCCCAGTAGAACACCGTCCACGCGTTCGACCACGACCCCCCGCCCGTGAAGTCGGTGAACAGGCTCATCTGGAACCAGTCACCGATGAGGCCGCCCGTGGCCTGCGTACCCAGTTCGAGGATGCGGACCGTCGGGCCGAACAGCAACGTCGCAGTCATCAAGAGCGCGAACAGCCCCATGTTGAAGTTCGACAGGCGGCGGATACCCTTGTCGACCCCGAGGACCAAGGAGACGGTGAACAGGACGGTCATCCCGGTGATGATGGCCACCGTCCCGACGTCGCCGATCTGGTACCCCCAGTTGAACTCGATACCGGTCAGGAACTGGCTCCCGATGAGACCGAGCGACGTGGCGACCCCGCCGAGCGTCGCGAACACCGCGAGGATGTCGACGAGTTTCCCGAGGAGGTTGTCCACGTTGTCGGCGCCGACGAACGGCGTCAGCACGGCCGAGACGCGGAGCGGCGCCCCGTGTTCGTGCGCGAAGTAGCCGATGCCGAGACCCATGACGGTGAAGCAGGACCACTGGGTGATGCTCCAGTGGAACAGGCTGTACTGGACGGCGATGGGGATGGCGGCCTGGGACTCGGCGGCCACGCTGTACAGCGGCGGCACCGTCGAGTAGTGCAGCACCGCCTCGGCCGGCCCCCAGAAGACGATGCCCGCGGCCAACCCCGCCGAGTAGATCATCGTGAAGTACGAGACGTAGCTGAACTCGGGGCTTCCCTCTCCGAGCGTGAGTTTCCCCCACGGACCGAGGATGAGGAAGGCCAGAAAGCCGACGAGCACGAGCATGACGATGAGAAAGGCCCAGTTGAACCGCGCGAGCACGAACTGGTTGACGCCGGAGACGACGTCGCTCGCCACCTGCGGGCGGAACGCGAAGAGCACGACGAACAGGAGGGTGATTCCCGCGCCGAAGCCGAAGATGGTCGGCTCTATCTCGTCGAGGAACTCGGAGACGACGCCGTCGCTCTCGCTCATGCGTCCCCTCCGCCGGTCCCCCACGCGACCCGGTGGTTGACGGCGCTGTATCCCCGCGAACGACTGCCGAGTCCGTCGCTCTGATTCGAGTGCATATCTGTGTGCGAGTGCGTGTCAACGACATGCTGGAACGCCCGGTTAAACGTTGTGGGAGCGAACGCCGAGCGAGTACCGCCGCCGGCCGGACGTCTCGGCCGGCTACACGGTTTCTGTAGTCGGGTACGGAGCCGAGTCGGACCGTCCGAGCGAGTTCGGATATCCGCCGTCTGACGGACGCTCGCTCCCGTGTGATGTGTTCTCGTAGTTCGCAAATCTTATCCGAAGACGTACACGAGAAGTGTGTATGACAGATGCCCCCGACGCGGACGCCGCGGACGAGACGCTCGCGCACTCGGCGGACAGAGCGCGCGGCATCCTCACGCCCAGCGACCGGGAGTTCCTCCTCGGGCGGAAGACGGACTACACCGAACACTCGAAAAAGCAGAAGCGCAACCGCATCCGTCGCCGCCTGCGGAACGCCATCCTCGATTTCTCCATCCTCTTCGAGCACCTGGAGGACCGCGACCGGGAGACGGTGTTCAACCCCGAGGACGAGGCCCGCGACGCCTACACGCGGGGAATCGTCGACATGCTCGGTTTCCTCCACCTCGGCACCCTCGGCTACCACGTCCCGTTCAAGGACATGCTCGGGCAGGGCGTCAACCGGGCCGAGCAGAAACTCGCAGGGTCGGACTACCGCATGGTGACCGTCGACTTCAGCGTGGACCCGGTCGGCCGAATCGACGTCGACGACGTCGTCGACAAACTGGAGGCCGAACGGTTCGACGAGGTGACCGACGAGGAACTCCGCGCGTTCGTCCGCCTCATGACCGAGTCCGAGGAGTTCTCCTCCGCGGAGATGCGCTCCGGGATGAAGGCGGAGATGCCGGCGTTCCTCGACGCCGTCTCCGAGGCGACCGAACGGCGGAACGGACGGGCAGACGACCTGCGCGACTGACGCTCGACGCCGCGGTGCCGCCCGACGCTTCGGCGAATCGAGAACGGATTCTGTGTACGACGTCCCGAATAACGTTTATGAACCTCCGGCGAGTGGGTGCGACCGAGACCCATGCCAGACCAGACAGCGATATCGGCCGCGGGCGCACCGCAGAACGACAACCCCTACTCGCAGGGCGTCCTCGCGGACGGCCTCCTGTTCGTCTCCGGGTTCGGCCCGGTCGACCCCGAAACCGGCGCGGAGGTCGAGGGCGACGTCGGAGCGCACACCCACCGCGCGATGGAGAACGTCGCGGCCGTCGTCGAAGAGGCCGGCGGGTCGATGGACGACGTGGTGAAGACCACCGTCTACGTCGCCGACATGGACGACTACGACGCCGTCAACGAGGCGTACGCCGAACACGTCGGCGAGACGCCGCCCGCTCGGGTCTGCATCGAGGCCGCCCGCCTCCCCGAGGACGTGCGCGTCGAGATAGACGCCGTCGCGAAGGTGGCCTGAGATGCAACTCACGACCACCGACCCGACGACGGAGGACGATATCGAGACGTACGAATACCACGACGACGCCGACCTCGACCGCATGCTCGACGCGTCGGCCGACCGCTTCGCGTCGTGGCGCGACCGGCTCATCACCGAGCGACAGGCGCTCGTCGGGTCGATAGCCGACGTCCTCCGCGAGAACGAGGACGAGTACGCCGAACTGATGACCGAGGAGATGGGCAAGCCCGTCTCGCAGGCCCGCGGGGAGATTCAAAAGTGCGCGTGGGTCTGCGAGTTCTACGCCGAACGCGCCGCGGAGTTCCTGCAGGACGAACGCGTCGGCGTCCACCCCGAGGCGCGGACGAAGGTGTCCTACGAACCCCTCGGCCCCCTCGTCGCCGTGATGCCGTGGAACTACCCGTTCTGGCAGGTGCTGCGGGTCGCGGCGCCGACGCTGGCGGCCGGTAACACCATGCTTCTCAGCCACGCGCCCAACGTCACCGGCTGTGCGACGGCCGTCGAGCGGATTCTCGCCGACGCCGGCTTCCCCGAGGGCGTCTTCCAGACGCTCGTCGTCGACACCGACGCGATACACGACGCCGTGGCCGACGACCGGGTCGCCGCGGCGACGCTGACCGGCAGCGTCCGCGCGGGCCGCGCCGTCGCCGAGACGGCCGGGAACAACCTCAAACCCTCCGTGCTCGAACTCGGCGGGAGCGACCCGTTCGTCGTCCTCGACGACGCGCACCTCGACCGGGCGTGCGAGGTGGCCGCGCAGGCCCGCGTGAACAACAACGGGCAGGCCTGCATCGCCGCCAAGCGGTTCATCGTCCACGAGGACGTCTACGAGGAGTTCCGCGACGGACTCGTCCGCGAGATGGAGTCGCTGACGGTGGGCGACCCCCGCGAGGAGAACACCGACGTGGGACCCATCGCCCGCGCGGACCTCCTCGACACCCTGGAGACGCAAGTCAAAGAGACGGTGGACGCCGGCGCGACGGTGCTCACCGGCGGAGAGGCGCTGGACCGCGAGGGCTACTTCTTCGAGCCGACGGTATTGGAGGAGATTCCGGAGGAGAGCCCCGCCGCCTGCGACGAACTGTTCGGTCCCGTCGCCTCCCTGTTCCGCGTCGGGAGCGAGGAGGAGGCGATGGAACTGGCGAACGACACCGACTACGGACTCGGGGCGAGCGTCTGGACCGGAGACTTAGAACGGGGCGAGCGACTCGCCGGCGAGTTCGAGGCGGGCGCGGCGTTCGTCAACGAACTCGTGCAGTCGCACCCGAAACTCCCGTTCGGCGGCGTGAAGAACTCCGGCTACGGCCGCGAACTCGCCGCCGACGGCATCCGGGAGTTCACGAACAAGAAGACGGTGTGGGTGTCGCCGGCCGACGGCCTCGACGACTAACTCCCCTACCGCGTCGCCGTCGCCGTCGTCGCGTGTTCGACGGCGTCGACGATGACGTCCATCGCGGTTTCGGCGAGGTCCCGCGTCAGCACGAGGGGCGGGAGCAGTCTGAGGACGTTGCCGTGGCGGCCGGCCTTCCAGACGAGGACGCCGTGCTCGAAGCAGTAATCCTGAATCTCGTCGGCGATGTCGCCCTCGGGGTTCCCGTCGGCGTCGACGAACTCCGCGCCGACGAACAGGCCCCGTCCGCGCACCTCGGCCAGTTGCGGGTTCGACTCGCCGGCCTCCTCGAGTCGCGTCCGGAGGTACTCGCCGAGTTCACGCGCGTGCGCGAGTAGGTCGTGCTCTTGAATGTACTCGATGGCCCGCGTGCCGGCGCGCATGCCGACGACGTGGCCGCGGTAGGTGCCGGCGTGGTCGCCCGACCCCCACGTGTCGAGGTCCTCGTGGTACATCGTCGCCGAGAGGGGGAAGCCGACGCCGCCGAGGGCCTTCGCCGTGGTCATGATGTCCGGCGTGACGCCGTCCCACTCGTTGGCCCACCACTGCCCCGTCCGGCCGAGGCCGCACTGTATCTCGTCGAACACGAGGGGAACGTCGTTGTCGGTGGCGATGTCGCGCAGGCCCTGCAGGAAGCCCTCCGGCGGGGTGACGACGCCGCCCTCGCCCTGAATCGGTTCGACGATGATGCCCGCGGGGTTCGCGAGGCCGCCGTAGGGGTCTTCGAGTATCTCTTGGACCTCTTCGAGGGCGTGCTCGACGGACGCCTGCGGCGACTTGTCGTCCCGGAACGGGTTCGGATACGGGGCGTGAACCACGTCGGGGAGGAGCGGCGTGTACGCCTCCTTGAACTTCTTGTTCGAGGTGACGCTCATCGCGCCGCTGGTCGCGCCGTGGTAGGCGCCGCGGAAGGCGACGAGGCCGGTGCCGTCGGTGTTGTACTTCGAGAGTTTGATGGCCGCCTCGACGGCGTCGCTCCCCGTCGGGCCGCCGAAGACGGTGCGCATGTTCCCGCGCAGACCCTCCGGCGCTATCTCGTCGAGTTTCTCGATGAGTTCGAGGCGCGCCTCGGTGGGGAAGTCGACGGTGTGGACGAACTTGTCGGTCTGTTCGTGGACGGCCTCCAAGACGTAGGGGTTCGAGTGGCCGACGTTGAGGACGCCGATGCCGGCGAACATGTCGATGAAGGTGTTGCCGTCGACGTCGCGGACGGTGGCCCCCTTCCCGGAGTCGAACGCGATGGGGATGTCCTCGGGGTAGGCGACGGCGCTGCTGTCGATTTCCTCCTGTCGTCGGATGAGTTCTCGGGACTTCGGTCCGGGAACCGAGTCGACCGACGGTGCCTCGTCGTAGTGGAGTTCCGTTATCGGTGGTCCGCGTGCCATACGCGTGTTGAGGTGTAACTGTCGTAAATAAGTTGTCCACAATTTCCATAGGGACTGTACACAGAAACTGACCACCGACCTGTCGCACGAAAACAGTTATATCGGCGTTGGGCGAACTACCCGTAGAGTCTCGCTAGCATGCGACAGTCAATCTTCGACCCCGACGAGTACGAGCGACGTATCGAGGAGACGAAAGCGCGGATGCGCGAGGAGGAACTGGACGCCCTCCTGGTCACCGACCCGGCGAACATGAACTACCTCACGGGGTACGACGGCTGGTCGTTCTACGTGAATCAGGCCGTCGTCGTGACCCCGAACCGCGAGGAACCCGTCTGGGTGGGCCGCGGGATGGACGCCAACGGCGCGCGCGCGACGACGTGGCTCTCCGAGGAGAGCATCGACTCCTACAGCGACGACCACGTCCACTCGCCGCACGACCTGCACCCGATGGACTACATCGCGGACGTCCTCGAGGCCCTCGGCGTCTCTGACGGAAAAATCGGACTGGAGATGGACGCCTACTACTTCACCGCGAAGTCCTACACGCGCCTGCAGGAGAACCTCGGCGAGGCGTCGTTCTCGGACGCGACGCTCCTGGTCAACTGGGTTCGGATAAAGAAGTCCGAACGGGAACTCGACTACATGCGCGAGGCCGCTCGCATCTCCGAGAACGCGATGCGGGCGGGCATCGATACCGTCGCCGAGGGCGTCCCCGAGTCGGAGGCGGCCCGGGCCATCTACGACGCCCTCATCCGCGGCACCGACGACTACGGCGGCGACTACCCCTCCATCGTTCCGCTGATGCCCTCCGGCGACCACACGGGAACGCCGCACCTGACGTGGACCGACCGGGAGTTCGAGGCGGGCGACCCGGTCATCATCGAACTGTCGGGCTGTCGGCACCGCTATCACTCGCCGCTCGCGCGCACCGCCTACGTCGGCGACCCGCCCGAGGAGATGACCGAACGGATGGAGATAGTCGTCGAGGGTGTCGAAGCCGCCCTCGACGTCGCCGAACCCGGCGTCACCTGCGAACGCGTCGAGAAGGCGTGGCGCGACACCATCGCGAAGTACGACATCGAGAAGGAGGAGCGAATCGGCTACTCGATGGGCCTCGGCTATCCGCCGGACTGGGGGGAACACACCGCCAGCCTCCGCCCCGGCGACGAGACGGTGTTAGAGGAGGACATGACGTTCCACATGATTCCGGGGCTGTGGTTCGACGACTTCGGCGCCGAACTCTCCGAGACGTTCCGCGTCACCTCGAACGGCGCGGAGACGCTCGCGGAGTTCCCGCGAAAACTGTTCTCGGCGTGAGGGCGGCGGTCTGACGGGAGCCGACCCGCCGCGTCGCTTTTGGTTGACGCAATACTTTTTCGGACTCGAATTGTATCTCATCGAAGCTCGAAGAAGACGAATCCAGTTCGAGCAGCCGGGGGTACGTCACCGATTAATTTAACACGATGGTTCGTCACGTCCACCTATATGGCACCAGACGAAGACGACGCGGACGGATCGGACGCGGACTCGGCGCTCGTGACCGCCCGGCGACAGCTCGAACGAGCGGCGGCGCACGTCGACGTGGACGCGAACGTCGTCGAACGGCTCCGACACCCGACGCGGGTCGAACGCGTCTCGGTGCCCCTCAAGCGCGACGACGGGTCGCTCGACGTGTACACGGGGTACCGCGCGCAACACGACGACGTCCGCGGGCCGTACAAGGGCGGCCTCCGGTATCACCCTGAGGTGAGCGCAGAGGAGTGCATGGGGCTCTCGATGTGGATGACGTGGAAGTGCGCCGTGATGGACCTCCCGTTCGGCGGGGGGAAGGGCGGCGTCGCAGTCAATCCGAAGGAGCTCTCGGACGAGGAAACAGAGCGGCTGACGCGGCGGTTCGCGGAGGAACTCCGCGACGTCGTCGGGCCGAAGCAGGACGTCCCCGCGCCGGACATGGGGACGGACGCGCAGACGATGGCGTGGTTCATGGACGCCTACTCGATGCAGCAGGGCGAGACGACGCCGGGCGTCGTCACCGGGAAGCCGCCGGTCATCGGCGGCAGCTACGGGCGCGAGGAGGCGCCGGGTCGCTCCGTCGCCATCGTCACCCGAGAGGTCGTCGACTACTACGACTGGGACCTCTCGGAGACGACCGTCGCCGTCCAGGGATTCGGGAGCGTCGGCGCCAACGCCGCCCGGGCCCTCGACGAGTGGGGCGCGAACGTCGTCGCCGTCTCCGACGTCAACGGCGCCATCTACGACCCCGACGGCCTCGACACCGAAGCGGTCGCCACCCACGAGGAGGAACCCGGCGCGGTGATGGGCTACGACGCCTCGGAGACGCTCTCGAACGAGGAGATACTCGAACTCGACGTGGACGTGCTGATTCCGGCCGCCATCGGCAACGTCGTCACCGCCGAGAACGCCCACGACATCGAGGCCGACCTGATCGTCGAGGGGGCGAACGGGCCGACGACGTTCGCCGGCGACGAGATTCTCGCCGACCGCGAGGTGCCCGTCGTTCCGGACATCCTCGCGAACGCCGGCGGCGTCACCGTCTCCTACTTCGAGTGGTTGCAGGACATCAACCGCCGGCAGTGGACGCTCGACCGCGTCCACGAGGAACTGGAGTCGCAGATGCTCTCGGCGTGGGACGACGTGCGGACCCAGTACGAGCAGAAGGACGTGACGTGGCGCAACGCCGCCTACGTCGTGGCGCTCGAACGGGTCGCCGAGGCGAAGTCGACGCGGGGCCTGTGGCCCTGAACTGAGTCGCTCGTTTCTCTCCGCTCTCCACTCGTCCTCCCTCGATTACTCCCCGCCCGGCGCGAGCACCTCGTTCACCAGTTCCTCCCCCGACTCGAGGCGGTCGAGGTTCTCCGCGACGATGTCGGCCAGGCGGTCCCAGTGTTTCGGCGTGTGGCCGCCGGTGTGCGGCGTGAGCAGGCAGTTCTCCAGGTCCCAGAGTTCGTGGTCGTTCGGCAGCGGTTCGGGTTCGGTCACGTCGAGGGCCGCGCCGCGTATCTTGTTCGATTGGAGCGCCGAGACGAGGGCGTCGGTGTCGACGATGCCGCCGCGCGCCGTGTTGACGAGGACGGCCTCCGGCGGCATCGTGGCGAACTCGGCCTCGCCGACGAGGCCCCGCGTGAGGTCGTTCAGCGGGCAGGCGACGATGACGTACTCCGACCGCGAGAGGGCGTCGTGGACCGCGTCCTCGTCGAAGCCCACCACCTCGTCGGTCGGGCCGCCCTTCTCGGGGGTGTACCGCACGCCTATCGTCTCCACCTCGAACCCCTGCAACCGCTGGACGACGGCCTGGCCGATGGAGCCGAGACCGACGACGGTGACGGTGCTGTCGGTGAACTCGCCCGACTGGAAGTGCCGCCACTCGTTGTTCCGCTTCCGCCGCCACCCCTCGTGCAGGCGGCGGGCGAACGTCAGCATGTTCCCGATGGCCTGTTCGGCGATGCCCGGCGCGTGGATGCCGCCGGCGTTCGTCACGCCGACGCCGCGGGCGGCGAGTTCGTCCGTCGGCACGTGGTCCGTTCCGGCGAACGTACAGGCGAACAGTTCGAGGTTCTCGGCCGACTCGACCAGTTCGGGGTCGAGGTCGATGCCGGTGGCCACGCGCGCCCCGGCGACGAGTTCGCGTTCCTGTTTCGGCGTGCGCGCCAGCGCGACGGTTCGTTCGGGCAGACGCTCGCGGAGCGTCTCGGCGTACGACTCCATCGACAGTCCCTCGGTCCCCTCGCGGAGGACGACGACGTCCGGTGTCTCCGTCATGGTGAGTGGTCTTCGCGTCGTCGCTGCCGAACTTAGTCCTTTTGTGTATTCGGTGTCCACGGAATCCGTTCACAGTTAAGTGCGTGGCGCGTGTCATGACGTGGTATGGTAGCGACGACCGAGCTAGACCTCCGCCGGTTGCGTCGAGCGTTCCACCGCCACCCGGAACCCGCTTGGCGGGAGTTTCACACCACGGCGCGTCTCGTCGAGGAAGTCGAGGCCATCGGCGTCGACGAACTCGCGGTCGGTACCGAGGCGTACGACCCCGACGACAGGATGGCCGCCCCCGACGCCGACTCCGAGGAGGTGCGGCGGTGGATGGACCGCGCAATCGAGCAGGGGGCCGACGAGGAGTTGGTCGAGCAGATGGCGGGCGGCAACACCGGCCTCGTCGCCGTCCTCGACCGTCGGAGCAGAGAATCCGGCGCCGACGCCGCCGAGGCCGACGAACCCCACGTCGGCCTCCGCGTCGACATCGACGGCCTGTTCATCGAGGAGTCGGACGACGAGGACCACGCCCCGGTTCGCGAGGGGTTCCGCTCGGAGACGGGCGAGACGATGCACGCTTGCGGGCACGACGCGCACATGACGTGGGGGTTGGCCGTCCTCGACGCCGTGAAGCGCAGCGACTTCGCGGGACGCTTCACCGTCTTCTTCCAACCCGCCGAGGAGGTGTCCGGCGGCGGCCGCCCGATGGCCGAGAGCGAGTACGCCGCCGGTCTGGACGACCTCTTCGCGGTCCACGTCGGCCTCGACCACCCGACGGGCGAAGTCGTCGCGGGCGTCGAGGAGATTCTGGCGATGTGCCACGTCGACGCGACGTTTCACGGCACCTCCGCGCACGCGGGTAAGGCCCCGAACGAGGGCGACAACGCGATGCAGGCGCTCGGGACGGCCATCCAGAACGCCTACGGCATCCCGCGGCACGCCGACGGGATGACCCGCGTCAACGTCGGCGTCGCGGAGGCGGGCACCGCGAGCAACGTCATCGCCGAGGAGGCGACCATCCACGGCGAGGCGCGCGGGGAGACGACCGAACTGATGGAGTACATGAAGGAGAAGCTCTCGCGGACGCTCGAATCCGCGGCCGAGATGCACGGCTGTACGGCCGACGTGGAAGTCGTCAGCGAGTCCCCGCGCGTCGACAGCGACCCCGAACTGGCGGAACTCGTCGCCGACGTCGCCGCGGGCGTCGAGGGCGTCGAGACGGTGACCGAACGGGCCGCGTTCGGCGCCAGCGAGGACGCGACGTTCCTCATGGACCGCGCCCACCGGGAGGGCGGGCGCGCGACGTTCCTCATCGTCGGAACGGACCACCCGACGAGCCACCACACCACCACGTTCGACGTGGACGAGCGCAGTCTCCCGATGGGCGTCGAGGTGCTGACGAAGGCGGTGCTCTCGGCGGGCGAGGAGGGGAGCGAAGACGAGAGCGCGGGTGAGTCCGGTGCCCGGTAACGAGGAGAGCGACGGCTCGGTTCCGGAGAGCGCCGACGCCGTCGTCACCGCCGCGGACGTGGCGGCGGCCCGCGAACGCATCGACGGCGTGGCCCACGAGACGCCGCTGGACGTCTCGACGACGTTCGCCGAGATGTCGGGCGCGGCGTCCGTCGGCCTCAAACTGGAGAACGCGCAGCGGACGGGGTCGTTCAAGATTCGCGGCGCGTACAACACGATGGCGACGCTCCCCGAGGAGGCGAAAGCCCGCGGCGTCGTCGCCGCCAGCGCGGGCAACCACGCGCAGGGCGTCGCCCTCGCGGGACGTCTCCTCGATATCGACACCACCGTCGTCGTCCCCGAGGTGACGCCCGCGGCGAAGATAACGGCCACCCGCGGCTACGGCGCGGAGGTGCTCGTCGAGGGGGACATCTACGAGCGCTCCTACGAACGCGCCCTCGAACTCGCCGACGAGGAGGGGTACGAGTTCGTCCACCCGTTCGACGACGCGGGCGTCATCGCCGGGCAGGGCACCGTCGGCGCGGAGATACGCGACCAGTACCCCGAGGTGGACACCGTCCTCGTCTCCATTGGCGGCGGCGGTCTCATCTCGGGCGTCGCCACGACGCTGAAGGCGCACGACACGGATATCCGCGTCGTCGGCGTCCAACCCGAAGGGGCGGCACACGCCAAGCCGTCCTTGGAGCGCGACGAGATACACCGGCTCTCCGATATCGACACCGCCGCCGAGGGAATCGCCGACGCGCGTCTGCTCGGGAAGACGTTCGCGGTCATCCGCGAACGCGTCGACGACGTGGTGTCGGTCTCCGACCGCGAGATGGCCGTCGCCGTCACTCTGCTGGCCGAACGGGCGAAGACCGTCGCCGAGGCGGCGGGCGCGGCGCCCGTCGCCGCTCTCCTCTCGGGGAAAGTCGACGCGACGGACGAACACGTCGCCTGCATCGTCTCCGGCGGGAACGTCGACCTGACCGAGCACGCCGAACTGACGCGAACAGGCCTGTTCGAACTCGACCGCTACGCCGAGGCGCGACTGCACGTCAGGGAGTGGCCGGCGGCCCTCGGCCGGGTCGGCGATATCGTCTCCGACCGAGGGGCCGGACTCGACGCCGTCCAACGCGCCGACCGGACGGCGGACGACCCGCCGAACCGGACGCCCGTCACCGTCGGCGTCGAAGGCACCGGCCGGGAGCATCTCCGCGAGGTGTTCGCGTCGCTGGACGACGCCGACGGCGTCGCCGTCGCGTCGCACACGCTCGGGTGAGCGCCTGCCGTCGGTCGACACTGCACCTTTATCCCGCGGCGGTCTCTTTTCACGACATATGATAGCAGCACGCACGATTCGCGGCGGTGGACTCGGCGATGTCTGAGGACGAACTGAGCGGGGTCCGACGGCACGAGAACGTGCGCATTCCTCTGGAAGAGGACACCGTCGCCGCGACGCGGTACGAACCGGAGACGGATGGACCGTCGCCGGCGCTCCTGACGTACGTGCCCTACCCGCAGCAGGACAGCGTCACGTACGGGGCCTACGACCCGTTGAACCGGTATCTCGCCGCGAGCGGGTACGAAGTCGTCGTCGCCGACATGGTCGGGTCGGGGGCGTCGACCGGGTTCGTCGACGAACCGTTCACGCGCCGCGAGGGCGCCGAACCCGCCGAGATAGTCGAGTGGCTGGCCGACCGACCGTGGACCACCGGGAAGGTGGGGATGTTCGGGAAGTCCTACGGCGGCATCACGGCGCTCGACGCCGCCGCGCAGCGACCCGACGGACTGGAGGCCATCGTTCCCATCCACACCCCGTTCGAGGGGGTGCGCAACGCCTACACCTACGGCGGCCTGTTCGAGTTCCTGACCATCGGGATGGACTGGCTCACGCTGATGCAGGCGCTGGACGCCAAGCCGCCGTCGAACCCGAACCCGGCGGCGATGGCGGCGTGGCGCGACCGCCTCGACCGACTGCCCGACCGCGACCCGTGGCTGTTCCAGTTCCTCGACAACGGCCCGCACGAGGCGTACTGGGACGACAAGGTCATCCCGGTCGAGCGAATCGACGTCCCCGTCCTCGCCGTCGACGGCTGGCGCGACCCGTACATCGAGGACACGGTGCGGTACGTCGACCGCATCGACGCTCCCACGCGGGTGTTGTTCGGCCCGTGGCGCCACCGGATGCCCCACCGCGGGCGCGAGTCGGCGGTCGACTTCCGCCGGCAGGTGCGCGCGTGGTTCGACCGCTTCCTGGAGAAGGGAGAGACGGGGGCGCCGGACCTCCCCAAATTCCGCGTCTGGACGGAACGCGACGGCGGCGGAACGACGGCGGGTGAGTGGCGCGGCCTCGACCGTTGGCCGACGCTCGCGACGGCCGAAGACGACGCGCTCGCGTTCGCCCTCGCGCCGGAGGGACTCGTTCCACCCGTCGAGTACGATGCGGACCCGGGTGCGGGCGCGGTCGAGGAGACGTACGAGTTCGACCCGACGGTCGGCCCCGCGTCCGTCGACCCCTACGGCGCGACGGTCGCCCCGCCGGTCACGAACGACGACGATGCGCGCAGTCTCACGTTCGACACGCCCACACTGGAGACGGCGGTCGAACTCACCGGGACGGGCGCTGTCTCGCTCTCGCTCGAATCGACCGTCGCCGACCCGACGGTGGCAGTCCGCGTCGTCGACGTGGCACCCGACGGTCAGGGAAGACTCGTCACCTACGGCGTCCTCAGCGGGGCGTACCGCGACGGCATCGACGAGCGAACGCCGATGACGCCCGGCGAACCGACCGAGCTCTCGGTCCCCCTCGCGCCGAAGTCGCACGTCTTCGAGGCGGGCCATCGCATCCGGGTCGCCGTCGGGTCGTCGCTGTTCCCGGCGGTGCTGCCGACGCCCGAGCGGGGGTCGTTCACACTCCGGTCCTCGCCCGACGACCCGGCCCTGCTCCGGTTTCCGGGGCGGCGGCTGGACCGCGTCGCGTTCGACGACGCCGTGCCGATGGCGCCTCCAGACGACCGCCTGCCGACGACCCCCGAGCGCGCCTCGGGGTCGTCATCGTGGGTGACCGCTCGGGAACACGCCGCCGGGGAAGCCCGCGTCGAGAAGACGGACGAACTGCGCGTCGACCTCCCGCACGGGACGCTGACGCGCGAGGGGGCGTTCGAGGCGTCCGTGCGGCGGGACGACCCCGGGTCGGCGTCCGCGCGTAACGAACTGACGCTGACCGTCGAGAACGCGCTCGGAACCTTCGAGGTGTGCGCGACCAGTCGCATCGCCCGGTCGCTCTGCCGGGTGCGGACCGAGGTGACGCACGACGGCGAACCGGTCTTCGAGCAGACGTGGACGCGGTAGCCGTCGCTCGGGGCCGATGCGGGCGGCCGAGAGAAGAAAAGAAAACAGAGAGTTCGTTACGACGACGGGGCGGAGGCGACTTCGTTGCCCGCGGCGTCGACGGCGTCGGTGAAGATACCGATTCCCAGTTCGATTTCGCGCTCGGTCGAATCCAGCGGCGGGAGGAGCCGAATCGTCTTCTTTCCGCACCCGAGCGTGAGGAGGCCGCGCTTCAGCGACTCCTCGACGACCGCACTGCGGCGCTCGGCGGTGTCGAACTCGACGGCGAGCATGAGTCCCTTCCCGCGCACGTCCTCGACGTACTCCGACGCGTCGTCGCGGAGCAGTTCCTTCGCCTGTCGGCCGCGTTCGGTGGCGTTGTCCAAGAGGTCGTGCTCCTCGATGGCTTCGAGCGTGAACACGCCCTGCATCGACGAGAGGATGTCGCCGCCGCCGAACGTCGACCCCAGGCGGTTCGACTCGCTCGGGAAGAGGTCGGAGTTCGAGATGGTCGCGCCGACCCGGAGACCCTTCGCGCTGGCGATGACGTCGGGTTCGATGGGGTAGTGGTCCGCCGCCCACATCTCGCCGGTCCGCCCGACGCCCGACTGTATCTCGTCGACGACCAGCGGGATGTCGTACTCGTCGGTGACGGCTCCGACCTCGCGCATGAACGCCTCGCTCGGGAAGCGGTAGCCGCCGACGCCCTGAATCGGTTCCATCACGACGAACGCCACCTCCTCGGGGTTGACGTGGCCGCCTTCCGGGGACAGCGCCCGCCGCAACTGCGACCCCTCGCGGGGCGAGAACCCGCAGTCGCACTCGCCTTCGGTGCAGCGCCGGTCGGTGCAGAACGGGACGGTCTTGACCCCCGAAATCTCGGGGTAGTGTCGGGTGTACACCTCGTTGGACCGCGTGACCGACAGCGTCGCCATCGTCCGGCCGTGGAAGCTTCCCTCGAAGGCGAAGCCGTACTTCGCCGCCGGCGCGTCGTCGTACGTTATCTTCAGCGCGTTCTCCACCGCTTCGGCGCCGGAGTTCGAGAGGAAGACGGTGTCCATCCCGTACTGGTCGGAGACTTCACAGAGCTTCTCCATCAGGTGACTTGCCCCCGGGAACGGCGACTCCTCGGGGTCCGGCCCGGCGCCGTAGTACATGTCCTGCCCCGCTATCTTCATCGGCTCTACGAGGTCGAACTCGCGGAGTTTCCCGAGCACCTTCTCGTTGTTGTATCCGAGGGGGGCCGCGCCGATGTGGCAGGTGAAATCGAGGAGGACGTTCCCGTCCACGTCGGTGACGAACGGCCCGTCCGCCTCCGCGGTCACGTCCCAGACGAATTCGTGGGAGTACTCGCTCGGCGCGGCGTGTTCCGAGTGAAACTCGATCCACTCCGCGGCGTTCGGACCCGGTAGACCCTCGGCTGTCGGTTCCGCGGTGTGCCTGTCCATACACGGAGAGTGTGTATGCCGTCCATTAAAACTAATTATTTTCGGGTATATTTTATTGAAATCAGACGGTTCGAGCGGTCCGAGCGGCCGTTTCCGTCGCCGTCGGTCGTTCGAGCCGCCCGAATCGCCCGCGCACGGGCGTTCGTCGACGCGCCGGCTCCGACGCTGGCTGCGGTCTGTGCGGAACCGGAAGCTCACACCTCGATGTCAAAATCCGAATACACAATCGCGTAGTCAGACGTTCACATTTCAGATTTCGCAATTAGACGCGCGGTAATGCATCTGAATTCTCTAACGAAGGTTTTCTCGCCGAAATACGAATTCATATCGTGCCATTTGATTACATATGTATCTATACCGGCCGCAATCGTCCGCGGCACGAGGCGCCGACTCGGACCCTCCTTACCGTCTTCCGAACTATCGGTGCTGAGGGAACGAGCGTTGCCCGTTCCCCCGCCAGTCTTTTGACATTGTTAATCGCATTAGTTCGTATGGTAGACGCGACGATAGACGTCATCGACCGCGGGGGACTCGAGTGCGACCTCAACTACCTCGTGGAGGGTAACACGCTCGGGAGCCACGACGAACCGAACCCGCCGACGGACTACGTCGAGATTCCGGTGTGGAACCTCGTCATCGACCACCCCGAGGCGACCATCCTCTGGGACACCGGCAACCACGAGGACGCCCTCGACGGCCACTGGCCGGAGGGCTTGAAGCAGGCGTTCTACCCGCACGACGTGGGCGAGCACACTCTGGAGGGCGACCTCGACGACGCGGGCTACTCGCTGGACGACATCGACGCCGTGTTCCAGACCCATCTCCACCTCGACCACGCGGGCGGCCTCCACCACTTCGACGGCACGGACGTGCCCGTCTACGTCCACGAGGAGGAGTTGAAGTTCGCCTACTACTCCGCGAAGACGACGGAGGGAAGCGGCGCGTACATCCTCGGGGACTTCGACCACGACCTGAACTGGCAGGTGCTTCATCAGGACCGCGAGACGCACTTCGAGGACACGGAGTTCGTCCGCCTCCCCGGACACACGCCCGGACTCACGGGGACGATGATCCACCTCGACGACCACGGTACCGTCGTGTTCGCGGGCGACGAGATATACCAGAGCGACAACTACGAGGAGGAGATTCCGCTGGGGGCGCAACTGCTCTGGAGCGGTCGCCACTGGTTCGACAGCCTCCAGGTCTTAAAGGACCTCGAACGGCGTCACGACGCCGAGGTCGTCTACGGCCACGACCCCGAGCAGTTCGCGGAAATCGAGTCGGGGTGGTCCTGATGAGCTACGAGCGCTCCGTCTCGGCGCCGAACCACAGCCTCGACCCGGAGACGGTGTGGCACATCGACATGCCGGAGATACGCTTCGGGCGCGATTCGACCGAGGAACTCGCGTTTCAACTCCGCGACTTGGGCGTCGACGAGGACGCCCGCGGACTCGTCGTCACCGACGAGAACCTCGTCGATATCGGTCACGCGGACCGCGTCGCCGGCGAAATCGAGGACGACGGTCTCTCCGTCGATGTCTACGACGGTTCCGAGCGCGAACCGTCCGTCGAGGCCGTCACGGACTGCATCGAGTTCGTCCGCGAGGAGGCCGGCGAGTCCGGATACGACTTCTACGTCGGTCTCGGCGGCGGCAGTTGCATGGACACCGCGAAGGTGACGCGAGCGGTCATCGCCAACGGCGGCGAACCGCTGGACTACGTCGCCGAACCGACCGGCGAGGGCGAACCGCTGACGGAGTCCGGGGCGCCGCTGATTCTGATGCCGACGACGGCCGGCACGGGCGCGGAGATTTCGCCCGTCGCCATCCTCTCGGTCCCCGAGAAGGAGATAAAGGAGGGTATCTCCTCGAACCACGTCCGCGCGGACGCCGCCGTCCTCGACCCGACGCTCACGACGACGCTCCCGCCGGACCTGACGGCGAAGACGGCGATGGACGCCCTCGGTCACGCCATCGAGGGCTACACGACCCACGAGTACGACTCGCTGCTGCGGCCGACCGACCCGGCCGACCGACCGGTGTACGCCGGGCGGACGCCGCTGACGGAGATGTTCTCGGAGAAGGCCATCGACCTGCTGTCGAGCAACGTCCGCACCGCCGTCCACAACGGCGACGACCTGGAGGCCCGCGAGAACATGCTGCAGGGGGCGCTGTTCGGCGCCATCGCGGGACTGACCGCGGGGGCAACTCTCTGCCACGCGATGGCGTACCCCGTCGGCAACAAGTACCACACGACGCACGGCGAGACCATCGCCGTTCTCACGCCCGCCAGCACCATCGACTACAACTCCGCGAGCGACCCTTCCCGGTTCGCGGACGTCGCGGAGATGTTCGGCGTCGACACCGACGGGATGACCGACCGGGAGGCGACGGACGCGCTGAAGGCGCAGTACATCCAACTCCAACGCGATCTGAACGTCCTCCCGAGCGGCCTCGAAGAACTCGCCGGCATCACCGAGGAGGACGTCGATTGGCTCGCCGAACAGACCGTCGAGACGCAGAAGCGACTCCTGCGGACGAACCCCCGGCCCGTCACCGAGGACGACGTGCGCGACGTCTTCTTGGACGCGCTCAACAACTGGGAGGAGACGTAGCGGCGTCGCCACCCTCGACGGTAATTTATTTTCGGAGAACAGTCTGTAAATAGAGATAGAGCTATATCGAAGTATGTACTGTGGAACGATACCGAAGTATGCAAGAGACTACCAGCCACTCCGCGAGCGGTCCGCGACCCGGCGCCTCGCCCGAGGCGTTCCGACAGTCGCTCCGCGACGCGGCCGCCCTCCTCGACGACGAGGAGCGACCGGAGTCGCTCTTCGTCGCGGTGCGGTACCGCAACGGTACCGACTACGTCCACGCCCACGCCGACGGCGCGGACGGCCACCTCGACCGGAAGATGTACGACCTGCTCTCGCCGTTGGCCGTCCACGCCCGACAGGTCGCGGCGGCGGCGAACGCCGACCCCGAGGCGGTGCTGGAGTGCGTCGCGGAAATCCTCGAGAACGTCGAGGACCCGGACAGAATCGGGGAGTAGCGGTTTCTATTCCGACCCCGACGTTCGGTTCCGCGCGTTGACCGCCAGCACGGGCGCGTCGGACCGCCGGACGACTCCCTCGGTCGTGCTCCCGAGCAGGTATCGGTCCAGTCCGGTCCGGCCGGCCGTCCCCATCACCACGAGGTCGATATCCTTTCGGTCGACGTAGTCCAACAGCGTCCGCGCGGCCGACCCGCGCCGGACGTCGGTGACGGCTTCGAGGCCCCGGTCCCGCGCCCGCGAGGCCACCTCCTCGGTCGCCGCCTCGCCGTCGGCCTCGATGCGCGCGACGACGTCCTCGGGGAGTCCGTAGGTGGCGCTCGCCGTCATCCCGCCGAGGTCGACGACGTTCACCGCGTGGACGCGCGCGCCGGCCGCCTCGGCGACGGCGAGTCCGTGGTCGACGGCCGCCTCGGCGTACTCGCTCCCGTCGGTCGGAACGAGCACCTCCTCGTAGCCGCTCGCCTCCCGCCCCTCAGCCGCTCGGACCGTTAGCACGGGGACCTCGGACAGTCTGAGCACTCGCTCCGTCACGCTCCCGGCGACGTAGCGCGTCAGTCCCGTCCGCCCGTGCGTCCCCATCACCACGAGGTCGACGTCGTTCTCGTCGGCGTAGTCGAGAATCACCTTGTCGGGCCGTCCGCGGACTACCGCGGTCCGGACCGCGTCGGCCCCCGTTATCTCTGCCTCCGCCGCCTCGACGGCGCGTTGGCCCTCGGCCTCCAATCGGTCGGTGAACGCCTTGTCTACGCCCCCAGCGTTGAACGCGCCGGCGGCTGCCTGAACGTCGACGACGCTGACGAGGTGCACCGTCGCGCCGAACAGTCCCGCCACGTAGCCGGCGTGCTGGGCGGCGCGACCCGCGTGTTCGCTTCCGTCGGTCGGAACGAGGATGTCGTCGTACATGGACTTTCGTTCGAACGTGGGGCCGCATCGGTCATAAACTGTCGCGGTGGTTTCCAGCGCGCGGTAGCTCTCGTCGCGCTAAAATTTAGAACATTGTAGAATTTTCAGTGGTGGAGCTGCTCGGGAACGGGGCTATCCTCGCCGCGGAGTTGCTCTATCAGCGACCGCTGGGCGGCCTCGTCCATCCCGTCGTAGCGGGCGGCGGCGTCCAGCACCATCGCGACGAGTTTCGGGTCGCCGGGCGAGACGACGCTCGTCAGACCCTGCGCGGCGGCGAAGTCGAACCGCTCGCGAATCTCGTCGGGCGTGCCGACCGGTTCGTACCAGTTCGCGTACGGCCGGTCTTCCTCGGGTAAATCGTCCGTCGACGGCCACGACCCCTTCGCGAACGCCTTGATTCCAAGGGTGCCGATTCCCTCCCGGTCGGCGCGTTCCAAGACGGCTTCGTAGTCGTGCTCGTCTCCGTCCTTCCCGGCGACGACCGGGTTGAGCGGGAACATCAGGGATTCGAGGTCGTCGATGCGGTCGACGGCGTCCAGAATCAGTCCCGGCGACCCGTGGCTCGTCAGTCCGATGTGGTCTATCAGTCCTTCGTCTCTCGCGTCGCGGAACGCGTCGAGCGCGCCCCCGTCGCTCGTTATCTCGTCCAGTTCCTCCTCGTACTCGAGCCCGTGGACCTGATAGAGGTCTATCTTCTCGACGCCGAGGCGGTCCAGCGAGCGTTCGAGCTTCCGCCGCGCACCGTCGTAGTCCCGTTCTTGGGTCTTGCAGCCGAGGAATATCTCCTCGCGGTGCTGTCGGAGCTTCGGCCCGAGTTTCAGTTCCGCGTCGCCGTACGTCGGCGCCACGTCGAAGTGGTTCACTCCGCTGTCGAGGACGAGTTCGACCATCTGGTCGGCCCCCTCCTGTTCGAGCCAGTTGAGCGCTATCGCGCCGAACGTCGCGACGGTGCTGTCGTGGCCCGTCCGCCCCAGTGTGCGTGTCTCCATGCTCACCGCTAGGGCACGGGGCGCATAAACTGTGGGCCCGATTCGTTCGAGGCGTTCTCCGCCTCACCCGACCGCTCGACGCTCGGACGAGCACAAAACGGTTCGAGAGCCTGTTGGATGTTCTTCTTCGTTATACGGAGGGGCGAGGAGACGCTCGAAGAACAGTTGCTCTCCGACCCCGCGACACGCCTCGGTCGAACTCGTGGCGGCGCTCGACATCTCCTCGAGGGCCGTCGGCGGCCGCATCCGCCGTGGAACGGTCGAACTGGTCCGCGCTACGCTCCTCAACGAGAAGTGGCCCTCCCGGTTCCCTCGTCCACCCCGCTTCTCGTAGCACACAGTCCAAGAATTGCACAATTCCTAAAATTTCTGAGTGCGGCTCGACCGTATCGGTCGGCGTCCTCTCCGTCGTTCGAACAGCGGACACGATGGTGTCCGAAGGGGGTCTCACTCTCCCTGTTCGGCGAGTCGTCGCTCGAAGACTGCGGCCTTCTCCTCCAGTGCGTCCACCACGGCGCGTTCCCTCGATTCGTCGTGGGCGTAGGTCGGCGCGCAGACGTTGATCGAACCGCACACGGCGCCGTCCGGTCCCGCGACGGGGATACCTATCGTCCACATCCCCTCGATGGCTTCGCCGAAACTGGTGGCGTACCCCCGTTCCCGGACGGCTTCGAGTTCCTCCAGCAGTTCGTCGATGTCGGTGATGGTGTGTTCGGTCTGCGCGGGGAGTCCCCACCGGTCGAGTATCTCCCGGACTCGCCCCTCGGAGTACTCCGAGAGGATGGACTTCCCCGAGGCGGTGCTGTGGACGTGGAACAGTCGGCTGTCGACGAGCGAGGAGGCGGTGTTCGAGAACGTCGACACGTCGTACAGCGAAACGATGCGGCCGTTCTCCTCGACGGTGAAGTCCGCCTCCAGTTGCGTCTCGTCGGCCAGTTCCGGCACGACGGCCCTCGCGACTTCGTACGCCTCGTGGCGCTTTCGCGCGTAGTTCCCGAGGTGGTAGAGTTTCACGCCCACGTGGTAGGTGTCGCCCTCGCGGTTCAGATAGCCGTACCGCGAGAGCGTCTTCAGGTGGTTGTGAACGGTGCTCTTCGCCAGCCCCGTCTCCGCGGTCAGTTCCGCGAGGGTAGCGCCGTCGAGTTCGGTGACGTGTTCGACGACTCGAAGCGAAATGTCGGTCGTCTGGAGCGTATCCCCGGTTCTGCGCGGCTTCATGTCGTAGCTCTCTCCGTGGGACTACTTATCAGTGTATCTCTCGCGGTGTGGACGCTCCGGAGAGCGGAACGAACCGAACGAGTCGCATCGGCCCTCCCAGTCCGAGAGATACGGTATCGAATCTCGTGTATCGATAACGTCGCCGATGAACGAACAGCCGATACTGCAACGACGAAGTGCCGTACATCGTGTTTGAGACGAGACAGCGACGTGCGTACCGTACTCTCGGTCGTCTCGCACGACTCGTTACGTTTGCAGTCCCGTGGCGAATCGCTCCGCGACCGTTCACGGATATGCGGTTCTCTGGACGGCCGTCGAGATGAGCGCCCTTCTGTTCGTCTCTCCGAAATACCGCACCCGAGCGGTGCCGGTTCGCATATCGGTTCCGAATCTCTCTATCGAGTTTCGACCCTTTGCTGCCGGCCAACCGCCCGAAACGGGCGGCGAGAGCCGTCCCGTGACGCACGTGGGAACTGGATGTTCGGCGGGGGCGAACGCCGTCCGCCGGGAACGCGCGACTCGACACGTTCGCTCGATACCGCGTACACGTTTTTGGCGAACAACGAAACGATCGAACAGCTATCTGGTGCGTAGATATAGTCCTATTTATCACCGTTTCGTGACTACCGGTTCTCATTTACGGTTTTACGGCTGTAACACCGCCGCATCCGTCGCGCACCGACCGGCAAAGGCCCGGGCGGCCGCCCGATACGACTCGATGCGCTTCGCCGCCGCTCGACCCCAGATTCCGGGACCGAGTCGCACTGACCGTCATACCGGACCTTGCACCTCGTACAGACGATTTCTCGATACACCTTAGCCGCGAATCTCTGATATTCACTGCTCGATACCACGTACGTACTCGAATCCCGGTTCGACGCACTCGTCCCGACGGTCGGTCTCGGCCGACAGGACCGTCGAGCACGCCGCCGTCTGCAGGAAGTCTCCCGAGAGGACGGCCGCCGCCGGGTCCCAGTTCAGCGAGTGGGCGACTTCGTCGGCGAGTTGGACGAACAGCCCGCTCCGGAGCCGACAGTATCCCCGCAGCAGTTCGACCGCCGTCGCCCCCCGAAGCACCGCGTCGGTGGCCGACGCCGGTTCGCCGCCCGCCGCCTCGCACGAACGCGCGACCAACCGCCCGTACCACCGGTCGTCGGACTCTCCGACGACCCCCGCGGCGAGTCGCAGGCGGTCCTCGTCGGCCGCCGCGAGGACCGACGCGAGGCGGTCGTCGAGTGCAGTGCGGTACTCGGTCGAGGAGTGATCGTCCGACATCGTCAGTCGTCCGTGGGAGCGTCTCCCCTCGGACGCTCCCCGCTATCGACGCTCGCTCCGGTGATATCGGCGCCGCGCCACGTGCCGCGCCGGAACCAGAGGTAGGCGACCGTCGCGCCGACCACGTTGGAGACGGCGAACGCGAGCCAGATTCCGGACGACCCGAGGCTCCGGGACGCGAACCACGCGATGGGGATGCGGACGACGCCCTGCGTGAGAATGGCTATCGTCGCCGCGATTATCGTCTTGCCCGCGCCGCGGAACCCGCCGGCGTACGCGCGCATGATGCCGATGAAGCCGAACGTCGGCGCGACGTAGCGGAGGAACGTCGCCCCCACGTCGACGACCGCGGGGTCGTTCGTGAACACGGCCGTGATCGGTTCGGCGGCGAGGAAGACGACGATGCCCGCGAGCGTTAGAAGTCCGAACAGCACCTTCGCCGCGAAGTCGTTCGTCCGCGCGGCGCGGTCCTCCTTGCCGGCGCCGATGTTCTGTCCGGTCATCGTCTCGACGCCGCGCGCGAACGCGATGGCGGGCAGGAAGACGACGGAGAACATCCGCGTCCCGATGCCGTAGCCGGCGACCACCGTCGAGGAGAAGGTCCCGACGATGACGAGGAGGAGGTTGATGGAGAGCGCCCGTCCCATCCCGCCGACGGAGGCCGGCGCGCCGATTTCGACCAGTCGGCGTGCGTAGGTGAAGTCCGGGACCATGTCTTCGAGGTGGACGGTGACGCCCCGGGAGCCCCGGAGCATGATGGCGATGCCGACGGCGGCCGCCAGTGCGCGGGAGAAGATGGTCGCGACGGCGGCCCCCTCGATACCCATCTCGGGGAACCGCCACCACCCGTTGATGAGGAAGGGGTCGATGACGATGTTCACGACGACGGAGCCGAACATGACGAGCATCGGCGTGATGGTGTCGCCGTACCCCCGCATCAGCGAGACGAAGACGAAGAAGCCGAACATGAAGGGGATGCCGAGCGAGACGACCTCCATGTACGCCGTCGCGCCCGGGAGTACGTCGGGCGACGCGCCGAGCAGTCCGAGCACCCGTTCGACGGAGAGATACCCGACTATTCCGAGGACGACCGAGGCGATGAACGCGAACGAGAGCGTCTGGGAAGCGGCGTACTCGGCCTTCTCCGTCTCGTCGGACCCCGTGTGCTGGGCGACGAGGACGCTGCCGGCGACTGACAGTCCCATCCCCATGGAGATGAGCAGGAACACCATCGGAAACGCGAAGCTGATGGCCGCCAGCGCGTCCGTGCTGTACTGACCGAGCCAGAAGGTGTCCGCGAGGTTGTACGCCGTCTGAAACAGGTTGGTGACGACGATGGGCAGAGAGAGGTAGAACAGCGGCCGGGCGATTCCGCCCTCCGTGAGGTCGAACTCCTCGCGTCCCTTGAACAGCGCGCCGATGCGGTCGAGGAGCCCCATCAGTGCGCCGCCTCCCGGCCTCCGTCGGCGACGAGGTAGGTATCGACGTACTCGGTGAGCGTCTCGTCGGCGTGGTATCGCCGCCGACCGAGTGCGGTCCGTTGCGTCCGCGCGCCGTGAACCGCCGCGGTCAGACACTCGGCGGTGCGCGAGGGGTCGACGGCCGCGTCGAACTCGCCGGACTCGACGCCCGCCGCGACGAGTTCCCGGAGTCGCTCGAAGAGGGCGGCGTCGAACTCGACGAGGTGCTCTCGAATCGACTCGTCGTACGGCGCCTGCGCTTTCACCTCCAACAGCGCCGTTCGGAGTCGCTCGGAGTCGTCGCCGTCGAGGAGGCGTTCGAGTAGCGACGTGAGGTTCTCCCGAGTCGTCTCCCCTCTCTCCTCGCCGATGTAGTCGGTGTAGCGGTCGTACAGGTACGTGAGAAACGCGTCTATCAACTCGCCTTTGCTCTCGAAGTAGTAGTGGACGAGCGACTTGCTCCGGTCCGTCTCCGCGGCGATGTCCTGTATCGTGAGGTCCGCGTACCCGTGCGCACACAGCGCCCGGTACGTTCCGTCCAGTATCTCTTCGCGTACTGCGTCGTCCATGCTGGTGATAACGCGACTTACTAACTAGTCAGTCAAAAAAGTTCTGACTGGTGACTATTCGTGATACAGGCTCAGAAACGCGGCAATTCGGGTTCTGAGAACTATCGGGGCAGTAGCAAAATGGTGTCATCGCTCGGAACAAAACCGTTATTTAGTCGTCGGTAAAGGTACGAACAATGGGTGAGCCACCCGAGCGCACTCCCTCGGACGCGGACGAGGAGATAATGCGCGCCACCTATCGGGCGCTCGAGGAGCACGGCTACGCGGACCTGACGATGAAGCGAATCGCGGAGGAGTACGGCAAGTCGACCGCCGCGATTCACTACCACTACGAGACGAAGGACGACCTGCTCGCGGCGTTCCTCGACTACCTGCTGGACCGGTTCGTGAGCACGATACACGAGGTGGAGACGACGGACCCGGAGCAGCGCTTGGAGATGCTCTTGGACAGACTCCTGGCCGGTCCGAAGGACAACAGCGACCTGTCCGTGGCGATGCTGGAGATGCGGAGCCAAGCGCCGTACAAGGAGGCGTTCACCGAGCGGTTCGAGCAGAACGACGAGTACGTTCGTTACCTGCTTCGGACCGCCATCGACCACGGCATCAGCGAAGGCGTCTTCGCGGACGTCGACTCCGAGCACGTCTCGAAGACGCTCATGATCATCATCGACGGCGCGCGGACCCGGTCTGTCGTCTTCGAGGACGCGGACACGCTGGCGACGGCGCGGCGCGCGGCCGACGAGTACCTGGACGAGACGCTGCGACTCCGGGACGAGTGAAGCCCGCCTTCCGCGCCCCACACGGTCGCCGCCGCGGGACGGATAAACGGGACCCGTGATACGCGTCAACACTGATTGTCTTTCGGTGTGAACGCTCGGCAGAGAATGAGCACGAGCGACGAGCGGTACGATGTCGCCGTCGTCGGCGTCGGCGGGATGGGAAGCGCGGCCGCCGCCCACCTCGCCGAGCGCGGACTGGACGTCGTCGGAATCGAGCGCTTCGACATCCCGCACGCGAAGGGATCCTCGCACGGCGTCACGCGTATCATCCGGCGGGCCTACTACGAGCACCCCTCCTACATCCCGCTCATCGAACGCGCCTACGAACTGTGGGAGGAGCTAGACGAGTCGTCGGGACGCGACATCCTGCACCGCACGGGCTCCATCGACGCCGGCGCACCGGATAATCCGGTGTTCGAGGGCTCGAAACGCTCCTGCGAGGAGTACGACATCCCCTACGAGGAACTGACGGGCGCGGAGGTGAACGAGCGGTTTCCCGGCTACGAACTGCCCGAGGACCACCGCGCCGTCTATCAGGAGGACGGCGGCTTTCTCGTCCCCGAGCAGGCCATCGTCGCGCACGCGGAGGCGGCGCAGGCCGCCGGCGCGGAGGTGCGCGCCCGCGAGTCCGTCCGCGACTGGGCGGAGACGCCCGACGGCGGCGTCCGCGTCTGGACCGACCGCGACACCTACGAGGCGGACGCGATGGTCCTCGCGGCGGGCGCGTGGAACTACAAGTTGGCCGACGCCCTGGAGGGACTGGCCGTCCCCGAACGGCAGGCGCTGGCGTGGTTCCAGCCCGAGACGCCGTCGAACTTTCAGCCCGGAAATCACCCCGTCTGGAACATCAGCGTCCCCGAGGGGCGCTTCTACGGCTTCCCCGTCCACGACGTGCCGGGGTTCAAACTCGGCAAGTACCACCACCTCGACGAGCAGGTGAACCCCGACGACTACGACACCGACCCGACGCGCGCCGACGAGGAGGTGCTGCGCGACTTCACGGAGAAGTACTTCCCGGAGGCGTCGGGGCCGACGATGGGGCTGTCGACGTGCATGTTCACGAACTCCCCGGACGAGCACTTCATTCTCGACACCCTCCCGGACCACCCGCAGGTAGCCGTCGGCGCCGGTTTCTCCGGTCACGGCTTCAAGTTCGCCAGCGTTATCGGCGAGATTCTCGCGGATCTGGCGGCCGACGGCGAGACGGAGCATCCCATCGATATGTTCCGACTGGACCGCTTCGAGTAACCCCGCTTCGGCCCCGACTCGGCGGCGGGTTCGGCAGCGTTAACCGTCCGTCGAATGACATCTCGGGCGATGCCCTCCGCGAACCGCGTCGACCCGCCCCGGGAGGCCGTCGAAGTCGCAGAACAGTATCTCGGACGCGAACGCCCCGTCACCGCTCTCGTCGTGTTCGTCGCCGTCTCGATATTCCTCGGCGCGTACGCCGTGACGTCGCTCCTACCGGCGGCCGCCGTCGCGGCCGTCCTCCTCCTCGTCGCCCGCGTTCCCCTGCTCCGAACGTCCGGCACCGCCCGACTCCGGACCGACGACGACCCGGCGTCGGTCGCCGACGCGTTCGCCGGTCCGACGCCGCCGGTGCTCGCGCTTCAGTGGGGCATCGCGGACGACGTCACCGTCGAGGACGGGACGGCGCGGTACCGCGTCTCGTACCTGTTCGGACTGCGCTCGACCGAGATGACCGTCGACACGGAGACGATGACCGACCCGAGCGGCGACCGCCGCGTCGAGATGCGCGTCGAAGCCGGCGGTCGCCCGTGGGGAACCTACGGGGCGACGATACGCGACGCGGGCGACGACACCGTCGTCGACTACGACTACCGGTCGGACCGACGCTTCGGACTGCGACGCGCGCCGCAGCAGTTGCTCGCGGCGCGCTATCGCGGGGACGCCCTCGCGGCGCAGGGGTACGCCACCGTCGAACGCGACACCCACGTCGGATTCTGAGGGCGCCCGCTCGGCGTTCGGCGCGAGGTGCCGGGACCGACCGACGGGGCGTCCGCGACCCGTCTTCGCCTCTCGCACCCGCGAGCGGTGTTCTGTTCTTCCGCACCGATACTCGCTCGCCGCCTCGTCGGTCGCGACGGGCGGGACGCGGCGACTCCGGGCGCGGTGTTCGCCGGTGAATCGAACGCTCGAACGCCTCGGAGGTACACGTTCGGGTTAAAAATATCACAGCAAGTCAACGTGCATCTTTATCCGTAAGTGTGGTATCATGAGTCGTGGGTCGAACAACCGTGGCTGAGGATAGCACGAACTGGGACTGCCATCCGATCGGTCGGAGTGGCCCAATCTCATATAACGCTGGGTTACGATGCATGAATTCACAGGGTAGCAACGACGGATACGGTGGGTGGACCGGTCCACCGACGCCGACCATCGGGCGACAACCGCTTTGCAGCGCCGGAAACCAGAACATGAACGTACGCGAACACGGACGATACCGGACGGAGAGGGTACCGCATGGCGAGTAGCGACGACTCAACTGGCGAGATGTCCGACGGCCTTCAGGTCGAACTGTTCCACCCGGAATCGGATCGCGAACCGGGAGACACGAACATCCAAAAATTCGGGTTCGACGTTCATCCCGTCGTGTTCCCGGTCGCGTTGGTCATCATCGCGACGTTCGTCGTACTGACGGTGTTCTTCCAGAACTTCGCGTCGGTCGTCGGGTTGACGACCGCCGACGGAACGCTGATGACGGCGGCCGGGGCGTACGGCGCCATCCGAGGCTTCTTCGAGGGCACTTTCGGGTGGTTCTTCCTCCTCGCGGTGAACATCTTCATCGTGACGCTCGCGTACTTCGCGTTCAGCAAGTACGGGACGATTCGCCTCGGCGGCGTCGAGGCCGAAAAGGAGTTCAGCGACTTCTCCTGGATGGCGATGCTGTTCAGCGCCGGCATGGGTATCGGGCTCATGTTCTACAGCGTCTCCGAACCGCTCTACTACTTCTCCAACGTCCCGGGCTTCTTCGACGCCCAGTCGGGTAGCGGCGGCGCGGGGGCCGCTGCCCTCGCGCAGACGTTCTTCCACTGGGGCTTTCATCCCTGGGCCATCTACGGCCTCGTCGGCCTCGGATTGGCGTTCTTCTCGTTCAACCGCGGACTCCCGCTCACGTTCCGCTCTATCTTCTGGCCGCTGCTCGGCGACCGTATCTACGGTCCCATCGGTCACTTCATCGACCTCGTGACCGTCTTCGCTACGCTGTTCGGTCTCTCGACGTCGCTCGGTCTCGGCGTCAGTCAGGTCAACAGCGGCCTCTCGTACGTCTTCGGCGACATCTTGGGGCTCGTCAACGTTCCGGTGGGTACCGTTCCACAGATACTCCTCATCGCCGGCATCACCGCCATCGCGACGCTGTCCGTCGCGGCCGGCCTCGACGGGGGCGTGAAGAAACTCAGCACGGTGAACCTCTACGTGATGTTCGCCCTGCTCGGATTCATGATTCTCGTCGGGCCCAGCGTGTTCATCTTCAGCGCGTGGATGCAGGGGCTCGGCACCTACTTCAGCAACCTCCCCGCGCTGTCGTTCTTCACGGGAACGATGGGCCCGGGTAGCGAGACCGTCTCCGCGTGGACGGTGTTCTACTGGGCGTGGTGGATCGCGTGGTCGCCGTTCGTCGGCATGTTCATCGCGCGCATCTCGAAGGGACGGACGGTCAGGGAGTTCGTCGTCGGCGTGCTGGTGCTGCCGTCGCTGTTCTCGACCATCTGGCTCTCGGCGTTCGGCGGGAGCGCGCTGTTCAACTCCCTGCAGGGCAACGGCGCCGCGATGGCCATCTACAACGAGTCGGGGCAGACGTTCGCCATGTTCGGCATGCTCAACCAGTTCCCGCTCGGCGCCATCTCGGGACTGCTGGCGACGCTTCTCGTCATCACGTTCTTCGTCACCTCCTCGGATTCGGGGTCGCTGGTCGTCGACCACCTGACTTCCGGCGGCAAGCACGACGTGCCGAAGATCCAGCGCATCTTCTGGGCGGTCACCGAGGGCGGCGTCGCGGCGCTGCTGCTGTGGGGCGGCGGCCTCAACGCCCTGCAGACGGCCGCCATCGCCACGGGCTTCCCGTTCGCCGTCATCCTCGTGCTGATGTGCTACACGGTGTATCTCGGGTTGGACCACGAGTACGAACTGCTCCAGTCCGAGCAGTTCGCCGAGCGCATCGAGGACATGACCGACGGCGACGAGTTCGACGTGGAGACCTCCCGCCAGGACGTCGTCACCGACGTCCAAGGGAACAGAGACGCCGAAGGGTCGGACTGAGTTCGACCCGCCGGTTCCCGTCCGCGGTCTTCCCTCCCGGTCCCACGCGCTCGTCTCCTCCCCCCGGTCCTCGTGTTCGCTCCTGCTCCGCTCCTACCCGGCGAACTCCCGCCGACCGACGCTCCGGTATCACCGAGCGTATCGCTCGCGAGCTAGCTACTCGGTGAATCCCGCTCACGGTCCGAGTACGACCGACCCGACACGGTCGGTCACCTCTGCGAGGAGTACCCCGTCTACAAGTGGCGGGACGACGAGTTCGAGACGATGCCGGAACTCCTGCCGACCGCCGCGGCCGCGCTCGTCGTCCTCCTGTTCGCCGCCGCCTTGGCGCTGATGTCGAGCGGCGACCTGCGGGCGGCGGCGTTCTGCTTTCTCGGCGCGAGCCTGATTATCTACTTCCGCGAGACGTACCTCCTCGACGACTGAACCGAATCGCGTCCGAGCGTCCCGACGACGCTTCGGCTACAGTTCGTCGGCCTTCATCCGCTCGGTGATGACCGGAACCGTCGCGGTCCGCACCACCTTGTCCGTCGTTCCGCCGAGGAGGGTGCCGATCTTCCCGCGGTAGGCCGACCCCATCACGATGGCGTCCATCCCCTCCTCGTCGGCGAAGTCGACGATGCGCTCGCTGACCGACCCGCTCCGCATCGACGTCTCGCAGTCGACGCCGTGTTCGGAGGCGATGCCGCACAGGTCGTCAAGCACCTTCTCGCCGTACTCCTCGTACTCGGCTCGAAGCTGTTCCTCGTCGTCCCGGAGCGAGAGCGCTCGGGGGACGCCGGGGAGGTCGATGACGTAGAGACCGTGGACCGCCGCCCCCAGTTTCGCCGCGAGTTCGATTCCGTGTCTCGCCGCCATCTTCGCCTCTTCGCTCCCGTCGTATGGTATCAGTATGTCCTCGTACATGGTGGTCGCGGGCGTCGTCGCACCGGCGGCGCGGGGCGTCGACTCGCGCGACCGCCCGCCGGTTCTCGTGACTCGGCGTTCGACGCCCAACAACCTGTAGCTTTCGACCGTTAGCGGTACTCGGGCGTCTTTCGGCGTTTCCCCTCTTCTCTTCTTCTTCGCCCACCGGTCGTTCCGGCGGTATCCCCTCACCAGTCTCCTCCCGTCCGAGGTGACGGCGGCCGGAGGATGCGACCCGCGGTAGGCACCCGACCGAACGCGGCGTCTCAGACCTCGCCGTTGACGGCGTCGGCGACCCGCTGGCGGTCGAACAACCGCTCGTCCTCGGGGAGTTCGGGGTACGGCCCCTCGGTGTACGTCGGCCACTCGCCGAATCGGTCGGGGTACAGCTGTTTGGCCGTCATCTCCAACTGGAAGAGGTTGAGTATCGGCCCCTGGTAGCGCGCCGCTTGGGCGTACACGCGACCGTTCTGCACCGCCGAGAGCTGACCCGCGACGGGGTCGTCTTCGAGGTTCTGACGCACTTCCGCCATGTCGGTGCCGGGAGCCATCCCGCCGTTGCCGAGGATGACGTCCGGGTCGGCCTCCAACAGCCCCTCGATGTCGATGGCGTCGCCGGAGGAGACGCCGTCGCCGAGCGCCTCGACGGGTTTCAGCGGCCGGGTGTGCGCCGTGAGCAGTCCCGGGTTCGTCACCTTGTACACGTATATCTGCTCGAAGTCGTTCGGCATTGCCATCACGACCGACGGCCGTTCGCCCTCGGGGGGGAGGTCAGACTCGATAGTGTCGAGCAACCCCGCGTGCACCTCCGCCAGCGCGTCGTACTGCGGCCCCGCGTCGAAGACCTGCGCCACCCTCTCGAACATCTCCCAGAGCCCGTAGTACTCGTAGCGGTCGGCCCACTCCTCCGGCGGTTCTTGGTGCCGGGCGCTGTAGGCGTTCCCGAACCACGGAGCCACGTTCTCGGCTATCTCCTCGATGTCGTCCATCCCCCAGTTGTCCTCCGCGAAGACGCTCGCGGGGTCCGCCAGGTGGACGTCGGAGTCCAACTCGTACAGCTTCTCCTTGCTCGGCGTCCACGAGGAGTACAGCCCGCTCCAGTCGAGTTCGACGCCGTCGAGTCGCGGGGTGAACTGGTTCCACACGCCGTCGTAGTAGTTCGGCGCGTGCATCGCGTTCACGCTGTTCCCGCGGCCGAGCGCGAACGCCATCCCGGCCAGATGCGTCAGACGAGTGAAAACAGTCTCGGGGACCGCATCGAACGCGACTTCGCCCATCGGCGCCATCGACACCGAGTAGGACTCGCCCGCCGCGGTCGATTCGGTTTCGCTCTCGCCCTCGCTCGCCTCCGAATCGGCTTCCGTCTCCGCCGTCGTCGCGGTGTCCGTCGCCGACGCCGCCGTCGACCCCGCGTCGTTTCCGCCCGTACATCCCGCCAGCAGTGACCCGCCGACGACCGCACCGCCGAGGCGGAGGTAGCGCCGCCTCGTCGGACCGTCTCGACCGGTCGGTTCTTCGCGCATGGATTTAGGCTACCCTAAAGACACATAGTCGCTTCGATTCTTAGGCGTCCCCAAACAACGCTCGTCGGACGGTAACCGCGAGACGCGGCGGGGAGAATAGGGAGTAGCGAAGCGGGGCGTAGAACGCGCGTCTACCGCTCGTCGCGGCCGACCGCGCGCCACCCGACCAGCAGAGTCATGGCCACGAGCGTGACCACGAACCCGAATCCGGGGGTGCTCCCGCCGGTCGTGGTCGCGGGTTCCGTCGGCTCCGCGGACGGGGTCACCGTCGCCGTCTCGGTAGTCGACGCCGCGGACTGCGTGGTCGCCGCCTCGACCGTCGACGTCTCGGTCGCCGTCTCGCTCGACGCGTCCGCCGTGACGGTCACGGTGCCGGCCGCGACGCCGTTGACCGCGAGGGCGTACGTCCCCGGAGCGTCGAATCCGACCGAGAAGTCGACCGTTTGCGTCTCTCCGGCCTCGACTTCGACGGTCCGTTCGTCGCCCGTCTCGTTGCCGTCGACGCCGAGTCGGAGGTCCATCTCGCCGTCGGCGTCGCCGGTGTTCTCGACGACGGCCGAAACCGTCACCGACGTGCCGACGCTTCCGTTCGTCGCGTTGAGCCGCACCGACTCGATGGCGAGCGAGGGTTCGGCGGGCGCAGAGTAGCCACCGCCGCCACCGCTACTGCTGCTTCCGCTGTCGTCGTCATCGTCGTCGTCGCTCGCGTCGTTTGCGTCGTTTGCGTCGTTCTCGTCGTTACTGTCGGACGACGATTCGGTCTCGGTCTCGGTGGACTGTTCGGTGGTCGTGGTCTGCTCCTCAGTGGTCGTCTGTTCTTCGGTCGTGGTTTGTTCTTCGGTCGTTGTTTGCTCTTCAGTAGTCGTGGTCTGTTCTTCGGTCGTGGTCGTCGGTTGTTCGGTCGTCGGCTGTGCGGTCGTGGGCTGCTCGGTGGTCGTGGGCTCCTCCGTCGTGGGCGGTTGCTCGGTCTCCGTCGGCGGCGCAGGCGTTTCGGTAGCCGTTTCCGTTTCTGTCGGTGCAGGCGTTTCGGTGACCGTTTCCGTCTCTGTTGGCGCCGGCGTCTCGGTAGCCGTTTCCGTCTCCGTCGGCGTCGGTGTCTCGGTAATCGTTTCCGTTTCCGTCGGTGCAGGCGTCTCGGTGTCCGTTTCTGTCTCCGTCGGCGCGTCCTCGACGCTCACGGTCGCGTCGCGGTACGTCTGCGGGACGAACGTCTGCCCGCCGTCGGTGGCGAACTTCGTCTCCGCGTCCGACCGGTCGAACGAGAGCAAGGTGCTCCCGCCGGCCTCGCCGACCACCGTCAGCGTTACTTCGGCCAGAACGGGGTCGTCCCCGTCCGAGTCGCGGATCTGGTTGAACGTGACGCTGCCGCCATCGTTGTCGATGTTCGAGACGGGTGCGACGAAGTCGTCGCTTCCCGCTACCTCTTCGACCTGCACGACGTCGGGGTCGAACGCGAGCCTGGTCTGGTACCCGCTCACCGCCGACGCGTTCGCCCACACGCTCAGCGTGAGGGTTTCACCCGGTTCCGCGGTTATCGCTCCGTCCGGCGCCGCCGTCGCCTCGTCGCCGATACTTATCGTCGCCGCCGTCGTCGTCGACTGCGTTATCGTCGCCGCTCCAACCGGGATGATGGCGACCACCATCAGCAGGGCGCAGACGGCCAACACGTTGATTCGCTCGCTCATTGGTTTTCCTCGCTGATATTTCTCGCACCGATCGCATCGCCGATGTCCACGTCGCCGTCGCCGTCGACGTCCGCGGCCTCCGAATCGATATCGACGTCCTCGCCCGCCACCGACCGCTGGATGGCCTCGACGTCCTCCTCGTCCACGTCGCCGTCGCCGTCGGCGTCGCCGGTCACGGGGCCACCCCCGGTGCCGTCCGAGGCGGTGTAGCGGACGGTGAGGCGGGGCGGGTTTCCGCTCTCGGCCGTCTCGAAGTCGCAGCCGTCTCCCCCGGCGGGTTCGAACACCCACCCGAGGTTCCGGTCGCCGTCGACCCACGCCTGCACGCTCTGTGTGACGTCGACGGGGACTGTCCCGGCGTCGACGGCGCCGGTCTCGGCGTCGGGCGTGGACGCGGCGTCGGAGTCGTCCGTTCGGACGCCGCCGCCGACGGAGTCCCACGTATCGCCGTCGTCCCATCCGGTGCGCATCCGGTGAAGCGCCGCTCCGTCGCCGTCGTTCACGCATTCGAGTGTCAGTGTCGCGCTGTCGACGGTCGATCCCGGCGGTATCTGCCCGTCGGCGTCGCCGACGACGTCGTCGAACCGGAGGAGCGCCTGCGCGGCGTTCTCCGAGTCCTGCGGTTCCCGAGTGTCGACGACCATCGTTTCGCTGTCGCCGTACGCCGTCATCGGGTCGGACTCGTAGAGCGTGGTGTCGACCGTGCCGCCGTAGCCGTCGACTCCCTGCTGGAACGAGGCTTCTGGTACCGTCTCGGACTCGCCTCCGAAGCGGGCGTCGAAGTCGAGGTCGAAGCCGAAATCGCTGTCCTCGTCGGTTTCGACTTCCCCGGTGCTCGGGGAGAAGGTGTGCATCTGGATGCGGTCGGGGACGCCCTCGCTCTCACTCCCGCCGGGTTGGAACTTTATCTGACGGAGCAGTCCGTGACCAGCGTCCTCCCGCGCTTGGTAGTTCGCCAGCATCTCGTACACCTCCTCGCCGGCCTCGTTCGTCGAGACCTGGTCGGCCTCGGCGTAGTACTTGTACCAGTGGCCGCAGAGCACCATGAACACCTGCGAGTTCGGTGCGACGAGTTCTTCCCACACCGTCTGACCCGAGTTTCCGTCTCTGTTCCCGTCTGCGTCCTTCTTCTCTTGAACTCTATCGAGTCGAGCCGTGGGGTTGTCGCGGAGGTACGAGTGCGTGGTGAGGATGGTCGCTCGGTCGGGGTACTCGTCGAGCACCTGCTGAGCCCACCCGAGCGGCGTCGACGGGTCGTCGACGCTTCCCGGCGGTTCCCACTCTAAAGCGAGGTGGAGGAAGTCGTATCCGCCCGCGGAGAACAGCTGATAGGTGTTGAGGTCGTCGCGGTTCGGGTCGCCGTTCGTGGGGCCCGCGCCCCCGAAATACTCTTTCCGTTCGTATCTCGACGCGCCGAAGTACTCCTTGTAGTTCGCGATCGACGAACTCCGTTCCATGTTCACCTCCCAGTCGTGGTTGCCGGGGAGCGTCGAGTAAGGAACGACGCCGTCGAGCGTCGACATGGCTTCGTCCATGTGCTCCCACTCGGCGACGATGTCGGCGTTCTCGACGATGTCGCCGACGTGGCTCACGAAGGCGATGTTCTCCTTGTCTTCGGCGTGATTGTCGGCGATCCACTGCGTCATCTCACCGGGATACTTCGCCATATCCTCGGCGTAGAACTGCGTGTCGGGCAGGGCGACGACCGACCAGGGCTCCTCCGTCTCGGCGGCCACACCGGTCGAAGCGCCGAACCCCGCCAGTCCCGCCCCGACTCCGATGGCTTTCAGCACCGTACGCCGCGTGGCTGTCGGCCCCGACGGGTCTCCCCCGGAACCGTTCGCTCGTAGTCGTCTCATGGATTGGTTCTTACCCGGTATATTCACCAGTTTTGAAGGATAGTTATACGTCTGTTAGGTGGCTTCTCGGGGGATATAACGGCCGATAGAGCCAACAGAAGTTCTTTCTCGTCGCTGCGACAGTTCGATAGGACTCGGCTGACGGGACCGAAACCGGCCACTAAGGACCTCGTCACTCGCGGCTCCGCCCGCCGCAGGACGCCGATACGCGGTTATCGGTACGGTACCGCTCTCGACGGCGCTCGCCGCCGTGGAGTCCGCTATCGCCCCCGATACGCGGGCGATAACGGCGAAGACGATGGTGGGTATCTCCTCGGTAACGCTCGCTTCGCCGCGTTTCCGCCGTTCGTCTCTCGTTCGACGAACGCCCGCGCTGGCGCCGCCCTCGCCGAGTCGAACCGCTCGCGTCGGCGTCCCTTCCGTTTCCCTGCGAGGCGAACCGACCGTCGAGAAAAGAACCGCCGACGGGGCGCGGACCCGACGCTACGAGGTGACTCGCGTCTCGCTTCGCGATTGGAGGTCGGCGTCGTGCGTCACCAGCGTTCCGTCCTCCCGGTCGAAGAGGTACGTTCGCTCGACGTCGATTCCGACGGTCTCTCCCTCTCTGACCGGGTTATCCTCGATTTCGACCACGCTCCGGAGCTCTCCGACGTCGCTGTCGACGTAGACGATTCCCTCGTCGCCGACCGACTCAACGAGGGATATCTCGCCTTCGAGTTCCCCCGAACCGTCCCGGTGGACGGTCGTGTGCCGCGGGCGGAACCCGACCATCACCTCTTCGGGGACTTCTTCGTCGATTCCGGTTCCGATCCTCCATCCGCTCTCGTCTACTTTCACGGTCCGGGCGTCCCCGTTCGGACAGGTCGCCGACAGGAGGTTGATCTCGGGCGACCCGATGAACTGCGCGACGAACGCGTTGTTCGGTTCGTGATACACCGTGTGCGGGGAGCCGTACTGCTGTATCTCCCCGTCGTCCATGACGAGCATCCGGTCCGAGAGCGTCATCGCCTCCTCCTGGTCGTGGGTGACGTACGTCATCGTCCCCCCGACCTCCCGCTGGATCTGCTGGAGTTCGACCCGCATCTCCTTTTTCAGCTTCGCGTCGAGGTCGCTCATCGGTTCGTCGAGGAGGTACGCCCGCGGGGAGCGGATAATCGACCGGCCGATGGCGACTCGCTGCTGTTGGCCGCCCGAGAGGTCGCCCGGATACTTGTCCAGTAGCTCGCCGATCTGAATCGTCTCGGCCACCTCTCGCGCCTGCTCGTACCGCTCGTCCTTCGAGTGACCGCTCAGCTTGAGCGGGTACGAGATGTTCTGCCACACCTTCATGTGCGGATAGAGGGTGATATCCTGAAACACGAACGCGAGGTTCCGGTGCTGCGGCGGAACGTTGGCGACCTCTTCGCCGCCCAGTTGGATGCTCCCGCTCGTGGGCGTCTCCAACCCGGCGATACAGCGGAGTAGCGTCGTCTTCCCGCACCCGGACGGCCCGACGATGCAGACGAACTCGCCGTCCTCGACGGTGAACGACACGTCGTCGACCGCTGTGATTGTGCCCGATTCGCCGCTAAACTCCTTCCGGAGATTTTCTACTTGTATGTTTGTCATAGTAGGTCAGTCCTGTTAGGCGGTTGCTTTGTAGCCTTCGAGCAGGTACTTCTGCAGGAAGTACACCATCAGGAACGCCGGGATGACGATGGTGAACGCGATGGCCATCACCTGATTCCAGAACACGTAGTTCTGGACGGCGTACTGAGTGATGCCGGTCGTGAGGGGGCGGAGCGCGTCTTCGGAGATGAGCACCTTCGGATAGGTGTAGTTGTTCCAGGCGGACTGAAACGCGAAGATTCCGACCGCAATCATCCCCGGCGCCGCCTGCGGGAGCGCGACGTCCTTGAACGAGTGCCAGCGCGACCCGCCGGCCATCCAGACCGACTCCTCGTAGTCGAGCGGGACGGTCTGGAAGAACAGCCACATCGTCCAGATGCCGAAGGGAAGCGGGACGGACGCCTCGGCGATGACGAGTCCGAACAGGGAGTTGAGCAGCCCCAGTTCCCGCCAGATCTGGTACATCGGAAGCGACAGCAGCAGCGGCGGGAACATGTATCCGAAGAGGATCAGCCGCGCGAGCCACTTCTTCCCGCGGAACTGGACGCGCGTCAGTCCGTACCCGGCGAGCGTCGACGCGACGACGGTGAAGACGACGACGCCGGCGGCGACGACCAGGCTGTTTCGGTAGTAGGTGAAGAAGTTCGACGCGAAGAACACCTGTCGAATCGGATCTAAGGTGATACTGGAGAAGATGCGAGAGATGTTTCCGGACAGGAGCGCTTCCAGTCCGCTGAACGCGCCGATGACGAGCCAGATGATCGGCACCATCAGGGTGAGAAGCGTCGCCCAGACGACGATCTGGTAGGAGATCGATTTGATGCGAGCCGCCTGCCCGTAACTGAGGTAGGTGCCGACGATCTGCGTCACGCGACGCGCACCTCCTCTTCGGGCCGTGCGACCCGGAAGTACAGCACCGACCAGAGGGCGAGGAACACGAACATCAGCGCCGCGATGGCCGCCGCCTGACCGAGTTCGTACTGGTTGAACGCGATCTCGTAGGCGAGCAGCGGTATCGTCGTGGTGGTCTGTCCGGGACCGCCGCGGGTCATGATGTAGATGATGTCGAACTTATTGAACATCCAGAGCGTCCGGAGCAGCGCCGCGATGAGGATGACGTTCTGGATGCGGGGCAGCGTCACGTCCCGGAACTTCTGCCACGCGTTCGCCCCGCACATGGTCGCGCCCTCGTAGAAGTGGTCCGGAATCGACTGCAGGCGCGCGAGCGTCAGCAGCGTGACGAACACGGCGAACTTCCAGGAGGCGACGACCATGATGGTCGCCATCGCCGTCTCGGGAAGCCCGAGAAACGCGACCGGCTGGTCGAGAATCCCGACCCGGAGGAGCGCGAGGTTGACGATGCCGTACTGCGCGTTGAGCATGAACTGGCCGACCATCCCGATGACGACCGCGGGAACCATGTAGGGCAGGAGCGCGAGCGCTCGCGCCAGCACGTCCCCTCGGAAGTCCTTGTTGACGAGCAGCGCCAGTCCGACGCCGAGGACGAGTTGAATGGCGACGGAGCCGAACCCGAAGATGAGGCTCCTGACGAACGCGTTCTGGAACCCGCTGGAGGTCAGGATATCGACGAACCGGCCGGGACCGACCCAGGTCCAGACCGGATTCAGCGTCGACACCTCGTAGAGGCTGAGGTTGAACGCCCACGCCATCGGGAGGATGGCGACCAGGAAGAACAGCGCGAGCGCCGGTCCGAGACAGACGACCAGCAGGGCGTACTCGTTCTCGAAGAGGTCGCCGAGGTAGCTGTTCGTGGTGCGAGTCCACCTGCGCGGGACGAGCGAGCTGACGTAGTCAGTTGCCGAAGACATCCCTCGTCTCACTCCATCCCGGTGCTGCTGCGGAGTTCCTCTGCCGCGTTGTCTATGGCCTGCTCGACGGACGCGTTACCCTGCGTGACGTCGTAGAACATCTGCCCGAGTTGGAACGACGTGAACGCGGGGGCGGCGTAGGGGTTCGGCGGGTCCGTCTCAGCCGTGAACGGCTGCGAGTTGCCCCCGAAGAGCGCGTCGCGTTCGCCCTGAATCGTCTCCTCGGTGAAGTTGTCGTTGAGGTAGTCCCAGCCCTCCCGGTACCGCGAGCCCGGTTCGTACCAGCTCTCGTAGATGGGGATGTTGTGGAACCGGAGCGCCCGCGCGTACTCGACGAGTCGCTCGCCGGTCACCATGTACTGGACGAACTCCTTGGCGCCCTCGGGGTTGGCGGAGCCCTGAACCAAGGCGTAGCCGGTCGCCGCGGAGTTGCCCATCGGCGCGTCCCGGTTCGAGGCGTTGTACGGGTTCGAGACCCGTTTGGTCGACTCCGCCCACGGCCGGTCCTGCGCGATGGACTGCGTCTTCGGGCGGCCGCCCGAGTAGACGGCCGTCGCGGTCGTTCCACCGGTGTAGGACTCGTATATCTCCCCCCAGTCCCAGTTCGTGGCGGTGGGGGAGTACTCGGTCATCTCCTTCGTGTACTCCAAGACCTCCCGCACCCGCTCGCGGTTGCTCCCCGAATCGAGCGCGACCTGGACGGTTCCGTCGGACCGCCGCGCCACTTGGGCGTCGTTGCCCCAGAGCCGACACCACGCGTGATACGACCCGTACACCGTCGCGGACGTCGTGTACCCGAGTCCGAGGAGGTCGTTGTCGGCCTCCGTGATCGTTCGCGCGGCCTCGCGCTCCTTCTCCCACGTGGTCGGTTCGGGCGCGCCGAGTTCCTCGTAGATGTCCGAGCGGTACCAGTTGTTCGTCACCGACGCCACCGCCGGCACGAGTCGCGGTTCGCCCTCGTAGCTGAACTTGAAGTTGTCCGGTATCTCCTCTTCCTGCTCTTCGACCGCGCTGATCACGTCCCCGACCGAACGGAGGATACCCTGCACCGCGTACGCGCCGATGCGGAACTGCTCGGCGTTGATGATGTCCGGCGGGTTCCCGCCCTGTATCAACTGCGCGACCCGGCGGCCGTAGTCGCCGCCGATCTCGGTGAACTCGATGTCGACGGGAATTCCCCGCTCCTCTTCGAACTGGTCGGCGAACCCGTTCAGCATCTCTTTGAACTTCGGGGAGTTGTTGTTGGAGACGAACTTTACCGGTTCGGAGTTCGCCGTCCCGCCGCCTCCCGTCGTCGCGCCGCCGCCGCTTCCGCCCGAACAGCCCGCTATTCCCATCGCGACACCGGTCGCGCCCGCGGTGGTCAGAAACCGTCGCCGTGATACCCGTTCGGTCCCGCCGTCCGTGTTGCCTTTCCGGTCCATACCGAGCCAGGAGTTCACATGCCCCACGGTTAAAAGTGGATGATACTTGATGAAATTAAACTAATAATTAATCACAGACTCAACTGAGAAAACTCCGTATCGGGCGATTCGAAGTGACGTGGCCGTTCGACGTGCGGGCCGCCGTCGCGGCCGCGCGCGCACCGCAGTCGGCCCCATCGACGCTCCGGTCGGCGCCCGGAGTCACTCCTCGCTCGCCGCGACGAACGCCCGCGTCAGCGCGGCGATTTCCGACCGGAACGCCGCCGTATCCACGTCGCTCTCGCGGTGTTCGAGCCGTCGGTGTTCCTCGCGCAGTACGCCTTCGAGCACTCGGTCGTACAACACGTCCGCCGTCACGGTCCACCCCATCGCCTCGATTCCGTCCGCGACTCGCTCGAACCGCCGTCGCGTCGCGCATTCCCGCGCGAACGCCTCGGCCGAGACGTCGACGGGGTCCGGGTCTCGCTCGCGGAACTCCGGGTGCAGCACTCGGGCGCGCCCGCCGCGTTTGTTCCGGATCAGGACCCCCTTCGCCGGTCCGTCGTACCACGCCGACCGCGGGACGGCGTACGAGTCGGGGTCGAAATCGCGCGTGTGTCGCTCCCGTTCGAGCGCGTTCACGGGGTGCAGACCGAGGCGCTCGAATATCTTCTCGGCGGTGTCGGGCGGCCGGAACCCGTCGGCCGACGCCGACCAGACGTCGACGCCGAGGAACGAGGGGAGACGCTCCCAGTCGTACTCGGTGGACCGGCGCTGCGTCGACCACCCGAAGAACACCACCTCCCCGGCGTCGGCGACGGCGTTCCGAAGCGCCTCGCGGTCGAGGTTCTCCCGGACGTGTCGGACGGCGTGCTGGTACGGCGCGGGGACGTCGGCGGGGTCGTCGTAGACCCGCGTCTCGTCGCCGAAGCGGAGGGTCCCGGTGTCGTCGAGTTGAAACCGAAACCCGGGGGCATCGACGAGTTCGAGCAACCAGAGGTGGCCCCGCTCGAACGTCTCGGCGGGCGCGTCCGCGGCGGTCGGTGTCGTCGGAAAGTCCTTCATGGGAGATGTCTGCGGTCGTCGACCCGTCCGTTCGGCACCGCGGGCAAAAAGCCCCCTCGCTCGGAGCGCGGGCGGTCGGTTGCGCGGACGCTCGGATACGGCCACGCCCGCCCGCGACCCCGACGGTCCGTCCCCGACCGACCGCCGTTCGGTGTCTCTTCGGGCGTCGGTCGTGGACGATATTTTGATATCATATCTATTTGTTTCTATATTCGATTGGTAGAAAATCAACCACTGTCTTCTTTCATTCGATGGGCGATTATATTCTCGTTATTCGTGTGTCTGCCGGTGAAGTGCGATTGTTGATTTCGGATATGTATCCCGAGTCTCGCGTGTGGCACTAATGCGACCCGACTTCCGATATATTCTCCGCGAGTACTTCCGAATCGAGCGTTCTCCTCGCCGCGAAACGGCCCCCTTCGCGGAGAAAAGCTATACGGCTGACTGTCACTACTGCGACACGTGCCCTCCAGACGCAACTTCCTCCGACGGGTCGGCGCGACGGCCGCGGTCGGGTCGGTGGCGACGACGGCTGGTTGCCTGAACGGCGGCTTCGTCCGCACGAAACTCGGCGGGGGCTCGACCGACACGGTCGACCTCTCCTCGCCCGACGACGACGTCTTCGTCCCGCCGGATCGGTTCGACGCGTACCGGAATCGAATGCGAGCGGAGTACGGTGCGGCCGCGATTCCGTGGTCGGACCCGGATTCGCTCCCGGTTCGATTTCTCGGCGCCCGCGCGCGCCGGATGGAAATCACTCCGAGCCGACGGCTCGCAGTTCAGGACGCGGCGCTGCTCGTCCACCGCCTCGCGGACGAGCGGTACCGCCTCCGTCTGTGGAGCGCCGGTCGCCTCCTCGGGAAGCGCTACGAGGTCGACCCGTGGGGCTACTACACCGAGGAACCGGCGTTCACGTGGCTCGAACAGGAGATCGAAGCGGAGGCCGACGACCACCTCTCCGCGGGCCGTTCGCTCTCGACCGACGGTGGCCGAGTCCGCGCGGCGGGCGGCGCGGTGACGGTGCCCGACGGCTCGTACGAGTCGAACGTCGAACGCGAGACGTACCGGTCGCGCTGGGAGGGATTCCATCCCGGCGTCGTCCCGCTTGTCGGCGCCTGCGAACTGTCGTTCGTCGACCCGTCGGAGCGCCGGTTCACGTGGAGCCTCTCGAACGGGGTCGGCATCCGAACGCCGTACTAAATCCCCGACGGTCGACGACCGCGCGGAGAGCGCCTCGATTCCCCGTCGAACCAGTGGACGGACTCCATCGCGGAGCCGTATTCCCACGTGCACGATTTGTCATATGAGTGTACTGCCGCGTTCCGGTGAGTGACGGGGTTCACTCGCCGCGCCGCAGGCGCCGCCGCGCCGCCTCGACGGTCAGCGGAAGGGCGTCCTTCTCGACGACCCCTTCGAACAGCCGAACCGCGGCGGGCGGCCGCAGACCGTGGTCCTCCAGCAGCGACCGGTCCGTGAGTATCTCGCGGACGGGGCCGTCGGCGGCTATCGAGCCGTCGCGGCTCACGAGCACGACTCGCTCGGCCACCTCGGGGACGACGTCGAGCGACGGCGTGGACCACAGGAGGGTCCCGTCGCGGCCGGTCACCAGTTCGCGGATTCGCTCCCGGTACCGGGCGTCCACGGCCCCGAGCGGTTCGTCCAGGAGGAGCACGTCGGGGTCGAACGCGAGCACGCTCGCCACGGCGGCTCGCTGTTTCTCGCCGCCGGAGAGGCGGAACGGCGGTCGGTCGAGCAGGTTCTCCAATTCGAGTTCGGCGGCGAGTTCGTCCACGCGCCGGCGCGCCGCCTCCCGGGAGTGCCCGAGTTGGGCGGGGCCGTACTCGATGTCCTCGCGGACGGTGGTGTTGAACAGGTAGTCGTCGGGGTCTTGAAGCAGCACGCCGAGTCGGTCCCGGACCGCCTCCGCGTCGCCCGTCTCCCCGAAGTACGTCACCGTCCCCGCGGTCGGTTCGACGAGGCCGCCGAGGGCGAGTTGAAGCGTGCTCTTGCCCGACCCGTTCGCCCCGACGACGGCGACGCGCTCGCCCCGTTCGACGGCGAGGTCGACGTTCCGAATCGCGGTCGTCCCGTCGGCGTACTCGTAGGTCAGCCCGCGGGCCGCTATCACGGGAGCCATCGGACCACCCCGGCCCCGACGACGGCGGCGACGGCGCACGCGCTCAGGGCGTAGTCGTATCCGTCGACGGCGCGGGAGCGCCCGTAGGGCGACGGCGGCCGAGCGCCGCCCCGCGCCCGCATCCCGCGGCCCACGCGCTCCCCGCGGTCCAGCGTCCGCAGCAGGAACGTGCCCGCCAGTCGCTTCGCGTCGCGCCACTCGCTCCGCGCGCCCGCCGACCCCGTCGTTCGGCTGTTCCGCGCCAGCACCAGCCGCCGCAGTTCGTCGAAGAACAGGAACAGATACCGGTACGTCACCGCCAGCACCCACACGAGCGCGACCGGAACTCGCAGCTCTCGCATCGCGGCGACGAGCGCAGAGAACGGCGTCGTCATCGTGAGCAGCGAGAGGAGCGCCACTCCCACCCAGACGCGCGCGGTGAACCGAACGACGTAGGCGAGGCCCGCGTCGGTGAGTTCGACGGCGACGCCGAGCAGGCTCACGCCCGCCAGCGCGTCGCCGGGCAGCAGGACGGCCTGCGGGAGAACGACCGCGGCCGCCGCGAGCGGGACGACCGCCGACCGCCCGAGCAACTCCCTGAGCGGGACCGCCGACAGCAGCGCGAGTCCGACCGTCGCGGCGCCGAGACAGAGCGTCACCGCGGGCGTCCGCGCGAGCATCACGGCCAGCGCGAACCCGCCGAGCGACAGGAGCGTCACACGGGGGTCCCGATCTTGGAGGAATCCGTCCTCGGCGGCGACTCGCTCGGCCGCGAAGACGGCGCGGAGCGCGCCCGAGACGGATTCGGCCGTGCGGGCGAGGACGCCCGTCACCGTTCGAGGAGGCGGCCCGCGCCGACGCCGACGGCGAGCGTGAGCGCCGTCCCGATGGCGGCGGAGACGAGCGTCCCGAGCGAAGACCCGAGGCCGGGCACCGAGTAGTCCGGGAGGAGGGCCGGGACGGTCGAATCAGCGGCGTCGGCCGCGCCCGTCTCCTCGGCGGCGTTTTCGAGCGGTTCGGCGTAGCCGACCGCGCCCGAGGCCCACCCGAACACCGGCGCGAGGACGACGAGAACGAGAACTCCCACCATCGCCCGGCGGACCCACGGCTTCTCGACGACGGCGTTCACAGGCCGACCCCCGCGGCGCGGTCGTCGTCCCGTCCGAGCACGAGGTCCGGCCGGGCGTCCGCGACGTAGCCGTAGACGGCCGCCGTGATGGCCCCTTCGACGACCCCCAACAGCGCGTGGCCGACGACCATGATGGTGACCGTCGTTCCGAGTTCGTACGCGAACGCCGAGGACGCCCCGACGCCGACGCCGACGGCGAGCGCCGAGAGCGTAATGGCACCCCACCCGGCCGCGAAGGCGGCGCCGGTCTCGTGGACTCCCCGGAGCGCTCGGAACAGCGCGTAGCCGACGAGCACGTCGACGACGGCCATCGCGAACAGGTTCGCGCCGAGGGCGACGATGCCGCCGTCGCCGAACACGAGCGCCTGAATCGAGACCACGGCGGTCATCGCGAGGACGCCGAGCGACGGACCCAAGAGGATGCCGGCGAACGCGCCGCCGACGAAGTGCGCGCTCGTCCCGCCCGGTATCGGCCAGTTGAGCATCTGCGCGGCGAAGATGCCGGCGGCGACGACGCCGAGCAGCGGCGTCCGCTCGTCGCCGAGTTCGTCTCGCGCGCGGTCGACCGCGACGCCGACGGCGGCGCCCGAACCGAGCCAGAACAACCCCGCGACCCACGGGTCGAGAAATCCGTCCGGAATGTGCATTCGTCTCGTGGTCGCCCAGCGCCGGAATAATACTTTTGCTCGAAATCGTAATACTCGCCGCCGGCGCTCGCTATCAACGATTAAGCGTTCGCTGCCGAAACAGGGGGTCGATGGGCCAAGCCAACGATCGAATGAGCGTCACCCTCCCGCCGGAGTTGCTCGCGCAACTGGACGGCGTGGTCGAGGCGGGCGAGTACGGCAGTCGCTCCGAGGCGACGAGGGACGCCCTCCGCGCGTTCGTCACGGAGTTCAACCGACAGACCGGGCTCTCCGGGTCGCTCAGCGGGACGGTGGTCGTCCTCTACGAACACGACCACAGCGGGGTGACAGAGCGGATGACCGGCCTGCAACACGACTTCGCGGACACCGTCGTCGCCGTCCACCACGTCCACCTCGGCGACCGCCTCTGTCTGGAATCCATCGCCGTCGACGGGCCGGGCGAGCGAATCGAGGCGCTGCTCTCGGAGATTCGGCCGCTGAAGGGGGTTCGAAACGTCGAACTCACCGTCGTCGAAGCCGACCGATGACCCCCGGCCTCCGGAACGGGGGACGCGACGACCCGAGAATTACTGGTTGATGACGACGATGGCGGCCAGCGCCAGGCCGATGCCGACGACCTTGTTCGCAGAGAGCGGTTCTCCCAACGCGAGGACGCTGATGATCGCCGTGATGACGAAGTACATCCCGCCGAGCGTCGAGACGAGCGCCGTCGACCCGATGGAGACGCCGATGTACGTCGCGACGACGCCGGTCACGGCGCCGACGCCGGCGAGTGCGGACAGCGCCAGTCCGCGCCCCGTGACGGCGACCGAGACGTCGGTGACGAGGACGTAGACGCCCACCAGAATCGTCGCCACGAAGTACGTGACGAACGCGGCCATCTCGGGGGCTATCGAGTCCGATGCGGCGTCGCCCAGCACGATCCAGACCCCCCACGCGAGCATCGTTATCGTTCCGTACACGAGCGCCGAATTCATCGGCGCCCGTCCGTTCCCGTTCCTTCCTTCCCGCTCGGCGCGCGCCCCGTCGGGGCTGTCGTCCTACCCATCGTGTCGGTCTCACCCCGGCGGATACTAAGTGTCCGGGCCAACAGCGGACGGCGTTTATCACCCCTCTCCGGTGTTCGCCCGGCTCAGAACTTCGGCAGCACGTCCTCGCCCAGTCGTTCGAGACTCCGAACCATCTCCTCGGTCTCGATACCGGGGTAGTACGACCGGAAGACGAAGTGAACGTCGTCGCCCAGTTCGTCGCGGTACGTTTCGAGGTCCTCGACGACGTCCTCCGGCGTCCCGACGAGCGCCGCGTCTTCGAGTTCGCGCCGCCGCTCCTCGGGCAGTTCGTCCGTCGGTTCCTCGTCGGCCCACTCCTGATACTTGCGCTGCTGGTAGAAGTAGCTCTCTCGGACGGTCTCCCACGCCTCCTCGTAGCTGTCGCCGACGAACCCGTACTGGATCACGTAGGTCGTGAAGTCGCCGTCGATTCCCTCTTCCTCCCGAACGCGCTCGATGTCCTCCTTGCGCTTCCGGATGTCGTCGACCGACAGCGCCTCGTTGGCGCACCAGCCGTCGGCCATGCGGGCCGCGCGCCGGACGGCGGGTTTCGCCACCGCGCCGAGCACGAGTCGCGGCGGCGAGTCGGGCGTCGGCGTCACCGTCGTCTCCGGCGAGACGGGGTGGAACTCCGCGTCGTAGTCCAGCGGCCCCGGTTCCCACGCGTTGCGGAGCAGGCGGACTGCGTCCTCCGTCCGGTCGGTCCGCTCGTCCTTCGGGACGCCGAACTCCCGGAACTCCTCGTCGAGGTAGCCGATGGAGAGGCCGAGAGTGAGCCGCCCGTTCGAGAGCGCCTCGACCGTCGCCGAATCCTCGGCGAGGCGGACCGAATCGTACAGCGGCGCGAGCGCCACCCCGGACGCCAGTTCCACGTCGTCGGTCCGGGCCGCGAGCGCGCTGAGCGCCGGCATCGTCCCCGAGAGGTACTCGTCGTCTCGGAAGTGGTGCTCCGACGTCCAGACGCTGTCGAGACCCACCCGGTCGGCCGTCTCGCCGAGTTCGAGCAACTCGTCGTACAGGGCGGCCGCCGAGCGGTCGTCGTCGGGGCGCCGCTGGGCGCTCAGCAGTCCGAATCCGATGTCCATACACGGGCTTATCCGGCGCCGCACAACAACCCCCGTTTTGCAGCAGACGGGCGGGGTTTCTGCCCTCCGGCGGTCGAGAGCGACGAGAACGGCGGAAACGGTGGTGTCCGCTCCGGAGCGCTCCCGAGACGTACCGCCGACGACCGGTCGCCGGCGGCCGCTTTCCACCCGGAGACCACACACATATTTGGTCGCCGACGCGAAGGTGCCGACAGACCAGATGGGATACCGACGAGCACTCTCCTTCGGGTGGGCGCGGCGCGACACGCTGGCCGTCGTCGTCATCGCCCTCACCGTCTCCTTCCTCGTCGGCGCGGCCGTGTTGGGCGTCGCGCTCGGGTCCCAGACCACGGCCATCGCGGCGCAGTTCGAGACGCCGTACGGCATCGACGACACCGGAGGCAGCGACGGCGCGGCGGTCGTCGAACTCACCGTCGCCGAGGCGACGCTCGACGGCGAGCAGGTGACCGTCGTCGGCGTGCCCGACGGAACGCCGAGCATCACCGTCCGCGGGCGGACCGTCGAGTTCCCGCCGCCCGACCCCGGCGTCCTCGCCGGCGCCGACTATCGGGGCGCCGCGAGGCGGGTCTCGGTCGGCGACCGGACCGTCCGCGTCCAACCGCGGGAGTCGCGGCCGGTGCTCCCCGACTCGTGGTACGTGACCGACCCCGAGACGGCCGCCGCGTTCGAGGGCGCCTCCGCCGTGACCATCCGCGAGACGGAGGCACGCGCGGAGACGCCGCTCCTGTCCGCCTTGGAGTTCTTCGTCCGCGGGGCCGCCGAACTCGTCCGCCTCCTGCAACTGGCCACCGTCGCCGCGGGCGTCCTCGTCGCCGTCACCATCTACAGCGTCGTTCGGATCACGGTCCGGGAGCGCCGGCCGGACGTCGCCGTCCTCCGCTCGACCGGCGCGACGCCGTTTCAGATATACCGGCTGTTCGCGGTTCGGGCGCTCGCGCTCACCGCCGTCGGAACCGCGGCGGGGTACGGCTTCGGTCTCATCCTCGTCCGCGCCGTCGTCAACGCCGCCGTCTACCGCGGCCTCCCGACGACGCTGAGCGCGCGGGTGACAGAACCGGTGCTCGCCGTCCTCCTCCCGGCCGTCGCCCTCTTCCTCCTCGTCGGCGGCCTCGCGGGCCTCCTCGCCGCCTCCCGCGGGGCGACGGGGGACCCGGCGGCGCTCACCGGGCACGAACGCCCCGACGAGGGGGGCCTCCGCGACCGACTCGGAAGTCTCGTCGGGACGCGCCTCGTCGGCTGGGACGCCCTCGTGCCGACGGCGGCGACGCTGTCGGTGTTCATGGCCGCACTCCTCCTCCTCACCGCGGTGGCGGGGGCTGTCGGTCCGCTGGCGGACACGGGCGAGACCGTCACGCAACCCGACGCGCCCCATCCCATCGCCAGCAGCGTCCCGACCGCGTACGCGGACGCCCTCCGCGCGCAGGGCGCGACGGCGAGCCCCGAGATACTCCTGTTCGAGGTGTACGACGGGGACCCCATCGTCGCCAGGGGGGTGAACTTCACCGCCTACCGGGCGCTCTCGGGCGTCGAGTTGGCGCGCGGCGAGGCGCCCGACGCGGAGAACGAGGCCCTCGTCGGCGCCGACCTCGCGCGGTCGACGGGGCTGTCGCCCGGCGACACCGTCGTCATCGGCGGGAGCACCGACGCCAGCGTGATGCGCCTCGAACTCACCGGCACGTTCTCCGGCGAGGGCATCCAGGACGACCAACTGCTCGTCTCCCTCCCGGCCGCCCGCGAGATGTCCTCCACCGGTCGGGACGCCGTCCAGTTCGTCCGGACCGACGGCCTCGACGTCGACGCCGCCGGCACCTCCACCATCGTCGTTACGAGCGCCCGGGTCGCCACCGAGAACGGCACGCCCGGCGTCGCCGTCGGCGTGACGAACCTCGGGTTGAGCGAGGCGACCCGGGAGGTCGAGGTCCGCCTCGGCGACCGGACGCGCGCGACCGAGGTGACCGTCGACGGTCAGCGTTCGGCGCGCGCGTTCGTCGCCTTCGCGGACCTCCCGGACGGGACGTACCCCCTCGTCGTCGGCGACGTGCGCAAGAACGTCACCGTCGACGGCGACTCGCTGGTTGCGCTCGACGCGGACGGCGCCGGCCTCGTCGTCGAGGCGCCCGCCCGCGCGCCGACGGGTAGCACGCCGGCAGTGCGGGTGCTCCGGAACGACCGACCGGTCGCCGGCGCGACGGTGAGCGTCGACGGGCGGACGGCGACGACGAACGAGAACGGCGACGCGCGGATCTCGCTCGAAACGACCGGCAACATCACCGTCACCGCCGAGAACGGGGGGGAGCGCGCGCGAACGACTGTCGCCGTCGCGCCGGGTGCGGCGCGGGCGCCGATACTGGACGTGACCGTCTCGCCGGACGCGCCGAGCATCTTCACGCGACCGGAGGCGACCGTGACGGCGCGGAACCCGTGGATAGAGCCGATAGAGACGAACCTGAGCGTGACCGCACCGGGCGTCGAGCGGACGGAGGCGCTGGCGCTCGACCCGGGCGAGACGGCGCAGTTCGCCGTCGAGATTCCGCAGCGACCGGCCGGGTCGTACGACGTGACGGCGTCGGTCGAGACGGGGGCGAGTGCGACCTCGACCTACACCGTCAGCGGCGACGCCCGCCTCGGCGCGGCGCTGGCGCAGAGCGGGCAGTTCTCCGGCGGCGGCGGCATCACGCAGGCGATACAGGTGGCGTTCGGCAACATCGAGGTGCTCGTGCTCGCCGTCGTCTCGCTGCTCGGCGTGATGACCGTCGGCAGCACCACCGCGGCGTTCACCCGCGCGGTCCACACCGCCAAGCGCGAAATCGGCATCCGGCGGGCGACGGGCGCGGGCCCCCGTTCGGTGTTCTTCGACGTGTTCGTCGACGCGCTCAAAATCGGAACCACGGCGGCCGCGCTCGCGATGGCGCTCGCGTATCTCGCGGTTCGGGCGCTGCTCGCCGTCGGCGAACTCCGCGTGTTCGGTCTCGTCTTGGAACCCTCGCTCTCGCCGGCCATCGTCCTCGGAGCGCTGGCCTGCGGCGTCGCGCTCTCGCTCGTCAGCGCGACGCTGGCCGCCGCGGCCGTCGTCCGCAGCGACCCGGCGACGCTCTTAGTAGATAGACATATACCCACGCCGTCGGGAAGTGATGAGTAAATGAGTCGCCGCCGCCGGGTCGGCCTCCTCCTCGCCGCCGTCGTGTCCGTGGCGCTCGCCTTCCGCGCCGCCCCCCTCTACTGGAGTCCCTACCCCTCGACGCTCGACGGGTTCAACTACGCCGCCCTCGCTCGAACGGTCGTCGACACCGGGGCGTTCCCCTTCACCGACCGGGCCGACAGCCTCCTGTTCACGACGCTCTTCGCGACCGCCGGTCTCGTCTTCGACGCCGACCCCCTCCACGTCGCACAACCGCTCGCGACGGTCGTCGGAACGCTCGTCGTCCTCGTCGGCGCCGTCCTCGCCCGCCGCATCGTCCGCGACTCGGCGCGCCTGTCGGTCTCCCCGTCCTCCGTGGCCGTCGTCACGGCCGGCCTCCTCGCCGTCGAGGGACTGTTCCTCCGCCGGACGCTGGTGCCCGACGAGGAGATAGTCGGCATCCTGCTCACCTTCACCGTGGCGTTCGCGCTCCACTACGCCTACCGAACGGGCGAGGCCCGCTGGTACGGTCTGGTCGCCCTCGTCCTCGGCGTCTTCCCGCTCCTGCACACGTTCACGTCGTTCGTCGTCGGGTTGGTCGTCACCGCGTTGACCGCCCGGCACGTCTCGAAGACGCTCTCGGTGCGCTCGCTCGTCGGCGGCGTCGCCGTCGCGGGCGGCTTCTGGGCGTACGTCGCCCTCTACTACGGCGCCGTCGCGACTCGACTGTCGCTCACCGTCCCGTACGTCGACCGCGTCACCGCCTACCCCGGCCTGTTCGTCGCGTGGGTCATCGTCCTCGCCATCGGCGTCGTCTGGTTCCAGCGCACCGATCTCAGAATTCGACAGGGCGTCTACCTCGCCGTCGTCGGGACGTTCTTCGCCGTCGTGCTGCTGAACGCCTTCGCACCCATCTTCCCGGGAACGGTGAGCACGCCGCGTCTCGTCCTCGCCCTCGTCGGCCTCCTCGCATTCGTCGCCGTCGCCGCGGCGCCCTCGCTGGACGTGCTGGACGAGTACCGCGGCGCGACGCTGCTCGTCGCCCTGTTCGCCGCGCCCGCGGTCATCATCGGGTTCAGCCTCACCGCGTCGCTCACGCCGGAGTACTTCGCGACGGCGATGCGCGCGCAGACGTTCCTGCACTTCCCGGTGCTCGCCGTCGCGGCGGTGACGCTGGTGCGCGTGCTCGACTCCGGTCGCCCCTCCGCGGACGGGCTGAAACGGGCGCTCTCCGTCGCCCTCGCGGTGCTCGTCGTCCTCACCGTCGTCGCCTCCGCGCCGCTGGCGTACCTCAACATGGACACCGCCTCGGCGCCGAGCACGACGCTCGACTCGGAGTACCGGGGCGTCGCGTTCCTCGGCGCGCACACCGACCGCGCGTGGACCGGCGGCCACACGCTCACCCGCGTCGGAATCTACATCTTCGGCAGCGACGCCTCGGTCGGACCGGCGGCGAGTTGGCTCACCGGCGGCCCGAGTCCGACCTGTCCGGTCGTCTCCCAGCGGTCGTGGACGACGACGGGCGCGCACCTGTTCCCCTCCTCCCCGCAGACGGTCGCGCAGTCGACGTACGAGGGGTGGCTCGACTCGCGGAACGTCGTCTACACCGCGAACGGACTGGACCCGGTCGTCGTCTCGACGCCCGCCGACGCCGTCGGTGAGGGCTGTTAGCGCCGCCGTCCCGAGCCCCCGAAACCGAACGCTCCAATCGACGGGGGACCCCCGAAGAACGGTCCGAGACGGCACTACAGTCGGCTTCGCCTTCGATTCGACGACGCGTCCGAGAGGACCCGGTGGAGCACGCCGACGAACCCGCCGAAGAAGAGCGCCAGCCCCAGGAGGACGAACGGGAGTTCGAGGAGCCCCTGCCACGGTTGGGCGGTGACGAACCCGCCGAACGCTCCCCGAACGTTCGCCGTGACGAGGTACCCGAAAACGGTGACTCCGTAGAGTTTGAGCAGTTCGGGACGCAGCGCGTAGCGAAGCGAGTCGGCGGCGGGGTCGTCGGGCACGACGATACGTCGCGCAAAAGTGTTGATTAGTTTTACTATCTCCGACGAACGGCCGTCGACGAGACAAACGTCTACAAATTGAAAAGATTCTTGGTCGCTGCGGTCGACGGCGGACCTGATACGATGTCCCTCCACGCGCGCCTCCGCCGGGCGCTGGCCGACCCGCAACTCCGACTCGCGACGGCCTTCGGACTCGCGTCGGTCCCGATAACGGTCGCGCTCTCGTGGGGCGCGGTGACCGACGAGCGGATAGTCGCCGGCGGGACCGTCTCGGCGGCCGCCTACCTCGTCGTCGGACTTCTCGTCGGCTATCTGTACTACGACCGGCCGACGGAGCGACGTGCGGCCGGGACGCGCGCGGGTCTGGCCGCCTCGGTCGGCATGGTCGTCGTCTACCTCGCCAACATGGTCTCGACGCTCGACCCCTCCGACCCGAGAGCGACCGCGTTCGTTCTCGTCGGAACCCCCCTCGCAATCGCCGTCGGCGTCGCCATCACCGTGCTCGTCGTGCGCGCGGCCGCACTCGTCGGGGACCGGTTCGCGGCGGTGCGCTCGTGGCGGGCCGAGGCGCGGGACGGGCCGACCGGCGCTCGGGAGGAGGTTCCGAATTCGAGGTGGTGGCTGTCCGCCGTCGGCTACGCCGTCTTCCTCCCGGTGACCGTCGGCTTCCTCTTCGGCCTCGACCCCGACGGATTCGTCGGCGCTCTGCTCGCGGTCCTGATGTGGTTCGTCGCGATGTTCACCGCGGCGCTCGCGCTCTTCGGCGTGTACAAGGACGCGAAAGAGTTCCACGAGGCCGGTTCGCCGTGGATTCCGAACGTGGCCGCGTACGTCGGCGTCCCCGTCGCCGCGTTCGTCGCCGGCCACTATCTGGCGGCGTACAACGCGTGGGAGGCGCCGGTCTCGATGCTCGGCTTCCTCGGCGCGTGCTGGCTCGCGGCCGTCGTCTACCTCTTCGACCGGCGGCGGGCGGTCGCGGCGGCGTAGTCCGCGGACGCCGACGAGCGAGGGATTCCGACTTTCGTGGTCCGTCTCCCGCCGACTGCCATATCATTCTTACACGTCCGGGCCGTACGCCCAACACTACGTCCATGAACACGGAACCTGCGACCGCACGCGACGAACTGGGCTCTCCGAGACGGTCCGCGTCTGCGCCTCGCGGCGAGACGACCGAAACGACGAACGGCGCTCACGGGGGCTGACACGAGAATGCTCGAAGGAAGCCAACTCAGACAGTCCGACGGACGGTACCGGAAAGTAGGCGTGGGTATCGCCGTCGTGACCGCCGTCTGCTTCGTCGCGCTCGCGTTCGCCCTGAGCACCGTTCCCGAGCGGAGTTTCGGTCTCTTCGAGGTCGCCTCGGCGAACCTGGGTCTCGTGCTCACCGTCGCCGGCGGTATCACGCAGTTCGGCGACCCGTGGTTCCTGCTGCTCGTCGCCAGCCTCGTGTACATGCTCGGAACCGACCGCGAGTTCGTCGAGCAGCCGCGCGACGGGGTGTTCGTCCTCGCGGTGACGTTGGCGGCGTTCTCCTTCACCGACCTGCTCAAGAACCTCTTTCGCGCGCCGCGGCCCCCGGCCGCCGACGTTGCGACGGCCCCGGCGTGGCTCCCGACGGGTCTCGGAGGGGCGTTCCAGTCCATCACGACGGCGACCGGATTCGCGTTCCCGAGCGGACACGCCCTCGGGACGGCGGCCGTCTTCGCCGCGTTAGCCTCGCGACTCAGCATCGGGTCGGCGACGACTCGCTGGGCGGTGGCCGCCGCGGGCTTCGTTCTCGTGGCGTCCTCGCGGGTGATACTCGGCGTCCACTACGGCGTCGACGTCGTCGGTGGGCTTCTGGCGGGCGTCTTCCTGTTCGCGGTCGCCGCGACCGTCGAGGACGGCGAACCGCTCCGCGTCCTCCTGCTCGGCATCGTCATCGGCGTCGTCGCGGTTATCCTGAGCGCCCTCGCCCCGGCCGGCGAGGTGTGGAACGCCGGGCAGTGGCTCGGCGGGTCGGTCGGCGCCGCGGTCGCGTGGTACGCCGTGCGCCCCTCGCGCCGCCTCGGCCTCGGCGGGACGCTGGTCGCCGGCATCCCGGCCGCGGCCCTGTGGGTCGCTATCTACCTCACGAGTCCGCCCCTCGTCGTGACCGTCGTCGGCACCGCCGTCGCGGCGAGCGTCACGATTCTGGCGCCCACGATAACGGCCCGCGTGACGTCCGGCACCTGACGGGTGGCATCCGCTCGACCGGCCCGCGCCCACGCGTCCGGTCGGAGTGGTCGTCCTGACACCCGCCGGAACAAATGACCTACATAGGAGAAGTGTGAACGCTTCGCCACATGACTGGTCCCGTCCTTCGCGGCGACCGCCTCACCGTCGAGCGCGGGGGGAGCGCGATACTCGAAGACGTCTCCCTCTCCGTCGCTCCCGACGCCTCCCTCCTCGTCCGGGGACCCAGCGGCGCCGGGAAGTCGACCCTGTTCAACGTCCTCGGCCTCCTGAGCACGCCCACCAGCGGGACGCTCTACGTCAACGGCGAGGACGCGAGCTCCCTCCCCGAGCGCAAGCGCGCGGCCATCCGCCGCGACACCATCGGCTTCGTGTTTCAGGACTTCCAGCTCATCCCCGACCTCTCGGCGTGGGACAACGCCGCCCTCCCGCAGGACCACACCGGAAGCCGCGACGAGGAGTGGCTGGGCGAACTGTTCGACGCGCTCGACATCTCCGATCTGAAATCGCAGTACCCCGCGACGCTGAGCGGCGGGGAGAAACAGCGCGTCGCCATCGCCCGGTCGCTGGCGAACCGCCCCGACGTCGTCCTCGCCGACGAACCGACCGGACAACTCGACCCGCGGACGGCCGAGAAGGTGCTCGACCTGCTGTTCGGCGTCAAGGAGCGGACGGACACCGCCTTGGTGCTCATCAGCCACGACCGCGGGCTGGAACCCCGGTTCGCGGAGACCGTTCTCCTCCGGGACGGCCGACTGACCGTCGACGCCGACGTCGACGACGAGATAGACTACTCGCTCCCGCGATGAGCGACGACCGGTTCCGCCCCGGCGACCGACGCCGTCTCCGCGACCGACACCGATACCCGCACCGCGCCCGCGACGCCGATGCGGTTTGAGTCGACGCTCGTCTCGTCGTGGTCGCGCCGGGAGTGGCTGAGCGTCGCCGTCGTCGCCGTCACGACGGCCTTCCTCATCGGCTCCGTCGTCCTGCTGCTCACCGTCGGCTCCTACGTCTCGACGCTGGAGGGCGACTTGGGCAGTTCGGCGACGGTGAGCTACGACCATTCGTACGACGACGCCGTCGCGGCCGCCGACGCGAGCGACGCCGACGAAATCGTCTTCCCGGTCGCGACGGCCGAAACGGGGGAGAGCGACGGTGGGAGCAACGACGGCGAGGGCAGCGGCGGAACGCAGGTGGTGGTCGGCGTCCCGCCGGACGCGCCGCCGCGAATCGAGAGCGCGTCGGTCGCGTGGAACCCGGCGAGCGTGCCCGCGGCGCCCGAGAGCGGTTTCACCGGCCCCGTCGAGGGACCGACGGAGCAGCGTCTCGGTGGCACCTCCGTCCAGGTGACGCCGCATCCCGACGAGCGCACCATCTTCCCGGCCGAGTGGTACGTCGGGTCCGCCGAGGCGGTGACGTCGCTCGGCGACGCGGGGGCGCTCGTCGTCGACACCGGCGAGTCGACGTCGGGTTCGGCGTCGACGGCGGACGGACGGGCGGCCTGGCGGGACGAGGGCGCGCCGCTCATCGCGGCGCTGCCGTTCCTCGTCGGCGGCCTCGGGCAGGTGGTCCGGACGCTCTCCGTCGCGGCCGTCGGCGGCGGTCTGCTCGTCGTCGTCGTCGTCTACAGCGTCACGCGGATGTCGATTCGGGACCGTCATCCCGAACTCCGCGTGGCCCGCGCGACGGGCGCCTCCCCGACCCGCCTGTTCGCCGTGCTCCTCCTCCGCGTGCTCGGGCTGACGGGGACGGGCGTCCTCCTCGGATTCGCGCTCGGCCTCATCGCGGTGAAGGCGGTCATCAACGCCGCGACGTACGCCGGCTTCGTCGTCTCCATTCAGGCGGTGGTCACGGCGTCCATCCTCCGGGCGATTCTGCTCGTCGGCGGCTTCCTCGTCGCGATGGGCCTGCTCGCGGGCGTCCTCGCCACGCTCCCGGTCGTCCGCGGCGACCCGACGGCCGTCGGCCGCGACTCGCGCGGCGCTCGGTACAGCGGACACGGTGGTGTGGGAGACGAACCGAACGCGCTCGGCGGACGCCTCCGAGCGCTCGTCGCGGACGCGGGTCCGACGTTCGTCGACTGGCGCGCCGCGGTGCCGACGACGACGACGCTGACGGTGTTCATGCTCGTCCTCCTCTTGGTCACGGCCATCGGCGGCGCCATCGCGCCGCTGGCGACGACGGAGAGCGGAACCGTCACCGAGGCGGGGTCGGTCCATCCGCTGAACAGCCGAATCAGCGAGGACTACGCCACTGTCCTCCGCGACGAGGGCATCGCGGCCAGCCCGGAGGTGCTGTACGCCCAGACGACCGACGGCGACCCGTACCTCGTCCGCGGCGCGAACTTCACCGCCTTCGGGCAGGTGACCGACGCCCGACTCGTCGCCGGGCACGCTCCGCGGGCGTACGACCAGGCGGTCGTCGGCGCGAGTCTCGCTGAGACGCTGGACGTCGAGGTGGGCGAGACGCTCACCCTCGGCGGGAGCGTCACGCCGGGCGTCCGGCGGGTGACCGTCGTCGGCCGCTTCTCGGGGTCCGGCATCACCGACGACCAACTCGTGCTTCCGCTGGGCACCGCACAGACGCTGGCGACGGGTGACGGGGAGGTCCACCTCATCCGGACGAACGGCACCGCCGAGGAGTTCGAACGGCTCTCGCGGCGACCCGGCGGCCTCGCCGTGACCAGCCTCGCCGGGAACGACTCCGTGCAGGTCGGCGACCCGTACGTCGTCTCGGTCACGGTCCGCAACTACGGCGAGGAGGCGACGACGCGGAACGTGACGGTCAGCGCCGGCGACCGGAGTCGGAGGGAGTCGTTCTCGCTCGCTCCCGACGAGGCGGCGAGCGCCGACGTGAGGTTCACCTTCTCCGAACCGGGGGCGTACACGATTCGAGCCGACGGGACGACGAAGCGGGTGGAGGTGTACGACCCGCGGACGCTGCAACTCCCCGACGGCTACCCGACCCGCGCCCCCCCGGGGTCGACGCTGGTCGTGCCGGCGACGACGCCGAACGGGACGCTGGTGTCGGGGGCGACGGTGACGCTCGGCGACCGGTCGCGGCAGACCCGGGGGAGCGGCGGCGCCGTCGTCCCCGTCCCCGCCGAACCGGGCGAGTACACGCTGACCGTCGAGAAGGACGGCTACGCGAGCGAACGGCACGCGCTCGTCGTCGAGGAGGGGGCGCCGCAGCGACTGAGCGGCCGCGTCTCCGTCTCGCCGGAGTCGGGGACGCAACTCACGAGGCCCACCGTCACCGTGCAGGTGGGCAACCCGTGGGGACGGCTCCTCGTCCGGAACGTCTCGCTCGTGACGCCCGGCGGAACCGAGCGGCGGACGGTCAGACTGGCGGGCGGCGAGGTCCAGCAGATAACGCTCCCGGCGTCCGACGCGGGACTGAACGGGACGCTCGCCCCGGGAGCGTACGACCTGCGCGTCGTCTCCGACGGCGCCGTCCTCGCGACGACGACGTACGAGGTGACGGGCGACGAGCGGGTGAGTTCGACCGTCGACTTCGAGGGCGAGTACTCGCAGGGCAGCGGCGTCGGCCGCGCCGTCGAGGGCGTGTTCGGCAACGTCCGCGTGCTGTTTCTCGTCATGGTCGTCCTCGCGGGCGCGAGCACCGTCGGCGGGACGGCCGCCACGTTCGCCCACGCCGTCCACGCGAACCGCCGCCGCATCGGCATCTACCGCGCGACGGGTGCGAGCCGTCGGCAACTGCTCGCGGCGCTGGCGCGCGACGCGGTCACGCTGGCGCTCCCGGCGACGGTCGTCGCCTTCACCGCGGCGTTCGCCTGCCTCCAAGTGCTCTCGTGGGCCGACGTGCTCGTCGTCTTCGGGATTCGACTCGGCGTCCCGCTGTCGGCGGGGCTGTTCGTCGGGTCGGGGCTGGGAGCGCTGCTCCTCGCGGTGGGAAGCGCGCTCGGCGTCGGGTACGTCTTCCTCGTCGCCGACCCCGACCGACTGCTCCGTGCGGAGCGATAGACGAGTCGACGTGATGACATTTACCACACCACCGTGTCCGCAGTACTCGGGGCGTCGACGCAATCGATTCCCGGCCGCGCGACGCGTCGAATTCTCGGATTATCGTCCGTGTAGAACCGTTACAGTACTAGCCGCGTCAAAACTCGGTCCCATCGGTACGCGGGTAACGGACAAATGGAATATTTGCCGTCGGTAGTAAAAAACTACCCCCGCCGCCGGTGGGTCTCGTTCGCCCTCCGGAGGGCGACTCCGCATTCGACCCGCGTCGGCCGACTCGGTCGTCTCGACTCGGTCGTACCTCGGACGACGGGAAAGTACTACTAAACTAACATTATCGATTCGGCCGCACAGCCCCGTCCGAGACGAGTACGATAAACCGAAGTAAATCATATGTATGTTTATGCAGATACACCTCTCATGGGGAGAAAGGTTCGGAAGACGCTCAGCATCGACCTGAAACTCGTCGAGCGACTCGAATCCGAAAGCGACCAGTCCGAAGTCGTCGAGCGAGCGCTGGCGGAGTACTGGGGGGTCGAAGTCGAATAGCGCCTCCGAAACGGGCCGAGTCCCTCGCTGTCTCGAACTTCTCGAACCTCCAAAAAAGCGGTCCCGACGTCACCGGTCCGACGGTCGGACCGGGCGGTTCTCTCCCGTTACCGTTCGCTTTCGCTCTCGTTCTCGTTCTCGACGGTCGCGTTACCGAGTTCGACCGTGCCAGTCGTCGTCGAGAGGTTGTTCTGCCCCTTCGCCTGTCCGATGTAGACGTAGCGGTAGGTGCCTTCCTCCCAGTCCTCGCCCGTCTGAACGTCGACGGTGCCCGTCCCGTTCGTGGAGACGGCGAGGGTGCCGGAGGCGTCGAGGTACGTCTGCTCGCCCATCATCGGCGCGCCGCCCGAGTTACCGGGGTTGTCGGGGCGACCGGCGTCACCGGAGTTGCCGGGACTGTCCGGTCTGCCCGGCGCGGCGGCCTCGTCGCCGTTCGACCGGTCGCTCGCGTTCGCGCCCTCGATGATCCAGTCGGCGAGGCCGCGGAACGTCGTGTGACCGCGGACCGTTTCGTTGTCGAGGCCCACGCCGGCGACGGAGGCGTTACCGACGACTCTCGCCGTGCCGTTCACGCCGACGAGCGTGCTCCGGACCGAGACCCGATTCGCCGAGACGTTGCCGTTGAGCGGGCCGTCGACGGCGATGCGCGTCCGAGCGCTCGTGTACTGCGACTCGTTGTACAGGACGACGGCGTGGCTCGCGTTCGAGTGGGTGAACGTCGAGTTGACGTCGAACGTCACCTCGTCGCCGGGCGTCGCGTTCTCCGTCGTCACGGACGCGGACGCCTCCGCGGCCTGCACGAGAGCGACGTCCATTCCGAGGACCCGGGCCTCCCCGTCGACGGCGAGCGAACCGTTATCGACGGTGAAGCCCTCACCCTCCGTGTCCTGCACCACGAAGAACGTGTACTGACCCGGTCCGCGGGCCTCGCCCTCCTCAGAGAGGTCGTACGACGCCTCGATGGCCCCCTTCTCCAGTTCGCCGAGGTCGACGAGTTCGTAGGAGACGTTACCCGACGCGTTCGCGTTCATCAGCGAGTCCAGCGCGCCGTTCACCGACGTGCGCGGCGTGCTCTGTAGCGTCGTCGACGCGTTCGGTCCGGCCTTCGCGACGAGCAGTTGCACCTCCTCGTTCTGGAAGGCGCGCGTCGTGATGGGGTACCGCGACTCGAAGCTCATCTGAATCTCCTCGTCGGAGTTGAACGCGGCCAACTGCTGCTTGTTGAGGCGAACCTCCGCGCCCTGCCCCTTGACCGTGATCATATGATTCTCGACGACCGTTCCGTTGCTCGCCGAGGCGTTCACGCGCAGGGGGAACGGCGCGTTCTTCCACACCGACACGGAGTCCGTGGCCTTCACGAACTGCGTGTCCGGCACCCGTTCGACGGTGCCCGTCTGTTGTGCTGAAACGTCCGTTACGCCTGCGACCGGTGAGACACAGAGGACGACAACGAGGAGCAACGCTCCTACCGCTCTCGCCACGCCATCCGTGAACAGCCTAACCATACTTGCGACTCTCGGGCGACTGTGATAGTATTTTCGTCACGATTACACGTTTTGCCACAGAAAGTGCCCGAGTTATGTGAGAATATAAATCTAGGAAGTAAGTCTACTTTTGAAACCAGTAGATACGTGAATGTATAGTATCAAAACCTATCGAACGAGCCGACTCGCACATCCCGAAACGCTACGGTTCAGCGGCGAGGCCGTCGTTCCCGGTCGCTCACGCCGGTCGACGGCCGGGTTCGCTCCGCGTTCGAGTATCGACGTCCGGCGGAGTCGGTGACTGTCGCCGAGCGAACACGGTATCGAACGCCGCCTCAGGCCTTCGGACCGCGGCGCCGTTGGAACCCGACGGCGAAGTTCCGCCCGCACCGGCCGCAGTCGGCGTCGACGACGCCGTCCGGGTCGTAGTCGGCGCGTTCGACGCGCGAAGTCATCTCCACGGAGAACTCGCCGTCGCAGTCGGGACAGGTCACGGTGAGGGCCTCGTCCGGGTTCGTGGTCGTCATCGTGTGACAGACCAAGGACCTCGGGAGGGTAAGCGGAACACCTCAGTGGCTAGGTCGGCCCGACTCCTCGACGGGCGCGGTTCTCTCGCACGTCGATTCGTCGCCCTCGGGTCTCGCCACCGGTACTCCTTTGTCATCCAGCCGTAATCTCATAGCCGAATGCAGAACAAGCGAATTCTCGTGACGGGTGGGGCGGGGTTCATCGGCTCAAATCTCGCCAATCGTCTCGCCGAAGACAACGACGTCGTCGCCGTCGACGACCTCTACCTCGGAACGCCGGAGAACCTCTCCTCGGACGTGGAGTTCGTCGACGCGAGCGTCCTCGACGACGACCTGCCGACCGAGGGCGTGGACGTGCTGTATCACCTCGCCGCGCTCTCCTCCTACAAGATGCACGAGGAGGACCCGACGACGGGCGCCCGCGTGAACATCGAGGGCTTCGTCAACGCCGTCGAGCAGGCGCGAAACGACGGCTGCGACACCGTGGTCTACGCGACGACGTCCTCCATCTACGGCTCCCGCACCGAACCGTCTCCGGAGAGCATGGACGTCGTCGCGCGGACCGGGTACGAGGCGTCGAAACTCGCCCGCGAACGCTACGCCGAGTACTTCCACCACCACTACGATATGCACCTCGCCGGGATGCGTTTCTTCTCCGTGTACCAGGGCTTCGGCGGCGCCGAGGAGCACAAGGGGGAGTACGCCAACACCGTCGCGCAGTTCGCCCACAAAATCGCCAACGGCGAGCGACCCGAACTGTTCGGCGACGGGTCCCAGACCCGCGATTTCACCCACGTCGACGACATCGTCCGCGGCCTCGTACTGGCCGCCGAACACCGGTTACAGGGCATCTACAACCTGGGGACGAGCGAGAGCTACTCGTTCAACGAGATGGTTTCGATGATCAACGACGCCCTCGGCACCGACGTCGAACCCGCGTACGTCGAGAACCCCTTCGAGGTGTACGTCCACGACACGATGGCCGACTACACGAAGATGCACGAGGCGACCGGGTGGGAACCCGAGGTGTCGTTCGAGGACGGCGTCGAACGGGTGTGCGAACCGTATCTCTGACGACTCCAGATATATCGGAACACTGCCAACACCCCGCCCGCTGACCCGTCGGACCGATCCGAAACTCTGGTTCGAGCGGAGTCGACATCCGCAACCGCCGGCCCTCGCCGCTCGAACGGCCGAACTGGAATCACGCGAATCGGTGTTTTTCGCGATATTGTATCAGTAAGAAGATTAATATGTTCTGATGTCTAACCTCCGTTCAATGGATGCGGACGTCCTCCTCGACTACACCCGAGACAAGATTCTGGTCATCGACGAGGAGGCGACCGTCCTGTACGCGAACGACGCCGTCACCCGTCTCTTGGGGTGGGAGACGGACGAGCTAGTCGGCGAGAACGCACTCGCGTACGTCCACCCCGACGACTTCGACACCGTTCGGGAGGTTTTCGAGCGAACGATCGACAGCGAGACGTTCTCCGAAGGAACGGTCGAGTACCGCTATCGGGCCGCTGACGACTCGTGGGTCTGGTTCGAGAGCCGCATGTCGAACGCGACCAGCGAGCGACTCGACGGCTACGTCGTGAGTTCGCGCGACGTCAGCGACCGGGTGGAGGCCGAGCGTCAGCACCGGGAACTCACCGCTCGCTTGCAGGAGATCTCGTCGGTGACCGACGAGGTGCTGTGGATGTTCGACGGGGAGTTCGGAGAACTCCTGTTCGTCAACCCGGCCTACGAGACGGTGTACGGACGCCCGGTCGAGGAACTCGAAACCGATGCGAGCGCGTTCCTGAGGGCGATTCACCCTGACGACGTCCCGGCGGTCGAACGGGCGATAGCCCGCCTCGTCGACGGTGAGTCAGCCGATATGGAGTACCGCGTGAACCCCGGGAGGAACTACAGCGTGTGGGTGTGGGCGCAGGCGCAACCGATACTCGAGGACGGGGAGGTCGTCCGCATCAGCGGGTTCAGCCGGGAGATAACCGACCGACACCGACGGGAACGACAGCTCTCGGTGATGGACAACCTGCTCCGGCACAACCTCCGGAACGCGCTCAACGTCGTCTTGGGTAACGCCGACCTCATCGACGAGACGACGGGCGACACGTCGCACCTCACCGCCGGAATCCGGAACGCCGCCGAGCGACTGCTCGAGAGCGCGGAGAAAGAGCGCGAAATCGTCGATATCCTGAACCGCGAGGCGACGAGGGACGCGGTCGACCTGACGGCGGTCGCGGGCGGGGAAGTCGACCGGGCGAGACGGCGGTTTCCCGACGCCGAAATCGAGTCGTCGCTGCCCGACAGCGCGTTGGTCTACGCGCTGAGTAACGTCCGACTCGCGGTCGCGGAACTCCTCGAAAACGCGGTCGTACACAGCGACCGCGACCGACCGTCGGTGTCCGTCTCCGTCGGGCGGACCCGAGACGGCGTCGAACTCCGCGTCGAGGACGACGCGCCGCCCATCCCCGACATCGAGGCGCACGTGCTCAGAGACCCGCACGCGATGACGAACGTGTTCCACAGCACCGGACTCGGACTCTGGCTCGTCTACTGGGTCGTCGAACTCTCCGACGGCGACATCTCGCTCGACTCGACCGCCGACGGAAACCGGATTCGGATTCGCTTTCCCCGCGCTCGGGCGCCCGCCGACGGAGAACCGGCGGCGGCCCGTCAGCCGTAATCGCGTTTTCCCGCGCCGCCGCTCGGCGCCCCTGTCGGCCGCGGCGCGCCGACGAATCCGTGAGGCTGAATCCCCGACTCAGTCGAAGACGTCGAGCACTCGGAACGCGACGTACGGGACGATGTAGCCGAACGAGTAACCGAGAAAGTGAAGGAAGACGTTCGTGATCACGCGCCCGCCGTACCCGCCGGACGGGAAGCCGGCGACGATCACGAGCACGAACAGCGCGCCGCCGAACGGTACCAGCGGCGGAACCGTCTCGACGAGCGAACGCGTCCGCGACCACGGGCGCCGAACGACCGGTCGGACGCAGGTCCCGACCGCAAGGAAGCCAGCGGCGCCGACCGCGGCGAGCCATCCCCCGGCGCGGGGCGTCACTCCCAGCGGCGCCCACATCCGAAGGACGACGACCGCCGCGCCGACGAAGAACACGGCCGGCAGAACGGTTCTCGCGGTCCGTGTCGACGCCGGGCGATCCGCCTCCATCCGGTCGGCGAGCGCGTGCGGGAGGTAACCGACGAAGGCGAAGTTGATGCCGGAGAACCCGAGTCCGACGCGGGGTCGCGGAAACAGCATGTTCAACGACGACAGCGCGAACGGGAACACCGCGAGCGCGGTGAACGCGACGACGTAGAACCGCCGTCGTCGACCGCTTCGGACGCTCGCCAGCAGCGCCGGCGGGACGACGAACAGGAAGACGAGCAGATTCGACAGCAGGGCCGACGCCTGCAGGTGGACGAAATGCGACGCGTACATCGTGAGCGCCGTCGGGTGCGCGTACGAGAGCACGAGTCCCCGCCGAACCGCCGCTGGGAGTAGAAAGACCCCGACGAGGAGGCACGGCACGGCGAGAACGAACGCGACGTCTACCGGTCGAATTCGTTCTTTCGGATGAGAATCGGAATTCGCCGTCGCCTCGGCGGCGCGGCTCACCTCCCGCGAACCCCCGATCCGGCGACGTATCGCTGCTCTCACGACTTCACGTCGAACCGACTGCTCTTGTATTCTCGGTCTCAGATATCATACTTGATATCTAGGCGGCGAGTACAACTCCATTAGCTCAATAAACCCGCGAAAAGGCTGCGTACGACGACTACGCTACTACTCCGGAAATTCTCTCGAATACCTACTGTGATACTATCGATATCGAGATTCTCCAAGGACGGTGTGCTCCGGAAAAGGAAGAACAACGACTCGTCCGCGGGGCGCAGAGCGCGGTCACGTCGAGAGAAACATCCGAGAAGAATCGAATCTGCCGTTCTCGTCCGCGAGAAAATCGTTCCCGAGTCCGACGCCGTCGAGGAACCGAGAATCCCCGACGGCCGACTCTCCGTCCGTCCGAGCGAGTCTGTCGGGTTTTATTCGGCGCCTCGGTAGACGTAGAACCCCGCCAGAACCGCGAACAGCGCGATGGCACCGATCAGGACGGCGTCGAACCCGCCCTGCTCCTGCACGGGACCGTTGTCCGCCGGTCCGCCGTCGGGCGCCTCTGCGTCCGCGGGTTCGTTCTCTGTGTCGGGCGCCGACACTCCGTCGTCACCGGACGTCGCGTCGTTCGAGCCCGCTCCGGACTCGTCCGAATCGGCCGACGCGTCCGCCGTCCCGATCGCGAACAGCGAGAACCCGGGCGTCGTCGCTTCGAGGGTGACGACCGTCCCCTCCGTCGAGACGACGGTCGTCTCCAAGGCCGACCACTCGCCGTCGTGGTAGTGGTAGACGACGAGTCGGTCCGAGGGAACGCCGTCGAGCATCTCGGTGTCGACGTCGAACTGGAGCGTCGCCTCGCCGTCGGTTCGGTCCTCGGGGACCGTTATGTCGACGAACCCGAGTTCTCTCGCGTTCGGAATCGCCGGGACCGAGTCGGGTCGAACGTTCAGTTCCTGAGCCGTGACGGAGCCGCCGGCGCCGCCGGCGAGGAAGCCGACGCGAAGTTCAGTGATTCCCGTGCCGACCGCGAGGTCGGCCCGACCATCGCTGATGTCTCCCCTGTTGGGTTCCGCGGGCTCCGCGGGCTCCGGGTCGGCGGGGGCTGCGCTTCCGCCGCCGCCACCGCCGCCACCGCTGCGGCCATCGTCGTCGTTACCGCCGTCGTCACCGCTTCCTCCGCCCGATTCGTCCTCTCTGTTTTCGTCCGCCCCGAGTTCGACCGTTCCGGTCGTCGTCGAGAGGTTGTTCTGTCCGCTCGCCTGCGCGAGGTAGACGTACCGGTACGTTCCGTCGGCCCAACTCTCCTCCGACTGGACGCTGATCGTGGTCGCCCCGTCCGTAGAGGAGACCGCGGTCACCGAGGCATCGAGCCACGACCCGGTCGTCTGTCCGGGCGTGTCGGCGTCCCCGGAGGGACCGTTCGGCCGGTCGGCCAGCCAATCGACGACGCCGCCGACGCGCGTCTCGCCGCGCACCACGCCGTCACCGACCGTCACGCCGCCGATGTTCGCCGTTCCCGTCACGTTCCGCGTCCCGTTCACGCCGACAATCGTGCTCGTGGCGGTCACCTGGTCCGCCGAGAGCGTCTCGTCCATCGACCCGTTCACGGTGAACCGAGTCCAGCCGTCCGCGTACTGCGACTCGTTGTAGAGGACGACGGCGTGGCTCACGTCCGAGTGGGTGAACGTCGAATCGACGTCGAACGTCACCGCGTCGCCGGGCACGGCGTCCTCGGTCGTCACGGACGCGGAGGCCTCGGCGGCCTGCACGACGGCGATGTCCGCCCCGAGAACGCGAACGTTCCCGTCGACGGAGAGCGCTCCGCCGTCGACGCTGAATCCGTCGCCCTCGGTCGTCTGAACGACGAAGAATGCGTACTGGCCGGGTCCGCGGGCGGGCCCGGACGCGGAGACGTCGTACGAGGTCGAGGTCGCTCCATCCTGGAGGCGACCGAGGTCCCGAAGCTCGAAGGCGACGTTCCCGGACTGCTCGGCGTTCGTCAGCGTGTCGAGGAGGCCGTTCGTCGAGAGGTCCGACCCCGACAGCAGGGCCGACGAGTTCGTCCCGGCCTTGGCGACGAGCAGTTGCACCTCGGCGTCCTCGAACGCCTGCGTCGAGACCGGCGAGCGAGACTGGAAGCTCATCTCGATCTCGTCGTCGGGGTTGAACACGGCCAACTGCGGTTTGTTGAGCCGTATCTCCGCGCTCTGTTCTTCGGCGAGGACCGTCATCCGCTGGTTCTCGACGACCGTCCCGCTACTCGACGCCGCGTTCACGCGCAGCGGAAACGGGGCGTTTCGCCAGACCGACACCGAATCCGACGCCTCGACGAACTGCGAGTCCGAGACGTCGTCGACCGTTCCGGGAGACAGCCCCGTCGACGCTACCGCCGCGCCCGGCGATACGCACACCATCGCGACCAACGTGACTGTGACCGCCACTCGGAAAACCCCCCGAGATGAAAACTCATCCATACTGTGTCTTACAGAATAGCATCATGGTATTTGGACCTGTCGCACCGTTTTCATAATTTGCCACGGTTGTATATGTCTTAAGAAACTAAAATTCTCGTTATATCATAATTCCACGCCGCTTCCCGCGAGTTCCAAGGGGCCCCACGAGCACGAACCGTCGTCGAGCGATAGGGAGGGATACGTTCACCACGTACGCCACCGAAGGTCGGCTTATCAGATGTCGACAGCGGTCATCTACCACGACACGCCGATCGCCAGTACCGTCCGGGAAGCGACCGACGGTCTGACCGTCGTCGCGGCCGAGTCGGACGCGGACGTCCGTGACCACCTCGCAGACGCGGATATCTTCGTGACGAACCCGCAGAACTGGACGGACGACTTTCTGGAGTCGCTCTCGGCGGGCACGTGGATCCAGTCGACGAGCATCGGCTACGACGCCTTTCCGCTGGCGGAGTTCGCCGACCGCGGCGTGACGTTCACCAACGCGGAGACGCTTCACGACACGGCCGTGAGCGAACACGCGTTCGCCCTCGCGTTCGCGCTCTCGCGACGACTCGGTCCGCTCTTCGACAACCAGCGCCGGCGCGACTGGAGCCGGCGCGTCGGCGACGAGATGTGGCTCTGGGAGGGCAGGCGGATGACCGTTTTCGGACTCGGGAACATCGGGGAATCCGTCGCGCGGCGAGCGCGCGCGTTCGGATTCGAGGTGTACGGCGTCAAACGGACGCCGTCGATATACTCCGGCGTTCTCCCACCGGACCGCGTCGTCGCCACCGAACGATTCTACGACCTGTTGCCCGAGACGGAACTGCTCGTGCTGACGGTGCCGCTCACCGACGAGACTCGCCACGTCATCGACGCGAGCGTCTTCGAGGCGCTCCCCGACTCGGCCGCCGTCGTCAACGTGGCGCGGGGCCCGGTCGTCGACCAAGACGCCCTGCTCGCCGCCCTCGAGGCGGGGGAGATACGGGGCGCTGGACTGGACGTATTCGAGGACGAACCGCTCCCGGAGGGCTCGCCGCTCTGGGGGCGCGACGACACCGTCGTGACGCCGCACGTGGGCGGTCGCTCCGACGATTTCTCGGTGCGGTTCACGCGACTGTTCGTGGACAACTACCGGCGGTGGCGGGCAGGCGAGTCGCTGGCCAATCGGATCGTCTGAGACGGCCCATGGATGCATGGAGGATTCGGGGAGGCGACGACGGCCGTCGTCCTCGTCCGTCGCGTTCGCTCGCTGTTCGGCTATACGGGCGACGATTATCGGTTCATCGCTCTGACCACCCGATGCGCGAGGCTATGCTGAGGGACCGAGCGCAACCCGACGCCGTCACACCCCCTGCAGTCGCTCTCGCAGACCCTGCAGCGCCGACGTGACGAGCAGCCACATCGTATAGCCGACCGAGATGGCGACCCCGCGGGCCGAAATCGTTCCGCCGTACTGCTTCGTATCCGTCTTCGTCTTCATGTATAACCATTATACTCTTCGTACAACACTATTCGGACGCTGAATCCACTTAACGACCGGTTTAGATGACTCAGACGTTTTCTGAGGCGATCTTGAGAAATCCGAGTGCGGATGGACGCCTCGGTATCTTCACCCAAGGGAGCTATCTTCGAGCGGCCATCCGTTTTCGATTCGAGCGTCACGTATCGAGATATATTCTCCGATATGAGATATACGCGTACGAGTGTAGACATATCACCGCGGAACAATTGTACAAATCAGAATACATAAATAAATACTGATTGGTTCTCTCTTTATATGAGACGGTCGCTTACGGAACGCGTCTAAGAAACTGATATACGTATTGACGGCCGAAGTACGATTATCGATTCGAGCATTTTGGCCCTACCGAGCCGCCACGAGATACTGGCACCCGAATCGTAATTGCACGCGTGTGCGTCGCGGAGCCTCCGCGACGTCTTCGTTACGCGATTAGCTTTGTAAAGGGAAAAAGACTCTCTCGCGGGCGGACCAAGAGCGGAGGGAGTTCTGCTCATATCGTCCGAGTTCGAGGTGAACTCGCCGAATCGCGCCGCGTTCCCCTTCCGTGACGTGCGAGCGGTCGGGAATAGGTTGATTACGACTGGCGTGCTCTAGCAGGTGATAAGAGGCGGGCGGCGGCGTTCGACGGAGACGGTCGCCGGGTCGCCTCTCGGGAGAACCCATCATGAGCCAGGCACTTCCGGAGGAGTGGTTCGTCGTCGACGACCGGGCGAACGCGGCCGTCGCGTGGATACTGACCGCGGTTATCGCGGCGGTCGGAGTCGGTAACCTTCTCACGGGAGGGATCATCGTCGCGGCGTTCGCCGTCGTCACGACCTTCGTCGCCGCCACACCGGCACTGGTCCATCGCTCCTGGACGAAGACCGTCCCGTGGTTGATGCTGCTTCTGGCCTCGCTCCCGTTACTCGTCGGCACGTACGACCGGCAGATTCTGGGGGACGCCGTCTTCGCACTCAGCATCGGTATGCTGGCCCTGCTCGTCGTCGTCGCTCTTCAGATGACGACGACGGTGCGGATGACGCCCAACTTCGCCATCGGGTTCGTGATGATCACGACGATGGGGACGGCGGGGGTGTGGGCGCTCGGGTCCGCGGCGTCCGCTCGCTACCTCGGTACGGCGTTCGTCGAGACCAATCAGGAACTGATGGGCGTGTTCAGCGTCGTGCTGGTGGTGAGCGTCGTCTCGGCCGTCGCGTTCCGCTGGTACTTCAGACGGCAGTTGGAAGCGAACCTCGACGGTGACTCGTCTCCCGGGGTGAAGACGACGTGAGACTCGCGACGTACGTCTCCGAACGCCGGCAGAGCCAACTCGTCCGCCTCCTCCAGGCGGTGATGGTCGGGATTCTCGTCGTCGGCCTCCTCGCGCGCAACTCCGGGGTTATCGTCAACGCGGCCGTCGGCCTCCTCGTGACGTTCCTTCCGGCGTACCTCGAACGGAACTACGCGTTCACGATGAACGTCGGCCTCGTCCTCTGGATCACGGTCGCGATGTTCCTCCACGCCTTCGGGACGCTCCCGCTTCCGATGCTGGATTTCCTGAGTCCGTACTCGGCGACGTGGTGGTGGGACCACATGACGCACGCGCTCTCGTCGTCGCTCGTGGCCGGCGTCGCCTACGCGACCGTGGTCGCCCTCGACGAACACTCGGAGTTCGTCCACATGCCCCCGAAGTTCCTCTTCGTCTTCATGCTCCTGTTCGTCCTGGCGTTCGGCGTCGTCTGGGAACTGCTCGAGTTCTACATCAGCGTCGCCGCCGCTCTCGTCGGTTCCGATTCGGTCCTCACGCAGTACGGTCTCGAAGACACGGTGTTGGACCTCTTCTACAACTCCGTTGGCGGCCTCGTCGTCGCCGTCTTCGGGTCGGCTCACCTCTCCGGTATCTCGCGGGAACTCGCCGAACGCCTCGACGCGAGGTCCGCGAACCGGTGACCGGGGAGTGCGTTCTCTCCTTCCTAACGCATCCCGATACCTCCTCGGCGGCGAACGCTTCAGGGAGTCCGTCCTCGTCCCCGGACGAGCGGTTCTGAAGTGGAGTAGCCGGGCGGTGGTATGGTGACGTAGGTTGATAGCACTATCCAATTACTTCTATAGAAATGCTTCCACGCGTAGTTACGTCTCCACACCGTTTTTCTCGCTGCTTCACGTTGAGTTCCTCCGCGTTTTCGCGCTCGACGCCGTCGGTCTCCGGTCGCTTCCGACGGAGTTCGCCGAGTGAATCTTCCAGGGTCGCTGTGTTCGTCCACGGTCACTCTCGCCGACCGTCGGTCACCGATGCGGACGACGGAGTCGTCGATTACTCACTCATCGAACTGGTGGCATCGACCGACGAGAGACGGCTTCAGCGCTCGGTTATTCTCGGCACTGAAGTGAGAGCCCTGTCCCGTCACGGACTGTCGTCCCACCCACGAGCGAGCAGAGCGGACGTTTCGGCGGACTTCGATTCCAACCGCGGACGACGAACTTCCGACCAACTCACCGAACGACTGTCCTACGGAGTGATTGACCGCGATACGAACATAATACATTGTACAACCTCTGGCCTTTCTCGACGAGAGGGCCGAAGGAGATAGCGACGTATTGGCGGAGACTATTCGAACGCTACCCACGCCACGTTCGGACACGCAACCGCTTTTCCGTACGACCTCGTACGGGAGCGCATGGACTACTCCGATTCCTATCGGCGCGAGGTCACCGCGAAAGTCGAATCCGGATGGAAGATCGAAGAGGAGACTCCGGACCGGGTCACGCTCGTCCGGCGCGAGTTCGGCAGTCCGGGGATCCACCTCGTCATCGCCATCCTGACTATCTGGTGGGCGATGGGCGTGCCGAACCTCCTGTACGCCGGCTACCGGTACGTCACCGGCAGCCAGCGCACCGTCGTCTGGAAGGACCGACCCGACGCCGACGCGGACGACCCGGTGGCGCGCACCGAGTGAACCGCCGGTCCGAAGATTTCAGAAAACTTATCGTATTCGGTCGGTCACGTCCCGCTATGCCCTCCCGTCGCTCGTTCCTCGCTACCGGCGGTACCCTCGCCGCTGGGGCGTTCGCCGGCTGCATCGACTCGCTTCTCGCGCAGTCACCGGCCGGGACGCAGTGGAGCGCCTCGGTTCCCGCTCCGACGTCGTTGTCCCCGCCGGTGACGACGAACGGCCTGCTCGCGGTCGGCGGCTACCGCGACGGACGACTGGAGAACGGTCGGCTCACCGTGTTCGACGCCGCGAGCGGAACGCGTCGGTGGGAGGTCGACCTCGGACGGATGACCGGGCTCACCGCCGCGAACGGCCGCGTGTACGTCGGCGAGAAGGGCGGCCCCCGCGGCGCGCGGGCGCGGATACGCGCGTTCGACGCGGCGAGCGGCGAGCAGTTGTGGACGCGGGGCGTGAGCAACCTCGCGTCGGCGCTCACCGTCGCGAACGATACCCTGTACGCGGCTAACGGCTCGCTCGTCGCCCTCGAGACGAGCGACGGAACGCGCCGCTGGGAACGCACCTCGGTCGACGGCCTCGACTTCACGGTCGTCGTCGCCCCCGAGGACCAACTGGCCGCCGACGAGGCCGCCGTCTACTTCGGCGACCGGGGCGGCATCGTCGCCCTCGCTCACGGCGACGGCGCGCCTCGATGGGTCGCTCGGCCCGACGACTGGTCGACGGCGACCGTCGGTCCGCTCCCGGTCGGGGGTCGCGTCTACGTCGGGGCGGAAGGCACCGTCGCGTCGCTCGACCGGACGACCGGCGACCTCCAGTGGCGGACGTCGTTCGGAAGCGACGCCCGCGTTCAGGGTTTTCACCGCGCCGGGTCGTCGCTACTGGTCGCGGAGGCGACGACGAACCCGCCTTCGGGCACCTTCGGAACGCTGTACGAACTCTCGGTCGACGACGGCGCGGAACGCTACGAGACGCGCTTCGATGCGCCCGTGACGCAGACCGCATCGACCGAGGGGCTGTTCGTCGTCGGGGTGGACACCGGGTCGCTCACGTGGTTTCGGAACATCTCCTTCGTCGAGGAGTCCGAGACGACGCTTCCGACGGAGCGGTACGTTCTGGGCGCCGGCGAGGAGCGCGTCTTCGCGCAGTCGACGGACGGAACCCTGTACGCGCTCTCTCAGCCGCCGTAGACTTCTTTCTCTGCGGACGCGGAACTGCTCGCGCCGGGAGTCCCGACCGTCCCCTCTCCGGATTCGAGAAACGGCCGTAGATGCGCACTGTCGTATTTACAATGATAAACGAATGACACCATAGAACGACCCCGATTTCGTGCCTCTCAGATTCCTCGGCGCTCCGTTGAATCCGCCTGTGCGGCCGTCGTCGCCAAGAGGAGGAACGCCATCATACCGACCATCCACACGATGATGCCGATAACGGCCGGGTCCCGTAGCCCGACGTACTCGCCGAGTGCGAGGGGGCTCACGCTCAGACCGAACAGCCCGACCGCGTAGCCGGCCTTGTCCGGGCGGTCGGAGAACTCGATCTGCGCGCCGAGCAGAGAGATGTCGAAGGCGAGGTAGAAATACGCCGCACCGGCGTAGATGGCGGCGATTCCGACCGCCGGATACCAGTCCGGAAGGAAGAGCAGATACACGAGACCGCCGGCGAGGAGTCCGAACACGACGGCGACCGGGAGGGATCTCTCGGGGGACATGCGTCCGGTTGTCGCTCACCGCACTTTGAAATCTTTCCGTTCGCGTCGCGTGCCCCCGCTTCGGGGCGCGGAGTCGACCCGAATCCGTGACTCGTCCGGCGACCGTCCGATTCCCACGTCGAACTCGCGCCGAACCCACCTACCGTCCCCGGTACCACCAGTAGCCGACGGCCGCGAGGAGCACCGCGCCGAGGACGGCGACGACGACGAGCGAGACGATATCGTCGGACTGGCTCTCCTCGGCGACGTCGACGCGCACGCGGTGAGACTCGGTGACGTCGGTGGGCGCTCCCGGCGTCTCGGCGGTGACGTTCAGGCCGAGGGCGTGCGTGCTCGGCACCGCGTCCTCGTCGACGGACACCTCGAAGGCGACCGTCGCCGACTCCCCGGGCGCGAGCGCCGGCACGTACGCCTCGGGTGCGACGCTCGTGAACGGTTGAGCCGGCTCCAGTCCGACGACGACGTCCCGCCGAGTCGTCTCGCCGGTGTTGGTGACGACGACTTCGAGGCGGTTGCTGCTGTCCGGCGCGAACGTGGCGTTCCGCGCCTCCACGGCGAAGAGGTCGCGGTCCGGCCGGACCTGTCCGGTGACTCGTATCGGGTCGCTCGTCGTCACCGACCCCGCTCCCGTCTCGTACTCCACCGTCATCGAGAACGGACGTGCGCCGGGTGTCGCGTCGTCGCTCACCGCGGCGGTGAACGCGACGTCGGCCCGTTCGCCGGGTTCGAGCGTCCCGACGGCGACGGAACCGTCGACCGGTCGGACGTGTTCGGCGTCCGTTCGGAGCGTCACGACCGCGCCGCGGACCGGGTCGGGACCCTCGTTGACGACGGTTCCGGAGAGCGTCCCCGTCTCGCCGACGTACAGCGAGGCGTTCAGCGACCGGACCGAGAACGCCGTCTCCGGGCGCGGGTCGATTCCGACGCTCAGGGGCTGTGAGCGCCTCGCCTCGCCGTCCGTATCGAGGTAGGAGACGACGGCCTGCGCGGCGTAACTCCCCGGCGTTCGATTGCCGTCGACGGCGACGTCGTACGCGACGGTTCGCGTCTCGCCGGGGTCCCACGACCCGACGTACCGCGCCGCCTCCGGCGCCCCGCCGAACGTCACGGCCCCGTTCGGTGAGGACAGCGCCACCGTCGCGTCGTCGGCCGGCGCCGACCCGTCGTTCGCCAGCGTCACCGAGAGGGTTCCGTCCTCGCCCACCTGCGCGTCCGTCGCCGTCTCCACCACGCGGAACGAGGCGCCGTCCTCGACGACCACCGTGACGGTCGTCTCCCGTTCGACGGTGCGTTCGGTCGTCGCGCCCGTCACCTCGGCGATGGAACTCGTGTACGCGTACTCGACGGTCACCGGCAGCGTGTACGTCCCCGGTTCCGCGTCCTCGTCGACGGCGACGTCGAATCCGACCGCCGCGCTCTGCCCGCTGGCGAGTCCGCCGACGAGTGTCGGTCCCGACTCGACGGTGAGCGGTGCGTCGCCCGCGTCGAGCGACAGTTCGATGCCCCGCGCCGTCGTCACCCGTTCGTTGAGCGCCGGATTGGATACCGATGCGAGGTCTAAGTCGCCGCGGTTCGCGACGGTCAGTTCGAGCGTCCCGCTCTCGCCGACGGTCACGCGGTTGTCGCCGAGGGCGACCGCGAGGTCCGGCGACCCGCGGACCGCCCCCGCGGCGGACCCCGGAACGACGAGGAGCGAGACGAGGACGACGGCGAGGAGTTGTCGTCGGTTCATAGGTCCCTCCGCTGGAACCGAAACGCGCTGAGGACGACCAGCAGGGCCGCCGCTTCGAGGAGGATGACCGCACCGGCCCAGTCGTACGTCCCGTCGACGAGGACGGCCATCGGGTCGTAGTAGTGCGTCGGACTGAGCGTGCCGAGCCACTCGTAGTCCGTCCCGGCGACGAACGACTCGACCATGAACAGCCCGAAGACGACGCCGAGTGCACCGCGCTGGGCGAGGCTCGCGCTGCTGGCGAGCACCGAGAGCAGGAGGCCCAGACCCGCACAGACGAGCAGGTACGGAATCGAGAGGACGTGCGTCATCACGACGTCCGCGAACGGGAGGGGGTCGTCGATGAGGACGCCGCCGCCGTAGACGACGGCCGCGACGACGACGTTCACGAGGAGAAGCGGCGCGAGCAGCGACGCGAACTTCCCGAGCAGGACGGAGACGCGCGAGACGGGGGTCGACAACAGCAGGTCCAGTCGGCCGTTCTCGACGTCCTCGGCGACGAGCGCGCCGGCGCTGTACGCGAAGTACAGACCGAGCAGCAGTATCCAGCCGAACTGGTACAGTTCGGCGGCGAACAGCCCTTCGAGCGACCCCATGGCCTCGACGCCGAACGCCGACTGCAGCGCCGGCGGGAACGCCTCGGCGTACTGCTCGAAGTCGATCTCTTGGATCATCGACGGTCCGATGGCGAAGAACAGCCCCGCGTACAGCGAGAGGCCGACCGAGAGCGCGACCGCGCTCGGAAGCCGTCGCTCCGTCTCGTACCGGGCGATTTCACGCATCGCCACCGACACCTCCGTCGGCGGGAACGTCGCCGTAGAACCGCATGAACACGTCTTCGAGCGGCGCCTCATCGACCTCGACGTCCCGAACGTCGTACTCGCTCAGCCGCGCGATCAGGTCGTTGTACGCGCCCGTGTAGGTGAACGTGAGCGTCGTCCCCGGCCCGCTCCGACTCGACCCGACTCCCCCCGTCCCGTCGGCGCCGAGGGTCAGGTCGTGGACGCCGGGGAGCGCGAACGCCTCGGGTTCCACGCGCTCCGCGACGCGGACGCGGACGACCTTTCCCGACCGACCGAGCAGCGTCTCGATGTCCTCCAGTTCGACCAGGCGGCCGGCGCGGACGATACCGACCCGTTCACAGATTTTCTGGACCTCGCTCAGGATGTGCGAGGAGAAGAAGACGGTCTTCCCGCGCTCGTGCTCCCGCGCGATGAACTCGATGAAGCGGTCCTGCTTCAGGGGGTCGAGCCCGCTCGTGGGTTCGTCCATGATGATCAGTTTCGGGTCGTGCATGAGCGCCAACACGATGGCGAGCATCTGCTTGTTCCCGCGGGAGTAGCTGCCGACCTTCCGGTCGAGCGGCGGCGCGAACCGTTCGAGCAGTTCGTCGCTGCGCTCGTCGCCCCGGAGGTCGCCGTAGTAACGCAGCAGTCGCCGCCCGGTCGAACGCTCGTCGAACACCGGTTCGGCCGGGAGGTAGCCAATGTCGCGGCGGGCCTTCGTCAACGCTCGCTCGTCGGTGATGTCCCGACCGAGAACCCGCGCGCTCCCCCCGGTCGGCGACTGGAGGCCGAGAAGCGTCCGAATCGCGGTCGTCTTCCCGGCGCCGTTAGGGCCTAGAAAGCCGAAGACTTCGCCCTCCTCGACGGTGAAGGTGAGCGAGTCGATGCCGAGGACGTCTCCGTAGTCCTTCGTGAGTTCGTCGACTTCGATGGCACCCATAGCTGTCTTTGGCTTCGCGACCAAATCTGATTTCCGGTCGTCGTTCGGCGAAACAGAACTCTCGAACCGTAGTAACGGAGATAGCATACCAAATTTTGGCTCCAAAAAACGGAACTTAGTGTATATAAAATAAGACACTAGACGAGTTCGACGCCGCGTTGGCGGAAGCTAACGACGAACTTGGCGGCGTCGACGTGCTGTTCAACAACGCGGGCATCGGCGAGATGCAGGGGTTCGCGGAGACGGACCCCGACCACGTCGACCGACTGATCGACGTGAACGTCAAGGGCGTCTGGAACGGTTGTCACGCCGTGTTTCCCATCATGGACGAACAGGGGGGCGGTTCCATCGTCAACACCTCCTCGATGGCCGGATGGCTCCCCTCGAACATCACCACGTACGGGATGACGAAGGCGACGGTGCTTCACTTCACGGAGTCGGTCGCCCCGGAACTCGGCGAGTACGGCATCCGAGTCAATGCCATCTGTCCGGAACTCATCGACACGCAGATGATTCGGACGTGGTTCAGCGACGAGATGAGAGACCAAGCCCCGATGCGGACAGCGTTCAACCGATGGGGCGAACCCGAGGAGGTCGCCGCATGCGTCGCCTTTCTCGCCAGCGACGACGCGTCGTACGTGACCGGGCGTCCGATAAAAGTTGACGCCGGCTACGTCTGAGGTCGCTACTGAGCGCCGTGACGACGGTCAGCGGGTCGCAACCCGGTTTCCGTCCATCGCTCGGACATCATTGCAGAGGCGTGGAGACCCGAACGACCACTGCGTAACCCCTGTGTGAAGCGCCGATAAAGCCGGTACGAGTTCCCTCTCACTCGAACGGAATCGGACGCGGTATCGAAGCCACGAGGAGCGATGTCGCTGACTTCCGCCGGGCAGTTGGTCTCCTGACCGCCGATTTCTCCCGACGATACCTAACGATTGATTATGTTTCTATTTCTCTCTCTAAAATACTACTTTGACCTCATTCACCCGCACATACGCGTCTGACACGTCTACACGGCTTCATCGAGCGATACAGGGCACGAATACGAAATCATCCATGGGGCGGCGTTGCTATCTCCGGAAGACAGAAGAGAACGGCTCAGCGGCTCGTTCGAGAGCCGTCGCTTCGGCGTCTGAGATCGATCTCAGGAGAGTCGTCCCCCCGACTCGTCGAAGATCCAGAACTTATCCGGTTCGATAGTCAGGGAGAGCGCTTCCTCCTCCGGCGCGACGGTGTTCTGTGGCACGACCGCTCGAATCTCGCGCCCCTCCGCGTCGAGGTAGACGGTGTCCCGGTCACCCTGCGGCTCGACGAGTTTGACGGTTCCGGAGAACAGTTCCTCGCCCGGCTGTGCGACGTGGATGTACTGCGGACGAATAGCGAACGTCACCGGCTCGCCATCCGTAACAGCGGCGGGGAGTTCGGCGTCGAGCGGGAGCGAGAACAGGTCGTTTTCGAGGACGAATCCACCGGACGACCGCGAGAGGCGACTCTCGATGGTGTTGACCGAGGGAGAGCCGATGAACTCCGCGACGAACTGGTTTACCGGTTCGTTGAACACCTCGTACGGGGAGCCGATCTGTTGGATGACTCCCCCGTCCATGATGACGATTTTGTCGCCGATGGCCATCGCCTCCTCCTGGTCGTGCGTGACGAACACCATCGGCGTTTCGAGACGCCCTTGGAGCTCTTTTATCTCCGTCTGCATCCGTTTGCGGAGCTTCGCGTCGAGCGCCGAGAACGGTTCGTCGAGCAGGAACGCCGCGGGCTCCATGACCATCGCCCGGCCGAGGCTCACGCGCTGCTGTTGGCCGCCGGAGAGCGAACTCGGCTTCTGGTCGAGTTTGTCCTCGATGCCCAGCATCTTCGCGATGTCCTCGACGCGCTCTTTCTTCTCGGCTTTCGAGAGCTTCGTGGACATGTCGAGACCGAACTGCAGATTCCCCCGAACGCTCTTGTGGGGAAACAGCGCGACGCTCTGGAAGACGAACGCGAGGTTCCGGTCTTTCGGCTTGACGCCGGTCATGTCGACCCCGTCGATGACGACTTCGCCGCTGTCGGGGAGTTCGAGTCCGGAGATACACCGCAGCGTCGTCGTCTTCCCGCACCCCGAGGGGCCGAGGAGCACGACGAAGTCCTCGGTGTCGATCGAGAGGTTCACGCCTTCGCACGCGACGATCGAACCGCTGTCGAACGTCTTGCGGAGGTCGGCGATCCGGATGACCGGCTCGCCGGTCCGACCGGTGTCGTTCCGCGCCTTCCGCCCGGATTCGTCACTGACGACCTCGTTCATACGTATCTCACCATGGTATTTGGTCTCGAAGCACACGAATAAGCGTTTCGTCCGCGGCGTTCGCTCCGATCGGCCGCATGTTCGGAACCGCTCGCCTCGTGACGCCTCGGGAGGCGGTCGAACGGAGTGGGACTCACGGACCGAACGCCCCCCTGAGTCCCTTCTGCGCGACGAAGTAGAGAATTGCCGGCGGCGTCCCGATGATGAGCGCCTGCGCCATCAACATCGACCACGGGATGCTCTCGCCCTGCCCGGAGTGCAGAGTCGCATACAGTTGTACGATCGCGGGCTGGACCCCGCTGCTCGTGGTGAGCAGGTTGGCGAACAGGAACTCGTTCCAGCCGTTGAGGAACGCGAGGAACCCGACGGCGATGAGCGCGGGTTTCGCGATGGGGAGGATGACTCGGACGAACGCGCCGAACTCGGTACAGCCGTACACCTGCGCCGCCTCCTCTAAGTTCTCGGGGAGTTTGCTGAAGTAATCGCGGAGAATCCAGATCGCGAAGGGGGTGATGAAGATCTGGAACGCGATCCAGAGGCCGATATAGGAGTCGTAGAGACCCCACTGAAGCCACCGCGCCGTAATCGGAACGACGAGCACGATAGAGGGGAACAGCAAGGAGAGGATGATCGCGTAGAACACGAACTGTTTGCCGACGAACTCCTTGCGACCGAACACGTACGCGCCCGGAATCGTGATGACCAGCGCGATGAGCGCGGTGCCGACGGAGATGACCAGGCTGTGGAGGAGCCCCTCCTGCAGTTCGGCGAATCCGACCGACCACCACTGAAGGGTGGGGTTCTGCGGGAACCACGCGGACGGATTCGAGAACAGTTCGCTGGTCGGCGTGAACGCGACCGAGACGACGACCAACAGCGGTATCACGATCAGCAGCACCAGCGCGAGGATCACGCCGTACACCGCGGCCTTGAAGACGACGTCTTCGAGCTGTAGCCCCGACCGCGAGCCGCCGATGGTGTCGATGCTCAGTCTCACGTCATGCCTCCGGTGTCGGCGTTGCGCTCGAACGACCTGATGTAGGGGACGACGAAGAGCATCGTCAGGAGCACCAGAATCACGCCGACGCTCATCGCGAGTCCGAAGCGCTGTGAACCCTCGGTGAATCGGTAGACGAGAATCCCGAGCACGGACGTGTCGAAGCCGGGTCCGCCGCCCGTGATTTGCAGCGGTTGGCTGACCTTGGTGAGGTTGTAGATGGTTCGCAGGCTGACGGCGACGAGAATCGCACCCTTCAGTTGCGGAAGCGTGATGTGGAAGAACGCTTGGACCTTGCTCGCGCCGTACACGCGCGCGGTCTCGTACTGCTCTTCGGGGATTCCGTCGAGCGACGCGGTGAGGATGATGAACACGAGCGGCCAGTACGCCCAGGTCGCCGCGAACATGATCACCGCCATCGCGGTGTCACCCTGCGTCCCCCAGTAGATGGTCTGTTCGAGAAGCCCGATGTCGACGAGCAGCGGCAGGATCGGACCGAGGTCCGGGTGCAGGATGAACACCCAGAGCGTCCCGGACACCAATCCCGGAATCGTGTACGGAATCACGAACAGCGCGCTGATGTAGTCGCGGAAGCGAGCGTGTTTCACCGCGACGGCGGCGACCAGCGCGATCGCCAACTGGGAGAACGTGACCAACCCGAAGATGATCGTCGCTCTGACCGACGTCCAGAACGTGTCCCAGCCGACGATGTACTGGTAGTTCTCGAGGCCGACCCACTCCCGCCGACCGAGGAAGTCGAACGAGTGAAAGCTCATCCAGATGCCGTCGAGGAGCGAGCCCCAGACGAGCACTCCCATGATGAGGAGGACGGGCGCCAGCATACTGTACGTCAACCAATCGCGACTGAAGGCCGCCCTCGTGTGATCGAGGCGCTCTCTGGCGACGTCCAGTTTCACTCTTACAGTCGACATGAGGTGGAATGTGTCATGGGTTGTGTATCGCTGACTCCGCGCGGGTCGCGGCGACCGCGATCAGAAGAACTGATCGCGCGCCTCCTGTGCGGCCTGGTCGAGCGCCCCGCTCGCGGTGATCTGTCCTTGGAGCGCCTGCTGGATGTACCCCGGCATGATCTCGCCTTGGATCTGTCCGAAGAAGGGGGCCGCCTCCTGGATGTAGTACCCCTCCTGGTCGGTGATGCATGTGTTCGTCGCCTCGATGATCTGCGTCTGGTCGTAGCCCGCCGGGTCGTCGACGGCCGCCCTGATATCCTCCGGGGTCACGTCGTCGCGGATGTTCGCGCCGCCGATGGTGCTGAACATCGTCCGCTGGAACTCCATCGAGTGGTAGAGGTAGTTCTCGAGCAGGTCGGCGGCCGCTTCGTGCGCTCGGTCCCACTCGGCTTCGTCCGCGCCGTCCGGCGGGTTGATGAAGACGACGCCGTCGCCGCCCGTGATTCCCCGCGACCCGGATTCGCCCTTCCACGCCGGCCCGAAGATGAAGTCGCCGTTCATCACTTGGTCCTCGGCGTTGGCGAGCAGGTCCGCGTAGGTCGCGGCGGGAATCTGCGTCATGCTCGCTTCGCCCCTGATGAGCAGTTGGGTCCCGTCCTCGTCGGACATCGAGACCGTCCCCGGACTGGAGAGTTCGTGCTCGACGTGGAGCGAGACGAAGTTCTCGTAGGTCGTCTTGATCGGCTCGCCGTCGATCTGTGTGTCGGTCCAGTCCGCGTTCAGGATCTTCCCCTCCTGTCCCGCCTGTGCGACCGGCCAGTCTTCGGTGCAGGTGTCGGTGACGTCGCCCGACGAGCCGTAGATCTGCCAGCCGTAGTTCCCCGGTCCGTCCTCCTGAAGCGCCTCGGCGATGCGAACGCTGTCCTCGAAGTCGGTGGGGGGGAAGTCGCTCTCCGGGTCGAGCCCCGCCGCTTCCAGGTGGTCTCTCCGGGCGAGGAAGAGCCGTGGCGGTTCGCTGCTGAACTTGAACTCGTGAGCGATTCCGTCGTACCCCCCGTACGCCTGCTCGCCGAGGGGGTCCATCAGCCACGCGGTGCGGTCGAGGAGTTCGGTGCTGAAGAGGTCTCGATACTCCGGGAACGGCTTGGCGATACCCAGTTCGACGAACGGCCCGACGAACCCCGACACCTGGTCCATGATGTGGGGACGCTCTCCCTCCCGCGCGAGGGTGAGCCAGCGTTGTCCGGGGTCGCCCGCCGAGTAGTTCACGTCGACGGTCGCACCGGTTTCCTCCTCGAAGCGGTCGATTGCGCCCCTAATCGCCTCGGACGCTCTGCCCGAGTTGTTGTGGAACCGGTTCCAGTACCGAATCGTGAGACCCTCGTACTTCGGTCCGGTCGACCCGGTGGTCGTCCCGCCGTTTCCACCCCCGTCAGTCCCGGTGTCTCCGCCGTCGGTCCCTCCGTTGCCGGTATCTCCGCCGTCGCCGCTGCCCGCACAACCGGCGAGCAGGGCGACACTCGACGCGCCCGCTCCCTGTAAGAACCGCCGGCGACGCACGTTTCCGCCGCTGCTGTCCGAGGTGTTATCTTGTGCCATGACTCACGTTTATAACGATTATCTCTGTTGTATATATACTTATCTATTGATAATTGGAATACCGCTGTCATCTCCCTTCAGCGGCTCCGAGCGTTGCACTCTGGACATAGACGAAGAAGGGCCTCGATGAGCACCCTCGAGTGTCGGTACGGTTCGGGAGACGCCCAGCGGGTCGGCACGATACCAACACTTAATATGAAGATACCGCTTAGGAGAGCTGAATGTAATGACACGAGCAGACACGCTTCGATTCGAACCGGAAGCACTCGAACAGTTCGCCGAGGACCTCCTCGGGGCGGCGGGTCTCACCGCCCCGCACTGCGAAACCGTCGCGAAGGCGCTCGTCCGAGCGGACCTCCGCGGCGTCGACTCGCACGGCGTCGCACGACTCGAACCGTACGTCGAGCACCTCGAGGCGGGCGGATACAACCCGGATCCGGAGATCACCCTCACGGAGCGAGGGCCGAGCGCGTTGGTCGTCGACGCGGACCACGGCCCGGGACAGAGCGCGGGAACGGAGGCGATGCGCCGACTCATCGAGATGGCGGCGGAGACGGGCGTTGCGGTCGGCGTCGTCAGACACAGCAACCACTTCGGGACCGCGGCCTACTACACCGAGATGGCGGCCGAACACGGCTGCATCGGCTTCGCGATGACGAACGTCCCCGCTCAAGTGATTCCGTTCGGCGGCAAACAGCCGTATCTCGGAACGAATCCGATATCGGTCTCCGTTCCGTCTCCGCTCGAGTACCCCATCACCCTCGACATGGCGACGAGCGTCGTCGCGATGGGGAAGATCGACCACGTCGCGGCCGAGAAAGGGGAATCGGTGCCGGAGGAGTGGGGCGTCGACTCGGAGGGGAACCCGACCACCGACCCGAACCAGATTACGGCGCTCAGACCGCTGGGCGGACCGAAGGGGTACTGCCTCGGCGTCATCGTCGACCTCCTGAGCGGCGTGTTGTCCGGTGCGAACATCAGCGCCGACGTGGGGTCGCTGTACGGCGAGTACGACCAGTCGATGGATTTGGGTCACTTCTACCTCGCGATCGACGTCGCCACCTTCAGAGAACTCGACGCGTTCCTCGAGCACGTCGGCCGGTTCGTCGAGGGGCTGAAAGCCGTCGAAACGGAGGACGGCGTCGACGAGGTGCTGTTGCCCGGCGAAATCGAATCGAAAGCGCTCATCGCCAACCGCGAGCGCGGCGTACCGGTCAACGGGAGCGTCTTCGAGAAACTGACGGCGGTCGGGGCGGAGTACGGAATCGAGGCGCCGTCGACGCTCGGGTGATCAGAGCGCGTTTCTGGTGAACCCGCCGTCGACGAACAACACTTCTCCCGTGGTGTAACTCGCCGCGTCGCTGGCGAGATACACCGCCGACCCGACTATCTCTTCGCGGCGGGCGACGCGGCCGGTCAACGCGCGTTCGTCGATTCCGGCGCGGAGTGCCGTTCCCTCGCCGTACTCTTCTTCGGTGAGAGGCGTCATCACGAACCCCGGTGCGATGGCGTTCACCCGCACGTCCGGTGCCAGCTCTCGGGCCGCACATCGCGTCAGCGCGTTGATTCCGGACTTGGCCGTACAGTACGGCATCAGCCGAGCGCGTGCGAGGTCCGCGGACATAGACGAGATGTTGACGATGCTACCCTCGGTCATCTCCCTCGCGAATACCTGACACGAGCGGAAGACGCCGGTGAGCAACACGTCGAGGACGTGGTCCCACTCCTCCTCTTCGAGGTCGAGAAACGGCTTGCGCGCGGCGGCCGCACCGGAGTTGACCAGCACGTCGACGTCCCCGAACTCGGCGACGACCGCCTCGCAGAGCGCCTCGATGGAGTCTCGGTCGGTGAGGTCACACGACTGTTCGAGCGTTCGAGCCCCGTAGGATTCGATTTTCCTCGCCGTCTCCGCGACGGCCGAGTCGGTTCGGCTCGTCGCGACGACGTTCGCGCCGTCCTCGGCGAACGCGAGTGCGATGGCCTCTCCGATACCGCTGGTGCCGCCGATGACGACGGCGGTCTTTTCGCGTACGGTGACAGGTGGATAATCAGGCATGGTTTGGATCGGGTTCGAGTATCTCGGTATAGACTTGTCGAGACGGGCGTTCGTCTCCGACAGCTATCGCCGCTGGAGCGTGCTCACGTTCTTCTCGTTCGGTTTTCGGGTCAGTTCGAGCCCGTCGATCTTTCGGATGACGAGTTCGCTCAGGATGTGCACCTCGCACCCGTCTTCGATGTGACCGGCCACGGTCTCCTCGCCGTTGTAGGCGACGAGGTGAAGATGCGGCTTCCCGTCCGCGATGGCGCCGTCGATGGTTCCGATCTCCCACGCGCCGTCCAAGTTCAAGAACGTGTTCCGTTTGGCTTTCTCCGCCGGGAAGTCGGTCGTGGGGACGTAGTGGAAGTTGAGGTTCCGGAACGTCCCGATGCCCGAGACCACGACGCCGGAGTCGACGTCGTGTTTCTCACACGCCTCGGTGATCGATTCGAGGGCTAAGTCACCCGGTTGGAGCAGTACGAACACGTGCCCGTCGTCTGATTCGAAAGTTTCCATTGGTAGTCTCCTACGGCCTCACTGTTGCCGGGAGAGTATATAACGATTGTGGGGTTTGTTACCATCTCTACGAACAGGTGGACAGCAGAACGTCTCTCCCGGTCGTCATCGGCCATCGAGATCCCTCGTATCACGAACGCCGCGGGACAGATAAGATGTCAGACACGAGCAAGTAAAATCACCAGTAACGTTTTATCGAAATCCGGTGATGAAGTGGTATGCGGTACTATCAGCTAGCGGGGCAGGGGCACGTCCGGCGATTCGTGGTCGAAACCGACGAGGGAGTGTTCGATTTGACGTCCGCACATCCCGGTCTCACGGGGTTCGGCGAACTCGCTCACGCCGCATCCGTGGCCGGTGCGTCGATGGTCGAACTCACTCGTCGGCAGATCGATTCGGCCGATACCGTCCCGCGAGGAGCGCTCGTGGAGGACCGGCTGCTCCCCCTCGTCCCGGAGGAAGTCTGGGCTGCGGGGGTGACGTACGAGATCAGCGAGGAGGCGCGGAAGTCGGAGAGTTCGATGGCCGAGGTCTACATCGACGTCTACGATGCGGACCGCCCCGAGATCTTCTTCAAGGCGACCCCCAGTCGGACCGTCGGTCCCGAGGAGGCCGTCGGAGTCAGGCGCGATTCGGACTGGAACGTCCCCGAACCGGAACTCGCCGTGGTTCTGTATCGAGGAGAGATCGTCGGCTACACCGTCGGCAACGACGTTTCGAGCAGAGCTATCGAGGGACGCAACCCGCTGTATCTCCCACAGGCGAAAATCTACGACCGCTGTTGCTCCATCGGCCCGTGCGTGGTGCCCGCCGAATCGATCGCGGATCCGCACGACCTCCGGATGTCGATGGAGATCGCGCGGGACGGCGAGACGCTCTTCTCGGAGTCGACCTCGACGGCCGAGATGGTCCGGACGGACGAGGAACTCGTCCACTACTTTACCTCTCACAACGCGGTTCCGGAACTCGCGGTGTTGATGACCGGTACGTCGCTGGTTCCCCCGCAGGATTTCACGCTGACTGAAGGCGACGTCGTCTCTATCGACATCGAGGGTATCGGGACGCTCGTGAACCCGGTCGTGGAGGTTTAGTCGGATTCTTCTCCTCCCCCGAACGGTTTCGTCGACCGGCCAGCACATCCCGCCGAGAACCCGACTGTACGGCGGCAGCCGGGAGCTAATTTTCAGCGGATTACGCGTCTATCGACGCGAAATCGAATCACTGCGGCCGCCTTCCCCTCGTACTGGATGCCTACGGTAATAGCCGCTTCGAGGCGATTGTCTCGTTCTCGCAGGAAGCTCGTCCCACAATGCTGAACGGAAGCGCGGCAATGTGAAACCGGCTCTCTGTCAGTCGTTTCGATACACGGTGCGGCCGCCACGGGATGACCATTACAAGAATAGATTTGTAATTTTTCTTGGCTCGAATTCTGAACCGCGTGCTACGATGCCGAACATCGCGGAGAACGACGAACCCGACGCCGATACCGAACCGATATCCGGCAATGCAGGACGGACGACGTAATGAGCGTACCGTGCTCCCGATTAGCGTAGACCGTTCGACAGTATAGCACAGAGCTATATCTATCGCAATCATTAGTGACAGTATGACGCAGAAAGCCAAGAACGGGGTGAAGTCGGTGGAGATAGCCTTCAGAATCCTCGATGCACTGATGGAACTGGACGGGGCCGGCAGTACCGAACTCGCGGCGCACTTCGGCATGCCGAAGAGCACGATTCACAACTACCTCAGCACGCTGCTGCAGGAGGAACTCGTCGTGAAGGAGGAGTCGAAGTACCACGTCGGGATTCGGTTCTTAGAGTACGGCGCCTACGCTCGCCAGCGGTCGAACATCTTCGAGATCGCGACCCCCGAGGTGGACAAGTTGGCCGAGTCGACCGGCGAACTCGCGAACCTCATGATCGAAGAGTACGGCCGCGGGTCGTACCTCCACCGGGCCCGGGGGGCGAACGCGGTCCGCGTCGAGTCGCACGTCGGAACGCGCGTGCCGCTTCACAGCACCGCCCTCGGAAAGGCCATCTTGGCGAACCTAGACGAGTCGAGAGTCGAGGAGATTCTCGACACTCACGGGCTCGAACCCGTCACCGAGAACACCATCACCGACCGGGAAGTGCTGTACGAAGAACTCGAAACGATCAGAGAACGGGGATTGGCGTTCGACGACGGCGAGCGCATTCGCGGGCTCCGCTGCGTCGCGGCCCCGATTCTCAGCAACAACGACCGCATCCTGGGTGCGGTGAGCGTCTCCGGTCCGTCGAATCGCGTCCAGGGCGAGTACTTGGAGGAGGAACTCGCACAGAAGCTCCTGGAGACGGTCAACGTCATCGAACTGAACGTCACCTACGCGTAGGGCACCCACGACAGAATTCACGCGAGAACGCCGGTCGGCGGACGTACGTTTCGAGGAACGCACTCTCCCCATAGTCACGTCTCAGCGCAGGCGCGGTGCATGGCGAGCAATCCCTGCAGATAGCCGACGGCGTGCGCGCGACCCCGGTGGTCCCAGGTGGAATCGCCCTCCACGTGCGGGACGTGGTCGGGGATGATCATCCCGCGGAAGCCGACCTCGTCGAGCAGTCCGAAGATTCGAGCGGAGTCGTAGTTTCCCTGGTCCAAGAACGTCTCGTTGAATCGGGGGACGGTCCCCTCGACGTCTCGGAAGTGGACGTAGTACAACTTTCCGCGGGACCCGAAGTAGCGAATCGCGGCTTCGAGGTCCTCGCCCATCTCCGACCAGCAACCGAGACAGAACTCCAACCCGTGATTGTCGCTCGGCACGAGGTCCATCGCGCGCTGGAAGTTCTCGAAGTTTCTGAAGAGTTGCGGGACGCCGCCGAGGGAGTCCACGGGCGGGTCGTTCGGGTGGAGACACAGTTTCACTCCGACCTCCTCGGCGACCGGCAGGACCGCACGCAGAAAGCGCTCGTAGTTCTCCCAGAGTTCCGCTTCGGTGTACTCTCGTTCGTGGGTGAGGCTGTCGTCGGCCGCGTCGAGGTCGAACCCCGACGCCCGGGCGTCGCCTCTGACCGCCACCTCAGTGTTTCGCCACACCCCGCTCGGCATCCAGTGGTAGCCGAACATCGGAATCCCCGCCTCGCCGAGGTTCCGCACGATCCGTCGGAGGTCGTCGAGTTGTTCGTCTCGCCGGTCACCGCCGAGCATGACGTGGTCGTAGAACGCGATGGGGACGTTCTCGATGGCGTTCAATCGGAGTCCCGCCCGTTCGATTCGCTCGCGGAGTTCGACCAAGGCGTCTACGGTCCACTCCTCGGGGGTGGCGAGCAGTGGCCGGTCTTCGTTGGGGAGATGCGGGTAGTCGGGCGAGTACCGATACATGTTGAGCAACACGTCGTCGACGCCGAGCTGTTTGATGAATCGGAGGCGGTCGTCGGTCGGCTCTCTGAACTGCCCGAGCCCGATTCGGAGGGGTAGTTCGTCGAACGGCGAGTCGTCTGTCTGACTCATGGCGGTCCCCTCGCGGAGCGACGGAATAAGCGTATCTTCGACCACCGAGTGGGTCAGCGCTCGCCGGCGCGCGCGGCTTCGAGCAGTCCCCGCATGTAGCCGACGGCGAAGAGCCGCCCCTTCGTGTGATATCCCGGGTTCGAGTTGTCCTCGCCGGCCATCGTCGGGACGTGATCCGGCCGCATCGGGACGTCATCGCCGACGTGCTTGACGTAGGCGCGCATCGCGGCGAGCATGTCTGTCGGTCCGGCGTCGTGCCACGTCTCGACGAACCGGTCCGCGTCTCCCTCAACGTCGCGGAAGTGCACGAACTGGATGCGGTCCGCGAAGCGTTCGACTGCGGCCGGAATGTCCGCACCCATCGCCGCGAAGTTGCCCTGACAGAACGTGATTCCGTTCGACGGGCTGTCGTGGATGTCGAGGACCCGGTCGTAGGCGTCGACGGAGGTGACGATGCGCGGAATCCCTCTGAGTTCCGAGCGCGGCGGGTCGTCCGGATGGAGGCCGAGTTTGACGCCCGCCTCCTCGGCGACCGGAACGACTTCCCCGAGGAAGTATTCGAGCGCCTCCCAGAGTTGCGCTCGGTCGACCCCCTCGTAGCCCGATGCCGGGGGATGCTCCGCCGTGTCGTCGGCGTCGTACGCCGTCACGTACGACCCGCCTCTCGCCGGCACGTGCGCGCGCGTTCGCGCCCACCGGACGCCGACCATCCAGTCGTAACACACCACGGGAATACCGACGGACCCGCACGCCCGCAGGAACCGCTTGAACGTCTCGATGTCCTCGTCGCGCCCCGACCGACCGAGGCGCACGCGGTCCGAGATGGGGACAGATCCTTCGAGGACCGCGAACTCCAATCCGACCTCCGCGAGCCAGTTGTCCAAGCCTAAGAGGTCGTCGTACGTCCACTGGGTCCGCCCGTCGCCGATTTCGAGCGGGTGAATGACGGCTTTCTCGACGCCCATCTGGGTCGCGAGGTGCCATCGGTCGTCCGGGGTCGGCGGGAGGATGAGTGCTGGTTCGACCATAGAGTGCCTCCGGGGGCAGATGTCTAATAACCCACCGTCGGATGGAATCGGGTACGTCCGGTGACGGAGAGAGATCACTACTTCACCGAGAATACAGCTGTCGTACCGATTCAGGTCTTATTTACGCCGATTCTAGCCTCACATTGCCGACAACATTTTTGTATTCTCCAGATTGGTCTGCAAGATGCCCACGTACTACGGTCGATAATACTATCATATATTTCTACACACGAATACAGAGATGAATTTGGAGTACGCTCGGCCAGTACAGAACACGGATGGCAATGCGGTAGTCACAGCGATTTTGTCGATACGGACTGAGACTGGGTGCATGGGCGTGACGAAACACGATATCCGCAACGGGATCCGGGGTGGCGTCGGACGGTTCAAGCGAGACGTCACCGCGCCGTTCACGAAGGAGGAACTCGGAGCGCTGTGTGCGCATCTGGACATCACCGCGACGGAGGCGCCCGTCGAGTCGACGCAGACGATGCGTCGGCAGATTCGCGCCGCCGTGGGCATCGCGGCGGCCGTCGGGGAGGCGGACGAGGGAAACTTCTCGAAAGGAGAACTCGAAACCATCGCCGAGGCGCTCGGCGTCGAACCCGTGGCCGGTGACGAACCCGACCCGCTGTACTGAGGGTCGCGAATATCGGCGGACGACGCTCGCACCGATCGACGTGCGTTCTCGGACGGAGCGAACTCTCCGCCGGGGTCGTCGTTCCGGCGAAAGTAGGAACAGCTATGACGGATACCCCCCGATACCAGTTTGCACTGACTCTCGTCACTCAGAGGCACCCCAGATACCGGGACAGTGACCGGGAGTTAGTACTTCTCTCTCGGGTGGCCATCGCGTTCGCCGACCCCGCGGCGGCGCTCTGCCACGAGACCTATCCGGACACCGACTCCAAGTCACGTCCGTGACCGAGAACCTCCTACTCTACGGCGCGTACGGTTACGCCGGGTCGCTGATCGCGAAGCGAGCCGTCGACCAAGGCTTCGAACCGATCCTGGCCGGTCGCCGGGCGGAACCGCTCGAAACGCAGGCGACCGAGTTCGGACTCGACCACCGGACGTTCAGTCTCGGACACCCCGACGTCGTCGAGAATCAGGTCGCCGACGCCGACGCGGTCCTGAACTGCGCCGGCCCGTTCTCGGCGACCGCCCGACCGCTCCTCGACGCCTGCGTCGAGACGGGGACGGACTACCTCGACATCGCCGGCCGGTACGACGTCCTCGAGGAGACCGCCCGGCGCGACGGGGAGGCGACCGACGCCGGAATCACCGTCCTGCCCGCCGTCGGCTTCGACGTCGTGCCGACGAACTGCCTGACGAGTTACCTCGCCGAGCAGGTCGACGACCCGACGCACCTCAGAATCGCGATCGACGGACTCGGCACCTTCTCGCCCGGAACGGTGAAGGCCATCCTCGAACAGGCCGGTAGTCCGGGGGCGGTCCGCGAGGACGGTCGGCTCCGAAGCGTTCCGCTCGCCTGGAAGCGCCGCGAGTTCGACTTCGAAGGGGAAGCCAAACCGGCCGTCACCGTCCCTTGGGGGGAAGTCTCGGCGGCCTACCACGCGACGGGCGTCCCGAACGTCGAGACCTACGCGACGGTCCCCGAGTACGCGCAGACGGCGATGAAGCGCGCTCGCGGGTTCTCGACGGTTCTCGGCTGGGATCCCGTCCAGTCGGCCCTCCAAGCGGTGGTCGACGCCGTCGTCGAGGGTCCGACCGCGGCAGAGCGCGCACAGAGCATCAACCGCATCGCCGCCGAAGTCGAAGGGGCGGACGGCGATACCGCGTCGGCCGGCCTCCGGACGCCCGACACGTACGGCCTCACCGCGGAGACCGCCGTCGACGCCGCGGAACGCGTGCTCGACGGTGACGCCGACGCCGGCGTCTCCACGCCCAGCGAGGCGTTCGGCGCGGACTACGTGCTCGAGTTCTCGGGCGTCGAACGGGACGACACCGAGGACCTCGCGTGAACGCCCAACTAGTGTCCGTCGTCGATGTCGGCAGCGCCTCGGTCGAGTGATCGGCCGACTTCCGGCACCCGATACGCGCGACCGCTCCGCAGTCGACGCGCCCCGGGACGCGTTCGACGGCGCCGTCGCCGCCGGTTGTTCTCCGCCACGTGCGGCGTTCGATACCCGGTAAGCGTCGGCGGTCCGAATGTCTCACACATAAGGCCCCGGATTCAGAGTTGTTCCCGTGGCCTTAGGAATCATCCCGGAAACGCCGAGTGTCGCCGTCCTCGTCGTTCTCGTCACGACCGGTATCATCTGGGTTGGGAGCGGCTGGTTAGAAACCGCCGCAGAGGATCTCGCCGCCTACTACGGGCTCCCGGCAGTCGTTCAGGGGTCGATTATCATCGCGGTCGGGTCGAGTTTTCCCGAACTCGCCAGCGTCGTTATCACCGCGATTTCCGGTTCGTTCTCGATGGGCGTCGGCGCGATCGTCGGCTCCGCCGTCTTCAACGTCCTCGTGATTCCCGCACTCTCCGGCATCGCGTCGAAGACCTCGGTCGGAGCGGACCGGACGATCGTGTACAAGGAGGCGCAGTTCTACATGATCGCCGTCTCCGCGCTCATCATCACGTTCGCCCTCGCGGTCATCTACTTCCCGGCCGAGGGGCCGGGACTGAACGGTCGGATCACGAGACCGCTCGCGGCCATCCCGCTCGCCATGTACGGGCTCTACCTGTTCATTCAGTGGCAGGACGTGAGCGATTACGAGAGCGAGACGCCGGCGGGCGATATCGACGTCGTCCGCAGTTGGGGGACGCTGGCGCTCGGACTCGGAACGATTCTCGTGGGCGTGGAACTGCTCGTCGGGGCGGTCGAGACGCTCAACGCCGCGTTCGGTATCCCCGAGTTCCTCGCCGGCGTGACCATTATCGCCGCCGCGACCAGTCTTCCCGACGCCCTCGTGAGCGTTCGGGCGGCCAAGGACGGCAAGGGGATAACGAGTCTCGGCAACGTGCTCGGTTCGAACACGTTCGACCTCCTCGTCGCAATCCCTGTCGGGGTGCTCATCGTCGGGAGCGCGACCGTTTCGTTCGCCGTTGCCGCCCCCATGTTCGGCGTCCTGACGGTCGCGACCGTCCTCCTGTTCACGCTTCTCCGGACCGACTTGGCGCTCACCGGCGCGGAAGCGTACCTGCTGTTGTTCGTGTACGGCGCGTTCGTCGTCTGGGTGGTCGGCGAGACGGCCGGCGTGTTCGACCTCCTCGTCGGCATCTGACCCGGGGTCGTCCTTTCACTTCGTCACCCACCGTCGAGTGGAAACGGCGTACGTCGAATCTGACATATCAGCTATCGAGTAATGGATATCGGGGGCGGAAAGCGGCCTACACCCCTCTCGTCGCCGGAGTGTAGCCCGTGCTGTGGCGTGTAGCGGTTCTCGCTGACGTCGTCTACCGGTGTCGACTCTCGACTCGAAGCGAAGGGTCCGGAAATTCGAATACGGCCGTCTCACGGGTTCTCGCGCGGGACGAACTCAGTTGAGCAACCGAATCCGTCGCGAGCGCTCCGTCGACGCCGATGTCCGAAATCCGGATTCCGAGGATACACTCCCGTTTCGTCCGGGTGTACCGGGATTTCGGGATTGGGCGCACCGCCGTCGCGCTCGAATTTGTCGAGCGCCCGCGGTCGACGCCGAACCGAAGACGACCGCTTCAGTCGGTCTGTGGACGATTCCGTCGACCGGTGGATATCGCAGCGTCGACGACGAGAGTGATTCAGGGACTCGATGGTCGACCGATTCTACACGCTCTCTGCACCGTCACTCTCCGGGGGCGAGTGCGAGTGTACTTTCCGACAGACCGGATTCTCCGGTTTCATCCGGACAAAACGCGTCTTCAGCGGGGTGTACGCCGTTCGACCCAGCGAAAACACCCAGTTTCCGTACCTGACACTGCGTGTGGGCGACGGGGTCGACAATCGGCCGTCGACGAGACGTCGTTCGTCGGCGAGCGTGAACGACTCGTCGCTGCCGTCTCGCTTTCTGTGAGGTCCGCTCCTCTGCGAGGGCCACTTCTCCGCGCGCATCCGTCCCCGCAATCTCGTCGCGAGACACGACTGTAACTTAGACTAGTCTAAACTTTGATTTCGATAGGAACTACTATACCTTTCGCCCTGTCACGACTAGCCAATCATCTTGCGGTAGCGAGGAACCCCCGTCCTAAAGGACGGGGAGGAATCGCGTTCGTACACAGTACCCCTTGACTTACAGTGGCCCCTCGGTGTCCAGTGCTTTCGCACCCTGAATGACGAGTCCTCGCCACGTCAGGCCGTGTGCTTCCTTTACTTCGCTCAGTTTCTCGTATTCTTCGTCGCTCACTTCGATGTTCAGGTTCGGCATCTATGCTACAACTTAGTTATTCGTTAGCTTTAACTTTCATGGTTTCGTGTGTTCTACCGTGACCGCGACTGCCACTAAGACGTTGCAGGCCACGCTCGCGCCCCCAACAGCGCACAAAGAGCGTCGTCTTCAACGGACTGTGGCTGCCTACCGTCGCGCCCTCTCCGAATCGTTCGAGAGTGGTGCTGACACGCAGACAGCGGTCAACGACGTTGTGACGCCGTACACGCTTACGTCCTACGCGAAAGACGCGCTCAAGAACTATGTCCCGAAACTGCGGGACACGTACAACGCTTCGGAGTTGAAAGACGACCACCCCGTTCGATTCACGAATCGTGGCTGGCGTCTCGACCACTCCGAGGAGCGACGACACGAGTTCTGCTGGCGCGTCCCACAGGCAGGACGTGGTAACGCCTTCTGGATTCCGCTCCGTATCAATCCTGCACAGCGAGAGTTGTGGGACAACCTCCTCGACGGCGACGTTTCTGTCGGAGAGTTTCGACTGCAAGAGCATCGAACGAATTGGGTGCTTCACGTCACTGTCGAGTATGAAGTTGCGGAGCCAACTGAACCAGACGAGCCGACGTACATCGGCTTCGATATTGGCGAATCCAAACTCCTGACGGGCTGTGCCCTTCGGGACGGTACGCCAACCCAACCGCACATCTACGACGGCGGTCGTGCCCGACACCTCCGCAAAGAGATGTTCACGACGCTCCGTCGCCTCCAAGAGCGAGACGCCGAGTGGCGTATTCAAGAACGATTCGACCACTACCAAAACGCCCTCACAGATATTGTCGAGAAGGCGTCTCGTGAAGCCGTCGAGTACTCCCAACAGTTCGAGAACCCCGTTATCGTTCTCGAAGACCTGTCGTACATCCGCGAACATTTGGACTACGGCAAGTGGATGAACCGCCGTCTCCACAACTGGGCGTTCGCACGACTCACTGGCCGAATCGAGGACAAAGCCCGTGACGCGGGTATCTGTGTCCGATTCGTGAATCCTGCGTACACGAGTCAGGCGTGCCATGAGTGTGGACACATCGGTTCTCGTAGTTCTCAAGCCATGTTCCGCTGTACGAACGACGAGTGTTGGGTGACGGAGTACCAAGCAGACATTAACGCGAGTGTGAACATCGCACGTCGCGTCAACCCGTGGGGAGAGAGGTGTGCGTTGAAACTGCACACCGATGACTCGCCACAGGATGGGAGTGCTTGTGACAGCACCACAGGACACCGCGAGCAGAGTCGGCAATCCCGACAGACGACGCTCGGGGACTTCAGTTCTGAAACCTCCGACGACGAGGCTTCCCTTGTAGGAAGCCCCGTCCTCAGAACGGTGGAGCCGTTCTGATGGGCTGCACAAGACGCGCCGCGTCTTGTGAACGCCCTTTAGGGCGGGTGAGGATGTCACGGACGACACGACGCGGTCGCAAGCGGAGTACAGAGTCTCACGCAGAAACGCCATCACTGCCGGTGCGGGGATCCTTGCCACCGGCCTCGCCGGATGTACGGCCAGCGGCGGTAGCAACGACGCCGAACCCACGAACGGCTCAGGTAACGAGGGCGCGAACGGAGACGGCCCCGCCGTCGCCGTGGCGTCGTTCTTCAGTTTCTACGACTTCGCACGAAACATCGTCGACGGGACGTCCGTTCAGGTGAGCAACCTCGTTCCGACCGGACTGCACGGTCACGGCTGGGAGCCGAACGCGAGCGTCACGCGAGACATCATCGAGGCGGACGCGTTCCTCCACGTCGGGCCGGGATTCCAGCCGTGGGCCGACCGCGCGATTCAGACGCTCGAAGACGACGACGTCGACACGCGGCTGATCAACGTCCGCGAGGGTGTCGAACTGGTCGATCTCGCGGCCACGCTCGATCCCGAAGAAGAGGGCGTCGGCGAGCAGCAAGGTAAGGACCCGCACTTCTGGCTCGACCCGCAGCGGGCGATGATATCGGTCGATACCATCGCCGAAGGACTCGCCGAACTCGTCCCCGAACAGGAAGGCGCGCTCCGGGACAACGCCGAGACGTACAAATCCGACGTTCTCGAACGGATCGACCAGGATTTCCGGGCGATCTTCGACGAGTCCGAGCGGGATGCCGTGCAACTGGCCGCGCACAACGCCTTCCAGTACTGGGGCGTCAGGTACGGCGCACAGATGGAGCCCCTCGTCACGAACCTCGCGGCCAGCGGCGACGTCAAGCCCTCGGACATCGCCGAGGCGAAGGAGTTCATCGAGGAGAACGACATCAAATACATCGCCAACGGCGTCTTCGAATCGCGGAAACCCGCGGAGCAACTGCTCACCGAAACCCAGGTCGAGGGGTACTTCCCGGTGACGCCGTACGCGGGGGTTCGGGACGACTGGGTCGAGAACGACTGGGGGTACGAAGAAGTCGCGTACAACATCAACGGTCCCACGCTCGAAGTCGTCCTCGGTACCAAGACTCCCGAGGAAGCCGGACCCGACGGCTGGGCCGACGAGTGGATGAACTTCGAGTGAGCGCCCGATGAGTACACACAATCCTGCGGGTGCTAGGGGCTCGGAGGCGGCGAGCAGTACCGAGTCGGTCATCGAACTATCCGAGGTCGACTTCGGATACACGTCTTCGCCGGTCGTCGAGGACATCTCCGAGATGGGGAGCATCGACGTAGGCGAGGCGACACCGACTGACGACTGACGACCGCGTCCAGAACGGTACGTACGTCCACCCGAACGCGTGGCTGTGTCTCCTGACGAACGTCGCCGAAAAGGACACGAGGCGGGCATGACGGTGAACGCGTGGACCGTAGACTCCCGACTCGGGGCGTTGGCGCTCGAACGACGGGGCGTCGACGGCGTCATCGCCAGTTCGCCGCGCGTGACCGAGCGGGTCGAGTGAATTCGCTCTCCCGTATCCCGGCTTCACCCGCCCTGTGGTCGTGGTACCTCGACCCTCGGAAGGATTATCCCTCCCACCACTCAATGTTTGTCTGTAATGGCACACGGCAAGGTTGATTTTTTCAACGATACGGGCGGTTACGGCTTCATTTCGACTGACGACGGCGACCTCGACGACGACGAAGACGTCTTCTTCCACATGGAGGATGTCGGCGGCGAAGACCTCACGGAAGGTACCGAGGTCGAGTTCGACATCGAGTCCTCGCCCAAGGGGCCTCGCGCGTCGAACGTCGTCCGACAGTAACGAAACGGATTCGCCGCTCACAGCGGCGAGCGACCTGTATTTTTTGGAGGCTATCACTCCGAGCTAGCGGCTTCTGTACAGACTCTACAGGGGGACCCGGCGAGAGTCCCGAAATTCGGTTCTCGAACCCGAACGACTGCGGCGCGCGGTTCGAGGGGGCGGCGATTTCGGCCGCAGACACGTCCCGAGGAGCCCGACGTCTTATGAATCTCTGATTCGTGGTTGCGGGTGAGCGATGAGTCTCGAACCGTCCGTTCCACTACCGGCATCTCCGCGCGGAGCATAATGGATCGTGATCGATCACTCAGAGGCTGGTTCCTGTTCGGTGCGAACCGTTTGACCGTCACGGCTATCCTGACGCTCGGCTGTTTCTGTTCGCTGACGCTCTTCAGCACGCTCGACGTTCCGTATCTGTCGATACTGGCCGAGGGGGATACGATCGAGACGCTGTTTCAGACGCTCATCGGCGTCCTGATTACCGGCATGACGCTCGTCGTCTCGATCAACCAACTCGTGCTCTCCGAGGAGTTCGGGTCGCTGGGCCGACAGCGCGAGCGAATGGACAAGTCGATGGCGTTCAGGAAGGACGCAGAGCGGGAGTTCCAGTGGACCGGCCCCCCGGAGCCGGACCGGTTCCTCAGCACGCTCATCAACACGAGCGTCGATCGGGCCGAGGCGGTTCGAGAGGCCGTGGACGGGAACTCCGACCGACTCCTTCGAGACCGGGTCGACCAACTGGTCGATCGGATTGCTACGAGCGCCGACGAGATCACCGACGACTTGGCGGACGCCCCGTTCGGCGAGTTCACGATCATGCGAGCCGCCCTGTCGTACAACTACTCGTGGAAGATTTACCTGGTTCGCCGGTTGTACTGGGAACACCAAGAGAGCCTGAGCGACGACGCGAAAGAGGCGATCGGCGATCTCGTCGATATCTTGGAGCTGTTCGGTCCGGCGGAGGAGTTCTTCAAGGCGCACTATCTCCAGTGGGAGCTAGTCAACCTGTCGCGCCGGATTCTCTTCACCGGCATTCCGGCGCTCATCGTCTCCGTCTTCGCGTCGCTCTATCTGAAACCGGCGACCGTGTCGGGAGCGGTGCTCGACGTGCCCGTCCTCGCCTGGGTGATCAACGCCGGCGTGACGCTCGCGCTGATCCCGTTCTTTATCTTCACCGCCTACGTGCTCCGGACTGCTTCGATCGCGAAGGAGTCGGGCGCCATCGGTCCGTTCGTGCTCCACAGTTCGGAGCGAGCGCCGCTCTTCGACTGGGAGGAGGAGTCGGCTCCCGACGACTGAACTCGCGGCTACCTGACCGCCTGACAGCGGGTCTCGGCGAATCGGTCTCCGGCCTCGACGATTCCCCCCGCTATCTCTATCTCTCGGACGCCAGTCGATAGACCGTCGCCTCGTAGGGTCTGAACGCCTCTCCGTCCGGGTTCGTCGGGGTGTCGTCGTAGTTGCTTACGACCACGTCCGCGCCTGCCACGTCGAGGTCTCCCGCGTCGACCGTCGCAGGTTCGTCAGACCAGTTGAGAACGACCAGTATCGTCTCGTCGCCGAGCGTTCGGGTGTAGACGTACAGTTGCTCGTCGTTCGGGAGGAGCAGTTCGTAGTCGCCGTAGACGAGGACGTCGCGGTCGTGGCGGAGGTCGATGAGGTCACGGTAGTAGCTCAAAATGGAGTTTTCGTCGGTGCGAGCGGCCTCGACGTTGACCGTCTCGTAGTTCGCGTTGCACTTGAGCCACGGGTCGGCGTCCTCGTCGGTGAACCCCGCGTTGGGGTCGTCCGACCACTGCATCGGCGTCCGAGCGTGGTCCCGACTCCGCCGATTCACCGTCTCGCGCACCTCGTCGTAGGACTCGACTCTCCCCTCGGCGATGAGTTCCTCGACGATACCGCGGGTTGCGGGGTCGTCTATCTCCTCGAGGCTCTCGAAGTCGACGTTCGTCATGCCGATCTCCTCGCCTTGGTACACGTACGGCGTCCCGCGCATCGTCAGGAGGAACGTCGCGAGGAGCTTCGCCGATTTGCGTCGGTTCGCATCGGCGTCACCAGACCGCGTCCGGTGGGCCGACGAGCTCCGCTCGTCGACGTCGCCGAACCGCGAGACGATTCTGGGGACGTCGTGGTTTCCGAGGAACAGCGCGTTCCACCCGTCGTCGGCCAGCCCGCGCTGTTTGCGGTCGATTATCTCCTTGAACTCCGAGAGGTCCCAGTCGCTCCGGTCGTCGGGGTCCCACTGGCCGTTCGGACCGACGTCGACGCCGAGGTGTTCGAACTCGAAGATCATGTCCAGACCGGCGCCGTCCTCGCCGAGATACGTCGCCGCTCGCTCGGCGCTCATCTCTCCCATCTCGGCGACGGTCATCACGTCGTAGTTCGAGAGGGTCTCGTCGTACATCTCCCGGATGTACTCGTGAAGGTTCGGACCGTACGTGTAGTACTCCGAGCCCGGAAGCGACTCCTCGGGGTCGCCGTCGGGGAGGCCCTCGGCCTTCGAGAGGTGATGCAGGGCGTCCATGCGGAAGCCGTCGATGCCGCGCTCCAACCACGCGGTGATTATCCCTCTGACCGCCTCGCGGACGTCGGAGTTGCGCCAGTTCAGGTCGGGTTGGTTCTCGTCGAACAGGTGGAGGTACCACTGACCGCGCTCGTCGTCGTACGTCCACGCCGGCCCGCCGAAGAACGACTTCCAGTTGTTCGGCGGCGTCGGGTCGCCGTCTTCGTCCGTATCGCCGTCGCGCCAGATGTAGTAGTCCTCGTACGTCCCCTCCCGGCGCCGCGACCGCTGGAACCACTCGTGCTGCGAGGAAGTGTGGTTGACGACGAGGTCCATGATGAGTCGCATGTCGCGGTCGTGGAGGGCGTCGAGGAGTTCCTCCCAGTCGGCCATCGTCCCGAACTCGTCCATGATCGAGCGGTAGTCGCTGATATCGTAGCCGTTGTCCGCGTTCGGAGAGCCGTACACCGGACAGAGCCAGACGACGTCGACCCCCAACTCGTCGAGGTAAGCCACCTTCTCCGTGATGCCGGGAATGTCACCGACGCCGTCGCCGTTCGAGTCGTTGAAGCTCCGGGGATATATCTGATAGACGACCGCCTCTTTCCACCACGCACGGTCGATTTCGGCGCTCGCATCGTCGTTCGTTCTCGCGGTTCCGCTCCGTTCTCGCGCCCCCTTCGGGTTGTTCTGAGACATGTGTCGGTTCGTTGTATCGAATTGCGTTCGTTCGGAGAGCGTTACGACGTGAGGTAGACGCGGGCCTCGTACGGTCCCAGTTCGAACGTCTCCGGGGGCGCCCCCGAGGCCTCGGCGTTCGACACCGCGAGTTCGAGACCGTCGACGGAGAGACGCTCGGGCGTCGCGAACTCGACGGGGTTCGCCGCGAAGTTGAGCACGACCAGTCCGCGTTCGTCGCCGAGCGTCCGCGTGTACGCGAAGATGTCGGGGTCCTCGGGACGGAGGAGGTCGAACTCGCCGTAGACGAGGACGTCGCGGTCGTGGCGGAGGTCGATGAGGTCGCGGTAGTAGTTGAAGACGGAGTCCTCGTCGGCGCGGGCGGCTTCGACGTTGACCGTCTCGTAGTTCGCGTTGCACTTGAGCCACGGGTCGGCGTCCTCGTCGGTGAATCCCGCGTTGGGGTCGTCCGACCACTGCATCGGCGTTCGGGCGTTGTCGCGCGCGACGTACTCCACTGCGTCGCGGACGTCGTCGTAGGAGTCGGCGCGTCCCTCCTCGAGGGCCTCCTCAACGAAGTTCATCGCCTCGACGTCGCGGAGTTCGTCGGGCGAGGCGAACGAGGCGTTCGTCATGCCGATCTCCTCGCCCTGATAGACGAAGGGCGTCCCGTGGAGCGTGTGCGTGAGCGTTCCGAGGAGTTTCGCCGATTTCCGGCGGTACCCCTCGTCGTCACCGGACGGCGTCCGGTCGGCCGACGAGCCTCGGTCGCCCGTGTCGCCGAACCGCGAGACCATCCGGGGTTGGTCGTGGTTGTTCAGGTAGACGCTGTTCCACCCGTCGTCTGCGAGGCCGGTCTGCCACTTCTCTAAGGTCCGCTTGAACTCGACGAGCGACCAGTCGCCGGCGTCCCACTTGTGCTCGTCGTGGTCGAAGGTGACGTGCTCGAACTGGAACACCATCGAGAGACCGTCGCCGTCCGGGCCGACGTACTGCCGGGCGTCCTCAACGTCCGCGCCGGGCGTCTCCCCGATGGTGAGCAGGTCGTCGTCCGAGAGCACCGCATCGCGCATCTCGCCGAGGTACTCGTGGACGTTCGGGCCGTTGAAGAAGTGCTCCGCTCCCGTCAGGCCCGAGTCGGGGTCGCCGTCGGGGAGTCCCTCCGTCTTCGAGATGAGGTTGATGACGTCCATCCGGAAGCCGTCGATACCCTTCTCCAGCCACCACTCCATCATGTCGTACACCGCCTCGCGGACGTCGGGGTTGCGCCAGTCGAGGTCCGGTTGCTTCTCGTCGAACAGGTGGAGGTACCACTGTTCGCGCGCGTCGTCGTACGACCACGCCGGCCCGCCGAACACCGACTCCCAGTTGTTCGGCGGCGTCGGCTCGCCGTCTTCGTCCGTGTCGCCGTCGCGCCAGATGTAGTAGTCCTCGTACGCCCCTTCGCGGCGCCGCGACCGCTGGAACCACTCGTGCTCGTCGGAGGTGTGGTTGACGACGAGGTCCATCACGAGGCGGATGTCGCGGTCGTGGAGGGCGTCGAGCAGTTCCTCCCAGTCGTCCAAGTCGCCGTAGGTGTCGGCTATCGACCGGTAGTCGCTGATGTCGTAGCCGTTGTCCGCTTGCGGCGACTCGTACACCGGACAGAGCCAGACGGCGTCGACGCCCAACTCGTCGAGGTAGTCGACTCGGTCGATGATGCCGGGAATGTCGCCGACGCCGTCACCGTCGGAGTCGCGAAAGCTCTTGGGGTAGATCTGGTAGACGACCGCCTCCTTCCACCACGCGCGGTCGAGCGCCGGACTCGTTTCGGAGACGCTCATCGGTCCTCGCGGCTGCGTTCGTTCCGGTGGCGTCGCGTTCGGTGGACGGCACGGGCGGTCTGTGCGCGACGTGCGGTCGCGCGGGTCTCTGTCGTCGGTCGGGCGAGTGTGAGTGTTGTCTCCATGTATGGGGAAACGTCCTTCCGCTCTCTACTGGGTCGGAGAGCGGCTGCTTAAAAAAGCCTAATATTGCGAAGAATAGTTTCTACCCGAAATTTTATTGAGGCGTATGTAACAAACGTAGGTGAAGCATGTGGAAAAATAACACAACAGATTCGGATCGGTCGCCGCTCTCGCGGCGGCGATTCGTACGGGCGGTCGGCGCAACGGGCATCACGGCGGGAATCGCGGGCTGTGGCGGGCAACAGGCGACGCAGGCGGCGACGCAGACCCAGGGCGGGGGCGACGCGTCGGCGACCGGGACCGAATCGACGGCGACGGCGGTCGAGGTCGACAGCGAGTCGCTCTCGCTGATTCAGGAGCTCGCGTACGTGACGAACCAGACGCTCCCGGTGCTGCCGCTCCAGGAGAAGCTCGCGCAGTCGTTCCAGACCACGGACAGTTGGGACGTCCCGCCGAAGGACAGCCCCAAGATCCAGACGTACTGGCCGACCGACTGGCTGCCGCGCTACGGCGAGTGGACCGCGACGGACGGGAGCTCCGACGAGCGGCTGACGCTCGCACAGTGGGCCGTTCCGAAAGACTCCCAGTACAACACGTGGAACGCGAAGAACTTCGCCGAGCCCCGTCGGACGCTGTTCGACCGCTTCATGAACTACAACCTGAAGACCCAGGAGTACTCCGGGTACCTCGTCTCCGACTGGGAACTGAACGGGGACACCCTCTCGATGACCGTCCGCGAGGGGCAGACGTGGCACGACGGCACTCCGGTCACCGCGACGGACGTGGTGAACCAGATCAAACTCGACATCTACAACGGCGGCAGCCTCGGTCGGTTCGTCGCGCCCGACGACGAGGGGGCGGTCGCGGACCGCGTCACCGCGGTGGACGAGCGAACCGCCGAACTGACGCTCGCGACGCGGGTGAACGAGGACATCCTGCTGGCGTACCTCCAGCCGAAGTACCTCGTCGCACACGAGGAGACGTACGGCGAGTTCGTGACGCGACTCGACGAGGCGGGGTCGGCCGACGAGCGCTCGGCGGTCCTGGGCGAACTCACGGGCTTGGCGGTTCCCGAACCGGTCGGAAGCGGCCCGTTCGAGTTCGAGAACGCGGACACCCAGCGAACGCTCGTCTCGAAGTTCGAAGAGCACCCGGACGCCGGGAACATCAACTTCCCCGAGGTCGAGTACCTCTACAAACCGTCGAACCAGAGCCGGTGGAACTCGCTCATCAACGAGGAGACGGACGGATCGGCGACGCTGTTCGTCCCGAGCAACAAGCTGAACCAGCTCCCCGACTCCGTGCAGACGAGCCTCATCCCCCGACACTGGGGGATGGGACTGGTGTTCAACCACGAGGAAGAACCCGTGAGCGACCCGCGCGTTCGCAAGGCGCTCGCGCACGTCATCAACCGCGAAGCCGTCGCGACGAACTCCGGCGCCGGCACCAACTCGAAGATCGCCGTCACCTATCCGACGGGACTGACGAGCGAGTTCAGCGGGCAGGTCGAGGGAACGTGGCTGGACGGCGTCACCGACCAGTTCCAGACGTACGGTCGCGGCGCATCGCAGACCGAGAAGGCGGCGTCCCTCCTCGAAGAGGCAGGCTATCAGAAGCAGGGTGGCACGTGGGGCAAAGACGGCCAGCCGCTCAGAATCCCGATCAAGGGACCCTCCGGGTTCTCCGATTGGGTCGCCGGCGCTCAGACGGCCGTCTCCCAACTGGACCAGTTCGGCATCGAAGCCGAACCCGTGATGAAGGACAACTCGGCCTACTGGGGACAGGACTACGTGAACGGTAACTTCGTCGTCGGCCTGCAGGGGTGGGCCTCCTACGACAACTCGCATCCGTACTTCCACTACAAGTTCATGTACGACAGCTCCGATTCGGGCTACTGGAACGTGCCGAGCGAGTTGGACGCGCCCGTCCTGCACGACCAGGTTCGCGACGGCGAGACGGTCGCGCCCGGGTCGCTCGTCTCGAAGCTATCCACGGCCAGTGAGTGACGCGCTCGAACAATGAGCTACGTACTCAAACGACTCGGGCGGTCGGTACTCACCATCTTCGTGGTGGTCTCGGCCAGTTTCGGTCTCATCAGACTGCTCCCCGGGGGACCGCTGGATTACCTGCGGGCGCAGATGATCCAGCGCGGGGGAAGCGACCTCTCCTCGGCCGAGTTGAACCGCCGAATCGCCGCGCAGACGAACATCGCGGTGGACGAACCGCTGTACGTCCAGTACTTCGATTACGTGATCTCCATCTTCCAGGGGGACTTCGGCCAGTCGATCTGGTACGACCAGTCGGTGGCGAGCGTCATCGGACCGGCCATCCCCTGGACGGTGTTCCTGACGGCGACCGCGCTGTTTCTGGCGTTCATCGTCGGGGTGTCGCTCGGCGCGTTCATGGCCTACGGGGAGGGCTCGCGGTTCGACGTCGTCTCGACCGCCGTCGGACTCGTCCTCAACTCCACGCCGGGGTACGTGGTTGCACTGCTGTTCGTCGCGTTCCTCGGCTACCGGTTTCAACTGTTCCCGACCGGCGGTCGGTACGCCTCGGAGTTGACGCCGGGACTCAACGTCCCCTTCTTGATGAGCGTGCTGTACCACGGCACCCTGCCCATCCTCTCGATGGCCATCGTCGGGTTCGGCGGGTGGGCGCTCAGCATGCGCGGGAACAGCATCCGCGTCCTCGGCGAGGACTACCTTCGAGTCGCCAGACTCCGGGGGCTTCCGACCCGGCGCATCGCCATGCGATACGTCGCTCGGAACGCGATTCTCCCGATGTACACGGGGCTGATGATCGCCATCGGGACGGTGTTCGGCGGCGCGGTCATCATCGAGAACATCTTCGCGTACCCCGGAATCGGATTCTACCTGATTCAGGCCATCAACGCGCGCGACTCGCCGCTGATGATGGGCGCGTTCATCCTCATCACCGTCGCGATGGTCATCGGCATCACCATCGCGGACCTGACGTACGGCTGGATCGACCCGCGGGCCAAGGGAGGTGCCTCGCGTGAGTCCTACTGACCGGCCGGACGACGGCGCCGACGCGTCACTCGACGAGAGCGCATCCGACCCGATTGTGGACGCCGTCGGCGGCGAGTACGCCGATTCGGCCAGAACAGAACGCGACGCTCGCTCGGCGATCACCGGACACGACGGCAAGGGACGACGAATCGCCGACGGCGGGCGGACCGTCTCGGAGTTCGAACAGATGGCCGAGGTGTCGATGACAGACGCGGAGCGTCGTCGCCAGTGGTTCGACGAGCGAATCCTCGCACCCGCGCGAATCGTCTGGAACGATTGGCGCGCCAGATTCGGCCTCCTCGTGGTCGCGGCGTACCTCTTCATGGGTCTCGTCGCGCCCTACATCGTCACCGAACCGCGACCGAACCAGGGGCCGCTTCTCGTCGGCGCGTTCCGAACGCTGGAGTACCCGCTGGGGACGACGGCGTCGGGGACGAGCATCCTCTCGCAGGTGGTCCACGCCACGCCGTCGATGCTCGTGATGATAACCGCGGGCGCGGTGTTCACCGTCGTCCTCGGGACGGCCGTCGGCACCGTCGCCGGCTACAAAGGCGGGCGGACGGACAGCGTGCTGATGACGTTCTCGGACATCATGCTGAGTATCCCGGGTCTTCCGCTGACCATCGTGCTCGCGACGGCGCTGCAGATTCAGGGGAACCCTGTCGTCATCGGCGTGCTGCTCACCATCAACGCGTGGGCGGGGTTAGCTCGCGCGATTCGTTCGCAGGTGCTGACCATCCGCGACGACGAGTACGTCGAGGCGTCGCGCATCATGGGCATGGGCACGCCGACCATCGTCACCGGCGACATCATCCCGAACCTGATGCCGTACATCACGATGAACTTCGTCCAGCAGGCGCGGGCGGTCATCTTCGGCTCCGTCGGACTGTACTTCCTCGGCGTCCTCCCCTACAACAGCACCAACTGGGGGGTGATGATGAACGCCGCGGTCAACCGCGCCGGCGCGACGTCGTCGCCCACGGCCTTCCACTGGTTGCTCGTGCCGATGGTGACGGTGATCATCCTCGCACTCGGCTTGACGCTCCTCGCGCAGGGTGCCGACCGCGTGTTCAACCCGCGGGTTCGCGCGCGCCACGCCGAGTCCGTCGCGGGAGACGGAGACGGTGACGGAAACGAGACGACGAAGGCGGGAGGGATTTGAGATGCCACGAAGCAGAACAGAGGCCGGACGCCGCGCCGACGACCCGATCGTCGAGGTCCGAGACGCGAGCGTCACCTACGACCTGGAGCACCGAGCGGCGATGGTACTGGACGACGTGAGTCTCGACCTCAGACGGGGAGAGATACTCGGCGTCGTCGGCGAGTCGGGATCGGGCAAATCGATGCTCGCCAACGCGATGATGGACGCCGTCGAGGAGCCGGGAATCACGACCGGCACGGTTCAGTACTTCCCCGAATCGACCGCCGAACCGGTCGACGTCCTCGATTTATCCGACGAGGAACTCCGCAAGTTCCGCTGGGAGGAGATCGCCATGGTGTTCCAGGGGGCGCTGTCGTCGTTCAACCCCACGATGACCATCGAGGGACACTTCGAGGAGACGCTCGAAGCCCACGGATACGACGTGGACGAGGGGATGGAGCGCGCGCGCGAACTCCTCTCCGACCTGTATCTGAACCCCGAGCGGGTGCTGGACTCGTACTCGCACGAACTCTCCGGCGGGATGAGTCAGCGAGCGCTCATCGCCCTGTCGCTGGTCTTGGAGCCGAACGTGCTGTTGATGGACGAACCCACGGCGGCGCTCGACCTCCTGATGCAGCGGTCCATCCTGAGCCTGCTCGACGACATCAAGGAGAAGTACGACCTCTCCATCCTGTTCATCACGCACGACCTGCCGCTGGTCGCCGGTTTGGCCGACCGCTTGGCCATCCTCTACGCGTTCGAACTCGTTGAGGTCGGTCCGAGTACGCGCGTCGTCCGCGGCTCACAACACCCCTACACGCGAGCGTTGCTCCGGGCGGTTCCGAGCATCGACGCACCGCTGGAGACGATGCAGCCGATTCCCGGGAGCGCGCCGAACCCCGCTCACACGCCGGACGGCTGCCATTACACCCCGCGGTGTCCGCTGGCGACCGACGAGTGTCGGCGGGAGACCCCGCCGTGGTTCGACGTGGGAGACGACCAGCGAACGGCGTGTTTCCACCACGAGGAGGCCGAGGCGGCCGTTCCCCTCGAACCGGAGGTGGTTCAGTCGTGAGCGACCGGACCGACGCGAGCCGAGCGACCGGTGGCGACGACGTGGTCGTCTCGCTCGACGACGTCTCCGTCCACTTCGAGAAAGAGCAGGGGTTCGTCGACTCGATACGCAACGAACCGAAGCGGGTGAGAGCCGTCGACGGCGTCTCTCTCGACATCGAAGAGAACGACGTGCTCGCCCTCGTCGGCGAGTCCGGGTGCGGGAAGACCACGCTCGGAAAGACCATCATCGGCGTGCAGCGCCCCACCGACGGAACCGTGACGTACCGCGGACAGGACGTGTGGGACGCCAAGGACGGAACCGGCGAGGTGACCGTTCCGCACGGCGACATCCGACGGGCGCTCCAGATCATCCACCAGGACCCGGGCGCCGCGCTCAATCCCAACCGAAAGGTGCTGACGTCGCTGGAAGCGCCGTTGAAGCGGTGGAACTCCGATATGTCCACCGAGGACCGCCGCGCGCGTATCTTCGCGCTGTTGGACCGCGTCGGGATGGACCCGCCGCAGGATTACGCGCACAGATACCCGCACCAACTGAGCGGCGGCGAACAGCAACGCGTCGCGCTCGTCCGCGCGCTGCTCATGAACCCGGACGTGATTCTCGCGGACGAAGCCGTGAGCGCCCTGGACGTCTCGCTCCGCGTGGAGACGATGGACCTGCTCCTCGAACTACAGCGGCAGTTCGACACGTCGTTCGTCTTCATCTCGCACACGCTCTCGAACGCCCGCTACCTCGCGGAGAAGGCCGGCGGTCGCGTCGGCATCATGTACCTCGGCGAGATCGTCGAAATCGGCCCGCCCCAGGAGGTGCTTCGCGACCCGAAGCACCCGTACTCGAAGGTGCTCCGGTGGGCGACCGCCGACCTCGACCCGAGCGAACGGCAGATGACGGACCCACCGGTCCGGTCGATCGACATTCCGGACCCGGTCGATCCCCCGTCCGGCTGTCGATTCCACACCCGCTGTCCCGAGGCGCGCGAAGTGTGCCGGAGCGAGGCGCCCGAACTCGGCGAGGACGCCGCGCAACCGGGGGCTCGCTGTGCGGCCTGCCACCGGACCGATCCCAACCACGAGTACTGGCGCAGCGAACCGCTCGACGGCGTCGAAGCCGACTCCGCACCGCAGGAGAGCGATGACTGACGCGCCAGCGCCACTCCGAGGAGGGGGACGTCGATGACGGCCGTCTGGCGGGCGTTCTTCGTCACCAGCACGTTCCTCCTCGCGTTCCTGGGACTCTCCGTGCCGTTCATCGACGCCGGGACCGGGACGTTCGCCGTCGCCGTCGCGAGCTTCGCGATGCTCGGCGTGATGTTCGTCGGGTCCTCCGTGTTCATCTATCTCGACTGGGACCCCTTCGAGGAGTTGTACGCATGAAACCGAATCGACGCGACGAAAACACGACTGTATGATATGACACGCGTACTCGTCACCGTCGAACGGGCGGACCGGGACAGAGAGCTACTGGAGCGGGCGAGAGCGCTCGCCGTCGGAGCGGAGACCGACCTCCTCGTCGTCGCACTGGCGACGCCCGACGCGTACGAGACGATCGAGAAGACGCTGGGGGCGATCGGCCGAGCGGAGCACACGAACTACACGGCAGACGACGTCCTCGACGGCGTCTCCGCGGACGTCGAGGACGCGGCGAACGACGTCCTCGAACCGGACGTGGAGTACGAACTCCGGACGATCATTGCGGAGGAGGACGAGCAGGCCGAGGCGCTTCTCGGCGTCGCGAACCGAACCGACTGTGATCACATCTTCCTCTCGGGGTACCGACGATCGCCGACGAAGAAGGCCATCTTCGGCGACCGCGCCCAACGCGTCATCCTCGATTTCGACGGCTACGTGACCGTCGGGATGGACTGAGCGGCGCCGCCGGCATCTCTCGAGCTACGAGTGCGAGCAGCTATATGTTATGACCCAGCAAGGACGACACACCGATAGCATGAGTCGATCGAACGGACGAGACGACGCGTCGCTCAGAGCGGATTTGAGCGTGTTCGGACTGTCCGATACGGAGATCGATACGTACCTCACCCTCCTCTCGCGAGGGGAGGCGACGACGCGAACCGTCGCGGAGAACGCCGACGTGACGCAACGGGCGGTGTACGGCATCGCCGAGCGACTCGAAGAGCGCGGACTCGTCCGGGTGAAAGACCACGCGTCGCCGACGACCATCAGTGCGCTCCCCCCGGAGGAGGCGATGGATTCGCTGAAGGAACGCCTCGAGTCGATCACCCCCTCGCTCGAAGAGCGGTTCAACCACTCGACCTCGCAGACGCCCGAGATTCGGATGGTGAAGTCCCGGACCACCGCGCTCAACCGGTTGCGCTCCGGCCTCTCGGAGGCCGAACACGAGGCGCTGGTCGCTATCCCCGACCACGTCTACCCCGAAATCGAAGCCGAACTCAGAGCGGCCGTCGACCGAGGGGTGTTCACCTTTCTGCTCCTCGGCGAACGGGACGGGACCGACGACGTCGAACGCGAGTTCACCGACGTCGCGGACGTCGTTCGGTACTGGCACGAGAGCCTCCCGTTCCTCTACGCCGTCGACGACGAGTCCGCGATGATCGGCGACCCCGACGTGCTCTCGCTCACGCACAACGACAAGGATGCCGTCACCGTCTCGCAGGGACACCTCTCGGGGTCGGTGCTCGGGATGTTCCTCAGCGCCTACTGGCCCGCCTCGACGACACAGTACGTGTCCGAGGCCGAACCGCTTCCCGCGACGTTCGACTGGTTCCGGCAGGCGGTCTTCCACGCGTTCCTCCACTATCAACAGGGCACCGAACTCCGGGCCGACGTCGTGACCGAAGACGGCACCCAACTCTCCGGGCGAGTCGTAGACGTGCGACAGGCGTTCGTCGAACCGTCCACGAACGACTACACGTTGGAGACGAGCCTCTACCTCGAAACCGACGCCGGGACGGTGAGTTGCGGCGGTCCCGGCGCGTTCATCGAAGATTACCGCGCCGAAATAGTCGCGCTCCGGTCGGATTCCTGAGTATCTGCCCCTCGGACTCGACTCTCCGTAAATCAGCCTCCATATACACGATGACCACAGTACGCCTCTCCCTTGTTCAGGGGTGACAATCGACGGGATACGGTCAAAGAGCCGTCTCCTTCCGCACATTCTCGGTCGAAGCCCGAACCCATTTCGGCGCCCCCCGCGAATCCACGAGCGACCGATGCGTCTCATCGCCCACCGCGGGTTCGACGGCCAGTACTCGGCGAACACCGTCGCGGCCGTCGAACAGGCGGCCCCACACGCCGACATGATCGAAATCGACGTGCGAGGCTGTGCGTCGGGCGAACTGGTGGTCGTCCACGACGCCCTCGTCGACATCGCCATCGACGGCGTGACGAGCGTCGACGACCTGACCGCGACGGAACTCGCCGGCCTCGACGCCCACGACGGCGAGGGCGTCCAGACGCTCCGGACGGTTCTCGACGCCATTCCGTCCGACACCGGAGTGAACCTCGAACTCAAGGACCCCGAAATCGTCGAACAGGCTCTCGACGTCGCTCGCTCGGTCGAGCACGAGGTCATCGTCTCCTCGTTCGACGCCGACGCGATTCGGCGGGTTCGCGCGAACGGCAGCGCCGGCGTCGAGTTGGCGTACGTGCTCGGTCTACAACCCGGCGACGACCTCGGCGTCGCGAAAGACCTCGACTGCACGTACGTTCATCCGAACGCGTGGCTGTGTCTCCTGACGAACGTCACCCAAGAGGCACACGAGGCGGGGATGATAGTGAACGCGTGGACCGTCGACTCGCGACTCGGAGCGTGGGCGCTCGACCGGCGGGGCGTGGACGGCGTCATCGCCAGTTCGCCGCGTGCGACCGAGTGGGTGCGCTAGCATCCTGCTAATCAGGGGAGCGTCTCTGACGGGGAGCATCACTCAGCTTTCCGAAGCAGAACGACGAACACGGTTCCTTCGAGGTTGTTCTCCTCGACCGCGATGGATCCGTCGTACTGCTTCAGCAGATGGAAAACAGGCGCGTTCGAAGCCGGGCGAAAAACGAGGCCGCTCGCCGTGCCAGTCGTTGCCGTCGATTACTTCTGCGGCCGCTCTGTCGGCGGCGAATTCGCGCTGTCGTGTGGAAAGCGACACGAGCGGCCTGCTCAGCATGTCAGATGACCCGTGGAGCGCTCGCTGCTTCCTTTAGGACCGCCACGTTTTTTCCTTCTGCATAGATGTAAATTCATACTACCATTCGGTAGTATTTTCCTTAGTGAGCGATTATCTGCCATGGGATGCATTCAGATGGACTCTCACGAAACACTTTCCGAGCAAGAACGTGAACTACTCCAACTCGCCATCGAGGAGGGTTATTTCGAGGTTCCCCGTCGAATCTCCCTGGTCGAACTCAGTACCCTCGCCGGACTCACGGACACCGAAACCTCGCGTCGGCTACGGCGGGCGCTCGATACGCATCTCCGGGCGACACTCGACGAGTGAGACCGTTCCTCCTCAGGCGTCGTCCTCGTCGGGTTTGACTACCTCGAGCAGTTCGAGACCCCAGTCTGCACCGTCGCCGTCGGTTCTGAAGGAGTAGCCGCCGGCGATATCGATATCGTTCGCCTCGGCGGTTCGGATGAGTTCTTCGAGTTGTTCACGGAACTCCGCTTTCGTGGTCGGCTGTTTCGACTGTGTCATATTCGCTCTCAGCGTAGTTGCCAAATATGGATAGAATCTCGATAGTGGGCCCACACCCATTCCCGGCTGATCCTCACGACTCCGCTCAGAGCGAGAATGATCGACCGAATCCAGAGTAGTGGTCTTGCGCTCTCTTCTTATGATGGACTGAAAGGTAAAAAGAAATCTGATAACAATTATGTATATGACACTATCAGAGACGGGACCGCGGAGCGACACCTCGTCGACGACGCTCCCCAACAGACCACGTCAATGGGCTCGATATCGATAATCCGAGTTCTTGTGCCTCGATACCGTATTCACCGTTCGAGACTACGGCGACGACAAAGTCGGATGTGAGCTGAGTTGGAGCGCACTCCGTCTTCCCAAATGAAACGTCTCAACCCATGGTCACGACCATCACCGATATCCGTGTAGCCGCAAACCAGTTTCCACTCGGACGCATCCTACAGGAGTTCCCGGACGTCGAGATAGAACTCGAACGTATCGTCCCCACGCGTGAGCAAATCATCCCGCTGTTCTGGGTCGAATCCGAGAGAGAACGGGAGGTCGAACAGACTCTCCAAAAAGATTCCCTCGTCGAAGAGATCAGCCAACTGACCCGGACGCCCGACCGAATCCTCTACTCGGTCAACTGGAGTTCCGAGGTCGACTCGCTCGTTCGGGCGATAGTCGACCTCAACGTCGACGTGCTGACCGCGGAGGGCACGGCCAACTTCTGGGAGTTCCGCCTCCAGTTCACGGACCGCGAGCAGTTGAGTCAGTTCCGCCGAACCTGCAAAGACGAAGGCATCGATATCGAACTGCTGAGAGTATACAATCCACAGATGCCGCAGGAGACGGGACCGCTTTCGCCCGAGCAACAGGACGCGCTCACGACGGCATACGAGGAAGGCTATTGGGACGTCCCGCGCGGCATCTCCCAGAGAGAACTAGCCGCTCTCGTCGGAATCAGCGACAACTCGATGTCGCAGCGCCTTCGTCGGGGAACGAAAATCGCCGTGGCGGAGCTCCTGTACGGAACCGGACGACAGCAACGATCTAAGGGGTCATGATGCCGGGTTCGGACCCCTCCCGACTGGAAATTGTCCATTCGGAGACGGCGTGAGATGGTTACTATCATCACCGACGTTCGCGTCCCTGCACGCGAGTTTCCCCTCGGACGAATTCTCGAAGACTACCCGGACGTCGAGATAGAACTCGAACAACTCGTGCCGACGCAGACGGGAGTTATGCCGCTGTTCTGGGTGGACAGCGGGAGCGAAGGCGCCGTCGCGGAGACGCTGACGAACGATCCGTTGGTCGAGGACATCACCCTGCTGACCCGAACGCCCACTCGGGTCCTCTACTCCGTCGATTGGAGCCCCGATGTCGACGCGCTCGTTCGAACTCTCGTCGATTTGGGTGTCGACGTGTTGACGGCCACGGGCACGGCCGAGTCGTGGGACTTCAGGCTCCAGTTTCGAAAGCAGACGGATCTCGAGCGGTTCCGTCGGGCGTGTCAGCGGCAGGATATCGACGTGGAACTGCTCGAGTTGTACAATCCGCTGATGCCGCCGGAAAAGGGACCGCTCACGTCGGAACAACACGACATCTTGGCTACGGCCTACGAGAGCGGGTACTGGGACGTCCCTCGTAAGACCACCCAAGAAGAGCTGGCGGAACTCATCGGCGTTAACGATTGACTGCTGTCCCGACGGCTTCGAGAAGGCGCGAAGAGCGCTATCGGCGAGTTGCTCTTCGGTCCGGGTGGGAAACCCTACGAGTAAGTAACCCACGACTAAAATCGTGGGCTTTCGCGTGGACTCCCGTTCAAGCCATCGCTGGCGGGCGAATACTCGCCACTCACGTTCAGCGTCCCGCGATTTAGCGCAACACCTACGGGTGCGCCTCCATCGTCTGCGTTTTGCCGACGACGGAGATACCGAAAGCCGATGTTCTTGCTCGCGTTGTAGTCCGCGTGGTTCTCGTACCCACACTTCTGGCACTCAAACGACTCCCCATTACGGTTGTCGTCGTGGGTACATCCGCACGTCGAACACCGCTTAGACGTGTTCTCCGGCGGAACTTGTTCGACGCTAAGGCCGTATTCCTTGGCCTTGTATTCGACGTACTCGTAGAGGCGTCGGAACGCCCACACATGTTGCCACGTCGCGTCGGGGATGTTCTCGCGGATATGCGTCAAGTCCTCGAACACGATATGCGAACAGCCGTACTCGATGGCTTCCTCAAGAAGTTCGTTCGCTATCGTGTGGAGGTCTTGTTCAAACCGACCGTCCTCTTTACGCCCGATGGACTGGACGTTCTCGTGGGCGTGTCGAGAACCGCACTGTTGGAGCGACCCACGACGCTTCTCGTACTCCCGACGCCAGTGGTTAAACTCGTCCGCCGACCAGAAGCGTCCGGTCGAAGCCACGGCGATGTTGTTGACGCCCAAATCGACACCAAGGACTGTTCTGTGCTTGGTGTCCGGGTCGGGCGTCTCGTCGGCTTCGACTTTCCGCATGGAGGCGTGGAGATACCAGTCACCGTCTCGGTGCTGGAGGTGCCCCATGCGAAACTCGAAGTCGTCATCGGAGACGTACTTGGTCGGCGGTTTCTCTGTGTCGTCGGGAAGGATGTACTCGCACTCAACGCGTCCGTCTACGGTAGAGAGGGATACGTGGTCGCGGTGGAACGTCGCACTCCGCTTGTCGTACACCACGCTGTCCGCCGAGAAGTGGGGCTTGGACGTGTTCTCTCCGCGCTTGAGCCGTTCGACTCCGCTCTTGACGGCTTCGACCGCTCGGCGAATCCCTTTCTGGACGAGATTCGCGGTTAGGTCGGTTTCGTCGCGGAGTGGGTCGTAGAGGGCGCGTTCGGCTGTGGCTTTCGAGGTAACGTGGTATCCGTCGTCGTCACCAGAAACGCTCCGCGTTTCTGGCTGGCAGCCAGATTCCGGAGGAATCTGGCGACGCCCGTGCCAACACCATTCGCTCGCGCGGTTAGCGCAGTGTTTGAATTGCTCGACTGTCTCTCGGAGTGCTGGTTTGGCGTCCGAGGGCGTGTCGAGTTTGATGACGGCAGTTCGACGGTATTCCACGACGTTTCACATTACAGGACAAGGTTATTTAAAATGGGGAAGTCGGCAGGCAATCGCTCCGAGGATAGATTTGCACCATGTCGGCTTCCTCCCACCCCTAAAGGGGTGGGCTTCCGCCTCGAAATTCAGGTGAGGACGAGAGCTGTCTCCCTTCTCCACTATCTCGATTCTGAGAGAGGGTAATTTAAAACGTCTCGATATCGAGAGCAGCGGATAGATATTCGCCTGACCATTCTACAGGTGCGACTATGTACCAACCGACGCGTGAGCGGGACAGCACTGAGTCGCTCTCCCACGCGACCGTTCAGGTCCCCGCAGTGCTCCGAGAGGCCGACTCGACCGAGCAGGTGTTGCTTCGGCGGACGCGACCGGGTAGCTCTCCGCTCGGTCGAACCAGCGAGGCGGGAACAGTAGAAGTCGAAATTCCAGCAGATCATCGGTGACTGCGCCCCGAGAACACATATGAAGCAAACACGACCGCCGGAGACGAGAGACGAACTCACCGACCAACTCGAGGCACTCATCCGGAGTGCCGAAGCGAACGGCGTCGACGTCGCGGGCGGCTACAGTTTCCGGACAGAAAGTGAGAAACCGGACTGGAGTCTCGAGTTACTCCGCCTCGCCAAGCCGGCGAGGAGTTGACGCCGTTCTCCGGCGAGACGAGCGAGCGCTTCCGAGTCCGGACGTAGATCGAAAAAGCGGGCGGTCAGCCGTTGCACGTTGTCGACTGCTGGGATATCGTCGCTGAACGCGTGTGTCACGAACGCAACGATTCGCAATAATATTTCTCAGAATCGTACTCTGAAGTATGATAGTCTCAAGTATCATTGACGTCCGTTCGTTTCGTTCGAAGACGAGGGATATGCTGACCGGTTCGATTCGGAACGCCGGCGCCACCGTTGGCCGTCTTCCCACGAGCAAACTCGTGGGTTCGAGCGTGAGACGTCCGGTCTGCCGCCCCATCCGGGTCGTCGGAAGTGCGAAGGTCACGTGGCAAACAGCTTTGAGATTCGGGGGTCGTACTGCTACCAGTGATACGCGTGGTTCTCGATTCGGCGCCGAACCGACGTGAGATTCGAACGAGCGCGGCAGCGACTCCCCATCGAGTCCCGAGTCTCGGATGATGCCGTCTTCGGATTCCATCCTCGATACGTCGTCCGTGCTGCTCGTCGGAACGAGCGACTGGCTCGCCCAGTTTGCGACGGCGCTCGAAACGCGAACGGCTGCGACCGTCCGGCGAGTCGAAACCAAGGCCGACGCGCTGGCCGCCTTTCGGAATCGAACCCTGGACTGTCTCGTCACCGAGTACGCGTTCGGCGAAGCGACCGGGCTCGAACTGCTCAGAGAGATTCGCACCGAGACCACCGTCTTCCCGGTGATCGTCGCCACCGCTTCCGGGAGTGAAGCCATCGCCAGCGAGGCGATCGGTGCCGGGGTGACCGACTACGTCGCGCTGACGGACTCATCCGAGCGGACGACGACGGAGCTACTCGAACGGACGGAGCGCGCGATCCGATCCGCGCAGCGATCGACCACGCGAAGCGACCGCGCCAGACAGTTCGACGCGATTTTCAACGACTCGCGGACGGCGACGTGGGTCCTCGACCCCGACGGCTCGCTCGCCCGCGTGAACCAGACGGCGCGAGAGATGATCGACGAGGACGTCGGCGCCATCGTCGGCGAACCGTTCTGGACGCTTCCGTGGTGGTCGCAGACCGACACGACGGAGGCGGAGATTCACCGAATCATCGACGAGGCGCTCGGCGGTACGTTCGGTAACGTCGTCGTCTCCCAGTCGTCACGTCTCGACGACCCGCGCGTCGTCGACCTCTCCGTACGACCGGTCGAGAACGAGCGCGGCGACCTCGTTTCCATCGTCGTCGAGGGCGTGGACATCACCGAACGCGTCGACCTCGAACGTAACCTTCGTCGATCCGAGGAACTCCACCGTGTGACGCTCAACAACATGACGGATACCGTCCTCATCACGGACGAATCCGGGGAGTACACGTACGTCTGCCCTAACGTCCACTTCATCTTCGGCTACACGGCCGCGGAGATCCGCGAACTAGGAACGGTCGACGAACTCCTCGGTGACGACCTCTTCGCCCGGGAGGAGCTCGCAGCGGAGGGCGTCCTCAAGAACATCGAGACGACCGCGATCGACAAAGCCGGTCGCGAGCACACGCTGTTGGTCAACGTTCGCGAAGTCTCGATTCAGGACGGCACGCTTCTCTTCAGCTGTCGCGAAATCACGAAACGCAAGCAACGCGAGGAAGCGCTGGCGACGCTCCAAGAGACCGCCCGGGATTTCCTGTACGCCGAAACGCACCGCGAAATCGCCCAACACGTCGTCGACGACACGCTCGGGGTGCTCAACCTCGACGCCAGCGCGGTCTATCTCTTCGATGCTGACGCCAACGACCTCGAACCCGTCGCGTACTCCGAGACGATGCGGGAACTGAACGGTCCGCTCCCGACTGTCCACGCCGATGGAGCAACCCTTCCGAGCTACAGCTTCGTCGAGGACGAAGCCCTCTTCTTCGACGACGTCCACGACGCGAATCTCCTCGAGAACCGGGCGACGGACCTCCGGAGCGTGAGTTACATTCCACTCGGCGATCACGGCGTGTTCGTCGCGGGATCGAACGAGGTCGGTATCTTCGACGACGTGACCAGAGAGCTAGCCGACCTGCTCGCGGCGACCGCCGAGGCGGCGCTCGACCGCGTCTCTCGCGAATCGCGACTCCGAGCGCAAGACCGCACGCTCCACGCGCAAAACGAACAACTGACCGCCCTGAACCGAACGAACGAGACGATTCGAGAGATCGACCAAGCTATCGTCCAAGCGGAGACGCGCGAAGAGATCGATCACACGGTCTGTGAACTGCTGACGGCCGACGACCGATTCCGATTCGCGTGGATCGGAACGATCGACTCGACGACGGGGACCGTCGAGCCGCGAGCCTGGGCGGGTACCGATCAGGGGTATCTGGACAGCCGTTCGTTCGCGATCGCCGCCTCGGGGACCGACCCGGCCGGACAGACCGCGGCGACGGGCGAGGTGACAACGGTCTCGAACGTCGCTGCCGGCCTTCGGGAGGACGCGTGGCGAAAGGATGCGCTCGCTCGCGACTATCTCTCCGTATTGAGTATCCCTCTCGCGTACAACGACCTCACGCACGGGGTGCTCACAGTCTACGCGCCGACTCGAGACGCGTTCGACGACACGGCGAAGGCCGTGCTGGCCGAACTCGGCGAAACCATCGCGTCGGCGCTCAGTGCGATCGAACGGAAGAACGCACTGCTCACCACGTCGATGACTCGCGTCGAGTTCGCGGTCGACGACTCGGCGTTCGTTCTCTCACGGCTCGCGAAGAACGCGTCGTGCACGCTCTCGTATCAAGGCGGCGTCCAGCAGTCCACCGAGGGGAGCTACGTGTTCGTCACGGTCGAAGACGCACCGTTAGAAGACGTCGCCGACGCCGCATCGCAACTGGTCGCGATCGACGACGTCCAGCAGATCAGCGCCGACCGTGACGGCGGCGTCCTCCGGTTGCGTCTCACGCAGCCGTTTCTCGCCTTGGAATTAGCCGATCACGGCGCCGTGTTCCGCGAGGCGACCGCCGACCCCACCACCACGACGCTCGTCATCGATATTCCGAGCAGCAGCGATCTGAGAACGATCACGCAACTCGTTCGCAAGACGTTTTCCAGCGTCGAACTCCGGTCGAAGCAGACGCTCGATCAATCGATCGAACACGACCTTTACTCGACGTTCCTCGATAGGCTGACCGACCGGCAACTCGAAGTCGTCCAGACGGCCTACTACAGCGGCTTCTTCGAGTCACCGCGCGAGAACACCGGCGAAGATATCGCGACGACGCTCGGTATCTCCCCGCCCGCGTTCTACAAGCACGTTCGGACCGTCCAGCGAAAACTGTTCGAGACGCTCTTCGAGGAGACGACGCTCTCCACCTGAGATGCGACCGGAGTGGTTCAATAATTAACCCCCGATTTCAACTGTAGTTCGATAATCAACCACCGAATACTCCCTAATACACCTATTACGTTCTCCCCGAGTGCCCGGGTCTCCCCGCTGGCGCTCGTGAACTCACTATGAGAGATGTCGAATCCGAACCCGGCGCGGAAACCCCGTACGAGTGTTTCGAGTGCGGCAACATCGTCGTCGAACGGAACAGCCCCGGTCAGTGTCCCGACTGCGGGGGGCAGATGCGAAACCGCCGAATACCGCTCGAATAGCCATGGCCTCCCAACCAGAGACGACCCGCGGTGAGACAGACGATGCGGCGGCAGTCTCGACCGAATCGGAGTCGACGCTCGAGACGGCCCGCCGACAGTTGTCCCACGCCGCCGACTACCTCGATATCGACCCGAGTATCGTCGAACGGCTCAAGCATCCGAAGAAGGTCCACGAGGTGACGGTCCCCATCAAACGAGACGACGGAACCGTCGAAGTCTTCAGCGGCTATCGGGCCCAGCACGATAGCGTTCGAGGTCCGTTCAAAGGCGGGCTTCGGTACCATCCCGACGTAACCAGAGACGAGTGCGTCGGACTCGGCATGTGGATGACGTGGAAATGTGCCGTCATGAACATCCCGTTCGGGGGTGCCAAGGGCGGTATCGCCATCGACCCGAAAGAGCTGAGCACGGCCGAAAAAGAGCGTCTCACTCGGCGATTCGCCCAAGAGATTCGCGACGTCATCGGTCCCAATCAAGATATTCCGGCGCCCGACATGGGGACGGATCCCCAGACGATGGCGTGGTTGATGGACGCCTACTCGATGCAGGAGGGCGAGACGATACCGGGCGTCGTCACCGGCAAGCCCCCGGTGATCGGCGGCAGCGAGGGACGTGAAGAAGCACCCGGTCGGAGCGTCGCGATTATCACGCAGCTCGTGTGCGAACACTACGACCGCCCGCTCGGGGACGCGACGGTCGCAATCCAAGGCTACGGGAGCGTCGGGGCGAACGCCGCTCGACTCCTCGACGAGTGGGGAGCGACCGTCGTCGCCATCAGCGACGTGAACGGCGCCATGTACGACCCCTCGGGTATCGATACGGCCGCGGTCCCCTCACACGACGAAGAACCCGAGGCCGTCACGACGTACGCGGACGAGGTCATCTCGAACGAGGAACTACTCACACTCGACGTCGACGTCCTCATTCCCGCGGCACTCGGGAACGTGATCACCGCCGAGAACGCAGCGGCGATCGCCGCGGATTTCGTCGTCGAAGGCGCGAACGGTCCGACGACGTCCGCGGCCGATTCGACCCTGGCGGAGCGAGATATCGCCGTGATCCCCGATATTCTCGCGAACGCCGGCGGCGTCACGGTGAGCTACTTCGAGTGGCTACAGGACATCAACCGACGAGCGTGGTCGCTCGACCGAGTGAACGACGAACTCGAAGCGGAGATGCAGACCGCCTGGAACGCCGTCCAGACGGAGTTCGAGCGTCGCGACGTCACCTGGCGGGACGCGGCCTACATCGTCGCACTGTCTCGAATCGCCGAGGCGCACGAGGCACGCGGGCTCTGGCCGTAAGCCGATACCCGATATCGACCGCCGGACGCCGTCGTCCGCCGACTGACCTTGTTTCGCGGCTGCGCCTCCGGATTCGCTCGTTTTGCCGCCGTCTGCGTTCGTCTCCGCCGTCCTATTCGGATATCTTTCCCTTGGAACCGAAACGCGCTGAGAACGACCAGCAAGGCCGCGCTTCGAGTGGGATGACTGCGTCAGCCCGGTCGTACGTCCCGTCAACGGAGGATTTCCATTCGATCGTAGCCGTGAGCGGGGCCGAGCGCGCCGAGCCGCTCGTCGTTCGCCCCGATGACGAGGCGTTTGAATGGGCTGCGATCGACTGTTACGCTCACAGACGACTAAACACTCGAATGCCAAATTGAACAAAGTAAATTAGAGAGCTCTCGTCTGAATGGGACTAACGGTTAATGTGATGGATTCGGTGGAGGCCGATTTCTCGATTGATCTCTCGGAGACTCCCACGACCTCCGTTAGTTCCTCTGAGCGGTCACCGTTCGATGAGGGAACAGGATATCGAGCCGGCATTGACGATGTGATATCGCGCTCGCTTTATCACATCGTTAGGAATAACGTCAGATAACCGTACAGTAAGCAAAATCCTGTATCGAATACGCGACACACTTAGTTTTCTCGCTTACCGAACCGTTGAGAGAAACTGAGCGTTGGGCTGGAGAGTGCGCCGCAATTTCAACCGTTGACCGGAACTCGTGGTCTAGGGCGACCTTGTGTCCGTCCGAGTTTTCGTCGATACTTCGGAGGTGCGTTATTCGTATAGCAACGGTTATATGATACGAAGCTATCCAATCTATTATGTATAGAAGAAGCCTGAACTGGAGGAAGAACCGGTAAACTGACCGCTGTAAGGTGGCCGTCGACCGGCAAAAGACATCGATTGCAGAATAGTGCCCTCGTGGGAGTTGCTCGGAAGTCTTGACGACAGCAGGCGGATTATCCTCACAATAGTAGGTATGTAATAACAACTATCGCGGACGTACAGTTCGGACGCGGAGCCATTACAGATATAAAACTGTCAAGAATTGGGCGCGCAGAGTCGACGTCAGGACATCGAGTTCTCGAGTTCGAACTCGTTGGCGACACCGAGGAGAATTTTCGGGATTTCCTCTTCGAACCGATCTTCGGTCATCCGATTCGCGGGACTGGCGACGCTGAAGGCACCGGCGACACGACCGTCAGAGCCGTCCACGGGGACGCCGACTGCCTTTACCCCCTCCAGTTGTTCCTCGTTATTGAACGAGACGCCCCGATCCCGAATGACCTTCAGTTCCTCGAGCAGGTCGGACCGGTCGGTGATGGTGTTCGCTGTGCCCGTCGGGAGTCCCCACTCTTCGATGATAGCGATGACTCGTTCTTCGGGGAGACGAGAGAGGATGGCCTTTCCGACGGCGGTCTGGTGAAGGTAAAACCGCTTGCCAACGGTGGAGTACTTCCAGACGGCGTGTTCCCCGGAGTAAGTGTACATGTAGACGCCTCGTCCGTTCTCTTCGACGGCGAAGACAGCCCGACACTCCGTCTCCCGTGCGAGTCGGTCGGTGTACGATTCGGCGGTCCTGTAGGCGTTTCTCCTGTTGCGAACGTAGTCCGCCAGTTCGAGGAACTGGAGGCCGAGGTGGTAGATGTCGCCCGACTTGACGACGTAATTCGCGCCGGCGAGGGTCGAGAGGTGTGCGTGAACGGTGCTCGGTGAGAGATCGAGTACCTCCGCGAGCTCCGTTACTCGAGCGCCGTCCAACTCGCGTAACTTCTCTATGACCTCGAGCGAGGTCATCGTGGTCCGCAGCTGCCGACCGCCATTGTTGATGTTCATACGTTACATATACCGTAGCCACTATATAAAATTCGCGTGTCCCAAATCATCAGATAATCTTCAAACGTAGCCCCTGAAATGAAGACCGTATTTGTATGTTACTCGGTGCCACGATATATAAAATTCGCTCTTGCGCAAACGGCTCCGACGACGAATTGGTGCAAAAACCCCGGCGGCTGCCGGGAAACCACAGTACTGGGCTTAATTTAAGCAGCAAACTGAACGGATCGGGTGCAGAAGATAGGGTCTCGGCACACGTCGTCGATCAAGGTGCGATTCGCGCCTCCCGAATCAGGGCGAACCCCGGTCGCTTCTCCGAGGTTTCGCGGAGCGTCCGGAATTCAGAGCCCCAGCATCTCTCGGGTCTCTGTGGGAGACGCGATAGGTCGTTCAAGTTCGTCCGCGATACGAGCGGTACGGCGGACGAGCTGTGCGTTGCTCTCGGCGAGCTCACCTTTCCGGTAGTAGACGTTGTCTTCCATCCCGACGCGGACGTGGCCCCCCATCGTGATGGCCGCGGTTGTCATCGGGAGTTGGTGCTTGCCGACTGCGAGACACTGCCACTCGACGGGGTCGGGCAGGTTGTCGACGAAGGCCTCCAGGTTCCGGGGGCCGGGCGGCATCCCGTTTTGCATCCCGAAGATGACCGTCGCCCAGTAGGGTTCCTCTAGTAGACCCTGGTCGATGAGGTGTTCGGCCTCCGGGATGTGACCCGGGTTGAACAGTTCGAGTTCGGGCTTGACACCGGCCTCGCGCATTCGCTCGGCGTATTCCTCGTTCTGCTCGCGCGTGTTCTCGGCTGTCCGCGTCTGGCCGAAGTTGATGGGGCCCAAGTCGACGGTCGCGACCTCCGGGCGCGGCTCCGTCTCGAGCACCGGAGCGATGCGCTCTTCCCGCGGGTAGATGCCACCACCGCCTGTAGTGAAGTTGACGATGATGTCGTCGCAGTACTCGTCAATCGCGTCCACGAGCTCCTGGTACCTGGCAACCGATTTCGTCTTCTCGCCGTCTTCGTCACGGGCGTGGAGGTGGACGATGGACGCCCCTGCCTCCTCGCAGGCGGCGACGTCCTGTGCCACTTCGACGGGCTGGGTCGGGAGGTTCGGGTTCGCCTCCTTTCCGTGGTGTCCACCGGTCGTCGCGACAGAGATGATGAGCTTTCGGTCGAAGTAATCTTCGTAGCCACTGTACGGCATACTCTAACCCACCTATTTCATCGTGTTAATTCTTCCGGGAGCGCGTCTGGGACGGTTGTTTCGGAGCGCGGCTCGGTTTCACTCCGCTTCTGATTAGTAATGCCCGGGTGCGCGTGCGAGGGGCTGACCCCGGTAGAACCCTAATGCTTATCAATCATCGTTCGGGATGTGAGTGTATGCAGGAAGACAGCACAGCCCTAGTTACCGGTGGCGGCCGTGGTATCGGCCAAGCCATCTGCGTCGAGCTGGCACGACGCGGGGCCGACATCGTCGTCGCCGATCTCAACCCCAACGAGATGCAGGAGACCGTCGACCTCGTCGACACCGAAAACCAGCGTGCTTGCGCGGTCGAGACCAACGTTACCGACCTCGAATCCGTCGAATCGACGGTCGAGACCGCACTCGAAGAGTTCGGCAGCGTGGAGTACCTCGTCAACAACGCCGGTATTGCGGGACCGACCGCGCTGTGTGAGTCCATCGACTCGAAAGAGTGGGACGATACCCTCGATGTGAACCTTCGGGGGGCGTTCTACACCTGTCGAACGCTGCTTCCATCGATGAAAGCACGGTCGTACGGCCGCATTGTCAACGTCGCCTCGGTGACGGGAAAACGACCGCTCACACAGCGGACACCGTACGCGGCCTCGAAGATGGGGCTCATCGGATTCACGAGGACGCTCGCGGCCGAGGTCGGCGACCACGACATCAACGTCAACGCGATCTGTCCGGGGTCGGTCGACGGCCCTCGTATCCAGCGAGTCTTTGAGGAGAAGGCAGAGGCGACGGGCCGATCCTACGGGGCGGTCCGATCGGATGCCGAGAGTCAGAGCCCTCGAAACGAACTGGTCAACAGAGAGGACGTCGCGAACACGGTCGCGTTCCTCTGCTCCTCCGACGCCGACCGGATGACTGGACAGGACCTCAACGTCTCAGCGGGCAAAGTGATGTACTGACAAACCCCGACGCGCGAGCCGCCCGAAGGAATACGCTCGGTGAGAGTAACGGCTGAGGGGATGTATCGCATGAACAATAATAAACTATATATTGGGGCACTCACGAAATCACAGTGACGGAAACATGGTACGAGATAGCAGTAATCAGTCGAGGCGCCAGTTTATCAGGAAAAGCGCCGTTGGCGGGTCCGCGATCGCACTGGGCGGCCTGGCCGGATGTGTAGGTGGCTCGGGCGGTGGCGGGTCGTCGACGTCCTCGGGCGGTTCAGGTGGCTCGGGCGGTGGCGGGTCGTCGACTTCGATGGGGTCCATCGCCAACCGACAGAACTCCTACTGGCTCAGCTGGGAGAAGGGTTATCTCGAGGCTTGCGAGGCCTTCGGCTACGAGACGAACGTCCAAACGAACAACGGCGAGGTTCAGACGCAGCAACAGCAGTTCGACACAGCGGTGTCGAACAACGCGGACTTCATCGTCGGGCAGACCTACACCAACGCCGCCGCAATCACGCTCGCGGAGACGCTGGTGGAGTCGGGCACTCCGGGTGTACTTGCGGTCACAATCGCCGATTGGTACGTCCCGCAGGATGCCGGCAACGAGTACGTGACGTTCTTCACGCCCCACTTCGTCAACCACGCCTACAGCGCCGCAAAGATGCTGTTCGAGGCGATGGGCGGCAGCGGGACGTTCGTCCACATCGAGGGCAACCGGGGCACGGCCCCGAACATCGGCCGGAACAAGGGTGTCGACTTGGCGATGGAGGAGTATCCCGACATCGAGATGGCGGGACCACGCCAGCCGGGCAACTTCATCCGCTCGGACGCTCGCTCGGTCATGAACGACAAGGTCTCCCAGTTCGGGGACGATATCGACGGCTACTTCGGCCAGAACGACGCCGTCGCGCTGGGCGGGCTCACTATCCTCGAGGAGAACGACATCGATGTGCCCGTCGTCGGCATCGACGCCAGCGAGCCCGGGCTTGCGGCCGTCGCCGAGGAGCGGATGACCGGCACCGTCTCGGGCATGGGTCCGTGGCAGGCCGGCTGGTCGGTCGCGAAGTGTCACGACTACATCAACGGACACGCGCTCAGCCCCGCGGAGAAGATGATGTCGTTCAACGCGCCGGTCTGTGTAAAGAACCCGGACGAGTGGACCGACACGGTCGACCGGCTTCCGGTCGTCGACGCCGCCGACTACAACGAGGCCATCTTCTCGGGCGAGACGCCCTACGACTGGAAGAAGATGTCCGTCGTAGAATCCGGCGAGGACGCCTGGGACCCCCAGATCGACATGCAGCCCATGGGTCTCGAGGACATGAAGCAGGTCCTCGACTGGAAGGAGGCAGACAAGCCGAACGACTACAGCCTGCCGGGCGTTTACACCGACGACGCCGCCCAGAAGGAAACGACCCAGCTATACACGGATCGATTCCAATCGAACCCCCTCGAATAACTTTCACCACACACCCCATGGCATCACAGACACACACTAACGTCGCGGACGCAGACCGAGACAGTCCGACTGGCGGGAACGATCACAGCTTCCGCGTCGAGGGCATCTCGAAGTCGTTTCGCCACGTGCAGGCTCTCAAAGACGTGTCGCTGGCGGTCGACCACGGCGAGGTCATCGGTCTGGTCGGAGAGAACGGCGCAGGCAAGAGCACGCTACTGAACATCCTGACCGGCGTGTTGGAGGCCGACGAGGGCCGGTTGTACGTCGACGGGGAAGCGGTCACGTTCACGAGTCCGCGCGAGGCAGCGAACTACGGCGTCTCGCTCGTCCACCAAGAACAGGACGTTATCACGACCATGCGGGGGTACGAGAACCTCTACCTCGGGCGCGAGATGGAGCAGTTCGGGGTCCTCAAGAAAGAACAGATGCGCGAGGAGGCCCAGGCCTTCGTCGACGACTTGGGCATCAACATCGACGTGGACGAGCGCGTGCGCAACTATACGTTCAACGAGCGCCAGATGCTCGAGATCGCGAAGGCGTTCCACGTCTCTCAGAAGTCCGAGAACCCCGTCATCCTCCTCGACGAGCCGACGGCCGGGCTCGAGGAGAGCGGCCGGGAGATTCTCTTCGATCTCGTGGACGACCTCCGAGACCGGGCGACGTTCGTTTTCGTCTCCCACGAACTCGACGAGGTGTTGCAGATCTCCGACCGGATCTACGTCCTCAAGGACGGGGAGCGCGTCGACGACACCACTGCGGCCGAAGCGACCACGGATTCGCTGCAGCAGGCGATGGTCGGCCGGGAGACCGCCGACGAGTACTATCGAGTCCCCGACCAACAGCGTGAGACCGACCTCGGCGAGACGACGCTGACCGTCAACGAGGTCGTTCACGAAGACGCGGTCGGTCCGATATCCTTCTCAGTCCGTGCGGGGGAGATATTCGGTATCGTCGGCGTCGAGGGCTCGGGCAAGCAGCGGTTAGGCCGCCTCCTTGCGGGAGATCTCAGCACGGCTGATGGCTCGATATCCGTCGACGGCACCACACTGCAGAGCCCGACGGTCTCCGACATGGTCGACGCGGGCGTCGGCTACATTCCGAAAGACCGGAAATCGGAGGGCTTGCTACTCTACCAGTCGGTGTTAGTCAACACCTCTCTGGCGATGGTTCGAGACATGCACGGCAACATGCCGCTGCTCGATCTGGACGCCGAGGAGAAAGCGACCCTCGACGCCATCGAGGAGCTGTCGATCAAGACGCCGGGACCCGACGCGCTGGTGCACGGCCTGAGCGGCGGGAACCAGCAGAAGGTCGTTATCGCTCGCTGGCTAGCGCAAGAGACCCCGGTGCTCGTGATGGACAACGTGACTCGGGGCATCGACGTCGGTGCCAAAGAGGAGGTGTACCGTCTCTGCCGTGAACTGACCGACCAGGGCGTCTCGATCGTCTTCATCGGCGACGAACTGCCCGAAGTCATCGGTATGTCCAACCGTATCGCCGTGATGGCGAAAGGCGAGTTCGTCGGCGAGCCCTTCGACGCCTCGCCGGGCAACAAACCGACCGAAGAAGACCTGATACAGGAGATGATTTGAAATGAGTACAAGTAATTTGAGCGATTGGATAACCGCCCAACGAGAGCAGCGCACCCTTCACGATTGGATACAGGACCTCGGCCCGTTCGTCATGTTGTTCGGGCTGATACTCATATTCACGTTCACGACGGAGCGCTTCTTCACCGAGGGGAACCTGCTCGACAACGTGGCGAAGAACGCGGTTACGTTGCTGTTAGTGGCTCTGGCGGGGACCTTTCCCATCCTCCAGCAGAGTATCGACCTCTCGGTCGAGTCGGTCGTGCTGCTGACGGGAGTCGTAACCGTCGTCCTGATCTCGCAGTTCGGTCTGGGTCTGGCGGCCATCCCGCTCGCCATCGGCGTCGGGATGCTCGCCGGCCTGTTCAACGGCATCGTCTTCACGAAGCTCAAAGTGCCCTCGTTCCTGGTCACGCTCGGGACGCTCTCGGTGATGGCCGGAGTGGGGAAGATCATCACCGGTGGCTCAACCATCACCTTCCGGAATTCCGCCATTCGCACCATCTCGACCGGGGACGTCCTCGGTATCCCCAACCTCGTGCTCTGGGGGCTCCTCATCTACGTGGGCACCATCGTCTTGGCCTTCCGGACGAAGTTCGGCCGGTACTGCTTCGCGCTGGGTGAGAACGAACGCGTCGTTGAGTTGGCCGGTGCGAAGGTCGACCGCTACAAGATATACCCCTTCGTGCTGTCGGGACTGCTCTGCGGCACTGCCGGCGTCCTGCTGACGCTGCGCATTTCGTCGGCCTCTCCGAACATCGGGAGTGGGCTCTTACTACCCAGCATCGCCGCCATCGTCATGGGCGGGACGGCGCTGACCGGCGGCGTCGGCGGACCCCATCGGACCATTCTGGGCGTACTCGTTATCGCGGTCCTGAACAACGGGATGAACCTGCTCGGCATCGACTCGTTCGTCCAAGAGATAATCCTGGGGCTCGTGGTTGTCGCGGCGGTCGCCCTGTCGATCGACCGTGAGAAGATTGATGTGGTGAAGTAGAGCGACTCTTCTCCGTTTTTCCTTTCTGTCTCTGCCCCCCCCTCCGTGCGACCCGCAGATCCACGTCCACAGAACTGTACGGCACGGCAGGCGCTCGAGCACATCCTTCCGACCCACACCGACGACGAGTTCGTGCTCGTCGACGTTGTCGATTACATCGAATCCACCACCGGCCCCAATCGTGGCGGTCGAGGGCGGCCGGATGGCTGATTTCGGAAGTCGACGGAGAACGCTAAGGAACTACTTTCAGGGGCAACGGGATTGCTGACGAACGCGGCGTCTTCGCGCGCACGAAACGATGAGCATCGCCTACCCCCGTTCGGTTTAGGAAGTGAAGCCGCCGTCCACGACGAGGTTGTGCCCCGTGACGAAGGACGACTCGTCGCTCGCGAGAAACAGTGCCGCATCCGCAACCTCCTCGGGTTGGCCTGCGCGCCCCAGCGGCGTCTGACCGAGGATACCACCGGCTGTGTCGCCGTCTTCCATCGTCATCGCCGTCTCGATGAATCCCGGATTGAGGGCGTTGACGCGAACGCCGTTCTCGCCGTGTTCGACTGCCAGCTCTCGGGTTAGGTTCGTCACCCCACCCTTTGAAGTACAGTACAGGGAGGAATTCTCCAAGCCGCGGATGCCACCAATCGAAGACATGTTGATGATGCTGCCGCCGTCGTCTTGGTCGCGCATCGCTTCGACGGCCGCCTGACTTCCGAAGAACACGCCCTTGAGGTTGATGTCCATGAGCCACTCGTAGTCCTCCTCCGTGACGTCTTCCAGAGGCTTTTGACGCTCGACCCCGGCGTTGTTGACCATTACGTCTAGCGAACCGAAGGCCTCGACGGTGACATCGACCGCCGCGCGGAGGTCGTTGACCGAGCTGACGTCGCACTGAACGAACTGTGCGTCTCCACCCTCGCTCGCGATGAGTTCGTGTGTCGGTTCTCCGCCCATCCGTGGGTCTTCGCGGACGTCGGCGACGGTGATGCGCGCACCTTCCTCGGCGAACCGTCGGGCGATGGCCCGTCCGTTGCCGGAGGAACCGCCGGTGACCAGTGCTGTCTTCCCTTGCAGTCGCTCGGACATAACACGCTAAGATGCTCCTGCCGCTCAATTAAGTGTTTCTCGCGCTCGGGCCCAGATTTCCACTCTCTGGTCCAATCTCGCCCGCCGGCTCAGGTGTCGCGTGGTGACCGATTTCGAGTTGGCGACCAGTCAGGCGATTGCTACCGACACGTGCACTGCCGCCGCGTACCCAAATGTTTAATAATGGTTCTATTGACCTACACCACGAGATGTTAGACAGTGGCTCACTCGTAGTGGACTCCGTGTCACACTGCTTCAACCACACGCCAGAGAATCACAAACACCCCCACGCACAGATCTGGGACGACGAGACGTACGAACTCGGTGCGAAGCTCCTCCCTGACGGCTACGTGCCGTCCGAAGAGGTCTTCTACCGCGACCATCAGCCCGAAGAGCTCGCTCGTCTCCTCTTCCTGGAAAGTCAGATCGACTACTCGGTTTATCACTCCCTGCCGCTCGACGATTACTTCCACGACGGGTACGTCTCCCGCGAGAAGGGTTTCGAGTTCATGGAGCAGAACCCCGAGCGCGTGTCGATGTACGTCGACGTCAACCCCCTCGAAGACGACGCGGGCGACCAGATAGAAGAGTTCGCCGCGAAAGACGGGGTCGAGGGCATCAAATTCTACCCCGCGCGCTACCAGAACGGCAACGACCTCTCGCTCCAGTTGACCGAAGAGGCCGTCTGGCCTCTCCTTCAGCGGGTCGCCGACTCCGAGGTCGACACGCTGGCCATCCACAAATTCATCCCGTTCGCGACGGCGCCCGTTCGCTACTTCAAGCCCGACGACGTCGAGGATGCGGCCAACTCGTTCCCCGATGTCAACTTCGAGATCATCCACGCGGGCTTCTCGTTCGTCGAGGAGACGGTGCTCGCGATGGCGAGCCACGACAACGTCTACGCCAACCTCGAGAACACTGCCTGTCTCGTCAACACCCGTCCACGGAAGTTCGCGAAAGCGCTCGGCGAGATGCTCTACTGGGCCGGCCCGGACCGCATCGTCTACGCCGGAGGTGCGACCGCGCTGCATCCCCAGCCCCCCATCGACGGCATCCGGAACTTCGAGATGCCCGAAAACCTCATCGAAGACTACGACTACCCCGAAGTCACACAGGAGATGAAAGAGAAGATCCTCGGCAAGAACGCGCTCCGGCTCCTCGGAAAGGACCCCGAGCAGATCAAGAAAGACATCGAGGGCGACAAGTGGGACCAGCTCCGCGCGGAGCGCGAGGAGACCGGCGACTTCCCCGTCGAGCCGTGGTCGACGTACGAGGCCGACTTGGCTCTCGCATCTGACGACTGACCATGTCTGCGCACACCGACCCCTACGCGCGGACCGAAGAGGCAACGCACGTCACGCCGAGTACGGAGTTCGACGATGAGCGCAAAACGAAGGTCAAAGCGCAACTGGACGAGGTGCTCGACCCCTGTAGCTGTATGAGCGACCACCCGATCAGCATCCTCGACCTCGGCCTCGTCGAGTCTATCGCGGTCGACGGCCGCGACGTGGAGGTGACGCTCCTCCTGACCTCGCAGCGATGTACGTACTTCCTCGACATCAACGACGAGGTGCGCGAACGCGTCGAGTCGCTCGACGAGGTCGACAGCTGCGAGGTCCACCAAGACACCAGCGGCCAGATATGGACCAACGACCGGATGTCGACCGAGGAACGGGAGGCCCGACGGCAGCGGTTCCACGACCAGATGGACGCCGCTGGCGTCACCCCCTACGCCGAGCGCTCGGACTGACCGCCGGAGCGGAGTCGACTGGTTCGATTCGTCAGACTCGCCCACTCTACGTTCTTTGCAACTTCACACCCGATTGGATAGGAGCGACCCGCCCCGCCGAAACACGAAAGCACCAACACACGCGGCGCACACCGCCCGTTACGACGCCGCTTCGATCTCGTCGAGCGACTCGGGGTTTTCGATGCTCGACATATCTCCCAGCTCCTTGCCCTGATAGATCGACGAGATGGCCCGCCGAATCACCTTGCCGGACTGGGTCTTCGGGAACTCGGGGACAAAAAGGATCTCGCGCGGGCGGAACGGTTTGCCGTGCTCCTCGCCGACGAGCGTCGACAGTTCGGCTCGGAGATCGTCGCTTCCCTCGTAGCCGCCTTCGAGCACGACGTACGCCACGACCGCCGTGCCGGTCGTCTCGTCGGGGACGCCGACGGCCGCGGCCTGATTCACCGTCTCGTGTTCGGCGAGAACGCTCTCTATCTCCGCGGGGCCGACCTTCCGGCCCGCGACGTTGAGCGCGTCGTCAGCTCTCCCGTGGAGGAACCAGAAGCCGTCCTCGTCCTTCTGTGCCCAGTCGCCGTGGTCCCAGAGGTCGTCCCACGTCGACCAGTACTCCTCCAGATACCGGTCGTCGCCGGACCACAGCGACTTGGTCGTCGAGGGACAGGAGTCGCGGGCGACGAGGAAGCCGCGCTCGTGACTGTCGGCGATAGAGTTCCCGGAGTCGTCGACGATGTCGACGTTCATCCCTAGCCCCGGTCCGCCGAGCGAACACGGCTTCAGTGGCTGGTTCGGCATCGGCATGAGGAAACAGCCGCATATCTCGGTTCCGCCGGAGATGTTCATGATGGGCGTCTCGCCGCCGCCGACGTGCTCGTAGAACCATTGCCACGATTCGGGGTCCCACGGTTCGCCCGTCGACCCGAGCAGGCGTAGCGAGGAGAGGTCGTGTCCCTCGACCCACTCGTCGCCGTGTTTGCGCAGGGCTCTGATGGCCGTGGGGGAGATACCGAACGTCGAGAGCGAGTGTCGATCGATCATCTCCCAGAACCGATCCGGCTGGGGATAGTCGGGCGCCCCTTCGTACATGAACACGGTCCCGCCGAAGGTGTGGTTCCCTATCAGCGTCCACGGGCCCATCATCCAGCCGATGTCCGACACCCAGAAGAAGCGGTCCGAGGGTTTGTGGTCGAAGCCGAAGTAGATCTCCTTCGCACACTGTAGCTGTACGCCGGCGTGAGTGTGAACGATGCCTTTGGGTTTACCGGTGGTCCCCGAGGAGTACAGCAGCATCGACTCCTGTGAGGAGGGCAGCGATTTGGTGTCGTACTCGTCGTCGTGGCCCTCGACCGCGTCGTCCCACCACTCGTCACGCTCTCCCATCGGAACCTCGGCGTCGTCGCCGAGGCGGTCGTAGACGACCGTATGCTCGACGTAACCCGCTTCGTCGATGGCGTCGTCGGCCGCTTCCTTGAGCGTGAGCGACTTGCCGCGCCGGTAGAAGCCGTCACCCGTGAACAGCACCGAACACTCCGAGTCTTCGATCCGCGTGGCCGTCGCCTCGACGCCGAACCCGGAGAATATCGGAACCGCGATTGCGCCGACTTTGAAACAGCCGTACAGAATAGCGATGACTTCGGGGACCATCGGCATGTACATTCCAACGGTGTCACCGGTCTCGACGCCGACCGATTCGAGGTAGTTCGCAACCTTGTTCGACTGTCGAGACAGTTCGTGGTAGGTCACCTCTCTGGTGTCGCCGGGTTCGCCCTCGAAGAGACACGCGACGGAGTTTCTCGTCTCGACGTCGGCGGCGGCGTGGCGGTCCACCAGGTTGTGTGCGAGGTTGAGTTCACCGCCCGGGTACCACTCGGTGAACTGGGGGCCGTCGGCGTCGTCGCGGATCGTCTCGTACGGTTCGTAGAAGTCGATACCGAGGTACTCCGGCATGGTGTCCCAGAACCACTCGATGCCCGACGCTTCGACACCGTCGACCTCCTCGGTGGTTCGACGGATGAGTTCGTCGTAGTCGTCGATGTCGTACGTCTGCATGAACTCGTAGACGTTCGTCGACTCGACGAACTCTCGGGTCGGTTCGTGGACGATGGATGGTTCTTCAGGGGTGTCCTCTGTCATGGTTGCGCGTCTCTAGGTTGCTGCAGCAATAGGTATAAAATATCGGGGTCAGCGTGGCGGATTCGCCGAGACTCCGGGTGGAAGGCCGCAGTCGATCAGGCGGACTCTCCGGTCACTCGAACCGACCGGTCGTTTTGTACCGACGTCCGAGGTCGACGTAGTGCCGGTGGACGCGGTCAATCTCGTCACGCTGGTCGTCCGTGAGCGGTTTCGTCTCGGCCGGCGCGCCGTAGGCGAGGTGCCCTTCGGGGATCGTCTGCTCCTGTAGAACCACTGCACCGGCGGCGACGATGCAGTCGGATTCGACCGTCGCGTCCCGGAGGACACGGCTCCCCATACCGACGAGAGAGTGGTCCGCTACGGTCGCGTAGTCGACGACGGCGTTGTGACCGATAGTCACCTCGTCGCCGAGAATCGCGCCGTGGAGCATGGTGAACTCCTGGACGTTCGTCTCCCTGCCGACGACCGTGGAACCACCGTCTCCCCGAAGACACGTGAACGGCCAGAGGCTCGCACGGTCTCCCACCACGACGTCACCGATCAGGTACGACTGCTCCGAGACGAAGGCCGACTCCGCGACGGTCGGTGTCGCCTCATCGAAAGTCCGTTGCATACTCGTAATACGAGGGTAGGACGGCATATTGCTATCGGGACCGCTCGAGACTCGAGACGGTATCGAGCGGTCCGGAGCGTGACGCGACAGTGAAGTCGAGGTCAGCGTTCGGACGCGAGCCGAAAGCCGACGTGACGGTCACCGCTCGGAGACGACGCGACGGTCGGTACTACTTCGCTCTCTACATCGAGCGTGTCCGAGCCATCCAAGAGCCTCCCGGTGAGTCGGACGGGTCCGAAGTCGGCGATGAGTACGACGGGTGTCTGGCCGGCGAACGCCGGGGCCGGGACAGCCACCTCGGTGAACGTGACGACCGTTCCCGTGGCGGGCAGCGTTTCTTCCGATAGCTCGTCGTCGCCACAGCGCGGGCACACCTGCCGAGGGGGGAGCGACGCGTGGCCCGCCGGACAGGAGAGGTAGTAGCCGGTGTCGGATTCGAGCGCGTCGAGCAGGTCGTCGTAGCCTTCTTCTCTCGGTTCCCGCATCAGGGACACACCTCGAGGACGTGAACCGTCGCACTCGCGACCGTTCCACCGGCGTTGTGGGCGACGGCGACGGAGGCGTCGGGGGCCGCGCCGCTGTTGACGTGGTCGCCGCGAAGAAGCTTCGTCAGCTCGACGACTTGGCTCACGCCGGTCGCCCCGACCGGGTGACCTTTCGCCTTCAGCCCACCCGAGAGATTCACCGGGAGCTCGCCGTCTCGTGTCGTCTCACCGCGCGTCGCGGCGTCGATAGCGTCACCCTGGTCGTACAGCCCCAACCCTTCGAGCGCCAATACCTCGGCGATAGTGAAGCAGTCGTGGACTTCGAGCAGGTCGACGTCCGCCGGGGCAATCCCGGCGTCGTCGTAGGCGACCGCGGCCGCTCGCTCCGTCGCGGGGGTCCGAGTGAGCGACTCTCGGGTTTGCAAGGCGAGCGAGTCGGTCCCCTGTCCGGACCCCGTGATCGAGACTGCGGCGTTCAGGTCGTGGTTCTCCGCGTATTCCTCGCTGACCAAGACACACGCACTTGCCCCGTCGGTGATCGGACAGGCGTCGTACAGTCCGAGTGGGTCGGCGACGGTGGGCGCTTCGAGGACGTCGGTCGTGGATATCTCCCGCTGGAACTGGGCTTTCTCGTTCCCGAGAGCGTTGCGGTGGTTCTTCACCGCGACCGCGGCGAGGTCCGCTCGCGTCCCGCCGAACTCCTCGAAGTACGCGCGTGCCATGAGCGCGTACGCACCGGGGAACGTCGCGCCGGCACGGCTCTCGTAGAGGTCGTCCGCCGCCATCGCCAGTCCCTCGGTCGCTCGCTCCGTCGTAACGTTGTGCATCCGCTCCATTCCGCCGACGAGGACCGCGTCAACCGCTCCCGACCGGACCGCCTCAACGCCACTCTTGAGTGCGACGCCGCCCGACGCACACGCACTCTCGTACCGTGTCGCTGGTGCGGTCACGCCCGCGGCCTCTGCCATCAGTGGTCCTTGATGTCCCTGCCGTTCGGTGAGCGTTCCGACGAAGTTCGCGTAACAGAGGCGGTCGATGTCCGCCCTCGGGACGCCTGAATCTTCGATGGCGATACGGGCCGCCTCCCCGAAGAGGTCGCGCCCGGTCCGTCCGGGGGACGCACCGAACGCTGTTGAGCCAGCACCGGCTATGCGAACTGCATGCATACGTTACGATTATTCCCGTCCCGGTTGTATGTGTTGCGGTCCCCTACCACCGAACTATCGTACTCTCGTCCGGTGTCGTCCGCGCCCCTTCAGCATCTCGTCGCCCGCGACCGGCTATCCCACACGCCGTGGAAAACGTCCCGCTGGCTGTGATAACCGACGTTTCCGACCGCAGTCCGGGGGAACCTATTTATCGACACGAGGTATCGTGTTCCATGCGATGTATCAGATACTCCTCCCTGTAGACGACGAACCCGACCGGGCGGCCGCTCAGGCCCGGTACGTCCTAGGGCTCCCCGGTGAGACGGACGAGGTCACCGTGACGGTCGCTCACGCCTATCGCGATGATGCAGGTGACAACAGCTTCGACGAGGAGAGTCCGGGCGTCATCAAAGCAGTGGACATCCTCTCCGATGCCGGCGTCACGGTCGAACAGACCGAGCTGTACGTTCCAGTCGCGGAGTCGATCGTGAATCTGGCGAACGAGATGGACGCAGACGAGATCGTGGTGTGCGGACGGAAACGCTCACCCACCGGTAAAGCGCTCTTCGGGAGTGTCACCCAGTCGGTGGCCCTCGATTCACCGGTCCCAGTAACTATCGTTGGAGTCAACTGAACCGCCCGACGAATCGGTCCGGTGCTCGCCACAAGACGATTCAGTTCATCGTCGGCCGTGTGGTGCGCTCGACGAACTGGACGCTGCTTTCAACGAGTTCACCTTCTCAGTCGTGGCTCTCGCCCCCCTATTCCGACATTGACAAGAACTATTATGAGCGTCTGCGTGCATCGTCGATATACGATGCAAACAGACCCACCAGCAATTGCTGATGAGTACGGGGTATTGATCGACGGTACCGAGCGTTCGGCATCGTCCGGCGAGACACTCACCGTCCACGACCCGGCGACAGGTGAACCGTTGACGACGGTCGCCTCGGGGACCGAAGCCGACGTAAACGAGGCCGTCGATGTCGCCCGGGACGGCTTCGAGACCTGGTATGGGTACACCCCCGCCCGACGATGTGAGATACTGAACGACGTCGCCCGAGCCATTCGAGACGAGAAGGAGCGACTCGCCCGCATCGAAACCCTCGAGAACGGAAAGCCGATCTCTGAGGCTATCGGACAGGTGGAGCGTTGCGCGCGCCACTTCGAGTACTACGGCGGTCTAGCCGACAAAATCGAAGGGGAGAGCATTCCGCTCGACGACGGTCATGTCGACTACACGGTTCGGGAACCACTCGGTATCACCGCCCACATCGTCCCGTGGAACGTCCCGGCCTATCTCTTCGCAAGGAGCGTCGCTCCAGCGCTCGCAGCCGGGAACGCGGCGGTGGTCAAGCCGGCCGAGGAGACGCCGATCGGAGCACTCGAACTCGCGAAACTGCTCCACGAGAACGGCGTCCCACCGGCCGCGGTTAACGTTGTTCCCGGTGAGGGCGTTTCCGCGGGGTCGGCGCTCTCGGGGCACCCCGACATTGGGAGTGTGACGTTCACCGGGTCGAGCGCGACCGGTCGCGAGGTCGGGAAGGCCGCAATCGAGAATCTCACCGAGCCACACCTCGAACTCGGAGGCAAGAGCCCGCTGGTCGTCTACGACGACGCCGACCTCGACGTCGCCGTTGACGAGACGATCAAAGGAATCTTCGCGACGAACTCCGGTCAAGTCTGCTCGGCGTCCTCCCGCGTCATCGTGCAGACCGAGATACGCGACGCCTATCTCGACAAACTCGTCAGCGCCGTCGAGGCTCTCTCCATCGGGCCGGGTATCGACGACTGCGACGTCGGTCCGCTCGTCTCGGCGACCCACCTGGATACGGTTGCGGAGTACTTGAAGATTGGTCGTGAGGAGCTGGGCGACCCGCTCACCGGAGGGGCGGTGCTTGACCGCGAAGGGTATTACGTCGAACCGACGATATTCGCGGACGTTCCTCAGGACGCACGGATTCTCCAAGAAGAAGTCTTCGGGCCGGTACTGACCGTGAGCACCTTCGACGACGAACCCGAGGCCATCCGGCGGTCCAACGACGTGGACTACGGGCTCGTCGCCGGCGTCATCACCACCGACATGGGCAGAGCCCACCGCTTCGCGCGCGACGTCGACGCCGGCCAGATCTACGTCAACGAGTGGTTCGCTGGCGGCAACGAGACTCCCTTTGGCGGCTTCAAAGATAGCGGCATCGGTCGGGAAAACGGAACGCAAGCTATCCACAACTACACCCAAATAAAGAACGTCTGTCTCAACATCTCGGAGCGGTGATTAGGAACAAACTCCTGGCGAGACGGAGCCATTCACTGACGAAGGGTTCGCCGATGTGCGGCCCGTCGAGGACCAGGCGCTCATCGAAGGCGTGAAGACCCGCCAAACGTCCGAATAGTGCGGCCCGAGTGGCGCTGCTCGGTTCTCGACTCTCGACGGGGAGAAGATGCTGACACGCAGATATCTACCGCACATATACCCTCTCAACGGGGGTATATCCCTCTCCCCGGACCTATTTTATCGCGTATATATTTTAATTCTCGAATTTAGTTCTATATTCGACCAATATAGTAGTAGAAATTGAGTAGACGTTATTACTGTTCCTGCGGCCTCGAGAGAACACGACCGGGCCCGATTGTCCTTCGGCGCTACGGCCTACCGCAGTCCGAGTTTCGATATCACGCGTAGAGCTACGCGACGCCGGCGAGAATCGTCACGGAGACGATGTCATCGGCTCCTGCTGGGTCGAAGACCGTCGACCCCCTGAGTTACGTTCCTCAGTGGAGTACTGTGAACATGCAGCTTCAATCGCTGACTTCCGGTGCGAAAGCGACGAAGGAAATCTTCAGCGAGAAGAACGTCACCTTCCTCGCCGGGAGTATCGCCTACAGCGCGTTCGTCTCGCTGGTTCCGCTGGTGATGTTCTTTCTGTTGGCGGTCTCTCTGTTCGGCGTTCCCGAACTGCAGCAGCAGATCATCACGCTCGCCACGGACAACGTCTCACCGTCGGTCGGCGGCGTCATCGAGGTGATGATCACACAGCAGAGCAGCGCCGGAACCGGGTCGGCGGTCGGGGCATCGATCATCGGCGTGCTCACACTCGTCTGGGGGGCGATCAAGGTGTTCCGCGGACTCGACACCGCCTTCTCGGAGATCTACGAGACGACCACCCGGGAGTCGTTCGTGGGTCAACTCAAAAAGAGCGTCCTCGTGCTCCTCACCCTGACGCTGGGGGTCATCGCGATGGTCGGCGCCACCAGCGTCGTCGCGTTCTTCTCGTTCGTCCCGTTCATCGGACTCGTAGTGCCTCTGTTGCTCGTCGTCGGCCTCATCGTGGCGTTCTTTCCGATGTACTACTTGTTCCCCGATATCGACGTCGAACCGCGAGCGGTCCTCCCCGGGGTGCTCGTCGGTGCGGTGGGGTGGGCTCTCCTGCAGGTGCTGTTTCAACTCTATGTCTCTGTGAGTGGCGGTGGTGGGAACCTCATCGCGAGTATTCTGCTGTTGGTCACGTGGCTGTACTTCAGCGGCGTCGTTCTGCTGTTAGGTGCGGTCGTCAACGCCGTCGCTATCGGCCGTACTGATGAGATACTCGAGGGCGAGAGCGGACCCTCGATCGTAGACACGACGATGGACCGAGACGAGGCCGCAGCGTATTTTCGCCAGCTTCGCGAGGATCTCACCGGCCGGTTCGAGGGGTCGCGTTCCACGCGGACTGACTCGCCCCCGAAGCGCGATCCCCCCCGTGAGACAGTCTCCGTCGTCGAGGCCGTTCGAGCAGACGGGGAAGCGAAGACTCACGAAGTACGATTACGCTGGCAGTCTCACGACAAGAGCTGAGACTGAGCTGCCACTTCCGGATCCGTCGAGAGAGGAACACGAGCGACTGTTCGGAGAGGCCGCCGTCGACGAACTGTCCCTCCAACGAAATCACCGCGTATTGTGGTTAGTTCATATGTAATACTCTGCAGCCAGTTCAGCGTAGTTGAGTTGGAAATACACGAACCCTCTGTGATGAACACACGCTCTGTACCCGGTACGTCGCTCTTGACCGCGCTCGGTGAGGTCTCTGTGGTCGTGCTGAATAGAAGGCGCAAGCCAGTCACGGGTTCGGCACCCAGTATGAGAGAATCGCTCAGAAGAGAGCGTAACTCGGTCACTGTGCTTATCCGAGTTCGACATCCAACGAGGTGCCAGGAGAACCCCCCTGCTCTAGACGCTCGAGCAGCAACGCAGGGAGCGGAACGACCAGTAGCGTAGTAGAGAGACGAGACAGCGTTCACTCGACCAGCTCGAACGTCGCCACCGCAGCGATATCGTCGGCCGCGTGACCGACCTGTACCTCGAACTCACCGGGTTCTGCGGCGTACTCTTCGTCGGCGGTCCAGAACGCGAGATCAGCCGTGGTCAACTCGAACGAGACGGTCTCGGATTCGCCGGCCTCAAGCTCGACGTTCCCGAACCGGACCAACTCTCGGATCGGCCGTGCCCGACTCCCGACTAAGTCTCTGACGTACACCTGTACCACCTCGGTTCCGGCCCGACCACCGGTATTCTCGACAGTCACGTCGACCGAGAGGGAGTCCTCAGGTGTAATCGCCGGTACGTCGAGGGACACGTCGGTGTACGCGAATTCGGTGTAGCTCTCACCGTGGCCGAAGGCGTACAGTGGCTCGTTTGGGATGTCGAGATACCGGGACAAGTACTTCTCGGCGGGGTTCTCCGGCGGCTCCGTCAGGTCCACGTCGACGTCCTCGGCCGGTCGGCCGGTCTTCAGGCGGTCGTAGTAGATCGGAATCTGTCCTTCCGTGATGGGGAACGACATCGGCAGTCGGCCCGATGGGTTGTACTCCCCGAGGAGTACGTCTGCGATGGCGGGTCCGGCCTCGACACCCGGGAACCAGGCTTCGAGAATCGCAGGAACGTGTTCGGCCTCCCAGTCGATTGCTAACGGCCGGCCGTTAAACAGCACGGCGGCGACTGGCGTCCCCGTCTCGACGAGCGCTTCGAGCAGCGCCCGCTGGTCACCGGGCAGGTCGATGTGAGCGCGGCTCGCGGCCTCGCCACTTTGGTCGTAGCGCTCGCCAACGGCGACGACAGCGACATCCGCAGATGCGACGGTCTCCACCGCCGTCTCCAACTGTTCGTCGCTGGCGGTCCCGTCCGTCGCACAGCCCTCGGCGTACGTCAGGTTCTCGACGCGGTCTGTGAGTGACGCTTCGAGTGTGGTCACGTCGTCCGGCGTCCCTTCGGCCCGCCAGGCACCGAGCATATCGGTGGCGCTACCCGCGAGTCCGCCGACAAGTGCGACATCTCTGCCATCCTCCAGTGGCAACAGGTCGGCTTCGTTTTTCAACAGGACCAGCGACTCGCGGGCGACGTCGCGGGCGGCTTGCCGGTGTTCGTCGGTGAGGAGCCGCTGGGTCTGGCGTTCCTCGTCGAAGTGCCGGTAGGGGTCCTCGAACAGCCCCAAGACGGCTTTAACGGTTAGCAGCCGTTTCACCGCTCGGTCGACGAGTGACTCGTCGACGACGCCACTTTCGACTAGGGCGACGAGTTCTGTCACGTAGGCACCGCTGACCATGTCGACATCGGAGCCCGCTTCGATACACGCTCGTGCGATCTCACGCAGGTCCTCGGCGACTCCGTGCGTGGAGAGTTCACCGAAGGAGTTCCAGTCGGACACGACGAGGTCCTCGAAGTCGAGTCGGTCGCGCAGTAGCCCGTCGACGAGTTCCTCGTTACTGCTTGCTGGGATGCGCTCATAGAGGTTGAAGGCGTTCATCACGCTGCCGACGCCCGCCTGCAAACAGGCCTCGAACGGCGGCAGGTGAATCTCGTGGAGGTTCGTCTCGGAGATATCGACGGTATTGTACTCGCGACCGGCCTCAGTAGCACCGTAGCCGATGAAGTGCTTTGCACACGCAAGCACGGTGTCGGCGGCCGAAAGGTCGTCACCTTGGAACCCCCGAACTCGCGCGCTCGAGATCGTAGCGGAGAGATACGGGTCCTCCCCCGCCGCCTCCATGACGCGGCCCCAGCGCGGGTCGCGACTGACGTCGACCGACGGCGCGAACGTCCAGTGAACCCCGCTGGCGGCCGCCTCGGTCGCAGCCACGCGGGCCGAGAGCTCTGCGACCTCCGGATTCCACGATGCCGCCTCGCCGAGCGGAATCGGGAAAATCGTCCGGTAACCGTGGATAACATCCAGCGCCAGCACGAGCGGAATTCCGTGGTCGGACTCCTCGACCGCGAGCCGTTGGAATCGCCGGGCCTCTTCGAGGTCTCTGAAGTTGAGAACCGAACCGATGTCGCCATCCAGAATGCCCTGCTCGATATCCATCTCGCCAGCGGCGGTCCCCGTCGCGAAGTCCGCGTTCAGCTGATTGAGCTGCCCCACTTTCTGCTCGAGCGTGAGTTCCGAGAGCACCGTTTCGACGCGCTCTTCGACCTCGGCTCGCTCTTCCTCGGAGACTTGGTCGAGTAACGATTGTGTCTGCACTTCCATGTGGATGTATTCTACTCGTGTATAAATCTCCAACACTGTCGAAATACTCCTTGTGTGGTCCGTCTCGGCGCTAGATATCAGTGAGACGGACTCGAACACGAGGGCTTCTCTCGACCGTCTACGGATAGAACTCGTCATGGACAATTCGAGGCTAAACCCGCCTTCAGGGCGGGAATACAGCCGACAACCGCTCCACGAACCACGTTCGATAGCCTCCGCGAACATTCCACGTTCGGTCTGTCCCGCTACTCGGGGGTAGATGACGGTACTGCTTCCTCGATGGCTTCGAGCAACGCTTCGGGACGCTGTGACCCGACGAGTACGTCACGCTCGTTCGTCCGCTCGATCCACACGCCCCGATTGCCACGCACGTTGTACGCCACCTTTCCGGGCGCCCAGCGGATGCCCCAGCCACCGAACTCACGGAGCGGGCTATACTCCGTCGTCTCGCAACGTTCGACGTCCGCCCACGCGATTCGACGGGCCGACCGGTGCAGCGGCCACATTTTGACGTAGATTCCGTCGGGTCTCACCTCGGTTTCGAGTCGCAGGCCGTAGAGCAGTCCCGCGACCGCACCGACGACGATGAGTCCGCTCCACGCGAGGGGTCCTAGTGCGAGCATGAGCAGTGCGACACCGCCGAGAAGCGCCCAAACCCACGGCTGACGGAACTGCTGTACTTCTCGGAAGAGCGGTTTGTCCTGCATGTGTACGTCGCACGACGTTGTCGTTGCTCGGTAATGGATTCTCCGGGTGCCGAGATGCGGTCGCCCGGACGCGTGTTCCGTATCCGTACCGTCGCAAGAGCGTGCTAACGTTTGCCGAATAACTGAATTACCGGTGCTGTCGACAGCCAAGCCCGGTCTTGACGGACGAAAAACGGGTGAGCGGTGTAAGTCCCTCAGACGAACTATTCGTACGTTGTTCCCCTAGAACGACTTTTTTGTATAGCTCCCTCTTTTACCGCACGTGATGGATAGCTTGAGGGAGAGCTAGTGCGAGTCATCATCGTCGGAGCCGGCGAGGTCGGTTCCAATATCGCAGCCAGCCTCGCCGAGAGTCACGACGTCATCGTCATCGATGTGGATCCCGAGACGGTCGAGGAACTCACCTACTCGAGCGACATCCTGGCGATCGAAGGCGACGGAACGTCGCTAGAGACGCTCGAAGACGCTGGTCTCGGTGAGGCGGATATGCTCATCGCCAGTACCGACGACGACGAGACCAACATACTTTCCTGCGGAACGGCAAAGACCGTCGGAGACATCTTCACTATCGCTCGCGTCCGGAACGCGAACTTCCTCGCCACGTGGACCCGGTCGGAAGGCGCGTTCGGCGTCGACTTCATGGTGTCGACGAACCTCCTCACGGCGAACGATATCGTGCGCGTGGTCGGGCTTCCGGCGGCGGTCGACGTCGACCCGTTCGCCGGTGGAATCGTCCAGATGGCCGAGTTCGAGGTGGCTGCGGACAGCGAAATCGCGGGCCGTACCGTCGAAGAAGTCGACACGTTCGAGGCACTGACGTTCGCTGCATTGGTTCAGAACGGCGACGTCGCAATCGCCCGAGGGCAGACTCCGATCGAAGCCGGGAACAAAGCCATCGTCATCGGCAGTCCGGAGAGCGTCCAAGCGTTTTCGAGAACCGTCGCCCCGGCGAAAACGCCCGACGAAGCCCGCGATATCGTCATCGTCGGCGGAAGCGATATCGGGTATCATACGGCCAAACTGCTCGAAGAGCGAGGTCTCCAATCGCGTCTGATCGAACAGGATGCGGAACGCGGTCGGCAGCTCGCCGAGGCCCTCCCGGGGACGATCGTGATGAAACACGACGCGACGGACGTGGAATTTCTCGTCGGTGAACATATCGACCGAGCAGACGCGGTTATCGCGGTGGCGGACAGCGACGAGAAGAACCTCCTCGTCTCCCTGCTCGCGAAGAGTCTCGGCGTTCGGCGAACGGTGGCCGTCATCGAAGAGGGGCAGTACGCAAACCTCTTCGAGACGGTGGGAATCGACGTCGCGATCAACCCGCGTGAGGCGACGGCCGAAGAGATTGTCCGTTTCACCCAGGAGGGACAGATCGAGAATCTTTCGCTTATCGAGGGACGGCAGGCGGAAGTACTGGAGATCGAGGTCGACGAAGCGAGTGTCCTCACTGGCCGTCCAATCCGCGAGTGCGTCGGTGAACTCCCGTCTGAGGTCGTGATCGGGGCGATCACGCGAAACCAGGAGTTCGTCGTCCCCCGCGGCGATACCGTCATCGAACCCGGAGATCACGTCGTTCTCTTCGTGTCTGCAGATGCACTGTCCGCCGTTATGAGCGTCGTATGAGAGTGCGAGTCGACTGGCGGGTCAGCTGCCGACTGGTCGGGACGATACTCAAGTGGCTCTGGATCCCGCTCGTCCTTCCGCTCGGACTCGCACTCTACGATGGAACGCCGCTGCTCCCCTTCGTCCTGCCGATGATCGGCACAGTCGTGGGTGGTCTCGGACTCGAACAACTGACCGAGGATCGGGACCTGCGGACGCGCGAGGCGTTTCTGATGGTGTCGCTGACGTGGCTGTTTCTCTCGCTCGTCGGCGCAGCCCCGTTCGTACTCGCCGGCGAAGGGGTGCTTGCGGAGCCCGTAAACGCGGTCTTCGAGAGTATGAGCGGGATCACGACGACGGGGGCGACGATCATCGTCGACTTCGACCGACACTCACGAGCGGTTCTCATGTGGCGGGCGATGCTACAGTGGATCGGCGGGCTCGGAATCCTCGTTCTCGCGACGGCGGTGCTCTCTCAGCTCTCGGTCGGTGGTGCCCAACTCATGGAGACCGAGACGCAGACGCAAGACGTGAACAAACTCACGCCCCGCATCTCTGAAACCGCCGCTCTCCTCTGGAAGATCTACATCAGTCTGACCGGCCTGCAAGTAGCAGTGCTCTACGGGCTGCACCTCGTCGGATACGCACCCGAGATGACGCTGTACGACGCCGTGGCTCACGCATTCACGACGATTTCGACGAGCGGGTTTTCGCCGCGCGGCGACAGTATCGCTGCGTTTTCCCCCGCCGTTCAGTGGGCGATCGTCCCCTTCATGGCCATCGGGGCGACGAGTTTCATTCTGATTTACTTCGTCGTCCACGGAAACTTCGAGCGACTCCGACAGAGCGACGAATTTCGATTCTACGTCGGAATTCTGGCGTTCTTCACCCTCGGTGTCGGGGGGATGCTGTTCGCCGACGGTGCGCCGTACACCAGCCTCGAAGCGATTGCCCGTCACTCGCTCTTTCAAGTCGTCTCCATCGTGACGACGACCGGCTACGCGAGTACGGACTTCAATCTCTGGTCGTCGGGGGCGAAGCATCTCCTGTTCGTCTGTATGTTCATCGGCGGGATGGCCGGAAGTACGACGTGTTCGATCAAGGCGCTCCGCTGGTTGGTCGTCATAAAGGCGTTTCGACGGGATCTGTTCACCGCGTCCAATCCGAGTGCGATTCGACCGATCCGCCTGAGCGGAAACGTCGTCGACGAGGAGACGATTCGAGACATCTACGCCTACACGCTTGTCAGCCTCGTTTTCTTCATCCTCGCCACGATTTTCGTCGTCGTCGACGCATCTCGAGTACGCTTGACGGTTTCCGAATTCGAGGCGATGAGCGCAGCAGCAGCGACGTTCTTCAACGTCGGACCGGCGTTCGGGATCGCGGGCCCGCTCGAAAGTTACGACCCGTTTCCGACGTCGACGAAACTCGTGATGACGTTCCTCATGTGGATCGGTCGGATCGAGATCATCCCGGTGTTGGTGTTGTTGACGCCGTCCTACTGGCGGTCGTAGGTGACACGCCGGAAGTAGGAGAACCGCTGGTCGAGTCCCATTCCGTGTCGGGGATGAGTCAGCCAGCACCCGAACGGTCCGGAAATGGGGCCTCCGACTATCGGTCACCGGAGTGACGCGACTCCGCTCGGCGGCGTTGAATATCATCGGATAGAACGCCTGCATCGACAGTTTCAGCAGGTCTGCGTGGTTGTCGGATTTACGTCCCCCGTGAACGGCGGGACTCTCTTTGATTCAGGTAACACACGGGTCGAAACGGGCCATCCGGAATCTTGATTGGCCTGTCTAGTAGACAGATACCTGACAATGCCCTCCCTCTCCAGCTCTCACACCCCTCTCGTGGGGGCCGTTCGAGCGGCGGTCAGCCCGGTGTTTGCCAAGCGGACGTACAAACGGCTGGCGTATCTCATCGTCGCGTTGCCGCTCGCGATGTTCTACTGGACGCTGTTCAGTTTCGGGATGGTCTTCGGAGCGGTGCTTTCGATACTGCTCGTGGGGGTCGCTATCCTGCTGCTCATGGTTCTCCTCGTCCGTCTGCTGACCGCGCTGGAGCGCCGACTGGCCGGTGCGCTGCTCGACGTTTCCCTCGCTCAGACGAACGACGTCGACTTCGGTGACGGAATCGGCGGGCAACTCCGAGGGTATCTCGACGCACCGAGCACTTGGCGAGGGTTCGGGTTCCTCTCCCTGAAATCCTTTCTCGGTATCGTCGGCGGCGTTCTCGTGTACGGAGTAGCGCAGGGTCTGTCGTTGGTCTCGGCCGTGGTCAGTCGACCGACTGAAATCGGGTTCGGGGAGGTCAACGGTGAGCCCGTGACCTGGACGGTCGAGACGGTCCCGGAGACCGTACTCGCGACGGGAGCAGGCCTCTGCCTCATCGTTCTGACCCTACACCTGGCCAACGGATTCGGCTACGTTGCTGAACGGATGGCGACGGCCCTTCTGGGAACTCCGACAGCAGGATCAGAACACTCTTGATACAGAATCGAGCACGCACCGTGATTTTTCTCTACATGTGCGTGTTTGTGCTGGTCGTCGGGCCGGATCTCGAATCAGTTACCGGTCTGGAAACGCTCTCCATGGAAACTACAAGAGGCGCGGAACGCACCTGGGACTTAGTCTCGGAGCCGCAGGGGTGGTTTCTCTGTCTCGGCTACATTCTCGTTCATTACACGTATCTGTTCGCCCGCGCACGACTCGCTGGTGAACCGGTTGATTCATACTGGGAGTGAGTCATCCGAACTGATACCCGCCGATTCCCTTCCGGGCGTTGGATACGGAGATGGCACCGACGATACACGCGAGAGTGGCGGAGCCGAGCGTCCCACCGATTCCGATCACGAATCGGTCGACACCGAACAGCGAGGCGAGCGCGTGTCCGAGGACGTCTAAGTGAGCGGCCACCGTCGGGAGCGCAACGCCGAGCACAGCGAGCGAGTAGAACCCGAACGCGAAGGCACTCGGTACGATCGCTTTCGTGCTTCGGGAGACGCTGACAGCCTCGAAGCGCGGAAACGCGACGCCGATACCCGTAGCGATCGCTCCCGACCCGACCGACAGAACGAGCGCTGAGACGCCGAGCGTCGCGACGGTCTGCGGCGAGTGCGGACTGAGGACGCCCGTGAGGACGGTTGCCGCGACGGTCATCGGCACCATCGGAACGGCGCCGGAGACGACGTGACCGACGAGCAGCGCTCGTTCGGGAACCTCGGACAGCAGCGTGACGGGCAGCGCCGCGCCCTCTTGGCCGAGGACGTTGAGCGCGAACAACGAGCCCGTGACCCACGTTCCACAGACGAGCACCCACAGCGGCAGTCCGGGTCCGACCACACCGGTCCGTACGGCCGTGACGAGTGGGTTCACGAGGAAGATGAGCGGGTACAGCGCGAACGAGAGCGAGAGCGGTGAGCGCCGCGCACGCTTCCAGTCGGCCTGTACAACCCCGAATACGGGCTGAGAGAAGACGCTCGAGAGTCCCGCGAATCGCGATGCGACAGCCGACGACCGATCCTCTTCGTGAGTGACGTGGACGCCGTCGGCGTACCACAGCGACTCGGAGAGCCGAAACAGCGCCGCGACCGTCGTGGTGATGAACACGGCCGAGAATACCACGCTCCCGACCGCGCGGAGCGGCGACGCACCGGCAGCGAGGCCGACCGCCGCGAGGTCCCCGAACCAGGCCACCGGCGTCAGCGCGAGCACCCGGTACACGGGTTCTAAGACCGACGCAAACGAGTTCGTGAAGATCACGGCGAAGTATCCGACGCTGAGCAGGACGACGAACAGTGTCCGGAGCCGACTGAGTAGCACCGATCGGACACCCGCGTTCCGAACGCCGAGGGCCAGCAGGAAGCCGGCGGGCAGTCCGGTACCGAGTACGAGACAGAGCGTAAGCAACACGACGGGCACCGTGAGAACCGAGCCCGCCCCGATTGCGAAGGTGACCGCCGCCGCGCTTCCGGCCGTGAGTCCGAACGCAGACCACAGCGCAAGCTCCGCCCCCACGAGCCCGCTGATGACGACTCGGTGTGAGACCGTCGTCAAGAGCCCGTCGAGGTTGTCCGGTCGCAGTGCGACGGAGTACGCTCGATAGCCGCCGAGCGCTGTGACGCCGATCCACGCGTAGACGAATCCCATTCGGCTCCACTCGACGATCCGGTCGGTCTCACTCCCGGCGACGAACTCGCCGGCGGCGTACGCGCCGACCAACCCGCCGAGGGAGAACGGCAAGAACAGCAGCAATCCGAACGCGAGTACCACCATCTGCGTGTCGTTGTCCCGTATCGTCCGCCATCGACGCCGAAGTTCGGTCCGAGCAACCAGCCGGGATCGGTTCAGCCACGTCATCGGTCGTCCGCGTCCGGCTTCGTCGAATCAGTTGCTCCGTCCGAGCGGGCCACGCTCGATTCCGGTTTCGCTCCCCTCCCGGTCGGCGTCCGTTCCCGTTCGGCCGTGACCGAGAGGAACACGTCTTCGAGCGTCGTTCCGTCCTCGGATTCCATCCGCGCCGTGAGTTCCGCCGGCGACCCCTCGGTCACGAGGTCACCCTCGTAGAGGACGCCCACCACGTCGGCGAGTTCTTCGACGACGGAGAGGATGTGCGTCGAGAGAAACACCGTCTGACCCTCGTCGGTGAGTTCGGCGATGACGTCCAGTACGGTCCGGGCGGCGCGCGGATCCAGCCCGCTGGTCGGTTCGTCGAGGAAGACGACGTCGGGTTCGTGCAGCAGCGTCTGTATCAGTCCGACTTTCTGCCGCATTCCCTTCGAGTAGTCCTCGATTCGTTTGTTCGCATCGTCCGTCAGATCGAATCGGTCCAACCAGTTCGTGATTCGCCGATCTATGATCTCGGGAGGGAGGTCTCGGAGCCGACCGAAGTACTCCAGTTGTTCGCGACCCGTCAGTTCGTCGAAAACCGGCGGTTCCTCGGGTAGATAGCCGATCGACGCACGGACGGCGTCGCGGTCGGAGACGGACTGTCCGTCGATCCACGCCTCACCATTCGTCGGGCGAGTCAGTGAGGTCAACATCCGCATCGTGGTCGTCTTCCCGGCGCCGTTCGGCCCGAGGAAGCCGTACACCGTCCCGGGTGCTACTGTGAGGTCGAGACCTTCGACGGCGACTTCGCTTCCGAACCGTTTCGTCAGTCCTTGCGCTTCGATGGCGTGGGTCATGATCCCTCTCGAATCGAGGCTACTTCGCTCGTTGGTGGCCGAGCGTCGTTCAGGAGGGGATTGCTCATACGAGGACCACTCGACATACTGTTGCAGAACTCAGTCGCGCACATAGTTGTTTCCTCTTCGACAGATGTGCGATACCCCTTGGTAGAGCCGTTCGAGAGCGACAGGAGTAGTTCGCCGACCTGTATCGATGGCGCGGCGACGACCCGTTTCGTAGAGCCGAGTGACTCTCGGCGCTCACATGACTCGACTACGGAGCCTCGGAGCTATTTCCCGGACGGTCAGCCGTGTACCTCGTCCTAAAATATAGATGCAAACAAGCCATCTTGATACTCTTTATCCGAATTTGTAGTTCACAAATGCTGGTGTAACAACCATCTGCGGATTATCATATTCACATCGACCCAAGCGAGCTCCCCTTATCGAAGATAGATACATCCACCGTCTTCGAGATACATCTCTCGTACCATCGGATTGGATTCGGACACACGAGTAGTTCTGACCCCTGGGGATACAACGCAGGCCATGAGTGTTCCCAGAATCCATTTCAAAACTAATACTGTAATGGAACTGACTTCACGACCGAAGCAACGACTTAGAGGGTTCGGACGAGAGACGAACAGTATCAGCGTATTAGAGGTGAATCCGTGGCGTTCTGGCACTGAGGGGTTCGCTTTCTGGCGGCGAGGGTGTTCCCACCATACGAAATATTATATATCGTGGCGGTCTTGTACTATCCATGTGCTCGAAGGCGAGCGTGAAGACGGCCGATACGATGTTTCGTATCGTCGACGCTCTGCAAGAGTTCGACGGGGCACGGGTGAGCGAACTGTCCGATAACCTCGATATCGGAAAGAGTACCGTTTATCGCCATCTCTCCGCACTCCAGGAGAACAGGTACGTAGTCAAACAGGGAGATATCTACTACCTGAGCCTGAAATTTCTCGAACACGGATACTACGCTCAGCACCGTGAACCGGTCTACCGGATGGCTAAACCGATCGTCGAGAAACTGGCAGTCGAGACCGAAGAGCGGTGTCAGTTCGTCGTCAAAGAACATTACCGCGGGGTCTACGTGCACGTCGCGAGCGGGGACCGCGGAGTAGAAACGGACACGCAAGGCGGCCAACGCTTCGACCTCCACGTTACCGCGTGCGGCAAGGCGATTCTCGCGAACTTGCCCGAGAGAGAACTCGTAGAAGTGATCGAAAAACACGGGTTGCCGAGGCTCACCGAGAGCTCGATCACCGACGAGGAGGAGTTACGCGAGGAGCTCGCGACGATTCGTGAACAGGGGTACGCGTTCAACCGCGAAGGCCGCGTTGAGGGACTCTGCTCGGTCGGTGTGCCGGTCCTCGGCGTCGCGGGTCAGGTTCTCGGCGCACTCAGCGTCTCCGCTCCCGCCGGGCGAATGCGCGGCGAGTGGTACAGAGAGACGCTTCCCGACATCTTGCTCGGCGCGGCGGACGAGCTAGAACTGAACGTGCGGTATCGGTGACCGAAGGCACCCGAGAGTCAGCGCGGACTTGCAGAAGTTCCTGCATGTACGCGCATATAACGTTCCGTACGGCGGGGGCGAGAAAGGCATATATCCGTCTCTACCGAACGTGACCCATGCCGATCGACAACCGACCCTACTACGTCGGCCGCGCCTGCGGTCCGGACGACCACGAGTTCGCCGAGACTGCGGACGGCGAGCGGTACTGCACGCAGTGTGAGTTCACGTACGACTCGTTGGTCCGAGTCCTCGGTCAGTCGCTGTGACGCTCGTCGTCTCGGATGCGGTCACGCTGGAGTTTCCCCGAACTGTTCCGCGGGAGTTCGTCGACGAACCGAATCGAACGCGGTCGCTTGAAGTCAGCGGCGTTTCGCGTCTCACGCCAGTAGCGCGTTAGGTCGTCAACGGTCAACTGTCCGCCGCTGTCGCGTTCGGCGACGACGTACGCTGCGACGCGTTCGCCGAAGGTTTCGTCGGGTTCACCGACGACGGCGACGTCCAACACGTCCGGATGGTCGGACAGAACCCGCTCTACTTCGGCCGGATACACGTTCTCCCCGCCCGTGACGATGACGTTGTCGAGGCGGTCGACGAGCGCGTACGTCCCGTCCGACCGTCGAACGGCGACGTCACCGGTGAATAGCCACCCGTCGCGGAGCGTGGCGGCCGTAGCTTCGGGGCGGCCGCGATAGCCGGTCATGAGCTTCGGCGCGCGGGCGACGAGGTGGCCCCGTTCGCCGGGCGAGACCGTCTCGTGGGGACCGACCTCCCGCCCGTCTTCCTCGGGTCGGACGAGCCGTATCTCCACGTCGAGGAAGGGTTCGCCGATGGCGTAACCCGCGTCGTCGTCCCCGTCGGGCGACCACCGGTGAACGGTGAGCAATCCAGTCGTCTCGGTGAGGCCGTAGACGTTGACGAGCGACGGACAGAGCGTGTCGGCGACCCACGCCGCGGTATCCTCCGCCAGCGGTGCCCCGGACGTGAACACGGTCCGAAGCGACGAGAGGTCGTACGCTGCGGGATCCACGTCACCGTCGATGACGGCGCGGCGGAGCAGTTGGAAGTGCGTCGGAACGCCGAGCGTGAGCGTCGCGCGCTCGGAATCGACGAGACGGAGCATCGTCTCGGGGTCGAACGACCCGCGGAGGAGGACGTTCGTCGCACCGACGTGTATCGCGGGAAGGAGGAGATTGAGATAGCCCGCAGAGTGTGACAGCGGCGCGACGTTGAGCGCGACGTCGAGAGACCGATACCCGAACTCGCCGACGCAGGCGAGGCTGTTAGCCCACTGGGCGCGACCGGTCGTCTCGACGAGTTTCGGCGTTCCGGTCGTCCCCGAGGTGTGCATCGAGAGAGCGAGCGCTTCCGGGTCAGCACCCGGCTTCTCGGAGGGGGGCTCGGCGTCCGTGACCGCGGAGAACGGCGTCGCCCAATCGGGGACGTCGTTCGCGCCCTCGGGGCCGTCGACGCACACCAGTTGGTCGACGGAGAGACGGTCGCGGACGGCAGCCACGACGTCGATACGCTCCGTATCGAAGAGGAGGGCGGCGGCATCCGCGCCGTCGAGGATGGCTGCGAGTTCCGCGCCCGCGAGGCGGTGATTGACCGGGACGGCGACACCGCCGAGTCGTTGCACGGCTACGTACGCCGCGACTTGCTCGACGCAGTTATCGGTGAACAGTCCGACGGCGTCGCCGGGTCCGATCCCTCGCTCGGCGAGTCCACCGTCGAGGCGGTCCACGAGGCTATCGAGTTCTCGGTACGTCAGTTCGCGACGCGAATGGTCGCCGAAAGCCGGGGCGACGAGCGCCGTCGCGCCGGGATGGCGCTGGGCGGTCCGAGCGAGAGTACGACCAATGTGCACACGTCTCGATATCGCTGAGGTGGTTTAGCGCTTGCGCTCCCAGCCGTTTCCCGCCGTTTTCCCGACTCAGCGGAGGATTTTTGCGTTAAGCGCCCACCGAAGCGGTATGGACATCGCGCAACTGTTTCTGATGACGCGGGACTTAGAGCGCGCCCGAGCGTTCTACGAAGCGCTCGGTTTCACAGTCGCTGACGAGGGGAGCCGGTCTGTCGAATTCGACACCGGAGCGACTCTGCTCAAACTACAGGCCGACTTCGACTCCGAGACGCTCTCGCAGTTCGGTCTCTCGCCGCCCGGCGACGCCCGCGGCGAGGGAGTCGTCGTCGTCGTCGAGGTTCCAGACGTCGACGCCGTCGCCGAACGCGTGAGAGCGGCGACGGACGGTCACGGGGGAAGGCTACTCGCCGGACCGCGCGACGTGGACTGGGGCCGGCGCCTCGTCCTCGTCACCGACCCGGACGGGTATACGCTCGAACTCTCAGAGCCGCTGTAACGACCGTTCAATCGCCGTCCCCTCCGCCGTTCGATTCTGAATCGGCCACCGAAGAGATGCCGTCCCACTCGTCGAATGCCACATCGACGTCGAAGTAGGTGAGCGTCCGGGCTATCGTTCTGGCGACCATCTCCTCGATGGAGGCCGGGCGGTTGTAGAAGGAGGGTAGCGGCGGCATCACGATGGCACCGGCGTCAGTGGCGTCCAGCATGTTCTTGAGGTGAATACGGTTGAAGGGCTTTTCTCGGGGCATCAACACGAGCGGACGGCGCTCTTTGAGCGCGACGTCCGCCGACCGTGCGATGAGGTTCGTCGAGTTGCCGTGTGCGATGTTCGAGAGCGTCTTCATCGAACACGGCGTGACGAGCATCCCGCGCGTTCGGAACGAGCCGCTGGCGGTCGGTGCGCCGATGTTACGGTTGTCGTGGACGTAGTCCGCGAGCGAGCGGACGTCTTCGACGGTGTACTCCGACTCCTGTCGAATATTCAGTCCGGCAGCGTCTGAGAGCACGAGATGAGTCTCGACATCGGCGTTCGCGAGAAATTCGAGCGCCTTGATGGCGTACAGTTGCCCAGTCGCGCCGGTGACGCCGACGACGACCCTGTTAGAGGACTGCATACCGTGGTAATAGAGCGTTAGCTCTTCGCTCTTCCGGTCAGATTCCGACCGCGTCGAGCCCCCACTTCTCCCGAACTTCCTCACGGTAGTCGTCAGGGAACGCGATGGCTTCGGGGAACTCCTCGTCGTACGGACGAGTTGCGTCGACGATGACGCGACCGCTGGTGGGGCGTTCGCGGTCCTGCACCAACGGGTCGAGCGGACTGGTGTATACTCCTTCTACTATCTCTACGTCTTCCGCGCGGCACCGCGTGCACATCGCCCACAGCACCTCGTCGAGGTTGGTCACGTCCACGTCGTCGTCGACCACGACGACGTACCGCCCGCCATAGGACCCGTTGGGCGTGCTGACGGCACCGAGGCCCGCCTGCTTCGCGTGACCGGCATACTCTTGCTCTATCGACACCACGAGGAACATCGGACGTTCGATGACGTGGCTCCAGACGCCGGTGACGCTCGGGACGCCGCCGTCTTCGAGTTGATTCCAGACGCCGCCCGCTGTCCGGACGGGAACGCCGAGGGTGTACAGCGCAGGCGGCCGAAGCGGTGGCTGACCCAGTAGGATGGGGTCGTCGCGGTGCATCACGTTCGTGACGTGCATCACCGGGAGGTCCGGGTGCGGCGGGGTGGAGTACCCCGGCCACTCCCCGAACGGGCCGTCGGTACAGCGTTCCTCCGAGAGCGGTGGCAGGTAGCCTTCGAGGGCTATCTCCGCGTTCGCCGGGATGGGGAGACCGGTGTCGGGGGCTTCGATGACCGGAATCGGTTCGCCTTGGAGCCATCCCGCCACCTCGTACTCCGACTCCTGTCTGTGTAGCGTGATGGTCGACGCGAGCCACGTCCACGGGTCCAACCCGACCACCATCGCGATAGGGCAGTCCTCGCCGCGTTCGTGGTACTTCCGCATCGTCACGAGACCGTCTTTGCCGGGCCAGATACCCATCGTCACGGTCTGTTCGTCAATGATCGACGAGCGGTAGACCCCGAGGTTGACCCACCCGGTGTCGGGGTCTTTCGTGAGGATGGTGCATCCCGTTCCAATGTAGCGGTTGTCCTCGTCCTGCGCGTGCCACACCGGGACGGGGAACTTCGTCACATCCACGTCGTCTCCGGCGTCCACGTTCTCCAGTATCGGTGCCACCTCGGGCGTCGGGTCCTCGACGAGCGTCGTCCCGTCGCCGCTTCCACCCTCGTCGCTCCACGGTTCCGCCTTCATGTCCTTTCGCCACTGATCGACCATCTCCATCGCCGTCGTCCCCTCCGGCTTTCCGAGCGTGATCCGTGAGCGCTCTATCGACCCGAACGTGTTCGAGAGGACGCGGAATCCGGACGGATATCCCTCGATGTCGTCGAACAGACACGCCGGACCCCCTCGGCCGCTTCCCTTCTCCGCGACGAGTTCGGTTACGGCGCCGATTTCGTGATTCCAGTGTGCACCCTTGAACGTCTCCAGTTCGCCGATTGCATCCACTTCGGCGAGAAAGTCCCGTAGGTCCTTGACCATGTCTCGGTATTCACAGGGTCGCTCTTATCAGTTGTGGTCCATGAGACCATCCACCACATTTATCGCCTGCGGCCGCCCGTTCGACGTATGCAAACCGTCGACGTGCAAACGCATTTCCTGCCGGAAGCGTACCTCGAAGCCCTCGGCGCGAAAGCGCGGTCGGTCCGCGTCACCGAACGCGACGGGATGCCCTACATTAGCCACGAACACGACTCGTTTCCGCTCTATCCGGGATTCACCGACCTCGACACCCGCATCGAGTGGATGGACGAACACGACGTAGACGTCGGACTCCTTTCGGTCTCGAAGCCGTCGCCGAACGAGGGTCCGTTCACCGTCCAAGAGTCGGTCGAACTCGCGCGCGCCCTCAACGACGGCTACGCCGCCGCCCGCGACGCCCACCCCGGTCGGATAAACGGATTGGCCTGCCTGCCGATGCGCGACCCCGAAGCGGCCGTCGCCGAGGTCGACCGCGTTGCCGACGAACTGGACCTCGCGGGTATCGCCCTCAAGACGACCGTTCGCGGGACGCCGCTGTCCGACCCGTCGTTCGTCCCCGTCTTCGAACGCATCCGACACCGCGGCCTCTCGGTGTTCGTCCATCCGCGGTACAACGCTCTCACCGAGTCGATGGGCGAAGACGAGTGGATGCTGAAGCCGATGGTCATCTTCCCTACTGAGACGACAGTCCAAATTTCGAGACTGGTCTTCGACGGCTTCTTCGACCGCTTCCCCGAGATTCCGTTCGTCGTGGCACACCTCGGCGGCGCGCTTCCGTACCTCGCGGGGCGACTCGAAACCGCCTACGACATCGCGAAAGAACGGGTCGCGGGCGACGCCGACGCGGACGACCTGCCCGAGCACCGCCCGACTCACTACCTCGAAACGCTGTACTACGACGCCATCGCCCACCACGTCCCGGCACTTCGATGCGCGGTCGACACGGTGGGCGCGGACCGCTTACTCTTCGCCAGCGACTATCCGTTCGAGGCCGAGGACGCCGCGGGGACGTTCGAGGACCTCGAAGCACTCGGCCTGACCGATTCGGAGCGCGAGGCCGTCCTCGGCGGAACCGCAGCGAAGTTGTTCGACCTCTGAGCGGGGTCTCAGAGAACTCGGTCGTTGCGGGTCGGGAGCGAGGAATCGTACGCCGCCTCGCCGTCGGTGTACCGGCGCCACCAGTACATCTGCTCGAGCGTTTTGATGGCCTCGACGGCCGATTCGTACACCGGAACGCCGGTCCCCTCCATCGATTCGATCCAGCCGTCTTTGACTTCCGCCCCCATGACGTACGAGAGAACCGGCTTTTCGGGATGGTCCGCCATCGCGTCGCGGTACACGTCGCCGATGCCGTCGAAGTCGGGTTCGTCCGTCGCGAGGTGGATGGTGACCACGGCGTCGACGTTGTCGTCGGCGAGGACGGCGTTCAGCGGCACTTCCTGCGCTTCGCGCGCACCGCTCGGAAGCGCGAGCCACTGGTCGATTGGGTTGCGGACCGGTTGCCAGTCGGGCACGAGCGCTTTCACCGTTTCGAGCGTCTCCTCGGAGAGCGACGCGAGGTCCAGCATCGAGTCGCTCACGTAGTCGGCGGCCATCACGGCGTTCGCCCCCGACAGCGACAACACCGCGACGTTTCGGCCGCGCGGTGCGGGTTGGTAGGAGAACCCCTTCGCGTAGTTCATGAATTCCGGGACGGTATCGGCGCGCACGACACCGTTCGCGCGACAGGCGTTCGTCACCTCGTCGTCCGGCCCGGGCGTCGACGCGGTGTGCCACCGCGACGCCGCGCGGCCCTCGGGAGTGCGTCCGGTCTTGAGCAGGACGACGGGTTTCGAGGAAGCGACGTGACCGGCCGCGGGGAAGAACTCGGCGGGTTTCCGGATGCATTCGAGGTGGAGTTGGACCACGTCCACGTCGTCGTCCTGTCCGGCGTACTTGACGAACTCCGTCTCGTCTAAGTCCATCTTGTTCCCGAGGGCGAGACTGTAGTTGTAACCGAGTTTCTGCACCTCTCGGGCCATCAACTCCTCCATGTAGACGCCGGCGAAAATACCGGTTTGGGCGGCGAGCGCGACGTTCCCGTCGTGCCACCGCGGGAACGGGACGAAACTCGCGACGAAGTCACGTTTCATCGACACCATGCCGGTCGTGTTCGGCCCGATGGCGCGGATACCGTGCTGTCTGCACGCCTCGGCTATCTCGGCCTGCATCTCCTGGCGGTCCGCGTCCACCGCCTCACCGAACCCGGCCGAGACGACGACGATGCTGGTGACGCCCTTCTCGGCGCAGGAGGGAACGATATCGGGGATGATGTGGCCCGGCACGACGAACAGCGCCGTGTCCACGTCGGTCGGCACGTCTTCGATGGACGGGTACGCCTTCAGCCCCTGAATCTCGGTCTCCTTCGGATTGATCGGGTAGACGGCTCCGTCGTAGCCGTTGATACGAATGTTCTCGACCAGCGCGTACCCCGGTTTCCCCTCGGTGTTCGACGCACCGACGACCGCGACAGCCTCCGGGTCCAGCAGCGACCCAACCTCTCTGGTCGCCGTTTCCCACGCTTCGGTCTCGCCCGGCGGCGGCGTCACGGACGGTCGATTCGCGAAGGCCGCCGTCTCGTCGCTCGTCATTCCCCCACCGTCAAGACGACCTTCCCGTACAGTTCCCGGTCGGCCATCTTGCGGAACGCTTCCTCGAACTCTTCGAGCGGATACGTCTCCTGCACCACGGGGTCGATGGTGCCGTCGAAAACGTACTCCATCATCGTCGCGAACGAGTCGCGAGTGTGCGTAGTGCTCCCGAGGACGTTCAACTGCCGGACGAACAGCAGTCGGATCTCGGTTTCGGGGTTCGGACCGGCGGTCGCTCCGGACGTGACGAGGGTCCCCCCGTTTCGGAGCGTCCGAAGCGACGGCACCCACGTCTCGCCCCCGACGTTGTTCACGACGACATCGACGCCGCGTTTGTCGGTGGCCTCCCAGACGACCCGGCTGAAATCCTCCTCGGTGTAGTCGATGACCTCGTCGACGCCCAACTCACGGAGGAAGTCGGCTTTCGCCGCACTCGACGTCGTCCCGTACAGCGTCCCCACGTTCAACACGTTCTTCGCTATCTGGACGGCGTACGAACCGACACCGCCGGACGCGCCCACGATGAGCACGTCGTCCCACGGGTCGACGTCCGCACGGGTGACCAACATGCGCCACGCCGTCCCGGCGGCCATCGGTGCAGCGGCGGCCTTCGTCATCTCGTAGCCGTCCGGGACGCGGACGAGGTTCTCCGCGGGGACGGCCACGTACTCGGCGAACCCGCCGAGTCGGTGCTCGCCGAACACCGCGTAGTTCGCACACTGGGAGTGCTCGCCGCGGACACAGAACTCGCACTCGCCGCAGGAGATGGCGGGATTGACGGCGACTCGGTCGCCCTCCTCCCATCCGGTGACCTCGTCGCCGAGTTCGTCAACGACGCCCGCGATGTCGCCCCCGCCCCAGAAAGGATACTGAGGGACGTAGTGGTCGAGTTCTCGCACCGCGAACAGGTCTTGGTGATTGAGCGCCGCCGCCTCGACGGCGACGATCACCTCGTCGGATTCGGGTGTCGGACGGGGGACGTCCATCAGTTCTAAGTTGTCGATCTCTCCGTGTTCGTGGAATGCTACTGCGTGCATGGTACTCTCTGCCGGTGGCCGGCTAACGGCTGAGAGTCACTCACGGCGGTAATAAACGTTCGTGATGAGTGCGTCCGCACTCAGTCGCGTCGAGCCGAGTTCTCGAAAATGCGGTCGAAGCAACGCTGTCGCCTCCGGCGAGGACTGTCTCTCAGTAGGTGAGGCCGAGCGACTCCCCGTCGTCGCTCCGCTGCGCCGCCCGCAGGTCTTCGAGGTCCCCGAGAAACTCCACGACGTTCGCGACGATGCCGGCGATGAGTTTCTCGCCCTTCTCCGGCGATGCGAACGTCGGGTCGCCCTGATGTCCCATCGCGTCTTCGGCCCAGTCTTGGTGCGCGCTCGCCGTCTGGATGCTGTCGTCGATGTTGACGTAGTCGTTCGACGCGAATCGCGTCCAAGACGACGTCTCCTCGGATTTCTGTATCTTCTCTTCCTTGACGAGTTCGGGGTGTCGAGCCATGATGAACGACGTCTCGAACTCCCCGCCGTGAAAGCCCGCTTCCTCGTCGCCCTCGCGGAGTTCACGGTGGAGGCGGACCGCCGCGCGCACGAGGTCGACCGTGGCGAAGAACGTGTCCGGGTGTTCCTCTTTGGTCTGTTTCGAGGCGATTTCGATCGCCGGGAGATTCGCCAGACGATGCCCGTTGACGGTGACGATGTTCGTAAAGCCGTGGTGGATGAGGCTCGCGTACACGTCTTTCAACACGGCGATGACCGTCTGCGTCGACAGCGACAGCGTCCCCGGAAACGCGAGGTGGTGATTCGCGTCGCCGTACCATATCGGCGGCGTGGTGAGCACGTCCGCGGCTTCGGCGGACTCCTCGGCGATACCGATCGCCTGGTAGGCGTCCACGCCGAGTGGGAGGTGCGGGCCGTGTTGTTCGGTGGACCCGATGGGGACGATTGCCGTCGGGTCGTCGCGCGCTTCGACGTACGACTCGATGTCCTGCCAGGTCAGGTCCTGCATCCACACCGACTGAAACGTGGTGTCCGCTGACATACGTCAAGAGCACGGACGGCGGTGGGCAAAACGTTACCGCTTAGTCCGGACGGACGAGGGGCGGGTCAGGAAAAACAGAACTTCGACTCGGCTATTCCCTCGTACAGCCCGTCCGAGAGGTACTTGAGACCGGTGTCGCACGCGACCGTGACGACCGATTGCTCGGGGTCGCGGTCCGCCGCGACGCGTCTCGCCGCGGCCACGTTCATGCCGGTGCTGGTCCCTACTAACAGCCCCTCGTCGCGGGCGAGTTGCCGGACGCACTCGACTCCTTCGGCGTTGGAGAGCGTACAGACTCGGTCGTACAGTTCTCGCTCTACGAGCGGCGGCGAGCCGAGGATGGCCGTCCCCTGAACGCTGTGAGACCCGGTCGTCCCGGCGGAGATGACGGGGGACTCCTCGGGTTCGACCAGCGTGACGGCAACGTCGGCACCCCGTTCCCGAAACGACCGCGAGGTGCCCATCGCACAGCCACCGGTTCCGACGACCATCACGAAGTCGTCGAGGTCGGGTCTGTCGTCGAGTATCTCTCGTCCGAGTGCCCCGTAGCCGTCGAGCTGGTCGGGGTTGTTGAACTGGTCGGTGAAGTACGCGCCGGTCTCCTCTTCGATACGCTCGGCTTCCGCTCTGAGGTCGTCCGAGAGACCGTCGTACATCTCCCCGTCGGGCGTCTCGACGACGACGGTGTGCGCGCCGAGCGCTCGCATCGACGCGATCTTCTCGTCGGCGACGCAGTCGGCGGTCACGACGGAGAACGGGTGGTCGAGGACGGCACAGACGAACGCGAGACTCGACCCCGTGCTCCCGCCGGTGAACTCGACAACCGAATCTCCCGGCCCGAGTTCCTCGCGCTCCTTCGCCCGTTCGATCATCGCGAGCGCCATTCGGTCCTTGAGACTCCCCGTCGGGTTCGCCCCCTCCCACTTCACGTAGATGGACGCGCCCCCCTCGGGACGCATTGACGGGAGTTCGATCATCGGCGTGTCGCCGACGACGCTGAGCGTGTTGTTGTAGCTGTGTTCGCTTGTCATCGTGCTGAGTTCGGTGGTTTCGCCGCGCTGTGTTCGACTGTCACCTTGTCACACGTTCCTCCACTGTGATAACCGTTGTGTCGTCCGACGACAGCGAGCGTGCACAGGTGCCGACAGCCCGAGCGTGTCGACCGACCGGACCACGAACTGGATGTTCATAGGGTTGACCCACCGTTTCGCGTGAATATCGGCGGTGAGTCCCGCACGAAGGGAAATGATTATATTTACTGCTGTGGTCTCATACGTGTGCGGATGAATGACAATCACAGCAGTATCATGAATAGACGATCGGTTATCAAAGCAACCGGGCTCGCCGGCATCGCGAGTCTCGCCGGGTGTATGGGGGGCGGCGAGGGTAACGGCAACGGAGGCGACAGCGGCGGCGAGGGGACGACCGAGTCGTCGACCTCCGAAGAATCGAGTACCGACACGTCCTCGGAGTCGGGGTCGTACCCGTCGGAGACGATCACGATGGTCGTCGGTTTCGGGGCCGGGGGAAGCAACGACACGCGCTACCGCGGGTTCAAGCCCTACTTCGAGGAGGAACTCGGCGGGAACACCATCGTCGAGAACCGGAGCGGCGCGTCCGGTCGTACGGGGATGAACTACCTCTACGGACAGGACCCGGACGGCTACTCGCTCATCGCGCAGTACCTCCCGACGACGATTCTGGGGGCGGCGCTGTTCAACACCCAGTACGACCCCTCGGAGCTGACGCCGATGGGGACCGTCGACGCGGGTTATTCGTTGCTCGTCGCGCCCGCGGGGAGGTACGAAGACCTCAGTGACATGATGAGTCAGCTCGGCGATTCGGAGTTCACGATGGCCTCCACGGGGACGGGGTCGACCACGCATTTCAGCGCGGTCAGCGTTCTCGACTCGCTCGGTATCAACTACCGCGAACAGGTGAGCGCCGTCCCATACGACAGCGGTTCAGAGGCGGGGGCCGCGGCCGCGTCCGGTGACGTGGACATCGCGTACTCCTCTTCGGATCTCACCGGTCTCGTTCAGGACGGCCGCATCGACGTGTTGCTCGTCGACCGACCGAGTCCGTCGCCACGCTACCCGGACGCGCCGACGGTGAACGACATCTCCGAGTGGGATATCCCGGTCGTCGCCGGTGAGATGGCCATCCACGGCCCGCCCGGCGTCGACGAGGCGAACGTGTCCGTGGTCTCCGACGCCATCACGGCGGCGTGCCAGAACGAAGAGTACCAGGGGTTCGTCGAGAACAACGGGCTCTCCGTGGTCGGCGTCGGCGCCGAGGAGACGCGACAGAAGATGGACGACCTCCAAGCCGCGGCGGACCGCTATCGAGAACTCACCCAGTAAGCCGACCGGAATCCATCACACACATCTCCATGACCGACGCATACGACGAAGAGAGGCGAGAGAGCAGGGACGCGCGCGGCGTCCTCGCTGCGACGTGGGACCAGTTGGTGCTCTTGGCGGTGTTCGGCTACCTTATCTCCGTCACGGTGCAGTACCCGGACAGCGCCCGTCGATTCCCGCTGGTGTTCCTCGTCGCGGGTTTCTGTTTTCTGGTGGTGCAGTTCTCCTCGGAGGTGCTTCCGCCGGCGTACGGCGAGCGCATCAAGGTGCTGACGCAGGGGATGGCCAACGAGATGGAGACGGATCGCGAGGAACTGGTCGATGAGGAGGGGCGAACCGAGAGCGGGAGCGTTACCGACGACGCATCCCGCGCGGAGGGGCCGACGGTCGAGCCGATTCTCACCTCCCGGACTACCCGAAGCGTGGGTATCATCGGATTGCTCGTCGTTTTCGTCGGTGTCGCGTACCTCGTCGGCTTCTTCTACGCTATTCCCCTGCTCATCCTCGGTACCGTCGGTCTCTTGGGTCGTCGCGACTGGCGGTCGGGCATCGTGGCCAGCCTCCTCGTCATGGCCGCCATCTACGTCCTGTTCGGTCAAGTTCTGCACGTGCCGGTCACCGAGGGCGTGTACGAGCTTCCGATTCTCGGAGGGGTGCTCTGATGACTGCTCTCGGGTACATCCAGGAGGCGCTGGCGACGGTACTAACACCGGAACTGCTCGGACTCATCCTCGCCGTCTCTCTCATCGGCATCCTCCTCGGGGCGACGCCGGGGATCGGTCCGACGCTCGCGCTGGTGTTGTTCTTCCCGTTCACGTTCGTCCTCGAACCCGAGGTGGGCCTCTCGTTGATGGCGGTTCTCTACGGGTCGACGACGTTCGGCGGGTCGGTGTCGGCGATTCTCGTCAACATCCCCGGGACGCCCGGGTCGGCGGCGACGCTGTTGGACGGCTATCCGCTCACGAAACAGGGGAAAGCCGCGGTCGCACTCGGAACGGCCACGCTCTCGTCGTTCGTCGGCGCGGTCATCGGCCTCTTCTTCCTCGCCCTGTTCGCGCCGGTCCTCGCGGACTTCTCGCTGGAGTTCGGTCCGGCGGACTTCTTCATGCTCGCGGTGTTCGGGCTGTCGATCATCTCCGCGGTCACCCGAGGGTCGCTCCTGAAGTCGCTCGTCGCAGTCTCCATCGGCGTCGTGTTCGCCTCCGTCGGCACCGACCCCATCCGCGCGAGTCCGCGGTACGTGTTCGACACGTTCTATCTGCAGGGCGGTATCGACCTCGTGGTGTTACTCGTCGGCCTGTTCGCCGTCTCGCAGGCCATCGAGATGACGCTGTCCACTGACTCGGTGGTCCGAGTGTCGGCCGCCGGCAGCAACGTCTGGGAGGGCGTCCGCGAGGCGATGAGAGACTGGACCGGGATGCTCCGCGGCGGCCTCATCGGAACGTTCGTCGGATCGATACCCGGTGTCGGTATCTCGGCGGCGAACTTCCTCTCCTACCTCGTCGCAGTCCGACTGTCCGACAAACCCGAGTCGTTCGGCACCGGCAATCCCGAGGGCGTCGTGGCCGCCGAGTCCGCCAACAACGGCTCGACGATGGGTGCGCTCGTCCCCGCGATGGCGCTCGCCATCCCCGGCGGCGCGTCGGCCGCGGTGTTCATCGGCGTGATGGTGACGTACGGAATCTCACCCGGCCCCCAAGCGTTCGAGGGGACCGCGCTCCCCTACGTCATCTACATCAGCATCCTCCTCGGAAACGTCGTCTTTCTCCTCGGGGGGTTGCTCGGCGGGAAGTACTTCGCCCGCGTCAACGACCTCCCGGACGACATCCTGCTCGCGTCCATCATCAGCTTCGCCTTGATGGGCGCATACGCCGTCCGCACGAACATCACGGACGTCATGGTCGCGGTGTTGATCGGCTTGTTCGCGTTCGTCCTCGACAGACGGGGGTACTCGCTCGTCGCGTTCATCATGGGGTTCATCCTCGCACCCATCGCCGAACGCGGCTTCCAGCGCGCACTGCTCATCTCCGGGGGCGACTACTCCGTGTTCGTCACGCGCCCCATCAGCGGATTCCTGCTCGTGCTCTCTCTCGTGATGTTCTTCTCGCCGATCGTTCTGCGTCTCCGCACGGAGCGCGGTGACGCCTGAGCTTCGACTGTCGGCCCTCTTTGCTCCCGGCCGCCCGGGACCGCGCCTCTTGCCGAACCGGACGGTCAGGGCCGTTACATCTTCGAGACGGCAGTACGCTTATGTGCGAGTGACCGAATCCTATGTCAATGGGAGACGAGGTGACCGGCCAGTCGTCCGTAGAGTTGACCGTAGACGGCGAGCACCGGACGATCACGTACCGAGAGGGAAGCAGCCTGATGCAAGCGCTCCGAGACAACAGAATCGATTCGGTCCTCAACGGCTGTAGCGAGGGAGTCTGTGGCGCGTGCAACGTCCTGAACGAGGACACCGGCGGGGTCGTCCGGAGTTGTCTGTTTCCGGCCGACCGCTTCGACGGGGCAGAACTGACGACCGCGGCTGGACTCGTCGACGACGAGACCGGCGAACTCCATCCGGTACAGGCCGCGTTCCTCGACCACGGCGCGGCGCAGTGCGGTTTCTGTATTCCGGGAATGATGGTCTCCGCCGCCAAACTCCTCCGCGAGAACGACGACCCGACGCGGGAGGAGATCGCGAGCGCGTTGAACGGGAACATCTGTCGGTGCACCGGATACGTCCAACAGTTCGACGCCGTCGAAGACGCCGCAGCGCGGATACGAGGCGAGACGGAGACGTCCGAGCAGTCGTCAGCCGTTACCGACGGCGGGTGTCCGGGCTGTGACTGCGGATTCGGTGGTGAGAGCGATGAGTGAGCAGACCCGGACGCCGCCCGCGGAGAGTAGCGTGAGCGACCGCGACGAGAGACGAGCGTCGGCCCCGGGCGACGTCGGCGACAGCGTCGAGAAGGTCGACGGTCGCGGACTCGTCACCGGAAAGGCGGCCTACACGGACGATGTGGTGGCCGACGACGCACTCGCGGGGAAGGTCCTGTACAGCCCACACGCTCACGCGACCGTCCGCGACATCGATACGTCCGAGGCAGCGTCGATGGAGGGCGTCCGCGCCGTCGTCACCCGAACAGCGGACTTTCCCCACCGCTACTGCAGGCAGGGCGTCCCGCACCCGCAGCCGGCACCGTACGACGAGGGAGGAAACGACCCGACGGTTCGATTCGTCGGCGACCCCGTGGCGGCAGTGGCCGCCGACACCGACGACATCGCGGCCGCGGCACTCGACGCCATCGAGGTCGAGTACGAGGTGCACGACCACGTCCTCGCGCCCGAGGAGGCGATGGCACCGGAGGCACCGACGCTTCACGACGAAGACGAGTACGAGAACCCACAACCCGGCTGTGACCGCGACCGGAACGTGGTCGCCGAGGTCGAATCGAGCGAGGGAAACGTGGACGCCGCCTTCGCCGAGGCCGATATCGTCGTCGAGGGCGAGTACTCGACGCAGACCGTTCAGCACGCCCAGTTGGAGCCGAACGCCACTATCGCGTGGATAGACGACCGCGACCGCCTCGTCCTCCGCACCAGCACGCAGACGCCTCATCTCGTCCGCGACAACGTCGCACGCGCGTTCGGCCTGCCGCGAGCGAAGGTGAAAGTGGTAAAGCCACGCGTCGGCGGGGGATTCGGCGGGAAGCAGGACACGCTCCCGACGCAGTACTACTGTGCGGCACTCGCGCGGAAGGCCGACGCGAAGGTTCGGCTCGTCACGTCGAGGGAAGAAGACCTGTACGCGACTCACTGCCGGCACGCGATGGATATCACCGTCAAAACGGCCGTCACCGAGGACGGGGAACTCACGGCGATGGACGTGGACATTACGTCGAACACGGGCGCGTACGGAAACCACGCATTGACCGTACTGTCGAACGGCGGGCACGAACCGCTGTCCGTGTACGACCTCGAAAACCGGCGATTCACCGGGCGCGCCGTCTACACCAATATCACGCCCGCCGCCGCGATGCGCGGGTACGGGTCGCCGCAGGGCGCGTTCGCCGTCGAGAGTCACATCGACGAAGTGGCCGAAGCGGTCGGAATACCGCCGCTCGAACTCAGACGGCGGAACATCGTCCACGACGGTCTGAAGGCGTTCGACCCCGGATTCTCCGAGAGCAAGCGTCCCTTCGCCGCCATCGGACTCGAAGAGTGTATCGACGAGGCGACCGCGGACGCCGACTGGCGCGACGAACCGCGAACGGTCGAGACGGAGGACGGGCGGTACGCTCGCGGATTCGGTATCGGACTCGCGATGCACAAATCCGGTGTCGCAGGCGACGAGTTCGCCGGTGCGGAGATAACCATCGAGGACGACGGCACCGCGACGCTTCGGGTCGGCGTCGGCGACATCGGACAAGGTGCCGACACGACGATGGCGCAGATCGCTTCGGGCGTCCTCGGTATCCCGACGAGCGACATCCACGTCCAGAGCGACGACACGGACGCGACGCCCTGGGACAACGGCGCCTACGGCTCCTCGACGACGTACGTCTCCGGAACGGCGGTCCGACGCGCCGCGGAAGAAGCCGCCGAGAAACTGTGCGACGCCGCGACCGACTACCTCGAGGATAGCCGCGAGTCGCTCGCGCTCTCGGAAGGGGCCATCACCGGTCCGTCCGGCGACCAGATTCGAGTCGCCGACCTCGCGGAACGCATCTTCACCGGTATCGATGGGCGGAAGAAACGAATCATCGGCCACGGCGACGCCGCGCCGGAACTCTCGCCGAAACCGTTCGCCGCACAGGTCGCGGAGGTCGAAGTCGACCTGGAGACGGGCGATTTCGAGGTGATGCAACTGGTCAGCGCCGCCGACGTCGGCTACGCCATCCACCCCGAGAACTGCCGCGGACAAGTCATCGGTGCCGCCGTCATGGGATACGGACAGGCGGTATCCGAAGCGGTCACGTGGGACGAGGACGGCCGCCCCGAAGTGACGACGCTTCGGGAGTACGAGTCTCCCCGAGCCACGGACATCCCCGCGCGAACGACGGGCATCCTCGTCGAACCGTACGAACCGTCCGGCCCGTTCGGCGCGAAGAGCGTCGGGGAGACGTGTAACATCGCCCCGCCGGCCGCCGTCGCGAACGCCGTTCGCAACGCCTGCGGCGTGCGCGTGGTCGACCTCCCCGTGACCGCCGAGAAAATCGCGTCGGGGCTACGCCGAACCGAGTAACGGTCGAAACCGCTCGGCTGTCTCGGGGTCGAATTCTCGTGGGTTTTCCGCTAAACTGTGCTGTTCGAGGTACGGGGTCCCACCCCGTATGCTATTTTCGTCTGTCCGGCGCCTCAGCCTCGATGTCAGCACTGATGAGCTCTGGTAGTTCGACTTATAATGTTCTGTATCTCGGGAAGGACGAGTTACCACACAACACAGTTCAACCAAGCGATAGTTATCTCTGAATCGGAACCCAGGTGAAGTGTCTCTGCTCTCATCGACCGTAGGTGAGGTCAATCTCGCCTATATAAGGTTCCGCGCTTCGGTAAACAGTCTCGTGCACTTGGTCGGAGGGAGCGCGAGTGAGTGCCGTCGTTGTACTCCCTGAAGCTGATGAGCGATAAGCGGTCACAATCTCAGTCCTCTGGATGTCGCTATCGGGATATTACATATATAGATGTGTAATGGATGGCAATTTGGTTCGTTGAAGTACGAGTCGGACGGTTACGGACTTGGGCCTCGGCGTCGCGAAATCGATCGGTCTTTTTCTCCGATTTATGCACCGAATGTACCAGTATGCTCCGACAAACAGATACTGTGGAATCTGCCCAAACCTCTGCCTATGTATTGCCCGATTTTGAGACCACATCTGTAAATAAATCTTCAGGATATCGATTTCACAAGTGTATGTCTAGGAAATAAAACTCTATTCCGAATATCGACACGTCGACCCACTCGCGTCCGCAGGACGGCGTGAACCCCATCTCTCTCATCAGATATCGTCGTCGGGATAGAAGGCGGGGATGACGATACGATTCGAGCCTCATGGTGGGCGGACACCACTCAACGCGATCTCGGTTACCGAAGTGTCATCGACCCACGACTGAAGTCGTGGGCTTGTCCGTGGACTCCCGGTCTGACGACGAAACGTCGTAGGCGGCGTAATCGCCATTCCCGTTCAGCATCCCGGATTTGAGGGCGAGATGACCGTCGCCCAACCCAGAGGGACGTTTGCCCTCTGGTAAAGTTAGCAGTTTCTGACCGATGTTCTTGGAAGCGTTGTAGTCGCCATCAACTGAGTACCCACACTCGTTACACTCGAACCACCCGTCCGAATTACGATTCGTACTGGATTGATGCCCGCACTTCGAGCAGGTCTGACTCGTAAACGCGGGCGGTATCTGTTCAACGTGGATACCGTACTCGCTAGCCTTGTACGCGAGCATGTCTTGGAGTTCGCGGAACGCCCAGTTGTGCATCTGACGCTTCACTTGGTCGTTCCGACTGTCCATCCGCTCGCGGATGTGGGTCAGGCGTTCGACGGCGATGTACGAACAGTCGTGGATGTCTGCCTCTTCCACGATGCGTCGAGAAATCGTGTGCAGGCGATTCAGCACGAAGCGGTTTTCTCGCCCCGACAGTCGCCGGAGTACCTGCTTGGCGGAGCGAGTGCCTTTGTGCTGAAGGCTTCGACGCACGCGGAAGTAGTGGTTCTGACCCCACAATAGTTCACCACCATCGTAGAACGACCCCGTACTCGTTACGGCGACGTTCTTCAGGTTCAAGTCCACACCCAACACTTTGTCACCGTCGCGTTCTTCGGTCTCTTTCTTGATGACGATGTGGAGGTAGAACGTTTCGTCGTCCTCGCGGTAGTGGAGCGTTCCCATCCGCTTCTCGTAGTCGTCATCATCGAGGTAGGACTTCTGGTAGTCACCGAGAACGTACTCTACGGCGACCCGACCGTTGATGGTGGAGAGGGTGGCCGACCTGTCCTTGATAGTCAACGTCCGTTTATCGTAGACTGCTGACGATTCGTTGAACCGTGGGAGTGGTCGGCTGTTCCCCTTTTTCCAGTCAGCGATGGTGGATTTCATCGCTTCGACGGCTTTCGAGTAGGCTCGAACGCAGAGGTTCGCGGGTAGGTCTGTCTCGTCTCGCAAGTCGTGATACACCTCGTCGTGTATGGTGGACTTGTTGAGGATGAGGTAGCCGTCGTCGTTGCGACCGTGTTGGACGGTGTAGTTGCAAGCGTGGTTGAACTGCTCGATGGTCTGATGGAGGTCGTCCTCTCGGTCATCTGGAACCGAGAGTTCGACCGGAATGGTTCGTTTGACCTCCATCTGTAACTTCACGTATAGAGTGGTGTTTTATAAACCCCCCTGGCTGGCGTGGGGGAGTCGGACTCCTATCGTTCGTGGTTGGTAGAATGGACTGTCGGATTCCTCCCACGGCTGAAGCTGTGGGCTTCCTCCTTGCATCTATGTGAGTCTCTGCGGACGATTGCTCGGTACGAACGGGGAAGAGACGGGCTCCGCAAGAGTCAGCACTCGTTTCTGACAGCGTTCGGTGAGGTCCGTGTGGTCGTGCTGAACAGAGGGCGCGAATCGGTCATTCGAACTTCCCGGTCACGATGCTACGGACAGAGGATGTATTCAGCAGACCGTCATCCTTTAGTTCACACTGGATGGGCCGAACGAATCGATTAGAAGAGGGTGCTTATTGCTCGATGAGTTGTTTTTGCTCTTCAAGTGTTTCTTCATGGTCTTCAACAGCATCCCCTCGGGCTTTTGTATCTCCACTAAGACGTCCTGACAATTCTTTTAGACGGTCTTGTTTCCCATAGAGGACAAGTGTGTCTCCCGGTTTTACCTTCACATCTGGTTGTGGCGCACCTATGTATGAGTCGTCCCGGCGGATGCCGAGTATCGACACACCTTCACCTGGTAAATCCAACTCAGTAATAGTCTTCTCTGCCAGCCAATCACCCGCGCTGATTTCTACCTCTGCCACACGATACTCGCGTCGTAACCCAAGTAATTGGGCATAATCCGTGACCTCCAACTCTGTCGTCTTGCTAAGTGTCCACTCGATGAATGGCGTAACGAGTCGGTTGAACCACCGACTCCGTGCGAACAGAATAATCACACCGGCACCACCGAGAATGTACAACAAGTTCAGCAGGTTTCCGCCACCAGTACGGGTGAACGAAAGGACAAGCGACGAAATTGCACCGAGGAGTCCGATACTGCCAAGCCGAATAAGCGCCTTCACGGTTTTGCGGCGGCCTGCCGTGGTGACGGCCTGTTCAGCCTCTTCGGTCGTATATCCAGCCCCAGAAAATGCCGACGTAGCTTGGAAGGAGGCCACATCTGGTGAGAGGCCCGTCATCTCCAGCGCAATTGAACCAATACGCACAATCAACAATGAGAGTGCGAAGATGACCAGTAGTGACAGTATTGGATACGTGGCAACCATACTTCGATGTGAGTTCCCGTATTTGTAAACGTCAGCACTGACGCGAACTACACGCTCTGTTCTGAGCAATCCGACTCGCACATACTGGATGCTGTGCCAGTGACCGATTCGCGCCCTCTATTCAACATGATTGCAGAGACCTCACCGAACACTGTCAAGAGTCGCGTGCTGAGTATAGAGGATGTAGTCAACAGAATGGCAGCTTCAGAGGAATAGTCACCAGTTAGTTGGCCCTGACTCACATGCACGGGATAACGGAACGCTATACGTCCGAACGCCGGAAGCCGTCTCCCGCTTACCGCTGATAAAACTCATAATGCTACAGATTGTCACCCATATTCAGGGAGAGACATTATGGTACCACCATTTCATCTTGGCTCGGGATCCCGGATTATCCACGTCCAACGAGCGGACCCGACTCCGAATATAGTCGAACCACAGCAGTTGCTGTCTGGAGGGTATTCATGAGCGACGAATCCGAGGACTCGCCACCAGTCGTCCGGTCCCAGGACCGGGCTGCTTCCGGCGTCCCGGCAGCGGGCTGGGCACTCGGCGATCGCTTCTCATGGGATGAAATCCATCAACGGCTACTTGCGTCCGCCGATGAGGAAATCGACAGCACGCTCTCGGAACTGTTTTTCAGCGGTTTCACCGCCGGCTTCGCGATCGTCTTGACGTTCATCGGCTACACGGTCGGGACCGCGACGTTCCCAAACAATAGATTCCTCGCCGCAGTGCTGTATCCGATCGGGTTCATGTACATCATTCTCGGACGGTACGAACTGTACACCGAGACCACTCTCCCACCTGTCAAGCTAGTCCTAACCCGGTTGGCCAGTCTCCCCTTGCTATTACGCATGTGGAGCGTCGTCCTGCTGGCGAATGTCATCGGTGCCGCGTTCGGCGCGTTCATCCTCGCAAACACGCACGTACTTACGCCGGCAGAGATGGAGGTCGGAGCCGAATTCCTCCAGCACGGCCTCGAACTGGGCTGGTGGGACCTGTTCTTCAAGGCCCTGTTCGCGGGGTGGCTTGTTGCTGGCGTGGTGTGGCTCCATACGGCTGTGCAAGATACAATTTCGCGTGTCGTAATCACTTATCTCGTCTTCTTCACGATTCCCGTCCTCGGCCTGTACCACGTCGTGAGTTCAGGCGCTGAAGCACTCTTCGTCATGTTCCTCAAGACGCCGAGTCCGGGGGTACTCACCCTGATTTACGAGTTCTGGCTTCCGATTTTGCTTGGCAACACGACTGGTGGCGTCGTATTGGTCGCGCTCGCGAGCTACGCGCAAGCCGAGAGACGCCGGTATCCGGAGATTCGGGTTCTGTCGACCCGGGAGATGCTGTTTAGTTTGAAAGGCGGTCGCCCGTTCGAAACGCCGAGACCGGGCATCCAGTTACCGGAAAACGGTGGTGGACCCGAGGAGGAATCCGACACAAGTAGGTGACGTTGTACTATAGACAACCTGCAACTCTCCATTTTGTGGGGTGGTGCTGAATATGCAGGCGCTACTCAGCGGTTAGTTCAGTCTGGGCAGAGTGGAATAAACGAGCCCTCCGTGCTGAATCCATCCTCTGTAGTCAGCACGTGGTTCTTGGCAGGGTTTGGTGAGGTTGCTGCGGACGTGCCGAATAGAGGGCGCGTAGTTTCCTAGGTGAAGGCAATCCGTTCCGGTGCTCTGACTGGTGGTCTTTCTCGATGCCTGTTTGGGGATCGGTTTCGTCATCGGAGGCTGTAGTCGACTAGGGCGGACTCATCGTCGAAACGGCGCGTCGTATTGAGAGCCAGGTCAACCCGCGTTGCGTCGGGGAGGAGTCGGGTTCCCCCACCGACAATCGTCGGGACTAAGCGCAGTACGCACCGGTCGACCGGGTCTGCCCGGATGGCCTCGGCAGCGGGGTCGGCGCCACCGATTGACAGGTCGCGATCAGCTTGGTCTCTCATGGCCTGTCTCCTGTCGGGGTCGAACGTCTGCTCTGGGCGAGTCCGCTTCCGGCACGGTGTTCCAGGGTGGCTGAGCAGATGATTTCGTCGGTATCCCGCCACGCCTCGGAGAACTCGCGTTGTACTTCGGGTAGGCCGTCGAGGTCAAAGGTGTCCCATACTTGCATCGTCTCGTGCATACGACGGCCGAGGAGGGAGCTGTCACCGATACAGCCCGGTGAGTGGCCATACTCATCCTGATCTCTGTCCGTACCTCGTCCCGAACCAGAAAGCCACTATGGGAACGAGAACGAACGCGAACAGGGATACAGCCCAACTGTAGATCAGCACGGTCCGCCCAACCGTACCGAACAGTGGGACCCACGAGACCGAGTCAGTAACCAGGCCATCAACAATCCTCCTGATGCCTGCTCTCAGGAAGAGCGAGACGATGATGAGTCCGACAACTCCGAGCGGATATCGAAGATCGGAGTACTGATTTCCCATTGACATATGCTCCTTGCGTGGCCGAACCGATATAAGCTTTCCAACAGAACGCCGAACTCCGTCCTCGTACCCGTCGTATCCGAAATCACAGCACGTTGCTGTCGGCGAAGGTCATCACGTTGGTCATCGAACGTCGCTTCGATAGTTTCCTTGAACCGTCCAAACGCGTGCTCGTCACCGCAGACGAGTGTTCCGTTGACGGGGTCGTGTGCGACGTCGAGAGGAAGCGTTTCAATGTCAGAGATGTCGATAAATGGCCATCTCTCTTGTTGGAGGTCTCCCGACAGGAAACACCGCTCTTCGAATCGTTCGCTGCTCGAGAGATCGTCAGAGAATTTGACGGCGATATCGAGATCGGATGCGTCAGTCGCTTCTCCCGTGATCTGAGACCCAAACGTGACCACGAATTTGATATCCTGGTCGGAGCACACGACCTCTTTGAGGGAGACGAATAATGCCGAACTCTCGTCGGCTCTTATACCCGAATCGACGGCGTATCATCACAAAAGAATTCCGCTGCAGTGGGCGACATAGCTCGGACCTGCGTTGATACCCGCTGCTCGACTTCACTTCATTGATCGTACACCGAGTCTGAAACGAGCAGAGTTCTTTCAACTAGTTATATAATTGAAGACACATGCGGTGGTCCTCGCTTGCCTTAGTTAGTGATGGACCTCAGACCCTCGATAGGAGAGTAGTCACGCCAGCCCACCGGACTGGCGGGGCTGATAGTCACCGAAGCCCAAGAGTGGGTAGAAGATGATGCCGAGGAACGTGAGTCCAAGCCCAAAGCCGATGCCTCGCCCGAAGAATCGGGCCACTCCGGCGTGGATTTTGTACAGCGCGTAAATGTTCACTATCGGCACGAATACGAGCACCAACCACCACCACGCGTTCTTCCCGATCTGAAGCATGACGTAGAAGTTGTATATCGGGATGATCGCCTTCCATCCCGCGCGGCCGGCTTTCTCGAATACCGCCCACATCCCGGCAATTTGAATCACGGCGAGTACCAACTGGAACAGGAGAAGTCCGATACCACCGGTATCACTGCCCTGAAGCGGGACTGTCGACACTTCGAGTGGGACCATATGCGCAGTGGTAGGAATAGTAACAAAAAAGACTGACGACTTCTGTCGACTTTTTCCCGCGCCTGAAGATGCGCGAATCCACCGTGGGATTCGGACGGTCGACGCCCTGTGGCTTCAGCTCCGACTCGTGCGCAGGAGGAGGATGCCCAGGCCGACGAACCAGACGATCTGGGTGAGCCCAAAGATTCCCCCGCCGATTTCTCCGAGCGCCGGGATGGCCGAGAGGATGCCGGCCGTGCCGACCACGAGACCGACGTAGTTCAGCACGCGGTGCAGTGCTTGCGTCTGCAACGCGACGATGCTGACGAGTAGCGTCCAGAGACCACCGACGATTTCGTTTCCACCTCCGAGCCCGTCGATAACCGGACTGACCGCCAGCCAGACCGTCGTCGCTTGGGCGGGGTCGGTACTATACAAGTCGACAACGACTCCGGTTGCGAGGGTGGCAACCATCCCACTGGCGATGACGAGTCCGGCCCAGATGAGGCCGAACGCGGTCGTCGCACGCATCAGCATCGGTGCGTCGGTCGCGAGTCGCTCGTGGAGTGCGAGGACGAGCGCCACGAGGATGATTCCAAAGACGACGTAGATGAGCAGGTACATCGCGTACAGGCTGGTCTCGTTCGCGACGAACAGTTCGATCTGTTCGAGCGGCCCAGCGGCGCCCGCGAAATCGAGGATTACGAGGAAGTACGCGATCCCGGCGACGTAGATGGCCGCTTCAGCCAGTGCCGCGAGCCCGCCGACCCTCAAGTAGTTCCATCGTCGCACCGTCGGCGATTGCTCGGTTCCCGTGACTGGGTGGCTTGGTGTCGATGCCATGTCTTTTCAGTTCAAGAACATGGTCGGCTGAAGAGATAGCCCTGTCGTACACGCGTCAGTCTGCGTGAATCACCGCGGCTCTCCCTGGATACACTGCAAACGAGTGAGAGGATTTGAGAACGAACAAATGACATAATACTAAGAGAATGTTCTATCTCTGCGTGCATCTTGTCGGAGAGGAATACTGGAATATTGATGCTGGCGGTCGCACGATCAGTATCAACGCCAGCAAGCTAGCCTACGAACAGATGGACATAGAGAAGGCCAAAGAAGTCCGTGATACACTTTCGGATTTGATTGAGGAGTTGGAGGCTCGTCATTGAGATTCTCCCACGGCTGATGTTGTCGGATTTTCTCTGTGGAATCGGCGGCTGTTCCCGTACCTCCGGAAGCGATACGCTCACCGTGTGCGGATGCTTTCGCACGTACCGTCGCATTATACCGTAAACTCTAATTCGGTGCTGTTGGGTCGTCGAGAGAAACGGTCGGTTGGCTGGGTGGGTCACGGAGACACCGTTTGACTCGGAGTCGTATACAGCCGCCTCCCGTGTCTCGTGTTCTTCTGCTTTTCTCCACAGAGGGTCTGATGAGTGCTGCTGTTCTAGTACGGACACCACCTCGTCCGCAGTTTACGCCCGCGTTGGTGAGGTTTCTAGCACACAGACGCCATCCCCACAGTATTATACATCCGCGATTCTACGCGATGAACCAGACGGTTCATTTCAGTAGTTCCGAGACCGCACGCTTGAGAACTCCTGTTGCACCCGGATGTCTCGGTCCATAGCAGGTTATTCATCCTGTTCGCTCTCCTCGTAAGACTGTGACCGAGGAAATTCAGGGCGAAGTCCTGCACGTCGTCCCTCCAAACGAGTTGGGCGAGCACGATTTGACGTCCAGTCTGCAGGAGTTGGCCGAGTCGCGCTACGTCATCGTCGTCCGGAAAGGGGGCCATCCCTCGCTCCTGCAACTTCTCTGGGCGTTCGTTCGTCGCCAGCCTCTCGAGGCAGTGACTGTCGTCACTGCGCACCCTTACGAAGAAGGTGACGAGGTGACGTTGCGGGTCGAGGACACGGAGCTAGCTGGCGTCTACGTCGCGGAACACTCGAAGTGAAAGCATCGCTGTTCAAAGTGCACATAGAATCGCATCGGGACTAACACGAGTCGAGAAGGCGTGCACGAGCCGAAAGCAGTCGCTCGCTGGGATCGGACCTCAACGGGCACACAGCCGAAACTCGTGTCTTTTGGACTTCCCTTCCTCTGTGCGATACGGGACGCTGCGAGTGCTGCTAGCGAGGGCCGGACAGCACTGTGTCCGCTGTTCTTCACTGCGCTATAGTAGACACTAGAAGTAATTGCTCACTTTAGGGACGGAGAGTTTGTCGAGAGCGGTGTCGATCGCTGTTGTTAGCTCGTCGAGTGAGTCAAAGAATCGGTTGCTCAGTGCCTTTTGCAGCTGT